>CALLKX010000053.1 GCA_938083085.1 uncultured bacterium
GTCGGGTTCCAGCCGTCCGGCTGGTCGACCTCGAAGTCCACCACCCCGTAGGTGGCCGTCATGCCGTCGGGATAGAGGGGCGAGGTGTGACCTTCCTGGTTCGGTCCGCGCTCCTTCGTCTCCGAGACGGGGAACGAGACCGCGTTGGGTGTCTTGAAGATCGCATGGTCGAGGGCCACCCCGTGGCCCTGGTGGTTCATGCAGATTCATATGTACCCGCTGGTCATCGCCACCCCGTGGGCCTCGACGAGCTCCGTGCCGATGAAGCCCACCGCCACGACGGGGGTCGCGGTACGGGGGAAGCGCTGGATCGTCTTGCGGTCCACGCCATGGGCCTGGAAGACGTTGGAGTCCGCGAGCACGACGTCGTGTGCGTCGCAGGCTGCGAGGGTCACGTCAGCGTAGGTCGCCACGTCAACCGCGAAGCCTCGCCCGTCGAGCCAGCCGGCGATGCGCTCGGTTCGAGCGCCGGGCTCGGCGACCACGAGCAGGACGCCCAGGGGCTTCACCTCACCGCTCAGGGTGAGCGTCATGGGGACGAGGCACTCCAGCGCGTCGCACACCTGGATCGACAGGGTGGCTCGCAGCTCGTCACCCTCGCCGGTGCGCTCCAGTGGGAGACGCAGGCGAACGGTGCCTTCCAGTCGGGCGCCTACTGTCTCGGGCAGCACAGTCGGGCCGGCCGCCGCGAAGTCACAGCCGGCGTCGACGCCGAGCTCCACGGGGCGGCCGCCGCCGACGTCCCGGGCGTAGGCGTGCCACTCCTCGTCGAGGATGAGGTCCACCAGGAGCACCCGCTCCGTCGCGCTGGTGGTGACCTTGAGCGGCAGGTCTCTCCCGAGGCCCGCCACGGTGAGGTCACTCTGGGCTGGAGCGAGGCCGTGGGTGAAGAACGCAGCAGCGAGGAGGAGGGTGGAGCGCATGAGGCGAGCGTAAACGCTCCGGCCCATGGGTGCGATCATGGCCGCCCTGACGCGCCGCCAGGGTCGCTCCTGCAGGCCACCGCGCTCATCCACCTGGTGTTCCCAGGTCCTGGTCGAGGGGCCGCGGGGCGAGCGGGTCTTCAGGCTTACCAGTCGGTGGGACCGTAGTCCTTCAGGAATTGGCCCCAGCAGTGCTGCCCGGTGTTGAAGCCCACGAAGATCGGATCGACGCAGCGGGCGGCGCCGTCCACCGAATCCAGGGGCGGGGCAAAGCGCTGGGCCACCTCCTTCTCGGTGGCCCTCTCCAGCTGGTCCTCGTCGGTGACCCAGCCGGTGTCCACGCTGTTCATGTGGATGCCATCCTTCACGTAGTCCGCGGCGGAGGTGCGCGTCATCATGTTGAGCGCGGCCTTGGCCATGTTCGTGTGAGGATGGCGCGTGGTCTTGAGGGCGCGGTTGAATTGGCCCTCCATGGCGGACACGTTGACGATGTGCTTGTCGTGGGTCTCCACCGCGAGCATCAGGGGCTTCAGGCGGCTGTTCAGCACGAAGGGCGCGATCGAGTTCACCAGCTGGACCTCGAGCATCTCCACCGTCGGTACCTCGTCGAGCTGCATGCGCCACGAATTCGAGGGGCGTAGGTCGAGCTGCTGTCCCTCGCCATCGGTGAGGCCTTCGGGGAAGAGGTGCCCCTGGTCGCCCTCGCCCAGGAGGTCCATCTGGCTGAGCTGCGCGACGTTGTTCGGCGTCCTGTGGACCGCGAGGGCGCGCTCGGCGGTGGGCGCTCCAAGGAGTGCCTGCAGCCGCTCCGGGAGCTCGGTGGGGTTCTCGCGCGCGGCCATGTCCCGGTAGTAATCGGGCGGGCGTCGGACGGTCTGGCAGGCGTTGTGGATGAGGAAGTCCAGCCGCTCCTCGGACTCGAGGAGCTCGGCGCAGAAGCCCTCCACGGTGGGCGTGTGGCGCAGGTCGAGGGCGCGCAGGTCGAGTCGGTGCTGCCAGTCGGTGAAGTCCGGCTCCGACTCGTACCGTCGGGCTGCGTCGCAGGCGAAGCGGGTGGTGGCGATCACCCGCGCGCCGGCGCGCAGCAGGAACAGGACGATCTCGTACCCGATCTTGACCCGAGAGCCGGTGACGAGGGCGACGCGCCCGCGCAGGTCGGCGGTGGCCGTACGCTTCAGCCAGTTGATGTCGGCGCAGCTGCCGCACATGGAGTCGTAGTGGTGGTGCAACTCGGTGTACGGCTCCTTGCAGACGTAGCAGCTGCGGGGCTCATTCAGCTGCTTCCGATCCTCCTTCGGGCGCTCGCGGGCCTGATGCTCCAGCAGCGCACGCTGCTCATCGGTGATCGTCAGCTCCTTCGGCGCCGTCGGAAAGGCGAGGGCCCGCTTCAGGGCCCGGTTGCTGGTGGCCTCGAGGGCGCGGTCGTCCTGCTCTCGTACCTTGCGCCGGTCCTGACCACGGCGGGCCTTGGAGAGCCGGCGGCGGGTGAGGCGATCGGGGAGGGCGATCCGGCCCGCGGCCTGGCGCAGACGGAGGAGGGTCTCCTCGTCTACGTCGAAGAGGCACTCCTCCGACGCAGCGAGCGTCTCGAGCCATTCCACGTGGGCAAGAACCGCTGCCGGGTCCGCGACGGCGCTCTGAGCCGCGCGGCGGGCGCGCTCGGCGTCGTCGTCGGCGCGCCTGGCTGTGAGGTCAGCCTGGGCGTCTGCGTGGGGCTCGGGGGACGGTTCAGGCGACATGGGGCCGAACACTCTACCGGAGTGGAACGCCCGGGTGGCGCTCGCCCCTGCGGCCGCGATCCGGGGGCGATGACGCTGCGCTGCTTGAGGGGGCAGGCGCAGCTTGAGTGGGCGGCGTGAGGCACGAGGGCCGGCTGGGGGTGCCACGGGGATTGCGGGAGCCAACGGGAGGAAAGGGGACGGGGATGCCAGGGGAGCCGGAGGGAGCTGACGAGACCTTGTGGCGAGACCGGGTAGGGGGGGGCCTGAGTCCTGCTGGCCTTGGAGGCCTTGGGCCGCGCCGACCGGGCCTCGGGCTTGGAGATTTGTCGCGGATCCCCCGTCGAGGCGGATCCAGCGGCCGCTCGCGTCCGAATGCCACAGTCCGTGATGGATCTCCTCCTCAAAGCCTGCTGGGTCGTGTCCGCGATCGTCTTCCTCGGCTACGGGGGGATGTGCCTGCACCCCACGGCGATGGCCTCCGAGTTCGAGCGCTTCGGCGTCGCCAGGTTTCGTGTGTTGACGGGGTCGCTGGAGATCCTCGGGGGGCTCGGGCTCGTGGTGAGCTACCAGCTTCCCGCGCTCTTACCGTTCGCTGCCGGGGGCCTCGCGCTGCTGATGTTCTTCGCGCTGCTCGCTCGGATCCGTGTCCGGGACTCCTTCTTGCAGATGAGCCCTGCGCTCCTGTTGATGGTTGGGAACGGATTCCTCGCCTACCGCGCGGCCGGGGGGCTCCTTCAGCCTTGACGCGCGACCCCCTCACGATGCCGCGCCGAAGCGGTGCACAGGACTCATCGTCCCTGGTGGTCGGCACATGAGCCGGGTACGAGCCCTGGCCTGCACGGGTCTCTCGATCCCTCTCCTGGGGTCGGCGGCCAACCACGTGCTGCAGGTCATCGAGCCGCCCGTGGGCGGCGACGACCTCGGCGTCGAGATGTGGCGGCTGATGCGGGACGGGGGCCTTTTTGTGTGGGTCGTTCTTGGGCACCTTGTCACGGGTGTCATGCTGCTCGTCCCGCGCTGGCGCTTCCTTGGCGCGCTCGTTCAGCTGCCGATCACCCTCGGGATCGCGGCCTTCAACCTGACGATGTTTCCGCCCGGGGTGGTCCCCGCGCTGATCATGGTCGCCCTCAACCTCATCGCCCTCGCTGACTTCACCGCGCTCAAAGCCCTCGTCGCCACGGGCCGCCGGTGATCCCGACACCCTGACCGTTCACTCCGCACACCAACATCCCTCATCCGTCATGCCTGATCTGAACCTCCCCCTCGTGCTTCAAGTCGTCCTCGGACTCGGCCTCCTGAACGTCTGGCTGCTTCGTGCCGGGAGCGCCACGGGATACCGGGGGGGGGACTCCACGTCTCTCCGCCAGGAGTTCACCGCTTACGGGCTGCCGACATGGTTCTTCTTCCTGGTCGGCGGGCTCAAGATCGGCTGCGCGGTCGGGCTGATCGCCGGGATCTGGCTTCCCGAGCTGCTCATACCCGCGGCCTCGGTCCTCGTGCTGCTGATGCTCGGGGCGCTTGCGATGCACGTCAAGGTGAACGACCCGCCGATCAAGTCGCTGCCCGCTGCGCTCATGCTGGCCATGAGCGGAACCCTCCTGTCGCTCACGCTCTGACCTGGCGCTGGTTCGCTAACAACGGAAGACCGGTTCGTCATTGAGGGAAGGCTTGCTCGCGCCGCCCAACGATGGACTGGCTCTCACGGTCCTCCTTGAATGGCCCCCTGCACGGGTCCTCTTCATCGGCAGCCGCGAGCAGCCCGCCGCCCGCGTCCTCCGCCCCGCGTCCTCCGCTTCGGGTGGCGGCGCCGGTGCGGTCCTAGCCTCCAGCGGCGTTGATGTGATCTCGCGGCCGAGATCTCGTGGCGCGGCCGAGGGGTCGAGGGGAGCTCGGCGGCCCGGTGGACTCGCCGCCTTGGGGCCCACGGGTGGCGGCCCTGGGCGAGTTGCCGCTTGAGCAGCCGCACAGCGACGGCGTCGCCGCCCCCGGCAGGCCCGGTCCGGGGACGCGTCGATGAAGCGTTGCCTCTCGCGAAGAAGCGGGTGGAGTGACGCGTCCCTTCGAAGGGAGCGCGAGGCTGTCTCGCCCATTGTGAGACTCGGTCGTGTCGAAGCTGCCCTTCATCGCACTCGGGGCAGAACTTACATAGGGCTGGTTGAGGGAATTTCCTAGGAAGGAATCGGCACGTCCCCAGTCAGGTTGCCCAGGTGCGGTGCTCGATAGATGAGGACGCCGGAGACGTGCCTGCCCGTACTCGCGACTCCTCTCGTACTTGTCGACTCGTGAAACTCACTTTCTGGTGCTCTCTGCCCACCGTCTTCCCTCGTCAGCCATGGGCTGCGCGACAAGTTCCCGAAGCCAAAGGCCTTCTTCACGACCTCGCGCCCAGCGCCGGTAGCGCTCTTCGCCGAGGGACACGATCCGGGCACCAGGTCCTCCCGCGGACCCCTCGTTCCCATGGAGGCTCGCGGTGAGTTCACTGGAATGGACCGCGGTCTACACCATCGCCGGCATCGGGGTGGCGGGGCTGGCCATGATCCTGCTCGGACGCCTTGTTCGCTGGAGGCGAGATGCCAAGCGAGAGCCCATGCGGGCCCCGAGCCGGTTCCAGGACTTCTCCAATGCAGAGGACCTGGGGCAGCCCAAGGACGGCGAGGGGCCCAAGGGGCAGAAGACGCCCGAGAAGAGCCCGGTGGGAAGAGGGACGGCGGCGGACAGGGCCGAGAAGCCGGTGGCCCCTGCCCTGGCAGGCCCTGTGGGGCCGCAGCGCCCTTCTCCCGAGCGCCTGGAGGGCTCCGGGACTGCGAGCGACTCGAGTGATCAGCCGATGATCCCCGGGCCGCCCCCCCTCGACGGACCGAAGCTGAAGGAGGTGGATGCTGTCCGGCCCGCTCCGGCTGCGGTCTCTCTGCGCTCCACTCCGGATGATCTCTGCCCCGCAGACTGCTCTCCAGGGAACGAGCCGGCGCCTGGAGAGAGCGCGCTTGAAGTTGCGGAGGCGGAGTTGAAGCGCCAGCAGGCCCAGCTGGGCGATGCTCGCGTCCGCTTCGACCAGTGGCTCAAGGTGGCGGGCGAGGCACTCGCGGAGGCGATGAGCAAGCACGGCGTCGAGACCAAGGAGGAGCTCCCCGCGGAGGCCCTCAAGGGTCTTCGGCGCCAGGTGGCCGCCCTCGAGCGGCTGCGGGGGGAGCTGGACCTCATGGAGCGGTCCGTGAGGCGGCGGACCTCCGAGTTGGTCGAGCTGCGGCGTGTCCTTCAGCGCTCAACCCAGAGCGGCTGGGGCAAGAAGCTGGAGGCCTGAGTCGCCCACTCCTCGGCGGGGCGTCCCTCCTTGGCGCAGCCTAGCCGTGGACGGTGGGCCTGTCCTCGACCCTGGATGAGGGCTGCGGACCCGCAGCCCTCAGGCGCCGGGGGGCAGTCCGCCCGTGTGATGGAAGGTCTTGGAGACGATCTGCCAGGAGCCCTCGATGAGAGAGAGGGTGAAGATGTCCGTGAAGCCCACTGCGCCCCAGAAGTTCTCCTCGTCCACCACCGCAACCGCGACGTCACCGTGGGTCTCGATCGAGCGGATCGTCGCCTTGAAGGTCCCGTCCACATCGGCGGGTTGGGCGGCCACCATCGCCACCAGCTCTGATACGGCGACGTCCACCCGCTGGCCGGCGAGGGCGCCGAACATACGTGCGTCGGCGTGGAAGGCGGTCTCAAGAGCCTCTCGATTGCCGGTTCTCACGCCGTCGATGTAGAGCTGGACGGTGGACTCGGGCGAAGCGCAATTGGGCATGGGTTCCGTTGGGGGGGGGCGGGGGTGGAATGCTGAACCTGCAGCGAGAGGCTAGCCGCTCAAGCCCGTGGGGGCGGGGATGGGATCCACTCTTCGCAGGGACCCCCCCGCCACGGAGGGCTGACGGGGAGCATCGAGGCGGCCCAGCGGAGGGGCGCTGGGTCCGCTGGCGGGGTGCCGGGTTAAGCTCCTGGCATGCGGAACTGGGTTCTACTTTGCTGTGGACTGCTGATGGCAGGGGCGGTTCACGCGGCGGCGGTCTCCGCGTGTCTTTGGGATCGTGACACGCGCTTGATGGAGCGGCAGCGCTTCCCGAGCGTCCTCGAGGTGGTCTCGGGCAAGTTCCTGAGGCATAGCGATGCGTACTATCGCTGGCGCGTGGCGGATCGGACGGCTCGGATCGCGCGCGGCGAGGTCGGGCCCGAGCTGGTCGATGACCTCGCGGTGGCCCACTCGAAGCTGGGCGAGGATGAGCGCGCGATCGCGCTGATGGAGGGGCTGCTCGAGCAAGACCCTCGCCGGTACGAGACCCTCGCGAACCTCGGGACCTTCCACGTGCACGCCGGCAACCTCGAGGTCGGGGCTGGCTTCATTCAGCAGGCGCTGAACATCAACCCCGAGGCCCACTTCGGGCGGGAGGTCTTCCAGCTCCTGCTCGTTCAGTACGTCTTGACCAAGCGTGCTGACGCGTCCGAGGTGAGGCTCCCCCTGTGTGCCGCTCCGGCGAGCCACCTCGGCGCTCCGCCGCCGCCCAACTTCTGGGCCTTCCTCGCCGCGCGGCTCGAGGTCGACCCTGCCGCATCCGAGGACCAGACGGCGGCGATCGGGGAAGCCGTGATCGGGCTCGCCGGGATGATTCGCTTCGGGAACCACGCCTCTCCGATCCTTCACGAGGCGCTCAGCGACCTGCTGCTCGCGGACTTCCAGCAGGACGCCAAGGGGCTCGCCGCGCGCGCCCTCCTGCGAGCGGCGGATTCCTGCGGCGACGCAGAGGCTGCGGCTGCCTATCGAGAGAAGGCTCGCATGGCGCTCTCCCTGCAGACCCCTGAGTCCGGAGAGTCCAGGGGCCTCACAGTGGAGGAGCTGGAGGCTCAGTTCGCCATCGAGCTCGCCGAGGCGGAGGCCTGGTGGAGCGAGCTAAGGCTCAACGAGGCGCAGTGGATCGCGTCGGGTTTGGACGTGGACGCGAGCTTCGCGGAGGTCTACTACGCCGAGCCGACGATCGGAGCGGGGTCCCGACCCTGGAGGCGGGCGCCCATCCTGTACGGGTTGGGGGCGGCGCTCATCGCCGCGGGCCTCTTCTTGGGGCGGCGGCAAGCCGCGGCCTCCGGGGTGCTCCCCCCCGACGAAGCGGCCTGAGCGCCCGCGCAGCCGGACCAGGGGCGCGTGGAGGAGAGGTTGACCGGTGCTCGGGGGGCCGGGCTCCTGGTCCGAGGGCTGGCCGGTGCTGGCCCGCGCGCTTCACGGGCGGCGAAAGCTGAACCATGCCATGCCGTGGGCTGGGACCTGGACCTGGAGCGTCGCCCGACCTCTGGCGTCCACTGAGACCTCGCCGAGGGGGCGTGCCCCGGGGAGCTCGTCGCCGCCGCCGCCGTCGACCAGCGCGGCGCCTTCCAGGCCGGAGAAGTACAGGTCGGCGACGAAGGACCGCTGGATGGGGCGATCGGTCGGGTTGTGGAGCACGAGCAACGCGGCTTCGGCGAGGGCGGGATTGGCGTGAAGGACCCAGTCGAGATCCCGGCCGTCCGCCCTGCGGGAAGCGCCGTGGACGATGGGGCTCTCCAGGATGTCACGGTGGGCCTTGAACCAGTCCACGTGAGCTTTGACCGCGTCGCGGACCCGGGGCGTGTCATAGAGGCGCGGCCCCCGGTAGCAGGCCTGGACGCCGGCGCCGAGGTTGCTGGCGAGCATGGCGCGATAATGGTCTAGGTGCTCGTCCAGCGGCTCGACGGTCGCCGCGGCGCCGCCCCCGTGGTACTGGGTGAGCGGGACGAACATCCAGCCCATGCTCGGGAGCTTGTACTTGGTCCCGTCGAAGATGTTCTGGCGGGTATGGATCACCTGCTGGGCGCGGGGCAAGGACCAGTTCACCTCGCGGTAGCCCATGCCGCACTTGTTGGTGCCGGCGAGGAAGTACCAGTCCGGTGCGTTGATGTAGACGCCCCTGGCGCGGAGGTCGGCGTAGAGATCACGCGACAGCATCCAGTTGACGTACCGGGAGTCCTCGACCCCCTTCTGCAGCGGAGGGCGCGCCGCGGCGTCGAGGTTGCCGGGGTAGGGGCCGTCGTGCTCGAGGAGCATGGCGCCCGTCTGGACGAAGAAGGTCCGCAGCGTCTGGAGGTAGCGTTGGCCCCAGCCGGAGGCGAGCGAGGGGGTGCCCCCGTGGATCATGCCCTCGCCGCCCGGCGCGCCGGTCAGCGGGTTGAGGCAGTTGTCCTCGGCGGGAGTCACGCGCCGAGAGGAGAGCAGCGAGTAGGTCCCGACCTCCACGCCCTTCGCGGCGCCATAGGCGACGTACTCGCGCATGCGGGCAAGGTTCGCGTCGGAGGTGTCCTCCACGTTGAACCCGCTGCCGAAGGTGAGGATCACCATCTCGAAGCCCACCTCTGCGCACTGGTCGATGGCGAGCCGAACCGACTCCGGGTCGGCGTGCCTCACGTGCATCATGAGGGGGTTCTCGGTCACCCAAGGGGCGACGGTGCGGTAGATCCGCCCGTCCGTCAGGGCTCGCCGCGTGACATCCTCGGAGTCGTAGGCGCCGATGAAGGCGCGGAAGGACTCGAAGGTCTCCCCCGGCTGCACGTCACGCAGGACCTGGTTCTCCGGTCCGACGTCGAGGAGGCATGGCGTGCCCTTGAGGTAGTTGACCTGGCTCGTGTAGTCGGGGTCATTGAGCCACCGGTACCCGTGTCGGCGGCTGTTCTTGTAGGAGAGCCCGCCCATGGAGTACTCGGTCTCCACCCGCAGGTCCGGCGGCTCCATGGGCTCTCCCTCCCGGGACTCAACGATGGAGTCTCGCTCGACCACGGCCAGCCGTTCGATGGTGAAGTCATCGACGCGAACCGTGCGGTTCCCGGCGTTCGAGACGGTGAGCCACTTGGCGAGGACGGGGACGCCGTCGTAGAGCTCGTAGTGGACGGAGACCGTCACACCTTGCTGCGCGCGGTCGTCCTCAGACCCTCCCTTGAAGTCGAGGCGTAGGGAGACGCCGGGAGGAGGCCACGCGACGTCCGGCGCGTGGTGACGAACTCTCGCCCAGGCGAGCCGCTCCTGGGGCGTTCCGACCTCGAAGCCTGTGACGCGCCAGGCCCCAGGCGCGGCCTCCATGGCCGCGAGCCACTCAGGGTCCAGGTAGGCGAGGTTGGGTTGCCCCGTCAGCCCGCCGATGGGATGGCGGACCCCGTCCAAGGTGACCATGGCCTCGGGTTGAACCGCCCTGAGGAGCGACCTCCCGGTCATCAGATCGTCCAGCCCGACCGTCGCCGCGTTGGGCGTCATGCGAATGGACCGCCGGAGCAGTCCGTTGTCGAGGACGATGGTCTGACCCTGCTCATCGCGATAGACCTCGGCGCGGCGAGCGGTCTGGTCGAGCAGCCAGTCGCTCGCGAGGGGAGCGAGCGGGTCGAGCGCGCGAGCGGAGAGGGAGGAGAGGTCGACGCTGGCCTGGGGTAGGGGCAGCGAGACGGCGATCAGCGCGAGGAGCATGCTCGCATCCTATCCGCCTCCCCTCCCCGACCCGGGGTCGGGCACCTTGGAGTGCGGGGTGGTCGGGGATTGGCGAGGGCGCGTGGTCGCCCGCGCGCCGCGGGCCAACCGGCCGCGACGAGGCCGCCTGGTGAATGCGACGCTCTTCCCCGGTGCTTCCATGGGGCTCGCTCTTAGCGCCGCTCCGGATCCTCCCCTGGGCGCCGGTCCGTGGTCCGGGTGGTGGGGCTGTGGGAGCCGAAGCGGCGCCAGGTCTTGACTTCGGGCACGGCCCTGGCAGGGGCGCTTGTCCGCGGCAGTCGTGGTGGGGTTGCGGTCGCGCAGGGCGACAACTCCTAGGGGTATACCCGAGTCACCTGGGCCGTTCAATGGACATCTTAGGGACCGTTTTCGCGAGGGCGCTTACTCCTTTACTGGCAGTGCATTGTGACGACAGCGGGAAAATCAAGGTCCCGTAAAATGCTCGATGTGTCCAGGGCGTGTCGATGCGCGGCGAGGCGAATCGAGGCCACAGGCCCGGGGTAAGGTCGGCCTCAAGCGAGGGCGCGGACCCGCCGAATGCGGTGGCCCGGTGGCCCGGTGGCCCAATGGGCCAGGCGCTGGGCGCTGGGGGGCCATGGGGAGGCCCGGCGGGGCGTCAGGCGTCGGCTTCCGCGCGGCCTCCGTGGAGGCTTACCAGCAGGGCTCCGGCCGCCTGGTACACCTTGCTGGAGGCCTTGGCTGCGACCGCCTCTCCGAACCGCGGCGCCCAGGGTGCGAGGGCTTCCTCGCGTACGTGTCGGGCGAGATCCTGCTCGTGCTCGTTGCCCTCGAGGCCACGGGCGACCAGCGCGCACAGGAGCCCCGCATGGTCGAGGGACAGGCGGCCGGCCGCGCCGCTCTGCTCGACCGAGAGCACCTCCATCGCCTTGTGAATGAAGGACGCGATGCGCTCAGGGAGCTCCTCCGGCGCGCCCTCCGGAGCCCAGGCGCTCGCGAAGGGCGGGGCGCCACCGGGGATCAGAAAGAGGGCTGCGAACTCCCCGGCGAGGTCGTCGAGGTCCGGCTCCTCGGCGAGGAACCCGGGGGCCAGGCGCTCGAACAGCGCGCCGGCCTCCGGAGCCTTCAGCGAGGAGAGGAGCGTCGCGTCCACCTCCGAGGTGAGCAGCCGAGCCAGGAGCTCGTACAGCGGCGCGAGCTCTCTCATACCTTCTCGATGGCGACGACGTTGTCGAACCAGCTCTGGCCGCCGACCAGGGGCGTCGGGTTGATGGGCAACGCATCGTTCAGGTGGCGGCCACCACCTGACCCGCCGCGCTTCTTGGACCACCAGACGCGGTCCGTGACGTCGGCGTCGCACTCGGTGCCGAAGCCGGCCTCGCCCTTCGAGGGCGTCTCCATATCCGCACGCGCCACGTTGCCCTGTTCCCAGTGCCCCATGTGGTGCGAGACCGCGACGACCTTCGGGTGGACGCGCTCGAGGAGGCGCACCTTCTGGGTGAAGGTGCCCACGGGTTCGTCTTCGCCGGCGCGGTAGGTGTGCTGGGCCGGGCGGAACACGGTGAGGGTCACCTCGTCGCCCTCCTCCAGCCCGAGAAGGACCGCCGTCTTCGGGTTCATGAACACCGGGTTGGTGTGCACGATCTCCGAGCTGTACTTCCACCCGGCGCTGCGGCCCTGGGTGTGGACGTTCCACTTGAACGTCGTCAGCACAAAGCGATCCTCGGCGAGGTCCACGTGCTCGGGCACGGGGCCCCAGGTGGGGAGCTCCAGGGCGTTGATGTCATCCAGCGGGAGCCCAACGTGGGCCGCCGCCAGCGGATAGAGAGGCTCTTGCACGGTGATCCGCCGCGTGGGCGTATCAAAGCCCCGCACGATCTTGCCGTCGAGCTCGATGCCTACGGCGACGCGCTTGGCTCCCTTGTCCGCGGTGACGATCTTCGTCTCCGGATCGACGCTGTGATTCACCAACTCGTCGGCCGGGACCTCCCGGAGATAGAGCTCGTGATCCAGCGGCCGCTCCGGATCGGTCCAGATGCCCTCGCGCTTGAGAGTCTCCCAGTCGCCCGGAACCTCGGCATACCACTCGCGGTAGTAGTCCTCGAGATCCTCGAAGTCGAAGTGATCCTCCATGCCGCCGCCGATCGTCCGCGCGAGGTCGCGAAGGATGATCTGGACGGGGCGCGCCTCGCCCATGGGCTCCACCAGCGGCTGGCGGATCCCGGTGTAGGGGCGCAGGCCGTAGTTGTTGGTGGAGTGGGCGTCCCAGCGCTCCAGCGCCGTGGCGTCGGGCAGGATCCAGTCCGCCAGGGCGGCCTGCTCGCTGTAGCTGATGTCGATGGCCACGTGCAGGGGCACGAGCTCCTCGTCCATCAGGACCTCGCGGGCCACGTTGGCCTCGGGGTAGCCGAAGGCCGCGCCCAGGGTGTAGCTGATGTAGGCGCCAACCTTCTGGCGTCCCTCCCGGATGTACGGGTAGACCAGCTGCCCCACGCGCATGTTGTACCAGTGCCAGGAGAGGGGGTACTCGGACGGCGTCGCGAGCTCGCCGAAGTACTTCTTCTGCCACATCTCCGGGAACGCGGCGACGCGCTCTTGGACCTCCGCGGGGAGTATCTCGAACTCACGCGTGCCAGGGCGCCAGGGCTTGGGCTTGCTCGGCTTGGGGCCGGGCTGGTCGATGACCGGGAGGCCCCACTGTCCGTAGCGGTTCTTCCACATGCGCAGGGTCGACAGGCAGAAGCCGCCCGGCTTGCCCACGTTCCCCACCAGCACGTCCAGCATGCGAATGGCTCGGTCGGCCTGCACGCCGTTGTAATGCTTGGCGCTGCCCCGGTTGGACATGGTGCAGCAGGCGGGCGCGGCCTTGGCGAACTCCACCGCGATGCGGGCGATGTCGTCCGCGGGGACGCCAGAGACGCCCTCGGCCCACTCGGGGGTGTAGTCCTTGACCTGCTCACGGATCGTGTCGAGGTCCACGTTGGCCCAGGTGTTCCAGAACGCGGTGTCCTGGAGCCCCTCGCGCAGGATGACGTGGGCCATGGCCATGGCGATGGCCCCGTCGCTCGCGGGGTGCACCGTGTGGAACTCGTCGCTGATGGACGCCGTGGCAGAGGGGCGGACCTCGAAGGTCACCAGCTTCGCCCCGCGGTCCACGCGGGCGTCCATGAGGCGGCGGATCATGAAGAGCCCACCCTGGTAGGCCTCCATGGGGTTGCCGCCGAAGTTGACCACGTAGTTGGTGCGCTCGAGGTCCTGGGACTCCCACTCGAACTCACGGCCGTACATGCTCATCAGGGGCACGCGGCGGTTCGAGCTGCAGATGGAGCGCCGGTTGAGGCGGTTGGGCGTCCCGAAGGCGTCGGTCCAGCGGCTGGTGAAGCCCTTGGTCTTGTCGCGGCCGTAGTGGAAGATGAGCTCCTCGGGCCGGCCCTCGTCCCGGAGGGCCTTGAGCTTGCCGCCAATCTCCGTCATGGCCTCCTCCCAGGTGGCCCGACGCCACTTGCCCTCGCCGCGTTTGCCGACCCGCTTGAGCGGATAGACGATGCGCTGGGGGTCATAGGTCGCCTGGATCACGCCCTGGGCCTTGCCGCAGATGGCGCCCTGGGTGTTGGGGTCCTTCGGGTTGCCCTCGATCTGCCGCACGCGCCCGTCCTGCACCCAGCCGATCACGCCGCAGTGGGTCGTGCAGCCGAAGCAGATGGTGGGCACGGCCTTCGCTCGACCGTAGTCGATGCGCGTGGCCATGGCGTCGCCGAGGGAGGGGAGGTCTCCTCCCTCGCCGCTTGACTGGCATCCGGAGAGCAGGCCGCCTGAGAAGGCGGCGGCGCCGAGGCCGCCGGCGAGGGTCAGGAGTTCGCGTCGATCGAGGCTTACCATTGCTCGTAGATGGGGTCGGGGTCCTCGGGAGAGAGCGAGACGCCGGCGTTCATGGCGTCCTCTTGCCAGCGGGCGTGGCCGCGATAGACGACGCCGTCGCGGGTGTCGCCCTTGCGCTCCAGGGGGCGGGACTCGGGGGGCGCGTCATCCACGATGGCCAGGGCCTTGGTCGGGCAGGACATGACGCAGGCCGGCTCCAGTCCGTGCTCCGCGCGGTTGGCGCCCAGGTCGCAGGTCTCCGCGAACACGGGCAGGAAGGTCATGCGCCCATCGCCGGGCTCCGGGAGCCAGCGGACCCTGGTGCGGAACGTCCCCAGGGGCACGCTGTGCTCGGTCTTACACGCGACCGAACAGGCGTGGCATCCGATACAGCGTCGGACGTCAACGAACATTTTGCTCATGGCAGCTCCTCGTAGCGGACGGTCTGCTCGACGCCGTCGAGTCTGGAGCCGTCGAGTTCAGCGAAGGTGTGGATGAAGTAGTTGAGGGCGGGGCCCTGATGGTCGTCCCCGAGGCGGAGGTCCCGGCCGCGGGTGAACAGGACCCGGTCCGGCTCCTCGCCGCCAAAGTGGAGCTCGCGGTCCTCGGGGTGCTTGGCGGCCTCGGAGGCGTCGATGGGGATCCAGGTGGCGCCGGGGAGCCAGAGCTCGACCCAGCAGTGGTATCCGCCGATGCTCCCCGAGGGGCGGTCCATGGGGATGGGGAAGCCCATCTCGAACCGGCCGGGGATGCCCTCGGTGCGCGCGAGGGCGAGGAGCAGCGTGTGGAAGTCCGTGCAGTTGCCGTAGCGCTCGCTGCAGGCCCAGAAGATGTCGCCGTTGCCCCAGCCGGTGCCGGTCTTCTTGTACTCGACGTTGTCGACGACCCACTCGTAGATCTGACGCGCGCGCGCGGCGGCGCCCGCGGGGGACGGGCCGAGCTCCTCGAGGATGGGGCTGAGCTCGGCCGCGGTGACGTCGCCCAGGGGCACTCGGTCCGTGGAGGCGAGCCACGGGGCGAGGCGCTCTCGGTCACCGTCCGAGAGCGCAGCGCCAGCGACCGGGTCGCTGTTCCGCGGGAGTCGCTCGACGGTCGCGCGCACCGCGATCTCGAAGCCCTCACGCGGGCCGGCGCTCTCCCCGTGCCAGAAGCGGTTCCCGAGGGCGTCGGTCTCGATCCGGCCCTCGATGGGGGCGTGTACGGCCAGGGCACTCACGCGCTGCGCAGAGGCGTCACGGGGTAGCGGGACGAAGACGTGAAGGGACCCGCCGTCCTCCACCTGGGGGACGGTCACGGCGAGTTCGACCTGGAGCCGGCGTCCGGTGGGGGAGGTCGCCTCGGCCCCGGCGGTGGGGCCTCCCCGCTGGGCGGGACCAGCGCAGCCAATGGCGAGCGCGAGGGCGAGAACAGGGGCGATGGGTCGAAGCATGGGGGCGCCGTCACGGGGGGCGCCCCCGCGGTCATGCGGGCCCGGAAACTCCGGGCCAGCGTCGCGGTCAGCGGGTCAGGATGATGAGGGTCAGCAGCACGCGCACACCCTAGCGTGTTTGGCCGAGGGAACTCCAGCCAGACTCACTTGTTGCGCCGGGCAGCGGAGCGCTGGGCTGTTCGACTTTCGTAGCGCGCTCTATCGCTCCCCGGCGTTGCCCGTGAGCTGGTGAAGGCCCTTGCGCTCCGGCGACTTGCTCGACTCGCCAGGCATCTTCGTGGGCGCGGTCTTCTCGCTCGGCTCGGAGGCCTTCTTAGCCTCTCGGGGATGGGCCTGGAAGAACTCCCAAATGAGCGTGGTGGCGGGCAGGGACCGCCGGCCGCCGCGAGGCCACCCGTGGTCGCCGCCTTCGATGCTGTAGAGCGAGACCTCGGTCCCCTTCTTCGTGTTGATCCATCGATCCAGGTGAACCCGGCCGCCCTGAAGCTCCTCCCGGTCCACCGCCTTGCAGCCGCCGTGCTTGGCGAAGCGCTCTGCGGACTCGACGGCGGTGGCGGCGCGCCACCGGTTCTTGCCGTAGGGCACCACCCGGTCCTCCATGCCGTGGAAGGAGATCACGGAGACGGGGACGGCGGGGCGTCCTCGGTCGACGGACAGACCGGCCACGGGGCCGATCGCGGCGACCTTGTCCCCGTGGGTGGCCGCGAAGCTGTAGCTCATGAAGCCGCCGCTGCTGTGCCCGGTCATGTATACGCGGTTCGGGTCGACGTCGAGCTCGCCGACGAGCTCGTCAATGAGGGCTGCGAGGAAGAGCGAGTCGTCTGTGGGCTTGCCGGCCCACGAAGCCTTCCAGCTCGTCGGTTTCCCGAGCGCCGTGGGGAAGGCGACGACGAAGCCCTCCTGGTCGGAGAGCTTGGTCCACCCGTAATAGGCGCTCGCGGCCTGCTTTCCGTTGCTGGTGCGGCCATGGAGCATCACCACCAGGGGGACGGGGTCCTTGCGGCCTCGTGAGTCGTAGGCGTCCGGAACGTGGAGGAGATAGCCGCGTTCGGCGCCGCCGATCTCCATCGTGCGGCTGTGGGTCCCCGCACACTCGGCGCTCGGAGCGTCACGGCCGCCGATTGGGTCTTGGGGTCCAGGGATCGTGGCGGCGAGTAGGGGCGCGAGGGCGAGCAGGAGGTGGGAGAGGGTCATACGGGCCGGTATCGGAGTTGGTACGGGTGGAGAGGAGCCTGGATCATAGGGCGGGACGGTGCCGCCCAGGGGCGGCGCCAAAGCGGCGCGCGAGAACCCTCTCACTGAACCCCAGGTCATCCCCGGGGTTCCGGCTCCTCGGGGGTTCCGGCTCCTCAGGGGACGCGTGCGAGCCAGAGCGGGCGCCCCGGCGCGGCCTCGCCGTCTTCGTGGTGGATGGCCGGCCTTCGGGGTCGTGGCGGAGCGCCGGCCGTCGGTGACGGAAGAGGGGCGCCGCAGCATGAGCTGCGGCGCCCCCCCCCAGGTGGCTGCGAGAACGGGCTGCGCCCGAACCGCTCCGTCAGGGAGTGATCGTGAAGGCGACTGCGTCCGAGAAGCGCGCTCCGTTGGGGGCGGAGTTATCGCGATAGAGGTACTGGAAGGCGAGGACGTCGCCAACGGCGAAGCCGCTCCCGCCGGTGCCCAGCGGCGCGTAGACCGCGTCCTCGAGGTCGATGGGGAAGCTGAGCTCGCCTCCGCTGGCGAAGCCGAAGGCCACCCTGATCCCGGAGATATTGACGCAATTCGAGCCGAACGGGGTCGTCGTGGGCATGTCAGGGAAGCCAGCGATCATGACGCCGAAGGAGTCAACGGGGAGCTCGTAGGCGAAGACCGAGGTGTTGTTCAGCTGGAGAGAGCCCGGGCCCTCGATCGCAAGAATTCCAAGGTTGGTCGGATCGACGGATGTGCTGTAGCACCGCTCGATGTCGGGGTCGCAGGAAAGGTTCTGCTCTCCGGGCGTATCGAAGGTCGGAGCATCCGGGACGAACGAGCCGTAACGCCATTCGTCGTTGCAGCGGATGGCTTGGCCGGGGACAAAGGTCCCGTCCGGCCCGACATCGCTGAAGCCCAGGCTGACGGCGTAATACTGTTCCCCACTGCCGGGCGACTCGACGAGGCTGACGGCGTCGATGACTTCGGTCCAGGGGGTGATGTCCAGGATGCCGTCGTCATCGGTGTCGAGGTCCTCCTGGAGAACGCCCGTGAAGTCGCTCACCAGCAGGTGGGTGACATTGTCACTGTTCTCAAAACCGAGCGAGGTGGTGAGGTCGGGGGTGGCGCCGAGCGAGAAGGTGCTCTCGGCGGCGAGGAAGATGCCGGAGGCACCGGTGGAGAGGCCGGAGAGGTCGGTGATGGACTCGACGACGCCCGAGCCGCCGGAGCCGTCCCCGATGACGATGTAGCTGAGGGAGGACAGGTCGGCGCCGGGCTCGGTGAGGAGCTCGAAGTACTCGTCGTTGTCGGAGCTGGGCTGATCGATGCGGATCTCATTGATCCTCGGGCCGGGGCAAACGGGCGAGTTCGGACCGCCGGGGGTGTCCGTGGTTCCCGGGCCAAACTCGCCGATCTGCCAGCCGGCCGTGCACTGGAAGACGTGGCCCGGGACGAAGGTCCCGTCGGGCCCGACGCTGGCGCCTCCGAACATCATGGCGTAGGTCTTGTCCTCAGCGTAGGGCTTCTCCACGAGCGAGACGACGTCGAGCACATCGCTCCAGGGCTGGATGTCGAGGAAGCCATCGTCGTTGAGGTCCAGGTCGTCCTGGAGGGTGCCGGTGAAGCCGACAACGAGCATGTGAGTGACGTTGTCGCTGTTCTCAAAACCCAGCGAGGTGGTGAGGTCGGGGGTGACGCCGAGGCCGAAGCTGCTCTCCGCGGCGAGGAAGTAGCCGCTGGCGGGGACGGTGCTCCCGGTCAGGTCAGTGATCGACTCGACCACTCCGGCGCCCGCGGATCCGTCGCCGATGACGATGTAGTAGACGTCTGTCAGGTCGAGAGACGGGTCACCCTTCAACTCGAAGTACTCGTCGTTGTCGGAGCTCGGCTGATCGATGCGGATCTCGTTGATCTCAAGCGCGCCGCTGAAGCCGCCGCCGCCGGCGATGGCTGAGGTCAGGGCAAGGGTGGAGAGGAGGGTCATGGTTCTTGGCTGGTTGGCGATTGGGGGGGGCAGCTCGCGCTGGCGCGGTCGGATTCCGCGTTTTCCGACGTTATTGGAACGCGCATTGAAATTGCGCGCGACTGGAATTCCGAAATCGCACGCTTCCTGGGGCTGTCGTGCGGCCAGCGGAGGGTGCCGAGGGGTCGCCGCGTTCACGCGCTGCTGCAAAGAAGGTCTCCGAGGGAGGCGCGTTTCCCTCGAAGAACGCCCCCCCCGCGCTCGCGGCGACATGCAATCCCGCCGCCGTTGAGCGCCCGTGATCCGAACCGGAGGCCACCACCCACTTCTTGCTGAGAGGTCGCCCGCAAGCTACCCGGGTCTGCCCCCCCCGGAACACTCATCGGGCTTGGCGAGGCGAGGGCCCCTGGCGCGGTTCCTGTGGGAGCTAGAAGGGGGCACCTCGCATGAGGAGGGTGAACCCCACCCGGCCTGAGGCGGCTCAGCCCCTGGTGGGGAAGAGCGCTCCGGGGAGCGTGGCGATGGCGGCCGCGGCGACGACGCAAGGGGCGGGCGGGAGGTCGATCCAGAAGGAGGCCAACAGGCCAGCTGCGGTCGACGCGAGGCCAACGGCAGCGGAGAGCGCGAAGAAGCTACGCACGCTGGTGGCGAGGCGTCGTGCGCCGAGCGGGGGCAGCACGAGGAGGCCAAACAGCATGACCGGGCCAACGCTCATGGTCCCGACGGCGATGGAGCCGCCGAGCAATGCGGCGAATACGGCCTCGAGGCTGCGGACAGGTCGACGGTGAACGATCGCAGCCTCGCGGTCGAGGCTGGCCAGGATGAGGTCGTGCCGGAGCAGGAACAGGAGCACGACCGAGACCGCGAGGGTCGTTGCGAGAGTGGCGAACTCTCGCGGGCCCACGACGAGGGACTCACCCGTGAGGATGCCGTTCACAAAGATCTCCCCGAAGGGGGACGCGTTGGCGCAGAGGATCGTCACGGCGCTGGCGGTGGCGAACGCCCCTGCCATGCGCGCGCTCTCCATGCCCAGTCGATCTTGCGGAGCGACGAGGGCAGCGAGGCCGATGAAGGTGCCGAGCGCAGCGAAGATGAGGTGGTAGCTGTGTGCGGCGTGGGAGTCGCCTGCGACTTCCTCCACCGGGACGGAGCCGAAGACGCCGAGGGCCACGACCCAGGGCAGCAGCAGGAATCCCACCGCGATCCCCGCGGCCGCGAACTGGGGCAGGGCGAGGCCGTGGAAGCTCGTGCGGCGCAGGAGCAGGAAGGCGCCGAGGACCGGAGCCGCGAGACCGGTGGCCAGGATGGCCAGGATCGACCACCGGAAGAACTCCCACGCTTCTGCGAGGCTCACGCTGACTCCATTGGCTCGTTGGGTGCCGGCGCACCACCAGCCTCTGCCCGGACGGTTCCGGCTTCCACGCGCCAGATCCGGTCGACTCGCTCGTGCAGGCCGCGCTCGTCATGGGTCACAAGGAGCGAGGCGACGCCCTCCTTGCGGGCGGCGCGATCGACCTGACCGAGAATGACCTCGGTGGACTTCCGGTCGACCCCGCTTGTTGGCTCATCGAGCAGGAGCACCTGGGGGTT
Source organism: uncultured bacterium (assembly GCA_938083085.1). Taxonomy (GTDB): domain Bacteria; phylum Planctomycetota; class UBA1135; order UBA1135; genus Saltatorellus. The sequence goes on from CALLKX010000053.1 coordinate 20,117, forward strand.
GGACATGAGGGCCCGGGCGACGAGGGCTCGCTGGCGCTGGCCACCTGAGAGGTGGTTCAGCGGACGGTCCGTTTGGGGCTCGAGGCCGAGCTCGTTCAGGAGGGCCTCCGCGCGTGCGCGGTCGACCTGCGAGTAGCCGCGGCTCCAGCCCCCGAGCCGTCGAATGGCGCCCTGCAGAACCAGCTCCCGCGTGGTGATCGGGAAGATGGGGTCGAGGCGCTCCCGCTGGGGGACGACGCCAAACCGTGACGAGGAACCTTTCACCTGCCCGGCAAGGGGCGCGAGGAGGCCGACGAGGCCGCGCAAGAGCGTCGTCTTGCCCGCGCCGTTCGGGCCGAGAACGGCGATCCGCTCACCGACCATGATTCTCAGGGAGACCCCGGTGAGGACTGGGTTCCCGCCGTAGCCGAGGGTGACGTTCGAGAGCTCCGCCACCGTTCTTCCGTTGACGGCGTCCGCGCGGGGTTCAGTCCTGTTCGTCACGCTCTTCAAGCTCGAGCCCCCAGGCGGCCAGCAGATCCCCGTGCAGGCGGTCCATGAAACCGAGCCAGGTGCCGCCGTCCCTCTGGGTCATCACCGGAAGTTCCACGGCCTTCGCGCCTGCGCGCTTGGCTGCGTCTTGGGCCACCCGCCCAGGTGTCCAGGGGCCGTGGAGGATGACCGTGACGCCGAGCTCCCGCATTCCCTTCGTGATCCGCGCAAGGTGCCCGGGGGTGGGTGGCACGCCGGGCTGAGGTTCGAGGGCGCCGACCATCAGGATCCCGTTGGCGCCGCACAGGTAGCTGTACTCCTTGTGGTACTGGACGACCTTGCGCCCCTTGAGGAGCTTGGCGGCCTCCTCCCAGCGCTTGCGGTGCACGGCGATGCGCTTCTCGTAGGCGGCCAGGTTCTGGTCGAATTTGGCCGCCTGACCCGGGCGCATCTCCTTCAACCTGTCCCTGATCTTTCGACCGGCGTACGAGCCAAAGTCAGGGTGCATGTTGATGTGCGGGTTGCCCAGCGGGTGGATGTCCACGCCAGCGCGCCGGTCGAGGGTCACGGGGACCTCCACGAGCTCAGGCCACCCGGTGCCGACATTGAGCGGGCCGTCCCTCATGATCTTGCTGTTCCGGGCGCTCTCGAGGAGCCCAGGGACCCAGCCGTGCTCCAGGGCGAGGCCGACCTGTACGAACAGGTCGGCGCGCGCGGTCATGACGAGATGTGAGGGGCGGAGGCGGACGCTGTGCAGGTTCTCTCGACCCTTCGCGACACAGCGAACCTTGACCGCGTCACCTCCGACCTCACGCACGATGTCTGCGAGGTCAGGGATGGTGGTGACCACATTGAGCGGATCCTCTCCCTCGAACGGCGTCTCCGGTGCTCCCGAGACGAGCGAGGTGACGCCGATGAGGGTCGCGAGGAGCAGGAATAGCCGGGAGATCATGGCCGCGGGTTCTACCAGTTGTAGGGGTGGCCGTGGGCGCCGATGTACCCGGTGAGTTGCAACATCAGGGCCTGGCCATCCTCGGCGCCCTCCCGGTCAGAGTGGATGCCCGCGACCCGGACTCGCATGAACTCAGTGGGGTAGTGGCTCCAGTACAGCGTGGACTCGGTCTCGCGCGGAAGCGCCTCCTCAAGCTTCTCGAGGGAGGAGACCATGAGTCCAACCGAGTTCTGCTGGTTCCAGGCGTGCTCGGCGAAGGCGAACCAACCCTGCGCGGAGCCGCTCAGGATCTCGAGCGAGGCCGAGGGGAGCGCGTCGTCGACAACCTCGGCGTTGAGGTCCCCGTCGGCGTAGAGGTATTCGCCCCCGAACGTCCATGAGCGGGTCCCGTCGTCGCTGTTCCAGCCGTAGGTGAGGTCGAGGCCGTAGATCGACTGGTCCAGACCGTCAGTGCTCAGGGTGTCGCCCGTGTCGTTGACTCCTCCCTCGAACCCGAAGTCCGGGACGGCCCTGAGGGAAGCGCCAAACTGGAGCATGCTCTCGTCGCCGATATCAGTCATCGCCGTGGCCCTGGCCGTGAAGATGAGGTCCGCGAAGTCTCTTCGGTCGTCCACAAAGGGCTCGGTCTCCGGCCCGTGGCTCTCGTCGTGATCGTCAAAGAGAAAGCCGTGCCCGTGCGCCTCCTGGTCACCAAAGACCGCGGCGGAGAAGCGGAATGCAGTGGTCTCGCCGACGGGAGCCCAGTGATCGAACTGGAAGCCGGTGCCCGGGACCTCCGTGCCGAGATACTCCCGCAGGACGGCGGGGCGCTGCGGCGTCGAGAGGTCATGGACGTGGATCTGCATCTGCTTGCCGAAGTCCAGGAAGAAGCGCCCGGCCCTGATGCTGGTTCGGTCCGCGAGGCCGCTGTAGAAGAGCGCGGCTTCGGTGAGCTCGACCTCCTCGGCGTTGGTCTCAAGGGCGAAGTTGCCCCACCAGTTCGGGGAGATCGCACCCTGGCCGGTGAGCTCCGCAACTCCGAGGTCGAAGGCGAACCCGTCCTCGTCCGATCCGCTGTCGGCCCAGTTGAAGGAGCCGTCGACGGCGATGCCGAAGGCGGGGTTGAAGGCCGAGGTGAAGCGAGTGGTTTGGCCCCAGTAGATGCGCGGCATCCCCGGGCTCCTGAGGAGCCCGATGGGTGCTTGAGCCTGGTCCGGGATCGGGTTCAGGTTCATCCGGAGCTCTGTCCCGGGATAGTCGATCTCCTGGGTAGCCGTCTCCGACCCGGTCTGGGCTGCGGCGGGCTCCGTCTGGTCGTCTGCTGTAGGGAGAGCAGCTGCGGCGGCAGCGGGGCTCTGTTTGGCGGGGCTCTGTTCGGCGGAGTTCAGCTCGGCGGAGTTCAGCTCGGCGGGGGCCTGAGCTGCGGATGCCTGCGCCCCGAGGAGGGCGGCGAGAGCGAGCAGGGAACGGGAAGACTTGGCAGGAGAGGTCATCGGGTGGTGCCGGGAAGTGGAGGAGATCATCGCGGGTGCGAAGGCCAGCGGGCCAGCGTCGAGCGCGCACCGGGCGGGACTTTATGCCAACGCATTGGCATTTGCAACTCGAGGGTGGCGTGCTAGAGTCGCGCCATGCGAATGACGGATCAGCGGCGGGCGATCCTGGCCGCTTTTAACGCTGCCACGGGGCCCCTTAGCCCCGTCGAGGTGCTGGAGGTGGCGGGTGCAGAGGTCCCGCAACTCAACCTGACGACGGTCTATCGCAACCTCAAAGGGATGGTCGAGCGTGATGAGCTCGTCATCGTCCGGGTCTCCGCCCAGGCGGCCCGCTACGAGCTCGCAGGGCTCGCCCACCACCATCACTTTCTCTGTGAGAGCTGTGATCGGGTCTTCGATATCCCCGGGTGCCCCGGCTCCATTCAACGCCTGACGCCAGATGGATTCGAGACCACAGCCCACGAGGTGACCCTCGTGGGACGGTGTCAAGGCTGCGCGTGACCGGGGGGGGCGCCGGTCAGCGGAACATCACCGAGTAGCCCTCGGTGAAGTTCGAGGTGGGCCCTGGGTTGGCGTCGCGGTGCCAACACTGGAAGTTCCAGGTGTCCCCGGCCAGGGTCCCGATGGCGCCCGTTGAATTGGGGATCGCCGCGGCGTCTACCACGAGGCGGATGGTGCCGGTGGCTCCGGAGTTGGTGGCCTGGGCGAGGTAGCGCCCAGTCGTCCCGCCGACGCAGAGAGTCCCTTGACCGCCGCCGATCATCGGCACTGAGGCCTGCCCGCTCGCGACCACGAAGAATCCGGTCTGCTGGAGCGGCAGCTGGGTCGCCACCAGCTCAAGGTTGTTCTGCACGAGGAACGCCGAGCCCTCGCCGATGATCTCGCCCACCAGCCCTGTGGAGTTCGGGGCTCCCTGACAATAGGCCGTGCCGACGGGGTCGTTGCAGCCCACGTCGTAGACGCGGAACTCGTCAATCGCGGCCTCGACAATGTTGGGGAGGCCGGTGTCTGAGGCCACGAAGCGGAGCTGGATCTGGTCGGTCGCCACGACGAACTCGGGGACCAGGAACGCAGCGCGGTTCCATCCGCCGTTGGTGCCCGGACCCAGGGGACCCACGGTCTCCAGCTCGACCCACGTGACGCCGGCGTCGTTGGAGATAAACACCTCGAAGGCGTCGTCGGGATCGTTCTGGCCGAAGACGTTCGAGAACCACCGGTAATACTCGACCACGGGGTAGTCCATCCCCGTGAGGTCGAGCACGGGAGAGAGCAGGGTCGTGAAGCCCTGGTCGACGTCCGCCTCGGTGTTGTTGGCGACGACCCCCTGGCCCGTGAACCAGCACTGCCGCCCGTTGACGGGGAAGCCGCCGTTCGGCTCGGCATCGGTCCCGAGGGGGCGCTGGCGGGTCCACTGACCGCGGGGCGCTGTGTCTCCCGGCAGGTCCCCTTGCCAGCCGTTGGCCGCCTGCATGTCGTCGTATCGCCCCGTGGTCACCGACTCGCCGATGAAGGACACGAAAGGTCGTGCCGGCGCGCTTGCAGGGAAGGTGGACTGGACTCCCGAGGGCGCGCGCGCGCTGACGTACCAGGTGACCTCGGCGCCACATGGGAAGCTCGGGATCTCGGCGGTGAAGGAGCCCGGGGTGGGGCCCGCGGTCATCGGCAGGGCCACCGGGCCAGCGCCGCCGTCGACGATCAGCTCGACGGAGCCCGTCGCGATGGAGTTGCCGTTGATAGTGCCCACCGTGGCGGACACCGTGGTCCCGGCGCTGTCGAGTTCTCGCAGGCCTGTGGCGTCCACGTCGACGTGGAGCGGATCGAAGGTCCAGACGAAGAGCCCGCGCTCGAGGTCGCTCCCGATGACGGTGCCGCTCGGGAGCCCGACGTAGCAGCTCCAGAGTCCGTTGAAGGAGGACGAGGTGAGGTCCGGGGCGGTATCGAAGGACGCGATCTCGGCGGGGCTGTCGGGGTCACTCGCCGTGTCGAAGACGCGCAGGCCCGAGGTGTAGTTCGCCTGAAACAGCAGCCCGTCGCGCTCGTACATGTTGTGGCTGATGCTCGAGACACCGTTGGTGAACTCGCCGACGAACGACGCGCTCCCGGGGTCGCTCACGTCGAAGACGCGGGTGACCGTCGTGTTCACCCCGGCGTTCTCGTCGAGCTCGTCGCCGAGGTAGAAGCGGCTGCGGTCCGGAGACAGCCAGCCCTGGTGGCTGTAGCGTCTGTTGGGGTACGCGATCTGCTCGATGCGGAACGGGAAGTTCTTGTTCGTCACGTCGACGATCGAAAGCCCCGTGTCCCCCGAGCCGTTGCCGAGACCCGCGCAGCAGAAGGCGAGCTGCCGGCCGGCGTAAGGGCCACTGGTGTAGGTCACGACCTGTGCGTCGTGGACATAGCGGCTGCCCCAGGACCCGACGTATTGCGGGGACGATGGGTTAGCGAGGCTGTAGATCCGGAGGCCGTTGCCGCCGCCGCCGGTGCGGTAGAGGTAGCCGCTGACCTCGTCGATGGCCACGTTGTGGGTTCGCTCATCCCCCGAGCCTGTGATGGTGTTCTCGAGGGTGACGACGCCCGCGTCGACGGCGGACAGGTCGATGACCTGGATGCCGCCGCCGCCCTCGCTCACCGAGTAGGCGCGGTCCCGGTAGACCTTGACGTCGCGCCAGAGGCTGAGCGGACCCTGGATGACCTCGATCACCGCCGCGTTGGAGGGGTCGGAGACCTCGACGATGATCGTGCTGCTCGAGGTGCCGACGATGGCGTACTCGCGCCCAGAGGGCGAGGCATAGCCCCAGCAGTCGTTGCCAGTACCGGCGCCGTCCAGGTCGCCCAGCGTCAGCCAGGACTCCAGGCGGAGCCCTTGGCTCTCGAAGCCGAGGCTGGCCCCGGCGCTGGCAGCCCGTTGGCCCGCGGGCGAGGCGGCTCCCCTGAGAAAGCCGGAGCCGGCATAGGCCGGCCGGCGGTCCAGGATCTTCGGGTCGTCATCGTGCCGGAGGCCAGCGGCGGCCGAGGCGCCGATCAGGAGGGCGGCGCATGCGACCGAGGGGAGGGCAGTGAGGGCGCGTCGGACGACGGGACGAGTCATGGGGAGGTCGTTGGGAAGCGAGGCCGCGAAGCGAGGTGACCGATAGAAGAGCCTAGCGGCCGGACGGGAACTGGAAACAGACGGGGTCGGTCCTTCTTGGGTTCCCGGCAGGCCGGTGCGCGTGGTGGTCTCGTTTGGGGTACCGGGAGCGCGGAGGGGCGCAGGGCGCCCTGGGCCCTGGTGGCTGGGGCCTGGGGCCTGGGCGGGAACGGCCAGAGGCCAGGCGCTCCCTTCGGAGCACCTGGCCGGGGAGGATCAGGGGCGACGCGCGTCGTCGAGGTCAGCCGCTTAGCTCAGAGGGTGCCACTAGGCTCAGAGGGTGAAGTTCACCGTGAGGGCGTTGGAGAGGTTGAACATGGCGCCGCAGGGCCCGCCGAGGTCGCGGTAGAAGGTCTGGAAGTGGAAGGTGGAGCCCGCCGTGATGTGGCCGGAGGGAGCAAAGCTCGAGGAGGAGTAGGCGACCAGCCCCATGGAGACGTTGGGGGTACCGCGGCCGATGGAGGCCGTGCCACCGGCGGTGGAGTAGGGCGGGAAGCGGTGCATCCAGCCGCCGACGCAGCGGAGCCCGTTGGCGAGGATGGCGGGCGGCGTGGTGCCCGTTCCCATGACCGTCATGGCGAAGGACCCGGTGGGCATCCCGCTCGTCGTGAGGACCAGGTTGTCCAGGGCGACGCTCGAGGTGCCGCTACCTGTGAGCAGGGCCCCGGTGCCGGCGCCGTTGATGCAGCCGGAGGTGGGCGAGTCGTTGCCGCAGGGGGCGGCGATCATGGGGCAGAAGCAGAAGGGAGTCCCCACCGGCCCGGAGCTGCACCCGTCGGGGACGCCGTTGCGGTCCGTGTCGGGCACGAAGCCGAGGGCGATCGCGATGGCGTCCTCGCGGCCGTCGCCGTCGCAGTCAAAGAGGTCACCTCTGATGTGGTCCGCAGCGTCGAGGTCGTCGCCGAGGGCCACGCCGTGGGTGCGTACCGTGAGGAGCCCGAGGGCCTCGGCCGGGATGAAGATGGCCGGGAAGGGCGAGGCGCCGCCCGCGACCGGCGGGATGAGCAGGTCGCCCTCCTCGATGGGGATGCCGAACAGGCTGTCGGGGCGACCGATGACGGCGGAGCCTCGGCGCACGGAGAAGATGATCATGTCCCTACCGTTCTGCCAGCCGAAGGGGCCCGATGAGACGTCGGCAACGCCGTTGCCGTTCTCCCAGAGGATCAGGGCGTCGATGTCGTCGGTGAGGGGCGCGACCAGGTCGAGGCCGAGGGACGGCGCGCCGGCCCAGAGGGTCATCCCCGCGCCGGACTGGACGAAGATGTCGGCCGCGCCGACGCCGTTCGCCGCGGCGGCGTTCGAGTTCGGGATGCCTTCACGGCCGTCGAACATGCCGCCGTCGAGGCTGAAGTAGACGGCGCTAGTGGTGGCGGTGCCGGGCTCCACGACGTCCATGGCGTCCTGGTTGTCGCCCATGTCGATCGGTCCGGGGGCGGGCAGGTTCGGCTCCTTGAGCCCGATGGACGGGTACGTGAAGCCGCTGGCGGAGAACGCGCCGTCCCCGTCGATCATGCCGATGTTCCTGCCCGGCATCGGCGGGAGGGGGCCGGGGGGCAAGGTGTTGAGGTTGCCGAAGGCGTCCGCGGAGCTGTCGCCGGCGGCGAACTCGCTGCGCACGTTCGGGAGCGGGCCGCCGGGGCGGCCAGCGGCGAACTCGTCCACGCTGAAGAGGAGGTCGCCGCGCTGGATGGGCAGGCTGGGGCCGAACTGGTGGTCGGTCCCGCGGCTGAAGGCGTCCACCTCGATGGCGCAGGGCACGCCGGGTCCGCGGCCGACGCATCCGACGGGCAGGCCGAGGTCGACGGCGTGGTCGAGGCTGATGGTCGGGGCCGGCACGAAGCCCGGCGCGGGCATCGCGCTCAGGGTGGAGGGGTGGTACAGGTCGCCGTCGGTCATGGGGACCCCGCTGGACGAGGGCAAACCCATCGAGGCGCTCTGCCAGTCGATGGAGAAGGTGAACTGGCTCTGGGCCGCGGCGGTGGAGGCGAAGAAGAGGGCGGAGCTGACGAGGGAGAGAGGTCGAAGTTGCATGGCCTGGGTCCTTGGTTGGGGAGTGGTCGAGGGCGCGGATCCGGTGGGACCCTTCACCCCCAAGTGCGCCCCCGGCGAACGAGCGGACAGGCCATCGCAGCGCGGGCGTCACGTTCTCCCCTCACCGATCACAAGTGATTTGCTGAGTTCCCTTTAGGCAGTGGCGCTCGCCGGGGGTTGTCGTCCCGCAACGACGTGAGGGGGTGCTCCGCCGCGCCCGACGCTCTGTGATCGGGCCGTTCGATGCCCATTGCTCGGGGGTCCCGCGCTCGGAGACACGGCGCCTGGAGACCCATTGCCTGGAGACCCCATTGCCTGGAAACACAGCGCCTGGAGATACAGCGCCTCCAAGCCCCGTGCTTCGCCCCGCCGGTGCTTGGAGATGGCCCGGTAAGGCGTGGCCACCCGGCGCTTCGCGACGTCTCTGGGGCAGCGGCCCCGGGGATTCACGGGGCGGGTGTCGTCACTCAGGCTCCCGCGAGCAGGTGCTCGGGGAGGGAGCTCTCGGCGAGCCGCGCGCGGAGGCGCTGCCAGCGCTTGCCCGCGGCCTCGGTGGAGATCCCGAGGCGCTCAGCGACCTCGCCCAGGGGCAGGCCCTCGAGGCCGCAGTGGACCACGAGCTTGCGCTCCTCCTCGGGCAGGGCATCCACCTCGTGGCGGAAGGCGGCGAGGCCCTCGTCGCGGGAGAGGCGCATGGAGACCGCGGTCATGGTGTCCTGGAGCTCGCCGAGCTGCTGGATCTTGGCCGTCGTGCCTGCGCCCGCCACGTCGGCGCGACGGGTCTTGCGCACCGCCTCAAGCAGGACGTTCTTCGCGATCCGGAAGATCCAGAAGCGGAACGGGGTCGCCTCCGGATCGAAGGACTCCATCTGGCGCCACGCCCGGAACCAGACCTCTTGCACCACGTCCGAGGGGTCCACGTGCTGCCGCTGCTCGGGGCGGATGCGGAACTCCGCCCAGGTCAGGAGCGCGGGCGCGATGTGCTCGTACAGCCGCCCGAAGCTGTCGCTATCCCCGCCCTTGACCTCGGCGAGCCAAACACCGGTCACGCCGTCCAGGGGGTCGTCAGGGCGCTCGTCCATGACAGGATCCTATCGCGATCCCTCCAAAGGGCGGGCACGCCTTCTACCATCGGGGCGATGGAAGACTCTGGATCCAAGCTGGACCCCGCAGGGGGCGCGGATGAGGACGCGGTCGTCTTCGACTTCCTCTCGGATCTATTGGATGATCAGGGCGGAGCGGGCGCGCGGCCCCTGGCGGTGTACCTGGCCCGCTACCCGGGGCACGAGGAGGCGATCGCCTCGGAGTTCCTGCGGGCGACGGGCCAGGTGAAGCTGGCCTTGCCGGCGGACGACGGCGGTGACCCCGAAACGAGAGAGGGCGCAGCTCGGGGCAGCGTGGCCCTGGGGAGCGCCGACGGCGACGGTCGAGTGATCGGACACTACCGCCTTGACCGAGAGCTCGGCGCCGGCGGCCAGGGGACGGTCTGGTTGTCCACGGACCTGGACCTCGGCCGCCAGGTGGCGCTCAAGCTCATGACCACGCCGTTCGTCACCGAGGAGCGGCGCCGCAGGTTCCGGCGCGAGGCCGAGAGCATCGCCCGCCTCGATCATCCTGGCCTCGCTGGCGTGCACGACGCCGACGTGGACGCGGAGCCGCCCTGGATCGCCATGCGCTACGTGGAGGGGGCGGACCTCGCACGCAGCATCGAGGCGGCGCGGTCGGCGCTCGCGGCCGGAGGGGCCCGCGACGACCGGCCGGGTGACCTCCCGCTCATCCCGGCGACGCGGGCCGAGCTCGCGCGGGTGCTGCGCTTCTTTGAGCGAGCGGCGCGCGCGCTACACGCAGCGCACGGGGAGGGGCTCGTCCACCGCGACATCAAGCCGGCCAACCTGATGGTCGCGCCGAGCGGGGATCCGGTGGTGCTGGACTTCGGCCTCGCGAGAATGGCGGAGAGCGACGGCGAGTCGCCCGCCCCCGCGCTGACCCGGGACGGAGAGGTCTTCGGGACGCCGGCCTACATGGCGCCCGAGCAGCTCTCCGGCGGCGCCTCGGACTCGGACGCGCGGGCCGACGTGTGGGCCCTCGGGGTCAGCCTGCACGAGGCCTTGGCGGGGGAGCGGCCCTTTCAGAGCGAGGGGCAGCACGGCCTGGCTCTGGCGATCCTCGGGGCGCCGATCCCCGATGCCGCGGAGCGCAACCCGGTGGTCACCGCCGAGGTCTCGGTCATCCTCGCCACCGCCATGGAGCGAGACCTCGCGCGGCGCTACCCCTCGGCGCTCGCCTTCGCGGAGGACCTCCGGCGCATCCGCGAGTTCGAGCCCATCCAGGCCCGCCCGGCAGGGCGTTGGCTGAGGCTGCGTCGGTGGTGCCGCAGGGAGCCCGCCATCGCCATCACCGTCGCCGCGTTGATGGTGGGCATCCTGTTCGTGAGCGCAGCGCTGCGCATCAACGGGCGCCTGCTCGACGAGTCGAACGAGAACCTCGGCCTTGCCGAGGGGCGGCTGCGGCTCGCCACGGCGCAGAACTACAGCAATCGCCTGTCCGAGTTCCAGGCTCGCTCCCCAGCGGGTGCGCTGGCCCTGGCGCTGGAGGCTCACGAGCTGGTGGATACGTGGTGGACCCGCTCCGGTGTCCTCGGCCCTCTGCAGGAGACCTCGCTGGATCTGGTGCTCGAGGTCCCTGAGGGGCGCGCGTGGGACGCGGACACCCTGCGGTTGGCGGAGGGTGAGGCTGTGTTGACGGGGTCCATGGGGGGCTTCGTCTCGCTCTTTGATCTGGACACTGGCGATGTGATCGCGCGCCGGCGGCTGGCCGCCGGCGTGGCGGCGCCCGGGGACATCCGGCAGGTGGAGGTGCTGGGGGATGAGCGCTCGGCGCTCGTCATCTCCACGGACGGCTGGCTGCGGCGGCTCAATCTCCCGGACCTGACCGAGGCCTTCGCGGTCGACCCGGGGATCGGTCCCATCATCTGGATGCAGGTGGACGAGCCGCGCGGGCGGGTCTTTGCCCTCGGTCGAGGGGGAGGCATCGCGCAGTTGGAGCTCTCCTCGGGCGCCTTGCAGCAGCGCATGGCGGTCCCGGAGCAGAGCGCGGCCGAGGTCGTCCTGGTGCCTGAGCCCGCGGTGCTCGGGTTTCCGGAGGGGCTGCTGATTACGGGGCCGCGTGTTCGCTCTGGCGAGGGGCGCGCCGTGGCGGAGTCCCTGCGGGTCCTGTCCGTCGCCAGCGGCGAGCTGCTGGCCACCCTGGAGCTCCCCGCACAGGTGAACCTGTTCTGCTGGGCGTCTGGCGCCTTGTACGTGGCTGACATCGAGGGGCGGCTGGTTCGGATTCAGTTGTCGGCCGACGGGGTTGGCGGGGTCACCGAGGGCCGAGAGGAGGTGCGCGGACCTGGGCCGGTGCGGACCGAGTCTCTGCAGCCCGGGCCTGGCGGGGCGCTCCTGGTGGGCGCGGGCCGCGGCGGGGACTCGTGGGTGATGACCGCTGGAGGGGCGGAGGAGTCGGTGCCGGACGGGAGCGCGGGGGCCCTCGCCGCGACCTGGATCGAGGGGGACGGGCTGGCCCTGGCCGGGACCGACGGGCGCGTCCGCGTCTTCGGGCGGAGCGCCGGCCGCTGGAGCGAAGAGCGGACCCACGTGCAGGAGTCGCAGAACTACAGGGTCCTGCCGCTCACGGGCGGGCGGCTGCTCTCGTTGGGGATCATGTCCAAGCTGAACCTGTGGCGCCCGCGTGGCGTCGCGGAGTGCTGGCGGCGTCCAATGCCTCCTGGTGCGGCTCCCGCGAGCGCGGTCCTCGCGGTCGGCGCCGCGAGCGCGCGCCGCGCGCTGATCACGGCCCACCCCGGAGGAGAGATTCGCTGGCTGGAGCTCCCGTCCGAGGGAGTCCCGGCGTGGGGTGCGGGCGCGGTGCTGGACCGACACGGCTCCGCGGAGGATCCAGCGCCGCTGATCTCGGCGTCGGAGGATGGCGAGCGCTTCGCGACCACGGGGTGGGATCAACGGCTCGCGTTGCGTGGGGCGGACGGGTCGCTACTTGGCCGAACCCAGGGCGTCCATATCGGCGCGCCGCGCGCGCTGGATGTGGCGTCGAGCGGTGCGCTCGCCGCGGCGGTCTATCAAGGTGGCGGGGTGCTGGTCCTGACCGTGGACGCCGCCGAGGACGCCGCCGTGGACGCAGGGGGCGGCCGCGATGGATCACGGAGGGGATCACGGAGGGGATCACTGACGGTCGATGGCGCGACCGTGGTGGCCGCCGGCCCCGCGGGCCGCTTGCTCGCGGTGGGCGACGATCAGGGGCAAGTGCACGTCTTCGAGGCGGTCGCTTCCCCCGAGGGGCCGTCGTTCAGGGTCTCGCTGAAGCCGCTCTGGTCCGGTGGGCCTGAGCCTGGCGAGCGGCAGCCTGGCCGGGGCGCCGCCGCGGTGACTGACCTGACCTTCTCCCCAGATGGGTCGCGGCTGCTCGCCTCCAGCCGCGAGCGGTGGATCGACGAGTGGGCGGCCGCCAGCGGTGACCCCGCCGGTCCGGGCCGGCAGGTCCTCGGCCAGCGCCGGGTGCGCTATCTACCGGACGGACTGCGGGTGGCCGCGATTGGCCGCTCGTGGTCCACGGTGCGGGTGGATCCAGCGCCTTCGATGGGCGATCGGGGAGAGGCTCGAGTCTTCCCGAAGATGCGCCATGACGATTCGCACAGCTCGATGGATGTGATGGGGGGCGAGGTGCCGCTGGTCGTGACCGCATCGCTGGACGGGAGCGTCCTGGTTTGGGCCGCCGATGACGGTGAGTTGAAGGCGCGCTTTGGCGCGCACGACGGTCCGGTCGTGGATATCGACACCGGCTTCGCCGGGAGCGTGGTGAGCATCTCGCAGGACGGGACCACCGCCCTCTGGCCCGTGGATGGGACGGAGCCGGCCCTCAGGCACAGGCCGCGTGGGATCCTCACCCTTGAGCGGCAGCGCCTCAAGCGGGACGCCGGCGGACGCTGAGTTCGGGGGGGGAGGGAAGGTTTGGGGCCGGTGTGTCGTATGGGGACATGCGGCGAGGGCGGGGAATGCGCTGCCCACCTACACTCCAACAGGCCCCGAGCCCCCCTTCCCATGAACTGTTCTTCGCTCGCTTCCGCAGCCAGGGTCCGCCCTGCGCTGCTCTTGATCGCCCTCTCCGGCCCGGCCCTCTCGCAGGGGCCGCCGCAGAGCGAGGTGCTCCTCTCCGTGGACTGGCAGGGGCCGATCATCGGCCAGCAGACCTCCCCAAACACGCCGCAGATCACCGAAGCTGACCTGCTCATTCCCTCGGGGCCGCCGTTCCTCTCACCGCCGGCGCTGAACGTGGCGCCGGGGGTCTTCCTCTCGTCGTACGCCCAGTGTGTCGGGCACGCTCCGGGGTTTTCCTGCGGGGTGGAGGTCGACGCCTTCTCCTTTGGCCGGGACGCGCTGCTGCGGCCGGACCCGGGGTACAAGGTGGACCTGCTGTTCTCCGTCGATGAGTTCGCCACGGGGCTCGCGGCCTCGACCCTCCCGCGCAGCGTCCGCGAGGAGGCGGCGGCCTTCGAGGCGGCGGCGGACATCTTCGTGACGTCGGTGGCGACGCCCGGACCGCAGTTTGGGATCGGGGACAACACCGGGGTGCTGGACGGGAACGGCGAGGGGGGCGGTACCCAAGGCGGGCAGCTCTTCCCCGGCATAGGGCTCACGGAGCCGCTGATCCCGTCGCTCACGGTCCCTGGGACCGGGGACAACCTCGACGGGCTCGACGTGCGCTCGGTCGGGGGCGCACCGGGCCCGTACTTCTTCTCGCTCGAGGCTGGCTTCACGGATCCCAATCAGCCCAACGTGCCCGTCGCGGACTCGGCATCGAACCAGCTGGACCCGAATGGCAACCCGTTCCGGGGGGCCGATGTCCTCGTCCTGAATGGCCAGGGCCAGGTGCTCCCCTACGCGAGCGCGGACCTGCTCGGCCTTGACCGTGTCGGCGGCCCGGGCAGCGATGACCTGGACGCGCTGGTGATCCGTGAGAACGGGATCCCCGGCTACCAGCCCTCCCAGCAGCCCTTCGACTGGCTCCCCGGGTCGCCGGGCGGTCAGCGGGACCTGTTGCTCTTCTCCGTGCGCCGCGGCTCCGCCGTGCTCGGGCAGCTGGACAGTCGGTTCAACCTTCCCATCGGGGAGGGAGACGTGCTGGGGCCGCCGCCCCCGGGCGCCTCGGCGCCGGCCATCTACTACAGCGCCGAGGTCATGGGGCTCAACCCGGACGACGACCTCGACGCCCTGGACACGCGCGACCCGGAAGAGAAGCCGATCAAGGACTGCAACGACAACGGGGTCGAGGACGCCCTCGACATCACGAACGGCGCCTCCATGGATATCGATGGCAATGGCATCCCGGACGAGTGCGAGGAGATCGGCAACTCGGACTGCGACTGCGATGACGCCGCCGAGTCGGCCTGCGGCAACACCGCGGGCCCCGACGAGGGCTGCCTGAACAACACGGGACAGGGAGGTCGGCTGCGCGCCACCGGCACGAGCTCGGTCTTCACGGACAGCCTCGTGCTCCAGGCGAGTCAGCTCACGCCCAACACCTTCGGGTTCGTGGTCTTCGCGAACGGGATGTTTGGTGGCATCACGCCCCCGGGCAATAACGGGCGGCTCTGCCTGGCTCCGGGGGTCGGGGGGATCTTCAGGATCGCCCTCGAGGCCACGGGGACCGCTGGTGCGTTCACGGTGGGGCCGGGGCTGCTCGACAGCGCCACGAGCGGGTCGAACCCCGCGACCGTGACCGTGGGCTCCACGTGGGGCTTCCAGGTCTGGTATCGCGACCTCGGCGGCTCTTGCGCGGGCGGGCTCTCCAACCTCACGAACGCCTGGACGGTGACGTTCACCCCCTGAGGGGCCAGTGGCCGCGGCAGACCGGGGGGGCGTGGACCTGTAGAGGTACGGGGCGCCCCCCTCCAGCCCGGGCCTCGCCGGGCCGCAGGCGTCGCCGTTCCACGCCGAACGCTGGGTTGCCGCGTCGAGACCTCTCGTCGGGTCGAGCTCATGCCCCGCGATCAACCCGTCGACCTCGACGGCGCCGTCGAGGTCCTCTGGACCCTGACGCCGTGATGGGCGCCCGAGCCTGCACATCGTCCCGGCGCCGCTGGGTGAGGTGCCCCCGTCCATCGGGGGAATGACGGACTCTGGCGGGATGGCTCCGGGCCAGGTGCGCTTACGCTGCGGTCTCAGGCGACCCTGCGCGGCGACGGGGGACCCGCCTGAGACCGCGGACCCCCGAAGCTCCACCCCTGAGAAATGACGATGTTGATCCACCAGTGCTATCTGAGCTGCCTCTCCCAGGCGAGCTATGTCATCGCGGATGAGAACGCCGGAGAGGCGCTCATCGTGGACCCCCGCCGGGATGTCGAGGTCTACGAGGCCTTCATGGAGGCGCACGGTCTGCGCCTCGTCGGGGTCGCGCTGACTCACTTCCACGCGGACTTCCTCGCGGGCCACCTGGAGCTGCGTTCACGGCACGGCGTCCCCATCTACCTCGGTGCGCACGCGGAGGCGGAGTTCGAGTTCAAGGCGCTGGCTGAGGGCGACGAGGTCGCGGTCGGCGACGTCCGGATCTCCGTCCTCGAGACGCCCGGGCACACGCCCGAGAGCGTGAGCTATGTGGTGCGGGAGTCGGCGGAGGCGCCGCCGCACGCGGTGCTCACGGGGGACACTCTGTTCATCGGAGACGTGGGCCGCCCCGACCTCCTCGCCTCGGTCGGGGTGACCTCAGGCGAGCTCGCCGCGATGCTCCACCGATCCCTCCACGAGAAGCTCATGGCGCTCCCCGACGAGGTGCTCGTGTACCCCGCCCATGGAGCCGGCTCCCTGTGCGGGAAGAACCTCAGCACGGACACGGTCTCCACCATCGGTGCCCAGCGGTCGGGCAACGCGGCGCTCCAGGCGCCGGACGTGAGCGCCTTCGTCGCGATGGTCACGGCGGAGCAGCCGCCTGCGCCGGCTTACTTCCTCCATGACGCGGTCCTGAACAAGCAGGAGCGTCCGCTGCTCGAGGAGGTCCGTGCGCGCTCGGCGGTCTCCTTGGGCCTCGACGATGTGCGGCAACGCGCGGCGTCTGGCGCGCTGCTGCTGGATGTGCGGCATGAGGATGAGTTCCACCTCGGGTTCATGGCGGGCGCCATCAACGTGGGGCTCAACGGACGCTTCGCGCCTTGGGCGGGGAGCGTGATCGAGCCCGGGCGGCAAATCGTGGTCATTGGGCACGAAGGGCAGCTCGAGGAGGCCGTCGTACGTCTCGGGCGCATCGGGTACGACTCGGTCGTGGGCGTGGCCGACTGGGCGGCGCTCGACGCCAGCCTCTCCACGCAGGAGAGGGATCAGACCGTCCGGGTGCCGGCTGATGCCGTGGTGGACCACCTGACCGTGAGCGGCGCGACGATCGTCGATGTCCGCGCGCCGGGTGAGCACCGGGCCGCGAGCTACCCCGGGTCGAGGAGCGCGCCGCTGGACCGCCTCGCGGGACTCGCAGAGGGGTGGGACCGGGGCGCTCCTCTGCTGGTGCACTGCGCGGGCGGCTATCGCTCGTCCTGCGCCGTGAGCCTCCTCCGGGGGATGGGGTTCCAGGCGGTCGCCGACCTCGAGGGGGGCTTCCACCCCGGGCTGGTGGCGGTGGTCTGAGAGCGGGAGGGCGCGGTCAGGCGACGACCTGGCGCAGCACCCGGCCATGGACGTCCGTGAGGCGCACGTCCCGCCCGCCGTAGCGGTAGGTCAGGCGCTCGTGGTCGAGGCCGCAGAGGTGGAGCACCGTGGCCCACAGGTCGTAGACGTCGCAGGGATCCTCGACGGCGTGATAGCCAAGCTCGTCCGTGGCGCCCAGGACCGTCCCGCCCTTGATCCCGCCGCCGGCGAGGAAGACGCTGAACCCGTGGGGGTTGTGGTCTCGCCCGTCGGATCCCTGGGAGAAGGGCGTCCTGCCGAACTCGCCCGCCCAGACGATGAGGGTCTCCTCCAGGAGCCCCCGGGACCGCAGGTCCTTGATGAGGCCGGCGATGGGCTGATCGACCTGGTAGGCCATGGCCCCGTGCCCGCGTTCCAGATCACCGTGCTGATCCCAGGGGTTGGCCGCGCCGCCCGCGCCGATGTTCTTGGTGATGCAGCTGAGCTCCACGAAGCGTACCCCGCGCTCGACGAGGCGTCGGGCGAGGAGGCACTGGCGGGCGTAGGCGGCCTTGGTGGGCTCTGGATCGTCGAGCCCGTAGAGCGCGCGGGTGGCGGCGGTCTCTCCGTCGATGGCGCAGACCTCGGGCACCGCGGCCTGCATCTGAAAGGCGGTCTCGTAGTTCCGGATGGCCGCCTCGACATCCCTGTCGGGTGAGCGCTCGAGGAACCGCGCGTCCAGCTCCGCGATCAGGTCCAGCTGCCGGCGTTGCGCCTTGGGGCCGAGGGTGGGCGCCACGTTTCGGACGGCGGGGTCGCGGTCCGCCACGAGGATCGATGCCTGGTGGTGCGCGGGCAGGAAGCCGCTGCTGAAGAGCCCCACGCCACCGTGGGGTGGCACGGCGCCGCCGGCTTGGAGCGCCACGAAGCCAGGCAGTTCCTCGCTCGCGCTCCCCAGGCCGTAGTGCAGCCACGAGCCGGCGCTCGGGTGCCCGAGGAACGGGAAGCCCGTGTGCATGAGGAAGTTGCCCTGGGCGTGCTCGTTGACGCTGCTCGTCATGGAGCGGATCACCGCGAGCTCGTCCGCCACCGTGGCGATGTGCGGGAACATCGAGCTCACCGCGAGCCCGCTCTCCCCGTGTCGGGCGAAGCGGAAGGGCGACGCCATCACGTTGCCGTTGTTGTTGAACTGGGTCCGCTGGACGGCCACCGGCATGGGCTGGCCGTGGAGGCGCTCCAGCTCGGGCTTGGGGTCGAAGGAGTCCACCTGGGACACGCCCCCGGACATGAAGCAGAAGATCACGTGCTTGGCGCCGCGGCGGGCGGCCTCGCGCTCGGCCGCGCGGCGGACGCTCGCCATGGACGTGTCGGCGGTGAGCCCGGCCAGGGCCAGCATCCCGAAGCCCGTTGAGCTCCTCTCTAGGAAGCGCCGGCGCGAGAGGGCGCGGTCGACGATGGGGTCAACGGACATGGATGAACTCCTTCAGGTTGAAGAGCGCGTGGGCGACGCGGGTCCAGGGCTCGTCCCGCGCGCTCGGCGGGCCGAGGGCGTCGAGGGCGGCGCGCCCGCTCGCGAGGCGGCGCTCGGCGTCGAGCAGCCGGTCCCGCTCCGCTGGCGACAGCGACGCCACGAGGTCCTCCCGGCGAACAGGGGCGCGCCCCTCGAAGGCGGCAAGCGCATCCTCCGCGGAGAACGCGTGCCCGTGGACCGCCGCGCGGAGCACCGTGCCCCGGAAGAGGCGGCCTGCCGCGGGCTCGCCGTGGCGCAGGCCGAGCAGGATGTTCCAGGCCCCCGCCCGGTATTCGGCGAGGGGCGCGGTTCGGATCGGGTGGCCCAGCGGCGCGCCGTTGCGGAAGGCGGTGACCGTCCCGTCGTCGGCGTAGCTCAGCACCAGGTGGACGGGGTCCGCCCCGCCCGTCTCGTCCTCGCCGTCGAGGTCAGCGGTGCGCTTGAAGCTGTCCGAGCCTGGGACCCAGCGGCGAGCCCTGCGCTCCCCGAACACCAGGGCGTCGAACTGGCCCCCGTCGCGGTTCTGCACCGAGACCACGCCGCCGCCGCGCTGCCCAAGGTCGTCGAGCTGGACCCAGGCGGTCAGGGTGCGAGGGCCGAGCGGGAGTTCGATCCCCTCGGTGGAGGCGTGCCCGTCGCCGTCGAGGACCAGCCCCCGGCCTTCGAGCCGCGCGGTGCCGTGCAGGGTGAGCCGCGGCGGCGCCTCGAGGGCTCGGGGCCCCCGGGTGAAGTCCCAGGCGGCGATGGCCTTCGGGCCGCGGGCCTCGTCGCCGTCGTTGGCGGGGGCCGCGCGCGCCTCCAGCGCGGCGCGCGCCTGGCCGAGGAGGCGATTGGCGGTGGCCCGCGCGGCGGCCACGTCCTCCTCGAGCCGCGTCCGCTCGCGAGCGGTGCTCACCTCTTCGTTGGCGCAGGCCGCGAGATGGCGGAGGAGCAGCTCGCGCTCGGCGTCCGCCGGCGGGCGGCCCGTGGCGCCCTCCCACATGCGGGACACACGCTCCGCGTTCGAGCCCGGGGCCCCCCGAGCCCGCTCCGCCCAGCGCTCGGCGAGCTTCCAGGTGAGCGGGTCGTTCAGCAGCGTGAGGGACTGGGCGGGGACCGTCGTCGCGGGCCGGGCGCCCACCGGAGCGAAGGGCACCGGCGCGTCGAAGGCGACGAGGAAGGGGTCCATCCGGTTGCGCTGTGCGCGCACGTAAACGCTGCGCCTGGTGGTGCCGGGTCCGATGCCCGCCGGGGGGCCGAACATGCGCTCGTCCAGGACGCCGGCCACCTCGACCATGGCGTCGCGGATGGACTCCGCGTCCATGCGGCGGACCGAGGCGTGAGACAGCAGGGCGTTCTCTGGGTCCTTCTCCAGGGCCTGGGGCGCGGCGTCCGCCGAACGCCTGAACGCGTCGGAGGTGACCACGTGCCGGATCAGGCCCTTCACAGACCAACCGCCACGCACAAACTCGGTGGCCAGGTGGTCGAGGAGCAGCGGATGGGTCGGGCGCGCGCCGAGGCGGCCGAAGTTGTCCGGGGTGGCGACGAGACCTCGGCCGAGCAGGTGGTGCCACACTCGATTCGCCATGACCCGCGCGGTGAGCGGGTTGGAGGGGGCTACCAGGGCGTCTGCGAGCTGGCGCCGTCCGCTGCCTTGGGCATTGAAGGGGGCCGGGTCGATGGCCTCGAGGTAGCGCCGGGGGACCGGGCCGGTCGGGCTCCGGTGGTCGCCGCGCTCGAAGAGCGGCCAATTCTCGGCGTCTGCCTCCAGGAGTCCGGGGACGCGGGTAGGGGCGGGGATGTCCCTCTCCAGCGCGCGATAGCGCTCGATGAGCGGCGCCGCCTCCCGGAGGGCGTCGAGCTCATTGGGGAGCACCCCGTGGCGCAGGCACGCGTCGAGGAGCAACGCCTCGGCGTCCGACGACTCCGAGGCCTCCCAGCGCAGCACCACGCCGCGCAGCGCCTCCCGGGCGGCGGCGGCGGGGGACGCGTCCTCGCCCGAGGAGGCCATGAGCGCGAGGAGCGTGTCCGCGGGTCCCGGGTCGCGCGCGGGCTCCTCCCCGCGCGGGAGCAGCGCGATCTCGCGCACCCCGAACCAGCTGCGGTCGCCGCCGGTGGTCTCCACCGGGGCGTCCTGCCCCGTCACGAGCTCGACGTGGATCGAGTCGCCCGCCCAGTAGGCGAGGTCGAGGCGCTTCCAGTCCCAGCCGCCGCCGCCGATGCCGGCGGTCTGGTAGACGGTGCCCTGGCGCGGGTAGTCCTGGACCACGTGGCGGAACCGAGCGCCCTCGCCGGCGACCAGGCCCCACAGGGCGAGGTCCTCCCCGAGGTCAAGGCGTCGCGACTGCAGCACGCCCCGGTGTCGTGTCGACGTGAGGTGGGTGTAGAGCCCCTGCGGGTGAACGCCGGTGAGCGCCTGGGTGCCCTCGACGGCGACGGTGAAGTGGCCGGCGCCGGTGGGGCCGGCCTCGAGTCCGGGACCGTGGGCGAACCAGCGCCCCGCCTCCTCAGGGTCTGTGAGGTCCCACCGCTCGGCAAAGGCGGCGGAAGTGACCGCGACCTCCTCGGGGGCTGCGGCTGCGCGGCGACGCCACTCGGGGTCTCGGGCGGCTCGCCGCACCGCGTCGAGGGGGTGCGCCTCGTCAAGCTCCTCCCCGTCGTGCAGGAGGTCCCGCTCCGGGGAGGCGTCGTCAAGGACCGCCATCCAGTCCCGCGCCATGGCGCCGCGGACCGCGCCCATGAGCGTCTCGAGCTCCAGCTCCACGTCTGCGCCAAGGGTGGCGGCGTTGGCGTCGACGATGCCCGGGCGGCAGGACGCGAGCACGCCGAAGAGCGCCGTGTAGTCCGCCTGGCTGATGGCATCGAACTTGTGGTCGTGGCAGCGAGCGCAGGAGATGGTCTGGGCCTGGAAGGCCTTGCCCAGCACGTTGATCTGGTCGTCCACGAAGCGGACCTTCTCGTCGAGCGGATCCGTGGGCAGGTAGCCGTGGTAGACGAGCCGCCAGTGGGCGGTGGCGATGACCGACTCGTTCAGGCGCCCCGCTGCGTCCAGGCGGGGGTCGAGAAGGTCTCCCGCCACGTGCTCTTCCACGAATCGGTCGTAGGGGAGGTCCTCGTTGAAGGCGCGGATCAGATAGTCGCGGTAGCGGTACGCGAAGGGGATGGCTGGGTCCCCCTCGGAGCCGTGGGAGTCGGCGTACCGCACGACGTCCATCCAGTGCCGCGCCCAGCGCTCACCGAAGTGGGGGGAGGCGAGCAGGCGATCCACGAGCCGCTCATAGGCGTCTGGTCGCGGGTCGGCCTCAAAGCGCTCGAGCTCCTCGGGCGAGGGGGGGAGCCCCGTGAGGACGAAGGCGAGGCGGCGGTGGACCTCCCGCCGGGTGGCGGGGCTGGCGGGGCGCAGCCCCTCATCGCGGAGCCGCGCCTCGACGAACCGGTCGACCGGGTGGTCGGCGCCTTTCACGTCCGGGAGCGGCGGGTCCTCCACGGGCTGGAGGCTCCACCAGTCCATCCGGCGCTCGAGCCTTGCTTCCCAGGAGAGCAGCCGTTCGACCTCGTCGGCAGCGGGGGGCTCATCCCGCGGATCGAAGGCGCCGGCGAGGATCCACGCCTCAAAATCCTTGAGAACCCGATCGTCGAGCTGCGCCCCTCCCTCGGGCATCTCGAGGCCCTCGAGCTCGTGCCGCATCACCTGAAGGAGCACGCTCTCCTGGGGGGCGCCGGGACTCACGATCGGGCCGAAGAGAGACTCCTCGAGCATCGCGTCCCGGTGGTCGAGGCGGACGCCACCCTCGGCCTCGCCCGCGCTACTGTGGCACCCGTAGCAGTGCTCGACGAGCACTGGTCGGATGCGGCTCTCGAAGAACTCGACCTCGTCTGCCCTGGCTTGCCGAGCGATCGCTGTGCCTCGCAGGGCCGGGACCGCGGCAGGTGCCGGGAGGATTGAGAGGACCGGGAGGAGGAGCGCAGAGGCGAGCATGAGGTTGCGCCGTCGGGCGCCCGCCGATCATAGGCATCGCCTCAGAATTCGCGGGCCCTCTGCTGCGCTGGGGCCCGCAGCGATGTCGAAGCCCCCTGGTGAGAGCGGGCGGGCGGCCTACTGGAAGGTGTAATGCAAGGCCACGCCGTGGCGAGCCTCCACCCTCGTGGACATCTGCTCGGCGTCGTGCTGGGCGGCGACCGAACGTAAGCTGACCTCGAGGTTCTTGTCGTCGACCCACTTCACCTGGATGTCGTGGAAGCTGTTCCAGGTCTTGTGCTTTCCCAGAAGCCCGTCGAGGGGGTCGAAGGTGCTGCCCACGGGTGTCACAGCCACGTTGTTGAAGACATAGCCCGCCGCGCCGCCGCCCTCGCAGTGGAAGCTCGTCGCGACCTTGGTTCCGTCCGGGCTGGCGACTTGCTGAAGGATCTCCACCGCGGGCTCCCCCTCACCGAAGTCGAGGCATGCGGTCAAGGACAGGGCGAGCCCAGCGGCCCAAGCGGCGGCTGTTCGCGTGGTGGTGATGAAGTGCGGCATCTCGGTGCGGGGGAAAGGTCGGCTCCAGCGGCGGTATTGCGATTTCAGCTCTCCATGGGAGAGCTGGGTGAGTCTTCTCGGTCGAGGTCTGTTGGTCAAGGTCGTCGGTGGGAGGGGGCCGTCTCGGGTGGCAGGGCCTCGGCTTGGCGCCCGAGGCCGGAGCGCCATCAGGTGCGATCAGGCGGACCCCTCTTCCCGCATCGAAGCAGAGGGAATCTCGGCGGAGGAGCCCTGTGGGGAATCAGCGCTTCGTTGTTACGTTGGTAGAAATGATGCTCCTCGTCACCCTCCTCCAAGCCGCCGGCGCCCAGCCTGCGGCGCCGGACTTCTCCCGGGACGTTCGACCCATCCTGGCCGAGCATTGCTTCGGGTGTCACGGGCCTGACGCGGCGGCGCGCAAGGGAGACCTTCGGCTCGACCTCGAGGAGGACGCGGTCCGGGACCGCGGCGGGTACGCGGTGGTGGACCGCGCCGCTCCGACCGAGAGTGAGCTGCTCGCGCGGCTCCACGGGGACGATCCGTTCGCTGACCCCATGCCGCCCGAGGACGAGCCGCCGCTGAGCGACGAGGAGCGCGACATCCTTGAGGGATGGATCGCGGACGGCGCGCCCTGGGGAGAACACTGGGCCTTCCGTGCGCCGGAGAAGAGCGGCGTTCCCGCCGCGAGCGTGTCTGCTGCGGAAGCGTCTGCTGCGGAGGCCATCGACGCCTTCGTCGAGGCGCGGCTCCGGACCGAGGGTCTGGTGCCCGCAGCCGAGGCGGACCGCCACACCCTGCTGCGGCGGGTGACCCTGGACCTGACCGGGCTGCCGCCCACCCCCGAGGAGATCCGTGCGTTCCTCGCGGACGGGTCGCCGAGCGCGTACGACGACGTGGTGGACCGGCTGCTCGCCTCCCCGCGGTTCGGCGAGCGCATGGCGCTGCAGTGGCTGGACGTGGCGCGCTACGCAGACACCAACGGCTATTCCATCGACGGAGGCCGACACATGTGGGCGTGGCGCGATTGGGTGATCGGCGCGTTCAACGAGAACATGCCCTTCGACCGCTTCACGGTCGAGCAGCTGGCCGGGGACCTGTTGCCGGACGCGACGGACGCGTCACGCATCGCGTCGGGGTTCAACCGCAACCATATGAACACCCACGAGGGCGGGACCATCGAGGAGGAGTACCTCGTGGAGTACGCCGCCGACCGGGTGGCCACCACCTCCCAGGCCTGGCTCGGGCTGACCATGGGGTGCGCCCGCTGCCACGACCACAAGTACGACCCGATCTCCCAGCGCGAGTACTACCAGTTCTTCGCGTACTTCAACTCGATCTCGGACCGCGGCAACGACGGCGACGGCGGGAAGAACTCCGTGCCCTTCATCCCCGTGTTCTCCGAGGAGCAGCAGCTGCGCCTCGCGGCGCTCGAGGCGGAGGAGGACCGGCTGAGGGAGGCCCTCGAGGCCGAGACCCCCGCGGCCGCGGCGAGGCTCGCCGCCTGGGTCGACCTCGAGGCGTCCCGGGGCGAGAGACGTCGGGAGCCTGAGTTGGCGCCTTGGTCCCTCGCTGGGCCCTTCGTGGCTGCCAGTGGCGACGCCGCTTTCAAGACGGACTTCGGCCCCGAGGCCAGCGGGTCCGCGGCGAGCGAGGCGGTCGAGTGGGCGGTCCGCGAGGACCTCAGGGACGGGGTGCCACACCCGCTCCCCACCAACAACGCCGCCACCTACCTCCGTCGCACCATCAACTCCGCCGAGGCCGGACCCCTCGACCTGGCCTTCGGCAGCGACGATTCCATCAAGGTCTGGTGGAACGGGGCGCTGGTGCTGGACGCCAACGTCCGCCGGGGCGTGGAGCCCTACCAGGAGTCCCTGTCCGTCCTGGCCCAGGCAGGGGCCAACGAGTTGCTGGTCAAGATCGTCAACTACGGCGGGCCAGGCGGGGTCTTCTTCGACCTCACATCCAGCGGTCCGCCCGAGGACGTCGTCGAGGCCCTGGCGCTCGGGCCAGCGGGCTGGAGCGATGCCCAGGCGGCGCGGGTGGCGGTCTATCACCGCTCCATCAGCCCTGCCCTGGACGGGGTTCGGTCGGAGCTGCAGGGCCTCCGCAGTGAGGTGTCGGCGCTCATGGCCCAGCCCATGACCACGGCCATGGTGATGGACGAGCGCGAGATGCGCCGGCCCGCGCACGTGCTGATGCGGGGCGCCTACGACCAGAAGGGCGAGGAGGTCGAGCCCGGGACGCCCGCGATCCTCCCGTCGCTGCCCTCCGGCGCCCGGGCGGACCGCCTGGGCCTGGCGACCTGGCTGGTGGATCCCGCCCACCCGCTCACGGCGCGGGTCGCGGTGAACTCCTACTGGCAGCTGCTCTTCGGGGCGGGCCTCGTGGACACCCCGGAGGACTTCGGGGTGCGGGGCGCGCTCCCGAGTCATCCGGAGCTGCTGGACTGGTTGGCCGTGGACTTCGTGGAGAGCGGGTGGAACGTCAAGGCCATGCTGGGCCAGATGGTGCGCTCTGCGGCTTACCGCCGGGATGCGGCCGTCTCCCCCGAGCTGCTGGAGCTTGATCCGGGCAACCGCCTGCTCGCGCGGGGTCCGCGCTTCCGGCTCCAGGCCGAGCTGATCCGTGACGTGGCCCTCTCGGCGAGTGGGCTGCTCGCGCCGCGCATCGGCGGCCCCAGCGGGCGGCCCTACCAGCCGGCCGGCCTGTGGCGTGAGATGAGCCACTACGGCAGCACGCCCGCCACCGAGCAGATCTACGTCCAGGACCACGGCGAGGGCCTCTACCGCCGGGGGATGTACACGATCTGGAAGCGGACCGTGCCGCCGCCCATCCTCGCGGCCTTCGACGCCCCCAGTCGCGAGCTCTGCGTCGTGCGGCGGTCGCGGACAAACACCCCCCTGCAGGCGCTCGTGCTGCTCAACGAGACGGGCTTCGTCGAGGCCAGCCGAGCGCTCGCCCAGCGGGTCTTGCTGGAGGGCGGTGCCGGCGACGAGGCGAGGATCCGGGAGCTGCACCTCCTGACGGTGGGGCGCGAGCCGGACGCCGCCGAGCGCGAGGTGGTGGCGGCGCTCGTGGCCCGCGAGCGCGCGCGCTTCGCCGCGCAGCCGGAGGACGCCGCGGCGC
Organism: uncultured bacterium; assembly: GCA_938083085.1. Lineage (GTDB taxonomy): Bacteria > Planctomycetota > UBA1135 > UBA1135 > Saltatorellus. Next base: position 45,919 of record CALLKX010000053.1, read on the forward strand.
TGATCTCCGTGGGGGAGTCGGCCCGCGACGAGTCCATCGAACCCGTGGAGCACGCCGCCTGGACGCTGGCGGCGGCCCTCATGCTGAACCTCAGTGAGACGGTGACCCGGGGATGATGGAGTTCACACGACGGGCCTTTCTAGGCCGCTCCGCTGGGGGCCTCGGCGCCATGGCGCTCTCTCGCCTCTTGGGCGGGGACGAGTCGGTGGTGCCGCACTTCGCGCCGAAGGCCAAGCGCGTGGTCTACCTCTTCCAGTCAGGCGGCCCGTCGCACATCGACCTGTTCGACTACAAGCCGGTGATGCGCGAGCTCCACGGCCAGGAGCTGCCTGAGTCCGTCCGCGGTGGGCAGCGGGTGACGGGGATGACGGCGGGGCAGAAGAGCTTCCCGGTGCTCGCGCCGCCCTACGAGTTCAAGCAACACGGCGAGAGCGGGGCCTGGGTCAGCGAGCTGATGCCGTGGACGGCGCGCATCGCGGACAAGCTGTGCTTCCTCAAGGGGGTGCACACCGACGCGATCAACCACGACCCCGCCATCACGACGATCAACACCGGCGCCATGCAGCCGGGCAAGGCCAGCCTGGGCTCATGGCTCAGCTATGGGCTGGGCAGCGAGAACCGCGACCTGCCCGCCTACCTGGTGCTCCTGTCCCAGGGCACGGGCAAGGACCCGGGCCAGCCGCTGTTCTCGAGGCTCTGGGGCTCGGGCTTCCTCCCCCCGTCCCATCAGGGCGTGCAGCTGCGCCCGGGGTCGAACCCGGTGCTGTACCTGCAGAACCCACCGGGGGTGGACGCCTCCACCCGGCGTGCGCTCCTGGACGACCTCGCCAAGCTGAACGGACGGCACGCCGACGCGACGGGGGACCCCGAAGCGCGGACGCGCATCGACCAGTACGAGATGGCGTTTCGCATGCAGACCTCGGTGCCCGACCTCACCGACCTCTCCACCGAGCCCGAGGAGGTCTTCGAGCTCTACGGGCCGGACGCGCGCAAGCCCGGGACCTACGCGGCCAACTGCCTGCTCGCGCGCCGGATGCTCGAGCGCGGCGTGCGCATGGTCCAGCTCTTCCACCGTGGGTGGGACCAGCACCTGAACCTGGACCGGGAGCTGCGGGCGCAGTCCATGGACACCGACCAGCCTAGCGCCGCCCTGGTGTCTGACCTCGCGCGGCTCGGGCTGCTGGAGGACACCCTGGTGGTGTGGGGCGGCGAGTTTGGCCGCACCGTCTACAGCCAGGGCAAGCTCGGCGCCCCCGGGAGCGGCCGCGACCACCACGGGCGCTGCTTCACGGTCTGGATGGCCGGCGGCGGCATCAAGCCCGGCATCACCCACGGCGCCACCGACGACTGGTCCTACAACGTGGCCGAGGGCGGCGTCCACGTGAACGACCTCAACGCGACCATCCTGCACCAGCTGGGCATCGACCACGAGCGCTTCACCTATCCCTACCTCGGCCTCGACCAGCGCCTCACCGGCGTCGAAGAGTCGCGGGTGGTGCGAGAGATCCTCACCTGAGCAGGTGGGGGCGGCCGCCGTGATGTTTGAAGAAGCGGTGCGTCGACGGCGTTCGTCGGCGCAGGTCCTCTCCGGGGCCGCCCCCTCAGATAGACGCTCAGCGTTCTGACTTGGGCAGGCCCATGCCGGTGCGGTTCGGGTCCGCGGGGCGGGGCGGCGCCTGGTACGCGCCGGTCTCCAGCTCCTTGAGCATCTGCTGCACGCCGGCTTCGATCTGCGGATCGGCGCCGCCTTGCATCAGGGCGGGGTCGTCCATGACCTCGATGTCAGGGGCGACTCCGTGGCCCTCCACGCCCCACGTCCCGTCGAGCTCAAAGAACCCGAAGGACGGCACGGCGAGGGTGCCGCCGTCGATGAGCTGCGGGCTCCCGGAGTAGCCGACCAGGCCGCCCCAGGTCCGCGTGCCGATCAGCTTGCCGAGCCCCGCCTGCCGGAACAGGTACGGGAACATGTCGCCCCCCGAGCCTGCGTCGCGGTTGATGAGCATGCACTTGGGGCCCTGGTGGGAGTCGTTGGGTGTCGCCATCGAGCGGCCCCATCGGCGGCCCCAGTAGTTCGTGCGCGGGCGGTCGAGGGCCTCGATCTCACGGTTGGGGAACTGCCCGCCGCCGTTCCAGCGCTCGTCGATGATGAGGGCGTCCAGGTGGGACTGGCCGTAGAGCTGTCGGAACAGGTTGTTGCGACCGTTCTGGCCGGTGTCGGGCACGTAGACGTAGCCCACGCGGCCACCGGAGAGCTCCTCGACCATCTTGCGGTTGCCCTCGATCCACTCGCGATAGCGCAGGCCGCGCTCCGAGGAGAGGGCCTTGACCATCACCTTGCGGGCCGTGTCGTCCATGGTCGGAGAGGCGCTCACCGTCAGCTCGACGGCCTCACCACCCTTCCCGAGGAAGGCGGCCCAAGGGTCCTTGTCCGTGTCCATGGGGACGCCGTCCACGGCGAGGAGGTAGTCCCCCTCGCGCACGTCGACGCCGGGCATGCTGAGGGGGCCGCGGGCGTCCGAGTCCCAGACGCCGCCTTCGACGATGTGCGCGATGCGGTAGGCGCCGTTCTCCAGCGTGTAGTCACACCCAAGCAGGCCCACGCCGACTCGCGGGCCGCGCTCCATCGGTCCACCGCGGACGTACGCGTGCCCCACGTTCAGCTCGGCGACGAGCTCGCGCATCACGTAGTCCACGTCCTCGCGGTTCGCGCAGTAGGCGATCATGGGCAGGTACTGCTCGTAGACCGCGGGCCAGTCCACGCCATGCATGTTCGCGGCGTAGAAGTAATCGCGGAAGAAGCGCCACGCGTCGCGGTAGACCTGGGGCCACTCCTGGCGCGGGTCGATGCGGGCCTCCATGCCGTCCTTCTTGACGCTCTTGGGCGAGCTGCCCTCGTCGGCCTTGCCGATGGCCGGGTCGTTGCCGCGCTCCACGAGGAGCTGCTTGCCGTCCGCAGATAGGCTGAAGTCGCCCCCGTCGGTGACGCTCTTCTCGGCCTGATCGTCCCCGTGCAGGTCGTAGGCCTTGATGCCTGAGCCGCGGCGAACGTAGAGCAGGTGCCCCTCGTGGTTCACCGAGAGGCTCGCGAAGTTGCCCGAGGGCACGGGGAGCTGGAGCGCTCGGTGCTCGAAGCCCTCGAAGTCGATCTCGAGGGCCTTCGAGGCGTCCTCGTCGTCGTCCTCCTCGTCGCCGCTCTCGTTGCCGCGATCTTCGCTGGAGGCCGCGCCTGAGCGCTCGGCCACGACCGTGATGTCGACCTCGTTGGTGGAGACGGCCCACTCAAGGGAGCCGTCCTTGATGGACCCATCGAACAGGGCCTCTCCGCCCGTGTCCAGCGCGAGGCTCCCGCTGCAGGCGCCGGTCTCGGGGTCGAGGTCGCCGCGGACCTCGGCGTTCCCGAGGGGGGAGGTCGCCGAGCCGCTGAGGCGCGTGCCGTCGAGGCTCAGGCTCGCGGTGACGGCCATCGCGGGCTGGCCCGCCATCGTGAGCGTGCCGGAGTAGCTCCCGCTGACGCCGTCGTCCTCCGCGGGCGTGCCTTCACGCTCCTCCTCGCCTTCGGCGTCCTCGTCCGGCGTGCCCTCCTCCTGGTCTTCGTCGCCCCAGGACTCCTCGTCGCTCTTCGGGGTCCAGGGGAACTCGACGTCCTCGCGCAGGGGGACGGCCAGGAGCACCTCACCATCGGTGTAGACGTAGTTCGAGTCGATCATCGACCCCTGCTGGCCGCTGAAGTCACGGACGCTGCCGAAGTACAGGAAGTCTCCGTCCCGATCGAAGGTCGGGCTGCTGTCCTCGAACATGGAGCTCGTGACGACGTGCTTCTCACCTGCGACCGTGTCAAAGATCACGACGTTGGTCCGCGAGCTCTCGTCGGCGAGGTTGGTGTAGGTGAGCCAGCGGCTGTCGTGGGACCAGTTCACGGGGACGCCCCACTCCGCGGCCTCGTTCTGGTCGATGGCCTTGGTGGTGTCCGCGGCGATGTCGTGCACGTAGATCGTGCCCGACCGGTCGCTGAACGCGATCTTCTCGGAGTTCGGGGACCAGGTCGGGTCGTACTTGAAGCCCTCCGTGCCCTCCGTGAGCTGCTTCGTCTCGCCGCGCCCGTCGGACTGCTTCACAAACAGCTCGTACTCGCCCGTCTCGTCCGAGAAGTAGGCGATCCAGCGTCCGTCCGGGCTCCAGGAGGGGTCACGCTCGGCGACCCCGCTGGTCGCCGTCAGGTTGCGCGCCTTGCCCTGCTCGGCCGGCAGCGTCCAGATGTCACCGCGCGACGCCACCACAGCGCGCTTGCCTGTGCTGGAGATGCGGCTGGTGGAGATGGCCTCCGAGACGTCCACCGTGCGGGGGCGGGCCGTCTCGATCGCGCCAGGGATCTTCACGTCCACGGGACGGGTCGCCTGGGTGCCGAGGTCCACGAGGAACAGGCCCGAGTTGTTCTGGAACACGATCTCGCCCTGGCCCTGGTCACCGGGACCGATCGCGGGCCACTTGACGTCGAAGTCGGTGTAGGTGGTGACCTGGGAGTGCGTCCCTGCGGAGACGTCGAACTTCCAGACGTTCAGGCGGTGGGCCGGGCCGCGGTCCGAGACGTAGTAGAGGTCGTCCCCGTGCCACATGGGGAAGCTGTCCGTGCCCTCCCACTCTGTGACCCGCCGCGAGGAGCGGTCCTCGAGGTTGAAGAGCCAGATGTCGCTCGCGGTCCCGCCGACGTAGCGCTTCCAGTTCCGCCCGTCCCGTGCGTTCGGGGTGTACGCCAGCAGCTTGCCGTCCTCGTGGATCGTCCCGTTCAGCCCGTAGGGCACCGAGACCTGGGCCGGGAGGCCTCCCGTGCTCGGGACGGTGAACATGCGCGGTGCGCGCCGCTGACCCGAGAAGGCCGAGGTGGAGAAGATCAGCCGACCGTCATTGGTCCAATCGCTGAACAGGTCGCCACCGGGGTGGTGGGTCACCCGGAAGGGCAGGCCTCCCCCCGTGGAGATGGTGTAGAGGTCGCTGTCCCCGTCATAGTTACCGCTGAACGCGACCTGCTGGCCGTCCGGGCTGAAGCGCGGGTTGCGTTCGGCGCCGGGAGGGCTCGCCAGGGGCAGGGCCGTTCCGCCCGCCCGCGGCACGAGCCAGAGATCGTTGGCGTACACGAACACGATGCTCGTGTCGCTGACGTCCGGGTAGCGCAGCATGCCCGCCTGGCCCGCGCCTTGGGGCGTGGCGGAGGCGGCGCTGAGGAGGCTGAGCGCGGTGACGGCGAGCCACCCGTGGGGGGCAACGGAGAGGGAGAGGCGAAGATTCATGGGGGCTGCAGCGCGAATTGGAAGGGCCTCGCCGTCCATGGGCAGGACGTCGTTGGGGCTTGGCAGGACCAGGGTCGTCGAGTGCCCCCGTCCATGGACGGCGCGCTCCCCAAAACTTTCGCCGCCGCGGCAGCGCGGCGCCACATTGGCGCCACAGGAGAGATACAGGGCAGCCGCTACGGACCGCAGCCTCAGCCTGTGACACCACGCCCGGTCAGGGGGCGGTAAAAGAGCGGCCAGCGGGCCAGGGATGGAGGGACGCTCGCGCTCGGAACCCACCGAGCGGCGGTGCCTGGGCCCGGTGGATCATTGGGCGTCACCGGGACGTCATCGCGGGCAAGGCCCAGGGGGTCCAGCGGTCAGGGAGTGCCCGCGTGCTCTTGGGCCACGGCCTCATCCCAGCGAGGCAGCGGGTCCTCGAGGGTGAGCCATTCATCCAGCCCGCCCTCCATCTCGTCAGGGGTGAGGAGCGCCGCCTCCAGCGCCTCCTCGATCTCCTCGCGAGGGAGCCTCACGCCGATCAGCACCAGCTCCTGGCGCATGTCACCGAAGTCTTCGTCCCAGACAGCCTCGATGTGTCGCCGCGAGTCCGCATCCGTGGGCCACTCTTCCTCCGGCACGAGCGCCCACCAGGTGCCCGCCGGCTGGAACGTCGCCTGCTGGCCGGCGCTCTGGACGAGGGCCTTCTCCCGCGGCCGCGTCGCGACCCAGATGAAGCCCTTGGAGCGCAGCACCTGCCGCATGAGCGGGGACTGGAGGAAGTCCATGAAGCGGACCGGGTGGAAGGGGCGTCGAGCGCGGAAGACAAAGGAGCCGAAGCCGAAGGCCTCGCTCTCCGGTGTGTGGTCCTCCGCCAGGGCCTGGACCCAGCCGGGGGCTGCCTGAGCGGCCTCGAGGTCGAAGCTCCGGGTCTCCAGGAGCTGATCGAGCGGGAGGCGGCCGTACTCCGCGCGCAGCAGCTGGGCGGAGGGGTTGAGGTCCGCGATGAGGGCCTCGACGCGGGCGAGGCCGTCCTCATCCACGAGGTCGGTCTTGTTCACGACGATGATCGTCGCGAACTCGATCTGCTCGGCCATGAGCTGTGCCACGGGGCGGCGGTCCTCGTCGTCGTCGGCCCAACCCCGGTCCACGATGTCATCCTCTCCGCTCATCTCGGTCAGGACCCTCGACGCGTCGACGACGGTGACCATGGCGTCCACGGCGACGCGGTCGGACACCGAGGGCACATCCTCGTGGTCAAGGGAGAGCGTCTGGGCCACCGGGAGCGGCTCGGAGATGCCGGTGGACTCGATCACCAGGGCGTCATAGCCGCCGTCGTCGGCGATCCGGCCGACCTCCTCGAGGAGGTCCTCGCGCAGCGTGCAGCAGATGCAGCCGTTGGAGAGCTCGATCAGGCGCTCCTCGCTCTGGAGGACCTCGATCCCGGCGTCCCGCGCGGCGACGAGCAGCTCCCCGTCGAGGCCCTTCTCGCTCATCTCGTTGACGAGCACCGCGACGCGGCGGCCCTCGCGGTTGGCGAGCATGTGGGCGAGGAGGGTCGTCTTTCCAGAGCCGAGGAAGCCCGAGAGCACGGTGACGGGGAGGTGGGCCATGCCTGGACGATGTCGCTCGACCCCGGGCAGTTCCCATTAGCGGCAAAAGAATCGCCGGGCCCGCCGAGGAGGTCACCTCCATCGCCGCGCGGGGTCAGGGAGCTAGGCGGGCCGCCGCACCCGAGGACAGTCACCATGAGGCGTTCCGACCATCCGATCGCGCGAATCCAACGGGTCGGCGGAACCGGGGGCGGGCGGTTGGCATTTCCCCGCAGGAATGAGACCCCTCCAAGCGACAAATTCAGGCGCGGACCAGCTCGGCGGCGCCGACGTCCGGTGGACCAGCATGGAGGTCGCGGCGCGTGCGGAGTACGGCGTCTGAGGTCCATGACTGGGTGATCGTCGGCGGTGGACCCCATGGGGTCTGCGCCGGGCAGGCGCTCCATTCCCAGGGCGCGTCCATCCGCATTGTCGAGCCCTCCGGTCGGCTGCTCCACCGTTGGGGGGCGCGGGCCGGCGCCGTTGGAATGACCTGGATGCGGTCCCCCGTCGGCCACCACCTGGACGCTCAGCCGGGGAGCCTCCACCAGTTCCTTCACCAAAGCGAGAACGCCGAGGTCGCGGAGCTGGCCGGAGCTTTTCGTCGGCCGAGGTACGACGCGTTCCTCCGCCACTCCCAGGCGCTCGTGGCCCGGCATCGCCTCGACGAGACGGTCATCGGGGGGCGGGTCGACTCGATCCGGACCGAGCGCGAGCACCTCTTGGTCCAGGGCGAGGGCGTCGAGGTTGCCGCGCGGCGGGTCTTGATCGCGACGGGTACCAACGTCCCCCGGATGCCCCAATGGGCGCGCCGGCTTCAGCGGGAGGGGGCGCCGATCCATCACGCTTTCGGACCCTGCACGCGCCTTGATCACGACATCCTCGGAGGGGGCATTTCTGCTGTGCAGCGCGCCTTGATGGTTCACCGCTCGACGGGGCAGACCGTGCGCCTCTGGATGCGTCGACCGGTCCGGGTGGCGGACTTCGACGTCGACCGGTCATGGGCGAAGCATCGCTTTGTCGGGAGGTGGGCCGAGCTGCAGGTCTCCGAGCGACTCGATTTTCTCAACCGCCGCGCCGTGGGAGGGAGCGTGCCCTCCGGGCTCGCTTCGCGGCTCGCGCGCGCCGTTCGGCGCGGCTCGATCGAGCTCCAGCACGAGGTGCCGACCGTCGAGTGGGACGCTGCCCAGGAGCAGCTCTTGCTCCATGGTGGGGGGCGAACGGTGGAATCGTCGGGGCTTACGCTGGCCACCGGTCTCCGGAGGGAGACGGTCTCCGGGTGGCTGCGGTCCTCCGCGGAGCAGCTGGGTTTGCCGATGATCAACGGGATCCCGCGCCTCTCGGAGGACATGCACTGGGGTCGGGGGGTCCACGTCTGCGGCCCCCTGGCCCGCCTCCGGCTCGGGCCGATGGCGACCAACATCGTCGGAGCCCGGTGGGCCGCGTCGAAGCTCCCGTCCGTGCGCATGCTGCCGGTGTGACCAGGCCCGCGCACGCGCGGCTACCGCCGGTGCCGGCCCAGGCCGAGGCCGCGGCCACGGAGCCCCCTGAGCCCCCTGAGCCCCAGCCCGGTCAGCGCGCTTCGCTCAGGTCAACGACCCGCGCCCGTGCCCGTGGGGAGGCCCGTGCCCTTGGGGAGGCCTGTGGCGAGGGCGAGGAGGCGCTGCCCGAGGGGCCCCTCGGCGACCACCCCGGGGAGGTCCACGGGGAGCGGGTGGATCGCAAGGCGCAGGGCGTCCTCCGCGACGCGGCCGTCGGCGCGGGGGATGCATCGGGGCGAGATGCCGGTGGCCTGGAAGCCGGAGGCGAGCAGGGCCTCGGCGACAGCCGGGGTCCCGGCGTCGTCGAGGGGCAGGTCCACATAGACCGTGCCTGCGCCCGCGCCCGAGGCCATGGCGTCGACGGTGGTGCGGATGGTGTGCTCGGCCCCGGGCTCGATGCGGTCGGCCACCACCCACGCGGTTCCGAGCGCGCCGGAGTACCTGCAGTGCACGGCCTCCCCGCTGCCCGGCGTCGGGCCGGGACCGTCACCGCCGAAGTCGACCTTCCGGCCGCGAGCCTCGTACAGGTCGGCGAGCAGCGGGTGGAGGGAATCGGGGGCGTGGGCCGCGAGGGCGGGCTCGTCTCCGAACGGGTGCCAGTAGAGGAACGTCGAGCCGCGTCCACCCCGCTGATGATCGGCGGACTCGCCGGCGACGCCGCCGCGCAGGGTCATACTGCCCGGGATCAGCCCGAGTTGAATCGCCGTGGGGACCGACCCGAACTTGATGTTCATGCGCTGGCTCAAGGGGTGCATGGCGGTGGGTTGGCTCCAGATACCGAGCAGCCCGAGCGCCTCGCCCGCTTCCTCCACGGCGGCGCGCATGGGCTTCATCAGCCCGTGGCCGCGGTGGCGGTGGTCGATCACCGCCTGCCCTGCCTCTCCGGTGGGGCCCAGGTCGGGCCGCTCTAGGGCGTAATGGCCCACGATGTCACCCGCCGGCGACTCGCACACGATGGAGTGCAGCTGCCCGCCGCGGTTGAGCTCCTGGATGCGGTCGGGGACGTAGAGGTCCGGGTTCGCGTAGGACCGCCCGTAGGCCTCGTAGATCCTGCGCGCGACCTCGAGCCCATCTTCGGGCCGGTAGGCGCGGATACGGTACTCGCCGGTCTGGTCCGAGTGGTCCAGGTCGGTGTGCTCGGCGTGCTCCTCCTCGAGTCGGTGCTGGACGGCTTCGAGGACATCGATCGTGGCGTGGGGGCGATGGACTCGGAGGTGGAGCTCCGAACCCTCGGCGCCCTTCTGCTTCCACCAGAGCCGGTCGAACGCGGGGACCGGGCGGACGCGGTCGGTGATGTCGCCGCCGACCGCGGGCGGGGTCTGCCCTGTGCCCGTGGTGTCGCCAAGGGGGATGCCGTGCTCGAGGATCTGGAACTCGAGGGCCACCGCATCGATGGTGGCTCGGACCTCGACGTCGACGACGGGATCCCCCTCACGAGCGAGGGTGTCCTCGATCAGCGCGAGGCTGGAGAGGAAGGCGTCGCGCAGTCGCTCGAGCTGCTCCCCCTCGAAGTCCGCGAGCCGCAGGGCGTGCGTGGCGAAGTCGCTCGCCAGCGCTCCGAGCTCCGGGAGGCCGGGGAAGGCGAGGCTGAGTTCCAGGTGGTCCATGGCGTCCATGGGGGAATTGTGCAGGGGAACGCAGGAGCGGTCAGGTCGAAACTCGGGCGCGTGTTGGTGGGTGCGGCGCGGAGCCTCGCGACCCTTGACGTCGCCGGGTTGAACGGGTCCCTGAATTGGCGCTCCGCTGTCTATCCCTGCGCCTGTGCCGGGCGCAGGTCGGGTCCTTCTACCTCGGGTCGAGGAGGACATTGGCGAGGTCGGTCGCTGGGCCAACCCGGACGCTTGAGGGCGCGCTGGGGCGTTCGGTCAGGTGTAGCCCCTGAGCGCAGCCCCTGAGTGCAAACCCGGGGTGCGGGCCCTGAGCGCGGGCCCTGGGGCGCAGGCCGGGCGGTGTGGAGCCTTCAGGCTCCCTCAGGGGCCGCTGGATGGGGATCCGTCACCAGCCGTGCTGCACGGGCGGCGGTCTGCTCGCTCAGCGGTAGGGCCACTTTCCGCCGCCGCCGCCCAAGTAGCGGTGCCCCTCGAGCTCGTCGCCACGGCCGCGCGAGCGGGGGTCGCCGGCGCCCCCGAGCTCGCTGGCGAGCTCGAGCTTGAGCGCCTCGAGGGTCTCGAGGTGGTCGGGGTCTCCGGCGAGGTTGTTCACCTGCATCGGGTCGGCGCGCAGGTCGTAGAGCTCGAACTCTGGGCGCTTGGCGAAGCACAGGTCGTAGAAGGGCCGGACCTCGGGCTCCTGCCTGTGCTCCCAGAGGAAGAGCTTGGTGGGGCCGTTGTCGCAGTCGCCGAACCAGGACCCGCGGGTGGCGCAGTTCTTGTGGTCGGGGGTCCCCGCCGGCCAGCGGTCGGGGAAGAGGTTGTGGACCAGGAGGTGGTCCATGGTGCGCAGCGCGCGCACCGGGTAGCCCTCCATCAGCGGCGCCTCCTGACAGGGCACATGGCGCTCGCGCCCGATCAGGACCCGGTCGCGGATCTCCATGGTGCGCAGGAAGTCCTCCTCACCGATCCGGGTCATGAGCGGCAGCAGGCTGCGGCCCGTCATCTGGCCGGGCACCTCGAGCCCGGCGGCCTCGAGGAAGGTGGGGGCGACGTCGGTGAGCGAGACGAGGTCACGGACGGTCTGGCCTGCGACGAGGCGATTCCCCCAGCGGGCCGCCAGGGGCACGCGGGCGCCGGAGTCGTGGACGTTGCCCTTGCAGCGCGGGAAGGGCATGCCGTGATCCCCGGTGACCACGAGCAGGGTGTTGTCCAGCTCGCCGATGGCCTCGAGCTGGTCCATCAGCCGCGCCACGTCCCGGTCGAAGCGCTGGACCTCGAAGTAGTAGTCGGCCACGTCCGAGCGCACGACGGGGTCGTCGGGGAAGTGGCCGAACAGGTGCACTTCCTCGAGCGCGATCCCGTCCGCCACGCCGCTGCCGGCCTCGTAGCCGCGGTGGGGGTCCCAGGCGCCGAACCAGAAGCACAGCGGCGCCCCCTCGGGCCGCGCCTCGAGGTAGGCCTCGACGCCCTTGTACTTCTTGCCCGCGGGGGCGCCCTTGCCCGGACCCCACGCCTTGCGCCAGGAGCCGACGTGGTAGCCGGCCCCCTCGAGGAGCGCGGGGTACTCGGCGAACTGACCCTCGGGCCACTCGTTCCACAGGTTCGCGCCCGCGCCGAGGCGGAAGAAGTGCTGGCCCGTGAGGATCGCGCCGCGGCTCGGGGTGCACGACGGGGAGGACACGAAGGCCTGCTCGAAGAGGACCCCCTCGCGGGCCACGCGGTCGAAGGCCGGGGTGGCGACCGCCTTGTCCCCGTAGGCGCCGGCGTGGGGCCAGCCCCAGTCGTCGGCGATGGCGAACACGAGGTTCGGTCGCCGGGGCTCCTTCGGCTCGGAGGGCGCGGCCTGGTTCGTGGGGCCCTGGAGCGGGGCGGCGGCGAGGAGGGCGAGGGCGGTGAGCATCATGGGCTCAAGGGTAAGGGGCTCGCCCTATCGGTCCCACGGGCGTCCCCTCGGGGCGATCAAATGGGGCCTGCGAGGGAGATATTCGTCGTCCCAGATCGCAGGCTCTCTGTGTGAGCGAACCTCTTGATGACCCTACCCCGGTCGAGGCGACGGGGGGCCATGGTCCCGAGCAGCCACCCTCGACGGGGGACCTGCGTGGACCTCGCGCCGCGGCGGCGCGCAACGCTGCCCGCTTTTGCTGGCTGGCGCTCGCGGGACTGGTGCTGGCGAGGCTGGCCATGGCGTGCGCCGGTCTGCATTGGACCCTCGAGCTCTCCACGCACTTCGCGTTTCAGTACGGCCTCCTGGCGCTGGCGGTGATGGCCGGCTTCGCGTGCCTCGCGCGGCCCCTTGGGCTGGCGCTCACCGCGGTCGTGGTGGGGTTGCACTCGGGGCCGCTGCTCGAGCTCACCGAATCTCCCCCGGATCGAGCGGCGCTGACCCCAGGGGGGACCCGTCTGCTGATGGCGAACGTGCGGACCAGCAACGCCAACCGGCGAGGCCTGCTCGAGCTGGTGGAGTCGACGCAGCCCGACGCGGTGCTCCTCCTGGAGGTGAGCGAGGCCTGGCTCGCGGACCTCGCTCCCCTGGAGGTGGAGTTTCCCCATCGGCTCGCGGCGCCCCGGGGCGACAACTTCGGCATCGCCCTCTACTCCAGGCGGCCGCTGATCGACGGGCGGATCGTCCAGCTCGGCGCCGCCGGGGTCCCGTCCATCGAGACGGGGCTCGAGGGCTCCAGCCTGCGGCTGCTGTTGACCCACCCGGTCCCGCCCATGGGGAGCGGGGCGGCTGCCCAGAGAGATCGTCAGCTCGAGGCGGTCGCCCGGCGGGCCCGCGAGCTCGGACCGCGGGTGGTCCTGGCGGGAGACCTCAACGCCACGCCGTGGTCCCCGGTCTTCTCCCGAGTCCTGGACCTCGGCGCCCTCCGCGACTCACGGAGGGGCTTCGGTCTCCAGCCCACCTGGAGCGCGGGCCTGCCCTACCTCGTCCGGATCCCCATCGACCACTTCCTCGTGGGCCGCGACGTCCGGGTCCTCCACCGCGAGGTCGGCCCGCGCATCGGCTCCGACCACCTGCCGGTGCTGGTGGAGCTCCGCTGAACGAGGCCTCTGCCGTTCACTCCCCGAGCCGAAGGTCGAGGGGGCCGACGTGCCGAAGAGCCTGGCGGTTGGGATCCGCGACTCAGGCTTCGGCGTGGCGCGTCAACCGCACCTTGAGGTGCGTCCGAGCAGGCCCGGCAAGCGAGCGGCAACCCAGGTGGGTGCCGGTCCGGTGTCGGCGCGCCGAGGTTGAGGGAGGGCGGCCGGCGCTCACCCATCTGCCAGCGACGCCGGGGGCAGCGGGAGGAATCAGCGCGGATCGCGGAGCGCCCCCTCGCCGCGCTCAGTGACGCTTGCGGCTCTTCCAGGTGCCGCCATACCGGTAGTCGGGGTTCCCGGGCTTCACGAGTTCGAGGCACGCGCCACAGACAAAGATCCAGAGGCCCTCGGCCGATACCTGGACTCGGAAGAGCGCGATGCTCGGCGCCTTGCAGCGGTCGCAGGGCTTCTGACGGGTGCGCTTTGTCTTGGCCATCGGGCGGATACCTCCGGGGCAACCTAACCCCGCAGGAGGCGGAGCCAACCCTTGGCGCCCCCGTCCCCAAGCCCGCCGGTTCTGCGTTGAGCCCGAGTCGGGCCCGTCTCGGGCCGGGGGGCGTCCCCTTTGCGCCAGCCCGAGCCTACCACTGGCCGTGGGACGGAGGGCTCGGCCCACAGGCCCCGGGGAAGAGCTCGAGCGGAGGAGGATCTTGCGCGCCCCGGGCGGCGGGTCTCTCCGGTACGGCGAGCCGCGCGTCGCCGGTGGCGACCGACGGACCCTAGGTCCCCGGCGGCTTCAGGGCTGGTCGGCCTCGAACCTGGCCGAGGAGCGTGAGGGCGCCGGGGACGACGTCGAAGGTGGCGGGGAGGACTCCGGGGGCCTCGCCGTCCAGGTCGAGGTAGGCCGGGTCGTCGCCCATGAGCTCGGCGGTCAGGCGGCGGGCGCGGAAGGTGTGGACGAAGCTGCAGCCCGTGTGCTTGCCCCGGTAAATCGAGGCCGTCAGGGAGAGCATCCGCGGGATGGAGCGCTGCTCGATGATGACCCCGTCCAGCCAGCCGTCGCCGGGATCCGCCGACGGGGCCATGCGCATGCCGCCGCCGCAGAACTGGGCGTTGCCGAGGGCCACGGTGTTGATCCTGAAGGTCCCGAGCACCTCGCCGTCCGCGGTGAGCCGGACCAGGGCGGGCCGGTACCGGAAGAGCCCGCGCACCGACGCCAGGAAGAACGACACCCTCCCGCCGAGCGCCGTGCTTGATCCCTTGACGAGCTCGTCGATCAGGCCGCTCATGCCGAAGGTGCCGACGTTCACGAAGTGGCGCACCTGGGCGGGGCTCACGGAGTCGATCGTCACTCGACCGAGGTCCAGGGGGCTCGTCGGGGCGTCGACCAGGGCGCGGGCCGCGCCGACCGGGTCGCGCGGGGCCACGAGCATGCGGGCGAAGTCGCCGCCGGTGCCGGCGGGGAGCACGCCGAAGGACACCGCGCCTTTGGGGGGCGACGCCTCCATGATCCCGTTGACCACCTCGTTGTGGGTCCCGTCCCCTCCGAGGGAGAGGAGCGTGTGGTGCCCGTCGAGGACGGCCTGCCGCGCGAGCTCTGTCCCGTGCCCGGGCCCCTCGGTCCTCCGGAAGCAGACCGGTCCGAGGATCCCGCCCAGCTCGGGCTCCAGCTGGCTCCACCGACGCCCGACGCGACCGCTGCCGGCGGCGGGGTTGACGATGACCGTGGTTCGCTCGGGGTTCAGCACGATGTGGAGGTCACGCCTTTTCAGCGGAACGGGAGGGCTCGCGGCGCCTTCCAGGGGTCCTCTGATCCCCTTGCCACGGCCGCAGCGGTACGGGTGCGCTCGACGTGGAGATCGGGGCTCGGGGCGTCCATCGTAGGTTCAAGGGACCTCACCCCGCCGCGCCGGCCCCGGTTTCTGGTTCGGGCGGGGCGGCGTCGATCTATCCTGTGTGGGTGAGCCAATCCTCCCAGCACTCCCTCGCCCAGCGGGCGCTCGAGCGGGTGGGCACCGTGGTGTTCGCAGCCTACGCGCTGGCGTTCACGGCCCGGCTCGCGGCCGAGGCACATGGGGCGCCCCAGGCGCTTTCCATCGCCGCGGGGCTGGTGGGCGGATACCTCATCGCGGACCTCCTCTCGGGCCTCGCGCACTGGGTCGGGGACCGCTTCTTCCAGGAGACGACGCCCATCATCGGACCCGGGTTCATCGCGCCCTTTCGCCAGCACCACGTGGTGCCCGAGGAGATGGTGGAGCACGGCCTCGTGGAGCTCGTGGGCAACACCGCCGTGCTGGCGCTGCCCACATTGGCGGCGGCCTTCCATCTGCTCGACCTCGCGTCGGGCGCACCGCTCACGCTCCTCGCCGGCGCGTTCATCCTGAGCGCGATGGTCGGGGGCGTCTGCACGAACCTCTTCCATCGCTGGGCTCACATGCAGCGCCCGCCGCGCCTCGCGCGGTGGATGCAAGCGCTTGGCCTCGTGATCACCCCCGAGCGGCACGCCGTTCACCACTCGGGAGGGTTCGACTCGTCGTACTGCATCACCACGGGCTGGCTGAACTCGCCCATGGACAGGCTCGGGGTCTGGGCCTGGCTCGAGCGCAGGCTGCACCGCACGGGGAGCCGGGGCGGCTAGTGGAACAGGCGATGCGGCCGACTCGAAGGTCACCCGCACCGCGTCCGTGAAGTCGGACGTGGGCGGCCCTGCAAAGCCGCCAGCCGGGCCTGTGGGGCTGACCGCGTGGGGTCAGGGCTTCTGCGGCTCGAAGGGGGCCTCGGGGTCCCTGCCGAAGGCGGGGTCGAGGGTGACGCCCTGCGAGCTCCCGGCCTTCACGATGCCGTCCACGTAGACCACGGTGCCGGCGGTGCAGGACTCGGCCGCGGCCTTGAAGGCCCCGAAGCGGGCCGTGACGCCCCCCTGGAGCTCGACGACGCAGTCCTCGGGGTTCGAGACGTCCACGGAGAGGACCTCGCCGCGCACGCTGACCTTCTCCCCGAGGAAGTCCTGCGCGATCGCCACGGCGTCGCTGGCCTCGAACTGGGCGGCGGGCTTGCCGTAGTCCATGGTCCAGCCCTGGCAGCCTGCACCCGCGGGGAGCAGGAAGGCCAGGGTGAGGGCTTGGAGAGAGCGAGCGATTCGGGAAGAGCGTTTCATCTCGATGGGTCTGGGTTCGGGAAGACGTGGCGTGCTCCGGGTCCCACGGGAGCAGGTGGAGCACTGGCAAAGGCTACGTCTGCTCGCGTGGTCCTCTCCGCATTGGTGCCATGCGGCTCGATAAGCAAGCCGAATCGACGGCCAGGGCTCCGCCCCGCTGGCAGGCCCAGGGCTCTTGCACTCAGGGGCAGGGGCCATTCTCGCAGCAGGCCCCCGCGCCGCACTCGACGAAGGTCGCGAGGGCGTTGGAGAGGCACAGGAGGGTGGCGAAGAGGAGCGTGCTGCGGTCGAAGAGCGTGGGGCGCCGGACGGTTCCCGCCGGCTCGTCGCGGATGAGGCAGAGGAACACGGCCGTCCCCGCGATCGTGGTCAGGAAGACGATCGCCGCCCAGGTGTACAGGTGCATGCCGAGGACGGCGGAGCCGTAGCCCGTGGGCTCCCCTTCCACGGGGGCGATGTGCAGGAGGACCTGCCGGACGGAGAAGGAGCCACCCACGAGAGCGGCGCCGATGACCACGGCCGCGTGCTCCCTGCGGAAGCCGAAGGCCGTGTTCAGGGACAGACCGAGGATGACGCCGAGCATCCCCATGCGCTGGAGCAGGCACAGGGGGCAGGGCGTCTCTCCGAGCCCGTACTGGAAGTAGAAGGCGCCCACGAGCACGAGGGAGAGGCCCAGCATGCACGCGCTGTTCACGGTGTAGAGGAGCGGGCGGTTCTCCATCAGAAGTTGAGCTCCAGGCCCGACGTCGTGTGGTGGAAGAACATGGCGACGCTCAGCGCCGTGCTGAGGGCGAGGCCCGCGAGGGCCGCGGAGCGCCGCCCGCGGATCACGCACGCGAACGTGGCGAGGTAGCTCAGGAAGAGGAAGGCCATGGGGATGGAACGCAGGTGGGCGCAGGTGGGCGCTGGGGGGGCGACCCCTCGACTCTACCGACCGAGCGGGGGAGCCGAGGGGGTCGGCTGGTCATTGGCCCTCGCCGGGGGGACCTCCCCCGATGTCGGGCTCCACGTGGACGAGGACCTCGTCGAAGGCGAGCTGGATCGTCAGGCTGGCCTCCACCTCGTCGGCGATGTCGTGGGCCTGGACCGCATCGAGGGTCGGGTCGACGCGCACCGTGACGTCCGCCGTGCGCCGGGTCCCATCCCAGCGGCTGCGGACCTGGCCGACCCCGGCGACCCCCTCGACGGTCTTGAGCACCGCGATGAGCTCGTCGGGCGGCACGGCGGCGCCGTCCACGAGGATCGGGATCGCCCGCCGGAAGAGCTGGAAGGCGAGCACCAGGACGAAGACCGCCACGGCGACCGCCAGCACGCGATCGAGCCACGGGAAGCCGCGGGCGGCGATCTGCCAGCCGACGATGGCCGCGAGGGTGGTGGCCGTGTCCGCGAGGGTGTGGGTCGCGTCCGCGTGGAGCAGCTCGGACCCCAGCCGCCGGGCCTGGCGGTTCTGCCAGTAGGCCAGGCCCAGCTGGAGCACCATGACGCCGCAGGCGACCGCGAGGCTGAGCGGCCCGGTGGTCACCGGCTCGGCGGCGCCGCCGCGGAGGACGCCCAGGAGGATCTCGAGGGCGAGGACGCCCATCAGGGTGGCGAGCCCGAACACGGCGAGGATCTCGAACTTGCCGTGGCCGTAGGGGTGGTCGTCGTCGGCGGGGGCGCCGGCCACCCGCATGGCGAACCAGGCCACGACGTTGTTCGCGAGGTCCGTGGCGGAGTGCATCGCATCGGCGACCAGCACCCAGGAGCCCGTCATGAGCCCGACGCTGAGCTCGGTGAGCGCGAGGGCCAGGTTGCAGAGGCCCTCGATGACGAGCACGCGGCGCACCGCGCGGGCTCTCTGGTCGATGTTGGGGCGTTCCATGACTCTGCCCCTAGCGCCCGGGGATCAGGACAACGAGGTCGTCCGCCTCGCCCACGGACTGGCCTTCGACGGGGCCGCTGTGGGCGTCGGGGCCCACCGACCAGGCACGAACCTCTCCCGTGGCGCCGACCTCTGTCCGGTAGGGCTCGCCCGAGAAGGGGTCCCGTCGGTCGTCGAGCCAAGCGCGCGCAGCGTCGGCGCCCTCGCGGCGGCCCAGGAGAACCGCAGCGGCGAGGGTGGCAGTGGCGTGGACCCCGGCCGCGGAGTCGAACGCGCTGACGACCGCGGGAAACATGAGCTGGGAGCGGAGCGCGAGGGACTCGGCCTCGAGGCCCTGCATCGTCTCCAACAGGGCGGACCTGCCCGAGAACGAGGGCGCCCGCGAGGCGTCGAGGGCCTCGCGATAGGTCTTCAGGAAGACTCGCTCGTCGTTGCTCTCGAAGAGCCAGAGGCCCAGGGATGTGAGGGGCGAGCTCCACCAGTCGGCACCGCTCGGCCGGAGGCCCACCTCGAAGACGCGGAGGCCCAGCGCGCGTTCCTCCGCCATCGCCCGGTTCAGCCGCCCCTGTGGATCCAGCGCGGCGACCTCCCCCTCGAACTCCGAGAGGTCTGCCTCCGGCATCAGCGCTGCCACGGCGAGGAGGGCGCTTGTGGCGAGGTCGACCTGGAGCATCCAGGTCAGCCCGTGGAGGAGGCCGGGAGCTCGCTCGTAGGCACGGGCGGCGCAGAAACCCAGGCGCAGGGCAGCGAGCGCCTCGTCGAGGTCGCCGTCGAGCGCAGCGAGCTTGGCGCTCCGGCCGATGGCGCGCTGGGCTCCGAGGGGGCCTATCACGGAGAGGGGGACAGGGACCGGGGCGTCGCTCGCGAGCCAGTCGTCGAGCCAGGCCCTGCCGTCGAACGGGAACCCTGAGCAGGCGTGCTCCACGCGTTCGAGGAGCTGGCCCGCCGCAGCGTGCTCCACCTGGGCGATCAACAGGTGCCGCTCGGAGGGGCGGGCCCATCCGTCGCCCACGGAAATGAAGCCCCGAGAGTCGGAGGCTTCGACCCACAGGTCATCGACGGATCGTCCGGCCTCCGCCTCTCGCTGGTACAGGGCGGCGAGGTCCTCGAGGAGCGCCCTGGAAAAGGGCGCGAGGTCACGGTCGGGACGTTGGAGAAGCGCAGCGAGGGCGACGGGGTCCAGGATCCCGAGGTCTCCAACGGGGTCGCCGATCTCGTCACCGGCCCACCAGGGGGGGCCGCCCCCGGACGGCGTGGCGACGCTCGATGGGGTCCGTGGGGCGCCGGAGGCCTCGATGGCCTGAAGCTCCCGGGTGATATCGCGCTTCCAGCTGAGCACGAGGACGCCCAAGGAGACGCTCAGGAAGGCGGTGATCAGCGCGAGGCCGAGGCCCAGCCGACGCAGCCTGGAATTGGGGGCGGGGCGATTCATGGACGTGGCGGCGCAGGCTGCGGCGCGTATCCCCGCAGTCGCTGGAGGGTAGCGGTCCTGGCCACCGCGGCGCAAACCCCACCGACCGCGGTGGGTTGCGAGGGGCCCGTCCGCCCGACCTCGAGTCCAGGGCCCAGCCGACCGCACCGTCCAGCGCGCGGAGCTGGCGTTGCCGGAGCTGGCGTCGTCGGAGCTGGCGTTGTCGGATTGGGGGGGCGGCCCCGGTCCAGCGATGGCCCGACCCGGCCGGCGAGGTCTCCGGGCTTGTGAGCCCACGGTCAGGGGGCCCCAGCTAGAGGCCCCGAGCTAGAGCCCCGGAGCCTGGAGGCGGGCCGCCTCGAGCCATGGTGGGCAAGGAGGCCTTGAACCTCCGGTGAGGCGTCTAGCGCCGAAGCCGCGGAAGGTCGATCAGGAGGCAGGGGCCCCCATGGATGACGCCCATTCCGAGGGCCTCCGCGCGGGCCACGGCAGCCTCGCTCTCTGCGCCGGGTTGCATCCAAAGGATCTCCACCCCGGCGCGGCCCGCCTCCTCGACCACCGCTTCGGTCACGGCCGGCGGCGTGACCACGGAGACGTGTGCCACGTGCTCGGGGAGCGTGAGCAGCGACTCGGCCGCGTCGAGGTTCTCGATGGTGCCGCCGGCGGGGTGCACCGGGTGCACCACCTCATTCTGCTCCATGTAGCAGCGCAGGACGCGGTTGCCGAACTTGGTGCGGTCGCGGGAGGCGCCGACCACGGCGTAGGGGCCGCTGGCGAGAAAGCGGTCGATGAGATCGTTCAAGGGGGAGGCGGGTCGTGGCGGCCGCGCCGCCGGGGCATGGACTGATGGCTTGGGGCGGGGTCGTCCTCGTCCTTGAACGACCGGTGCCCCGGTTGGGCGCTGGGTGGCAGGGCGGAGCGTCGAGGAGCGATGGCCCGTCGAGGGCTCACTCCGCGCCGGTGTCTTGCCAGACGAGGGTCACTTGCCCGTCTTCGAGGCGAACCCAGGTGGTCGCTCGCTGCTCGTCCTCGTTGCCTCCCGCGAAGACGAGGAGGACGGCGCCCTTGCGGGAGACCTTCCGTTCCCAATCCCAGGCCAGGAGGACCACGGTTCCGTTGGCCTTCTCGATCCGCCGGCTGGGCTCGCCCAGGAGGTCCACCACGAAGGCCTCGGACTCCCCGTCGGTGATTTGCGCCAGGGTGGCGGAGCTGACATAGGTACCGCTGGACTTGTTGGACGTTCCCTTGGTGACCAGGCACGCGGGGAGCAAGAGCAGGGCGAGGGCGATGGAGGCGAGGCGGAGGGTGTTCATGGCTTGTCGTTTGAGAGAGCGCGGCCGCGGCGTTCAGCGCGGGTTCCTGGTTCTTCGATGACCCCGCCATCGTATTGCAGGGATAGCGAGGAATTCGGGCCTCCTGCCTTGGGAGAGCTGGGGATGGGGCGATCTCGCCTGCGGACCAATGCTGGACCCGGTCTGGACGGCGCTGGGGGGCGGGGTCCGGGGGGGAGGAGGCCTGCGAACGGGCTTCCCCCCAGACCGCCGGGGTCGCAGGATGGAGCCGTGATCACCACCCTCCTCCAAAGTCTCGTGCTGGGCGCTTGTGCCCTGGGCGTCTCCCCTTCCATTGCCCCTGAGCTGGCGGCCGGCGCTGAGCTTGCGGCTGGCCCTGAACAGGCGGGCGCCAAGGACCCTGCCATGCGGGCGGACCTTGCCTGGCGGACACGCGCGGTGGAGCAGGCTTGGATGGGGACGAGGGACGCCGACCGTCGCTCGCGCGCCCTGCCCCACGTCGAGGAGGCGGTGCAGCGCTTCTTCCGCTTCGACAGCCCGGCCGTGGGCGCGTCCCTTGGAGAGGCGCTCGCAGCCCTCGAGGGGCGTGAGGCGGTTCACCCATTGGACGCGGTCCGCGTGCACCCCAGTCGCCGGCTCGTGGACACCACTGAGCCGGGCATCGAGCTCGTGATCCGCTGGCTCTACGGAGCGGAGCCCGAGGAGCCGCTGGCGGTCGAGGTGCGGTGCGCGGGGCTCCAGCTCGCGGGGCCAGCGCAGGTCCGGATCGGGGACGAGGCCCCGGGCGCCCGGGCGTTCCTCTGGCCCGACCCGAGTTCGGCGCCTGAGGGAGACCTGGTGGTCGAGGTGGTGCTGCGGTCTGGGGACGGGGAGCCGGTGAGGCGCTCCCTCTCCATGGCCCGCGTGCCGAGGCTTGGGGAGCGGCTTGAAGCCCTTGCCGCGCCCCTCCCCGAGGGCGCACCAGCCCTCGAGGCGCGGACCCTCAAGGCGCGGCTCAAGCTGCTGGGGTCACTCGCCGCGGGCTCCACGGAGGAGACCGACTTTCCTGCAGCGCGACTCCTCGCGGAGGCAGAGGCCATGGCAAAGGCCGCAGCAAAGGGGCAGCCGTGGTTCGGCGCAGACGCGCGGGGGCAGCACTGGCTCTCGGTACCCGTGGGGCGGAGGGCCGCCTCGGTCCGGCTGCTCGTCCCGTCGAGCTATGACCCCACGCGGCCGGGACCGATCGTCGTGGCCCTCCACGGCATGGGCGGGAGCGAGAACATGTTCTTCGACGCCTACGGAGCGGGCCTGGCCGCCCGGCTCTGCGAGGAGCGCGGGTGGCTCATGGTCGCGCCGCGGGTGAGCCCCCTCGGGACGTCTGCGGAGGCGGTGCTGGACGGCCTCGAGGGGCGCCTTGCCTTCGACCGCGAGCGGGTCCTGTTGCTGGGGCACTCCATGGGCGCGGGCGTTGGACAGCGCCTCGTGTCCAAGGCCCCCGGTTCCTACCGTGCCTTTGTTGCCATGGGCGGGGGAGGCTCCCAGCGAGACCGGGGGCCGTGGGTCAACGTGCCCCTGTACGCAACGGCCGGGGAACGCGACTTCGGCCGCTCCGGTGTCGAGGCGCTCCACGCCTCTCTGGAGGGCAGCGGCAAGGCCGACCGGCGCCTCGTGATCGAGCCCGGGACCGAGCACCTCCTGATCGTCGCCGAAGCGCTCCCCGCGGCCTTTCGATGGCTCGACGGTGTCCTCGATGAGTGACGTCTAGAGTCCTTGGGGACTGACGTCTCGTCCGGCGCTCGCGGCTGAGGTCAGCGAGTGGACTCCGGACCGGAGGGAGCTTCCTTGAAGGGATCCCTCACGAAGGGGTCGACCTGCTGGGCGAGGAAGCCCTGGGGGAAGGAGGCGTCATCCAGGCCGGTGCGGTCGGGCCACTCGTCCCCGGGTGCGTAGTAGGTCCCGAACAGGCGGTCGATCCACGAGAAGTGCACGCAGAAGTTCTTGTCGTACGCCGCCGGGTCATGGGCGTGGTGCCAGTGGTGGATGCGCGGGGAGACGATCAAGCGCTCCAGGATGCCGTAGCGGAACCGAACGTTCGTGTGGTTGAGGACGGCGTGGATCGCCACGATCCCCACGTAGGTGTAGAAGACGCCGGGGGAGAAGCCGAGGACGAAGAGCGGCAGGTAGACGAAGATGCGCGTGCCCACGACGTCCACGAGGTGCTGCCGCGAGCCCGCGAGCCAGTCCATGGAGCGCGTGCTGTGGTGGACGGCGTGGAACCTCCACAGGAACGGCACCGCGTGGAACGTCCGGTGGAGGCCGTACTGGAAGAGGTCGGTGGTGAGCAGCGCCAGGAACAGCTGCAGGGCGAAGGGCAGGCCTCCGACCGTGGCGCGCAGGCTGTCAAGGCTATCGGCGAAGCCCGTCAGGAAGAGCCGGACCGGTCGCTCGCTCATGGCCGCGATCCCCTGGACGAACAGGTGGGCCATGACGAAGTAGGCGAGGTCGGTCCGCCACTCCGGGTGGAAGCGCGTCTGATCCGCGCGCTTGGGGAGGAAGAGCTCGAGGGGGACGAACACCAGCGCCATGGCGATGAGGTCCAGGAGCAGCCAGTCGAGGCTGAGGTAGAAGCCGGTCTCGCGCACCGTGTCCACCTCGATGCCTGCGCCGCCCAGCAGCAGAGACGTCGTGGCCAGCGCCCCACCGAACAGGCCTGCGCGCTTGTTCGGGTTCGCGATCAGGCTGCGGAAGGCGCAGCCGTAGGTCACGAAGATGCAGCCGAGGAGCATCCCACGCAGGGCCTCCACGTCGTACTGGGCGCGGAACTCCGGCGTGGTCAGCAGCTCCGGAAAGTGAAAGCAGAGGACTCCGCCAAGGGCAATGGCACCAAAGACGATCGAAAAGGCGCCGCTAATCCGGCCCTCGCCGAACCTCATGCGGGGCGGCATCTGGGGGTCTTCCATGGTGATCTCGACGGAGTTTGGGCTGGGTGGACCAGGTCGTCCTCCCTGGAGATTGCCATCCGGAGTGCACCCAAAGGATCGCGTGCCGACGCAAATTCCGGACGCGGTGGCGCGCGGCGCTGGCCGGCGACGTGGGGCAGAGCCACGGAGGACCGTTCCTTGGGGGGACCACGCGGTGCCGTTGGGCCGCGGGCCGCGGGCCGCGGGGCCGCAGGGGCCTGGATTCGGGCTCTCGGTCCCCCCCCTTTGGAGTCGGTCGGCGAGGGGAGGCTTGGAGGCCTCGGCGACCCGGTCGCTCCCGCCCGGGGAGCCGCCCGCGCAGGGCTAGAGGCCTGCGCGTGCGTGGGCCGCTTCGATGATGGAGCTGGCCACCTGGGAGACGCTCTGCCCGGTTTCTTGGGCGAGTCCCCTGAGTCTCTTGAGATGGTCCGCTCGGACGCGGAGGCGCTCGGTGGTCGGCTGGGCGCCGCCGCTCCGCCGGATGGGGTCCACGCTGGCGCCTGGGCCCGTCTGTGCAGACTCGGAGCCATGCGACGCTGCATGAAGTGGCCCGGAAGGGGGGCGCTCTGGAGGGGAGGACCCTCCGTGCCGGGTATCGGGGCCGGTGCGTCCCACCCCAGACGGCCCGGTCGCGTCCGGCGAGGCGGAGGCGCCCCATGTGGCGGTGGTTGGGCGCCTCGCCAGAGCGTCGGTGATGGCCTGCGTCGCGGCACGGGCGAGGTTCACCCCCCAGGCCTCGGCGAGGTCCTCGAGCAACTCTCGATGGCGGGGCTCCAAGGAGAGGTGCAGGTCAGCCCAGTTGGCGTTGCCAGGTGCTGGCGTGCTCCGCGAGTCCTGTGGTTTGGGCTCAGCCACAGCCTTGGGTGCAGCCGTGGGTGCCGTCGTCGGCGCAGCTGCAGCCGCGGAGGCCGGCGCGGAGGCCGGCGCGGAAATCGGCGCGGAGGTCACCGTCGGCCGGAGGGGCCGCTGCTCTCGCGGGAGGGGAGGCCGGACCTCCTGCAGAGCAAGCGCACGGGCGGCATCCTCGCGTTGAAGGATGGCAATGGCCAGGGAAGCCAACAGCACCAGGAAGGGGTCGGTGACCTCGGGGGTGTGGCCGACGAGCCGAGTCTGCGCGAATTCGATGAGCCCGACGAAGCCCATGGCGAGCAAGGTCCCGCGGGTTCGCCCGGACAGCACCCGCTGCGCCAGGAGGGCGAGGCTCCCGTAGAGGAAGGTCTTCTCCAGCGCCGACTGGGCGTTCAGGTACATGGACCCTCCGAGGAAACCGCTGAAGGGCATCCATTCAAAGGGCGCGACCTCCGCTCGCATCTCGAGTGGGGTGAGGCCGCCCATGGCGAGCGTGCCGGCGAGGAGTGCCAGCAGGGCCCACTCCGGCTTGGACTGGCGTCCCAGGAACCCGAACCAGAGCGCGGAGGCGATGGCGGCCCCCGCGAGATCCGCGCGGTCGATTCCGTTCGAGACGATCACGACCTCGAGGGCGAAGACGGCGGCCACCATGAGGGGCAGCAGCCGGTCGAACCGTGCACCGGACCATGCCTCGCGGAGCAGGTAGGCCATGAGGATCCATCCCACGGTGTCACGTGTGCACGCCAGGGGGTCGAGGGGCTCGTTGAAGATCGGCTTAAGGCTGTCCTTGAAGGCCTGAAGGTCGATCGACGGTACGTACGGCAACAGTCGGTACGACAGCCAGCAAGTGATGAGCGCCAGCGGCAACAGGGCCGCGCCGGAAAGGCGGCTCGCCATCGGAGAGCCGCCTCGCTGGGTGAGCGAAGCGAGGCTCGCGAGCATCGCGCCGGCCGCCGTGCCCGCGGCGTTCCAGACCACATCCACGAGGCTCGCGTCGCGGGACGGAAGGAAGAGCTGGAAGAGCTGGAGTGCGGCCGCCGCGGCGACGGAGATCGCGCCAGCCTGGAGGAAGCGCACCCACGGCGCTCTGCGGCGCTCCATGGCCAGCATGCCGAACAGCCCAATCGGCAGGAAGAGGACGAAGTTGCCGGCCACGTCTCCGCGGCTGGTCTTGGCGGACGCGGCCTCTCTCAGCGCCTGCAGAAGACCCCCCGGAGGTCCGGCTAGATCGAAGTTAAACGGGTACAGGGACCCGAAGGTGGCGACAGCGAGGAAGGCGATCCAGAGCGCTCTCATGACGAACTCCTGGTGCGTCGCTCGCAGGAGCACGGCGCGGCTCCGGCCATGCTCGCTCGCCTCAACTCAGCGCCGCCCATGCGCCCTCCGGTCGTCGCCCTCCTCCTCGTGAGGGAGGCTCTCCTGGGCAGAGTTGCGGCTGCAGAGCGATTCATGATGCAGGTGGGGGAGAGGCGGGTTCGCGGCGGCCGTGTGCGGCGCTGCGGTCTCCGTTCAGCTCCCGCTGGCCAGCCCGATGGCCTGGGTCAGGACGAGCCCAACCAGGTCCAGCATCATCGCCGCGTTGATCAGAAACAGCACCTTCATGTACCGGTTCAATGGCTCCACTTTGCTGACCTCGAAGATGAAGGCCACCATCGCCGAGTGATAATAGTAGTCGAATGCGCGGAGGGGCTCTCTTGTGACCCCGCCGTGGGAGAGGTCCTCGGGGAAGAGCAGCAGCTGCTCGCCCTTGATGCGGGCGGCCTGATCCAGCCGCCAGTAGACCCATCCCCAGCCAATCATCAGCGACGGCATGAAGTACAGGAACTGGCGCAGCAGCAGCGAGTCGCCCTGGAGGGGGTTCAGGATCAGGACGTTCAACGCGATGAAGCCTGCGAGCGTCCGAAGGATGAGCGTGAAGCCCAGGAGGTCGAGGATGGCGCGGTCCTTCTTCCCCATCCAGCGGAGCGCGAAGGCCGCCGTCAGTAGCAGCGCGAAGATCGGGACGGCGACCGGGGCGATCTTCGTGAGGACGGTGCTGGCGACGTAGTGGATGTCTCCGTGGACCCCCTCGGACGACCGGTGCGCGACGATGTTTCGAAGCGCGAGCAGTAGGGACAACTGCCACGCGATCATGAGGAAGGGCTCGCTCTTCCCGTGCACCCATCGCTTCTGCGGTTGACTTGAATCCATGACTCGGTCTCTGTCCCGAACGGTAGTCGATGCGACGCGGCGCCCGCGACCTTCTCCCCTCAAGTCGTGACGCTGGCCATAGGTGGGACTGCTTCGTCGTGGCTCCGTCGTTGCGCGGGCTGGTAGCTTGGGGACGTTGACTCCTCGCCTTCCGCTTCCCGCTCCGTGGCCCCCCGAACGTCATGTCAGTCCCTCGTCTCTCTCGTCGACTGGTCCGCGCTCTGCCCCTCCTGACCCTCGCGAGTCCTTGCTTTCCGCAGGACGTCGCACCCGCAGGACGGCCGAACGTGGTCGTCATGCTCTGTGATGACATCCGCTGGGACGCCCTCTCATGCGCCGGGCATCCCCACCTCGAGACGCCCAACATCGACAGGCTGGCCGAGGAGGGGATCTACTTCGAGAACATGTTCTGCACGACGAGCCTCTGCTCGCCGAGCCGCGCCACGCTGCTGAGCGGCCTCTACGCCCACGCTCATGGGGTGACCAATAACTTCACCGACTACCCCGGTGAACTGGACAGCTTTCCCCGTCGGCTGCAGCAGGCCGGGTATCGGACGGCGTACATCGGGAAGTGGCACATGGGAGAGGCGAGCGACGAGCCGCGGCCGGGGTTCGATCACTTCGTGACCCACAAGGGGCAGGGGAAGTACTTCGATACCGAGTTCAACTTCAATGGCGCCGGGCGGCGGGTGGTGCCTGGCTACTACACGAAGGTCGTGACGGACATGTCGCTGGCGTGGATGGCGGAGCAGCAGGAGGCGGCCGGCGAGGGCGACGAGCCATTCATGCTGATGATCGGGCAGAAGGCGCCGCATAGCTTCTACTTCCCCGAGGAGAAGTACGCTGACGCCTTCGATCACGTGGAGGTCAACTATCCCCACTCATCGTTCGAACTCGGCGGGAAGCCGGAGTGGATCACCCAGCGTCTCTCGACGTGGCACGGCATCTATGGGCCGCTCTTCGACTGGCGAAAGGAGTTCCCCGATGACAGCGCCCGCGGCGTGGTCGACTTCGCGCGCATGGTCCGCGCCTACTGGGGGACCATCCTCTCGGTGGACGACAGCGTCGGGCGCCTGCTCGACTTCCTCACCGAGACGGGGGAGCTCGACAACACGATGATCATCTTCCTCGGGGACAACGGCTTGCTGGAGGGAGAGCACGGCATGGTCGACAAGCGAACCGCCCACGAGGCGAGCATCCGTGTGCCGATGCTGATCCGTTATCCGGCGTGGACGCAGGACACCGGACCGATCCGTGTTCCCCAGCAGGTCCTGACCACGGATCTGGCACCCACCATCCTGGACGCGGCGGGCGCGGAGCCGATGGAGGGTATTCACGGCCAGTCGATTCAGCCCCTGTTGGCAAGGGAGCCGTCGGCATGGCGCACGGAGTGGCTCTACCACTACAACTACGAGAAGCAGTTCCCCTACACGCCGAACGTCCGGGCCGTCCGTGGGGACCGCTTCAAGTACATCCGCTATCCCCACGGCGACGGCAGCCCCGATCGACACATGGCGGAGCTCTACGACCTCCAGGCCGACCCCGACGAGCGCCAGAACCTCATCGCGAACCCCGCCTTCGAGGCGACGGTCGAGAACATGCAGGCGCGCCTTGAGCGGGCGATGGAGGCGGTGGGGATCTCACCCAAGGGTGACCCGATGCCACTCGACGAGGGGATCGGCACCGCCCTCCCCGACGAGAAGATCCGCTGAGCTGAGCCGCCCTCCCCGCGTCCCGGGGCCGGGCTTCAGGGCGGTCCCGGACATTCCAATGCCCACGGCGCGTTGAGCGGGCGGTTGGGGTTAGCGGGGCTCGCGACGGTCCCGAGCTGCGGCGTCGGGGCCGTCGGTGGGCCCTGCGCTCCCCTCGGTGGAGGGGATCGCAGCGGGATCACCATCCGTACCGAGGCCAAGGCCCCGTGCGTCCTGGATGAAGACCTTGAGGGTCGCTGTCGAGCGGGGAGTGGCGACAGCCAGGCTGTGGACTGTCGTTGCCCAGCGGTGATGGAAGCGCCAGCCGCCGGGATCCTCCGTGATGCGCTCGTCGAAGGCGATCCCAATGGGGGCAGCACCGGAGAGGCGGAAGGTGAACGCGCCGAGGGGGATCGCGAGGCCGAGGCCGCGGGCCTTGATGTAGGCCTCCTTGAGGGCCCAGTAGGTGAAGAAGCGCGCGCGGTGCTCCTCGACGGGGAGCGCGTGCAAGGCGCGGACCTCCTCGGCGGAGAAGAAGCGGTCGGCGATACGCACGATGTCATTGCGCCGCGCGCTGGTCTCCACGTCGAGCCCCACCTCCTCGTCAAGCCGCACGGCGCAGGCGATCAGGCCGCGGGTGTGTGAGAGGTTGAAGCGCAGGCGGCTGCCGTGGTCCGCCGCCAGGGAGGGCTTGCCGTGGGTGCCGATATCAAAGCGCCAGTCCTGCGGGGCGACGTCCTCGTAGCGTGAGAGCGTGCGCCGCACGAGGGCGCGGGCCATGAGGAAGTCGTGGCGCAGGCGGTCCCCGTGAAAGCGCGCGTGGCGGGCCTGCTCCGCCGAGGACATGAGGTGGGCGTGGTCCTCCAGCGCGTCCTGGTGCCTGAAGTCCTCTGGCCGCAGGAGCCAGACGTCGACCCGATCCTCAGGGAGGCTGCGCGGCCCCTCGCCGGCGAGCTGGGTCTTGGGATCCGCGGAGCCCTGGGCGACGGAGGCCTGGGCGACAGAGGCCCCGGCTGCGGGGGGAGGGCCTTCGGCCGCCGCGCCCAAGGGGCCTCGGAGCCGCTCGCTTCCAGGGTTGGGCTCGCCGGACCCGAGCGCGGGAGCCGCCGCTGTGGAGAGGCCGGTGTCCCTGGAAATCGCCTCGATGGGGGCGGCGGAGCTTGGATCTTGGCTGGTCGCGGGCATGGGCGGGGTCTGGGAGTCTAGCCCCGGTGGGGCGGGCGCGCTGTTAGGCTTCCGCCGCGCCATGAAGCCCCAAGGAAACAAGAAGAAGATCAGCGCCTCGAGCCTCAGGGAGGCCTTCAAGAAGATCATCTGGCCGCGACGGCGGCTGGTCTTCCTCGGCCTCTGCCTGATTGCCCTGAACCGGGCGTCAGGCATGGTGCTGCCCGCGTCGACCCGCTACCTGATCGACGACGTGCTGGCCGGCGGCGCCGAGGGGCTCCTGATGCCGATCCTGCTTGGGCTGGTGGCGGCCACCACCGTCCAGGCGATCTCATCCTTCACCTTGACCAAGCTCCTCAGCGTCGAGGCGCAGCTCCTCATCGCTGAGCTGCGGGCGGAGGTCCACGAGCACGTGCTCGGCCTCCCGGTGCGGCGCTTCGAGGATACGCGCTCGGGGGAGCTCGTCTCGCGGGTGATGAACGACGTGGAGGGGGTGCGAAACCTCGTAGGTACGGGGCTGGTGCAGCTGGTGGGCGGGATCTTGACGGCGCTTATCGCGATGGTCTTCCTGCTCAAGATCAACGTGGCCATGACCGCGCTGGCGCTCGTGCCCATGGCGCTGTTCGCGGTGGTGTCGTCCCTGGCATTCAAGCGGCTGCGTCCCGCGTTCCGTGAGCGTGGTCGGCTTCAGGCCGAGGTGACCGGGCGCCTGACCGAGTCGCTCGGGGGCATCCGGATCATCAAGGGCTTCCACGCCCTCGCCCGGGAGAACGACATCTTCCGCGCCGGGGTGATGCGCATCTTTGAGAACGTCAAGTCGACCCTCACCACGACCGCGGCGGTGACCTCGCTCGGCACCTTCTTCGTGGGCGTCGCGAGCGTGGTGATCCTCGGCTACGGTGGACGAGAGATCCTGGCGGAGCAGATGACCGTCGGTGAGCTCTTCAGCTTCACCCTGTTCCTCGCGCTGCTGATCGGGCCCATCATCCAGATGGCAAACATCGGTACCCAGATGACCGAGGCCTTCGCCGGGCTCGATCGCACGGCGGAGCTGCTGCAGCAGCCCGGAGAGGATGATGATCCCCTGCGCGTGGAGGTCATGCCGCGGATCAACGGGCACCTGCGCTTCGAGGACGTGAGCTTCGCCTACGAGGAGGGGGAGCCCGTCCTCAAGGGCATCGACTTCGAGGCTCAGCCGGGCCAGGTCGTAGCGCTGGTGGGGAGCTCAGGGTCCGGCAAGTCCACCCTCGCGTCTATCGCCGTCTCCTTCCTGTCTCCCGACACCGGGCGGGTGCTGGTGGATGGCGTCGACCTGCGAACGGTGGAGCTGGCGAGTTATCGCAGCCAGCTCGGTCTGGTGCTGCAGGACGAGTTCCTGTTTGACGGCACGATCCGCGAGAACCTCCTCTTTGCGCGGCCGGAGGCCAGCGAGGAGGAGATCGTGGAGGCGGCGCGGCGCGCCCACGTGACCGAGTTCGCCGACCGCATGCCGGAGGGCCTGGATACGGTCATCGGCGAGCGCGGGGTCAAGCTCTCCGGCGGCCAGAAGCAGCGCGTGACCATCGCCCGAGCGCTGCTCGCGGACCCGCGCGTTCTGCTGCTGGACGAGGCTACCAGTAGCCTCGACACCGAGAGCGAGTCCTTTATCCAGGAGTCGCTCGGAGAGCTGCTCGCAGGCCGCACGACCCTGGTGATCGCGCACCGCCTCTCCACGATCCAGCGGGCGGACTTGATCTTGGTGATCGAGGACGGCGAGGTCGTGGAGCGGGGCAGGCACGGCGACCTCATGGCGCAGGAGGGGCGGTACCACCGCCTCTACACTCTCCAGGCGCGCATCTGACCCGCGGTCAAAACTCGGCGTGTGGCGCAGAGGCTTGCGGCCAAGCGCGGCTACCATCTGGCACGACACCGGGCCGTCCTCAGGCCCCTGGCATCCCACACTGATTTCAACTCGCACTCCCCATGCGTCACGCCTTCGCTCTCGCCCTCCTCGCTCCCTCGCTGCTCTTCTCGGACACGCCCTCAGTGGCAGTGGACGCGGGCACGAAGGTCACCAAGACCTACGAGAACGTCCTCAAGGTGGAGCTGCAAAGTATCAGCATCGAGTTCGGGGACGAGGAGCAAGAGGTCCCCGACGAGCAGCTCCCTGAGATCGTCATCGAGGACAACGAGCTGATCGTCTTCACGGACGAGTACCTCGTCGTGGACGGCGGGCGCGGGACAAAGATCGCGCGGTCCTTCGACACCCTTGAGGACTCGAGCACCCAGGCGGTGAGCATGCCGGACGGCGAGGGCGGCGAGGACGTCACCGAGGGAGAGAGCGAGCTGGCAGGAGCGACCGTGGTGTTCTCCTGGGACGGCGACGACGACAGCTACACCGCCGCGTTCGGTGAGGACGAGGATGGGGACGAGGATCTGCTCGAGGGCCTCGTGGGCGACGCGGACTTCCTCTTCATGTTCCCTGGCGAAGAGGTCGAGGTCGGCGATAGCTGGGAGGTTGGGGCTGAGGTCTTCACCCTCATGACCTCGCCGTCCGGTGACCTGAAGATCGACTCGGAGGACCAGTCAGAGAAGGACGACGAGTTTGGCGAGCAGTTCGAGGACAACCTCAGCGGGGACCTCGAGGTGACCCTCGTGTCCATCGAGGACGACGTGGCCAAGGTCACGTTTGAGGGGGTCGTGGACACCGAGATTGCGCTCGAGCGCGAGACGCCTGAAGGGGCGCCCGAGGGGCTCGAGCTCGAGCAGGGCTTCGAGTTCTCGTTCGACGTTTCCGGGACCCTGCTCTGGAACATGGAGAGCGGCATCGCCATCTCCATGGAGATGGAGGCGGACGTCGAGATGAACAACTCGAACACCCAGACCATGGGTGAGCAGTCCATCAAGCAGGTCCAGTACTTCGAGGGGGAGTACACCGCGACCGCGACCTTCGAGTAGCCCGCGATGAAGCCTGAACAGCCTGCCCCTTCCCTGGCGGTCCGGCTTGGCGCCGTGGCCGCTGTGGTGTGGCTGGTGTCCTGGTGGCTTTGGGCGCAGGACTGGATCCAGTTCCCCTTCGCGCTTGAGTGGCAGGAGGCGGCCATGTTCGAGCACGCCTCGCGTGTGGCGAACGGTCTGCCTCTGTACATGCCGCCTGCCGTGGAGTTCACGGCCTTCCCGTATCCGCCGCTGTTCCACTGGCTCGGGGCCCTCGCGGTGGGGAGCCCCGCCAGCGGCCTGGCGGACCTGAGGTCGGTGTCCGCCTTCTCGACCCTGGTGGTGCTCGTGTGCTTGGTCCTGGCTGGGCGCAGGCGGGCGGGGCTTGCAGGCGGGCTCTTGGGCGCGGGGCTCTTCATCGCAGCCGACGGCTGGACCGGGACGTGGACCCTGCTCGCCCGGGTGGACGCGCTGTCCCTCGCCCTGACCGCGGCATCGCTCCTTGTGGGGACCTCCGCCCGCGCCCTGGCCGGACGGCCGGGTGCTGGCGCCCTTGCCGGAATCCTTGGCGTCGCGGCTGTGCTCGCGAAGCAGACGGCTCTTGGGCCTCTTGTAGGCCTCGTGCTGGGGCTCTGCTTGCGTCCGCGCTCGCGCCGCGCGGGCCTCGCGGCTGGGGTGGTCTCGGGCGTCATGCTGACGGTCGCTGTGGCGTCCCTCGAGCGGTCCAGCGGGGGATGGTTCAGCTTCCACGTGTACGCCGTGCTCGCTGGGAGCCCCCTCCACGGGCCGGCGGCCCTGACCTTCTTGCCGGACCTCCTCCTGGCCTGGGCGCCGCTCCTGGTGTTGGCGCTCCTCGCGAGCCAGGCTCCCTGGGGCGGCCCGATCGCCATGCCTGCCCAGGTGCATGTTGAGTCGAGCCATGCCGGGGACGGGCGGCTCCGCTTCGGGGGGCTCCACCCCGCGGAATGGTGCTCGCTGCTGGCGCTGCTCGCCGTCGCCTGGGTGGGCCGTGCCCACGAAGGCGGCTTTCGAAACACCTTGCTCCCCGCGGCCCTCGCCCTGTCCTGGATCTCGGGTCCGCTGGCAGCCAGGGCCGCCATGGTTCGCCCGCGGGCCGCTGTGGGGCTCACGCTGCTCCTCTTCTCCTGGCTGACCCTCAGTCACCCGACGGCGGACCTACCGTCGACCGGGGAGCGGGATCGCATGGAGGCGCTCTTGGAGCGCGTTCGCGCCCTGGATGGACCGGTGTGGCAGCCCCACGGCGCGCTGGACCCCTGCGAGTCTGGTGGCGTTCACGCCATGGTGCTGGTGGACCTTTTCAAGAGCCGTGCGCAGCGGGAGGCTCGCGCCTTCGAGGCGGACCTCGCGCGCGACCTGGACGCGCGCCGCTTCGGAGCCATCGTCCTCGGGGTAGAGCTCAGCGAGTGGGCGGGCTTCGAGGCGTTGACCCGCAACTACCGGGTGGCGGATCGGCTTGACGGGCGGGCAGATGAGCCGGCCATTGGGCCTGCAGGTCAGCCTGCCGATGGAGCAGGAGCACCGCTGGCGCCAGCCACCGGCGCGCCCATTGGGCCCCGCTTGCTGCTGTTGCCGCGCTGAGGACGGCTCGGCCTTGGAGGTCCCCGGCAGAGGTCCAGCAGAGAGTGGTCCAGCAGAGAGAGGCCCAGCAGCGGCCCCGCGCAGGACCCGCGGGTAAGCGGTCCTGAGCGTGCCCGCGGCGGTGCGCTCTACCAGTACTTCTCCATGTGGAGCTGACCGGGGTCGCGCTTGCGGTGCCGTTGGAAGCCGAGGGGGGCGAGCTTCTCCTGCACGTCGACGATCATTTGCGGGTTGCCGCAGAGGAAGATCTGGCACCGATCGGGGCTGAGCGGCTTGCCGGTGAGCGCCTCGTAGGCCTCCGGCTCCAGGAACTTGTTGACCCGACCGCGTAGCCCGTCCCAGGCGTCGGCGGGCTCCTGGCCGGTGATCGTCGGGAAGAACCGGAAGCTCTCGTCCTCCATCTCGCGGAACTCCTCCACGTAGCCGAGGTCCCGGACGTACCGGTCGCTGTAGAGGATGATCGTGCGGCCGAAACGCGCGCGCGCTGAGCGGTCGTAGAGCATCGGCCGATAGGGGGCGACGCCGGTGCCCGTGCCCACGAGGATGAGGTCCTCGCTGTCTGCCGCGCCGGTGAGGGTGAAGTGGCCGGCGCATCGCTGCTCCAGGAAGAGCTTGCCACCGATGGGCAGGTCGAACAGCCTGGGCGTCAGCGCGCCGTCGTCCACTCGGCGGATGAAGAAGTCCACCGTCTCCGCACCTGGGGTCGACGCGATCGAGTACGCGCGGCGGATGTTGGCGCCCGTCTCGGCGTCCCAGTCATCGCCCTCCGGGAGCGCGAGGTTGGTGAACTGGCCGGGGACGAAGGTCGGGAACTCCCAGTCCAGCGGCCGGACGGAGAAGGTCGCCAGCCCGTCGGTCCAGTCCTGTCGCGCGACCAGCTCAGCGTTCGGTTTGTGGATCTTCATGGGCTTGTTGGGCAGGATGCCCGCTGAAGCTTGTTCCCGGCAGGCCCGCACTTCAAGTGACTCCCCTCTCAAGCTGGCTGGGCCCGCCTGCGGATCAGTCTGCGGGGCCTTTTGGCGCCCTT
The DNA here is from genome assembly GCA_938083085.1 of uncultured bacterium. GTDB lineage: Bacteria > Planctomycetota > UBA1135 > UBA1135 > Saltatorellus. Next base: position 81,025 of record CALLKX010000053.1, read on the forward strand.
GCTTGCCCCGCCCCTCCCGGGCTCCTACCTTTCTGCCATGGTGATTCTGGCCTCGATCCGCCCCGACGACGACCTCTTCGGGGCCGCCGACTGGACCTCTCTGGGTCTGGTCCTGTGCATCGTGGGTGCATTCCTGATCGCCAACTCGACGCTCTTCGAGCATCCACGCTCGCTCGTCGCTCGGTATTTCGGGCGCAGCTACGGGCGGCTTCAGTCGGTCCGTGAGTACGTCTACAACCGGGTCCAGACGACCCTGGGCTTCGCCTTCCTGCTGACGGGCTTTGGCCTCCAGCTGGTGGGCCAGTTCCGGTCCGCTGGCCCTGGGGAGGCTCCGCTCAACATGGTCTGGATCGGGGTCATCGTCGCCGCCGCGATCGCTCTCCTGTTCAGCGGTTGGTGGTGGTCGGTCTGGGCCTTCCGCCGCTACGTCAGGGAGTACTTCAACCGGAACCCCCAGGACTTCCGCGCCGAGCCCGCCATGGCCCGCGAGGTGGGGGATCTCTTCGGGGTGGAATCGAGCGAGGACGACACCGTGGAGGACTACGTTGGCCGGCTTGTGCGGGAGACGGGTCTCCCTCAGCAGGCGCCCGTCGAGGAGCGAGTCCCCGTCGATCGCCGCGGTGTCACCCAGTTGGGGATCGCCCGAGGGCTGCCCGAGGACTTCGACCTCGAGGCTGCAGAAGAAGCGATCTGAGGTCGGCCGCCGGCGGTCGGACCCATCTGCTGCCCCCTCGGCCGGGACCCGGACCGGAGGCTTTGTTGTCCTCGCTGCACGGTGCGCGACACTGCGGCGGGCGTGATACGTCCTCCCCTCGTGGGGATCACAGGGGAGCTATGGGCCGAGTTGACCGAGGCCATCTGGCCGGCAAGGTGCTGGCTTTGTGGCACGGGGATCGCGGTGGACCCTTCGGTCTCAGCCGGTTCGGAACAGGCACATGTGCGCGGGGACTGGGAGCACGGGGAGGGGATACACGAGGACTGGGTCCACGAGGACTGGGTCCACGGGCGCAAGGGCGGGGTGTTGCCAGGCGGGCTGCCTGACGAGTGCGCTGGGGATCCACCGGGCCGCGGCCCTGGCCCCGGTGCGCCGGTCCCGGTGGAGGCCCGCGGGATGAGCGGGGAAGAGCGAACGGGGAGGCCGTACCTGGCACCGTTGGCGGGACCCCATGTGGGTGAACCCAGCGAGGAGCGAGGCGGTGTGGGGCAGCCCAGTGAGGACCAGCGCAGTACCGATCAGCGCAGTACCGACCAGCGCCGTGAGGACCAGCGCAGTGAAGACCAGCGCGGTGAGAAGGGGCGGTCGTGGGACAGAAAGCCATGGGTGCGACTGGGATTGGAGCGGCGGCGATCAAAGCGACAGCCCCCTAAGCGACAGCCCTCGAAGCGGCACTGGCTCGCGCCGCAGAAGGTCGAGGTGCAGCAGCGGGGAGCGCAGCGTGCGTACGTGCCCGGTGGGTTCCGGTCCTCTGCTGCCGAGTGGTGCTGGGCCCACCAGCTCCTGCCCGGGCTCGCGGGGCCACGCTGCGGTCGGTGCGCGGGCGCCCTCCCTCCGGGGATCGCAGGGGGCGCGCTCTGTGCGGACTGCCGGAGATGGAGCCCCGCCTTCGCCAGGGTGGCCGCCCCGTTTTCCTATGGCCACGCGGCGGTCCGCGCCGTCACGTTGGCCTTCAAGCACGGCGGGCGTCGGGATCTGGCCGCGCCCCTGGCTCGTGCCATGGCCCAGGCTCTGGGGGGGAGCGGGCGGGCGCCGGCGTCGGATTGGCCCGCCGCCTTCCATGGCGGGCCGGAGGGAGGGCCTGCTCACCCGTCGGGGGCCCGAGAGGTCCCTTCAGCCGGGGACTCGTGCGGGGGGAGGCCGGGAGGCCGAGGTGATGGTCCAGAGCACGCGAGGGGGACGGCCGGGCCGGGCCCTTTCGACCTCCTCGTTCCGGTCCCGGCGCACGCGTCGCGCCGACTTGAGCGTGGCCATGACCCTCCGCGGCTCCTCGCGCGCGAGCTCGAACTCGCGGGGGTGGGGCGCGCCGCTCCCGTTCTGCGGAGGGTGCGCGCCACACCTCCCCAGGGGTCGGCGGGCGCGCCGAGCAGGAGGAGCAACGTCCGCGGTGCCTTCCGCTTCAGCGGGCGGTCGCTGGGGGGCGCAGACGTTTGGCTGGTGGACGATGTGTTCACCAGTGGAGCGACTGCCGATGCCTGTGCGCGAACCCTCCGGTCGGCGGGCGCCGGTCGGGTCGAGGTCCTCGTCCTGGCGCGAGCCTGAGCACCGGCCCGCCTTGCAGCGGGATGGCGGCGCTGAGGCGTGGCGGCGATCGGCCACCGGCCGGTTCCCGTTGCACGGCGCCATGGCTCACGGGTTACCCTCACGGCCATGGCAAACGCAGACGCGGAACAGGGGGGGGAGATGCTCATCGTCGAGCCCTTCGGAGGAATGGCGGGGGACATGTTCCTCGCGGGGCTGCTGGACCTGGAGGATCCTCGCTTCGAGCTTGGCGACCTGGTCGAGTTCGCCGAGGACTTGCTGCCTGGGGAGGCCACCTTCGCCGCGGAGTCGGTCTGGAGGGGCTCCCTCTCCGGGAAGCATCTGGATGTCCGGACGCCCGAGACGGGAGAGACTCCTCACCGCGGACTCGCTGACCTGACTTCGATCTTGGATCGGTCAAGGCTGTCCGCGCCGGCGCGGGACTTCGCCGTGCGGGTCCTGACACGGATCGCAGAGGCCGAGGGGCGCGTGCATGGGTGCAGCCCGGAAGAGGTCCACTTTCACGAGGTCGGCGCCGTGGACACCCTGGTGGATGTTGGCGGCGCAGCCCTGGCATTGGAGCGCCTCGGCGTCGGTCGAGTGTACGTCTCTCCGCCCATCCTCGGCTCCGGGACGGTCACCTGCGCTCACGGGGAGATGCCTGTGCCGGCTCCCGCGACCGCTGAGCTCCTGCGCGGCCTGCCCCAGCGCCCAGGCGGCGGCGGGGGCGAGCGGTGTACGCCCACGGGCGCCGCGCTGCTGGCTGAGATGGGTGCGCTGGGTCGAGCGGACGGCGTCGCCGCTTTCGAGCTTCCCTCCGGCGAGTGCACGGTCAAGCGTGTTGGCTACGGGGCGGGGACCCGGGACCCGAAGGAGGGGCCGCCCAACCTCCTCCGCGTTCAGCTCGGAGAGGCCTCGTCGGTGGAGGGAAACGACGGCGCGAACCCCGGCGCGAACGGCGACGTGCAGGAGGTTCGGGTCAACCTCGATGATCTGCCAGCCGAGGCGATCGGCGATCTCGTGGCGGGGTTGCGCGACGCGGGGGCCCTCGATGTATGGACCGCGCCGATCTTCATGAAGAAGGACCGACCGGGTGTGTTGCTCACGGCGCTGGTTCGCCCCGAGCGGCGAGCGGCGATGGTGGCGACGTTGTTCGAGCGCTCCTCCACCTTCGGCGTGCGCTGGTCGCCTGCCGAGCGGGTCGAGGCGGGGCGTCGCACCCGCACGATCGTGGTGGAGGGCGTCGAGGTCCGGATCAAGGAGCGTATTCGGCCCGCCTACGAGGGGCGGAGTCCGGAGGGGGCGCGCGACCAGTTCTGCGAGCACGAGGATGCGGTGCAGCTCGCCCGCCACCTGGGCGTTCCGCTCCGGGAGGCCCACGCCATCGCCCTGGCTGCAGCCGCACCGTCGGGCCAGGCGTGAGCGGAGCTGCCTGGGTCGGGCGGCGCCCATGGCGTTGAGGTCAGGCATGATCCCGGCCCTTCGCTCCCAGCAGGGTGAGCGGGCCTGCTGAGAGCGTCTGCGTCACTCGGTCCCTGAGAGAGCCGAGGCGCACGGTGGGAGGGGCGCCCTGGCGGCATCGGAGTTCCGTGCGTCTTGACGCCCAGTCGTCATCGCCCTCAGCTCGCAGTGATCCTCAACTGGCAGGGATGGTGCGTGTCGGAGGCGACCTCGGCGCGCAGGCAACGCCGTCAGTGGCGGCACGCGACAGGCCGGCCAGAGATCGGGACCGGAGGCCTTGGCCCTCTTGGCGGTTGGCCCCATCACTCAGAGGCGATCACCAAATGGTGGGGCTCTCCAGCCAGCAGCGACCCTCGATGGCCCCGAGTCCTCTACCCGGGAGGCCCACCTCCGCCCGGTCTCCTCGTTGGGGGCCCTCCAGGTGAGGCCCACCGCTTGGTGCCCACAGCCGAGGCTGCAGACCGGTGCCTCAGGGGGCAGGGGTTGGCTCGATGACGCCGCGCTCGACGGTGTCGATCTCTCGGACGTACTCGTTGCGCTCGTCCACGAGGATCTGGCGGGGTGTCCCTGCGGCCTCCCCGTAGCCAAAGGCCATCAGGATCACTTGGTCCCCGGTGCGGACGAGGTGCGCCGCGGCGCCGTTGATGCAGATCACCCCGGAGCCTGGCTCGCCCGCGATGGCGTAGGTCTCGAGGCGGGCCCCGTTCGTGTTATCCACGATGAGGACCTTCTCGTAAGGCGCGATGTCGACCCGCTCCATGAGCTCGGAGTCGATGGTCACCGAGCCCATATAGTCGAGATTCGCCTCCGTCACGGTGGCGCGGTGGATCTTGGCTCGCAGAAACTGTCGCATGGTCTCCCCTGAGGGCGTGGAGAGGGTAGCCCCCTCCCTGGCAGGCTTCCAGCCCCCGTGGGGCAGTCCTGAGCGCCAAAATCGGGCCGGTTGGCCCGCCTGGGCACGCTTTGGCGCTCCGCAGGTTCCCGCGACGCTCTCAGGACCGGGTTCTGCCGCTGGAATGGGCTGCTTCGGATCCCTAGAGTTCCTGCGGAGGCGCAGGTCGCGCCTACATACGAGCCTGGGCCTCTATCCCTCCGCACCGCACGTGTCGGGGCCCGCGCACCGAGGGGAATCAGAGAGGGGAATCCAACATGAAGCACCGCATCCTCGCCGTGGCGGCGATCCTCGCCACGGCCTCCGCATTCGCACAGCCGACCGCCGCCTCCGTGTCCGCACAGGCTGGCGAGTTCTATCGCACCAAGGGGACCACAGCGGTCCGCAACTTCCCGGACCGCAACGGGTCATCCTTCCAGGAGGTCGAAGCGGGCGCGATCGTTCGCGCCTTCTCCACCAGCCAGGGGGTCCCTCCCTTCCGCGAGGTCGAGGTCGGGGGCGGGTTCCCGGTCTGGGTCTTCGGCAAGTACCTGCAGCCCACCAGCGTGGACGGGGTCCTAGTGGTCTCCGGGTCGCGGGTGAACATGCGCCCGAGCCCTGACCTGGCTCCCGGCGCCATGCCGCTGCGCTCGTCCAAGCTCAACGCCGGTCAGCGCGTGAAGCTGCTGAAGCGCGCCAACAAGGCCGCCTCCCTCGGCGAGGACTGGGTTCTGATCCAGGCGCCTGCGAACACCCGGGCGTGGATCGAGGCGTCCATGTTGACCCCCGTGGATCGGTCCGAGGGCGGCGTGGCCTGGAAGGCTGCCGCGGTCCCCCTGCCGACGCGGAGTTCGGCCAAGCCCGCTGCGACCGAGCCGACGAAGCGCAAGGTCGCGGTGCCCACGATCACCGAGGAAACGGCAGCTCAGCTCACTCAGGCCGACGCGGAATTTGATCGGGTGATCGAGCTCCGCTCGCCGACCTCGGAGGACTGGCGGGGCGTCGTTGTCGCGTACGACGCGGTGATCGCGTCGGCTCCGGAGGGGACCATCACCCTGCAGAACGCTCGTACACGCCACCGGACGGCGGCCGCGCGCATGGAGCTCGCGAGCCTTCGGGAGGAGGTGAGCAGCCAGGCCCGCAAGCACGACGCCGAGCTCTCCAAGGTCAACGCCTACATCGAGGGCCGCGAGGCCCGCGCGTCCGCCCTCCAGGGACGCTTCCGCGAGCGCGGCTGGCTCGAGCAGAAGACGGTCAACGGACGCGAGGCCTGGTGCCTGTCCTTTGCCGGAGAGACCGTGGCCGAGGTGGTCTGCAGCTCACGCCGGTACAACCTCTCGTTCTTCGAGGGGCACGACCTCGGCGTCCTCGGGGTCGAGGTCCAGCCGTTTGTCATGGCGACCGCGACAACCTTGGCGACGCCTCCGGTGATCGATATCGGCCGCATCGAGGTCCTCGCGGGTAGCTCCGCGCGCAAGTGACCCCCACGGGGCGCTGATCCTCAAGGGTCAGCGCCCGAGACCGCTCGTTCCCATGGGCTCGCTGTTCCGCATGCTCCTCGCGCCTTTCCGGGCGCTCATGTCCCGCCTCGGCGGAGGGGGCGGTGGCTATCTCTGCGACCGTTGCAAGTGGGACTACGGCGACGCGTGCCGACGTCCGGAGCGGCCCAACGCCCGCACCTGCTCGGACTTCAAGGCGCGCTGATCCGCCAGGCAGAGCTCCCGCGGCTCGCCTTGAACGGCTGACGATCTCCCGCAGCGCACACCGGCCAACAGGTGCTGTGCGAGGGAGGCACCCCGAATGGTGGGCGCTGCTGACGTCCAGCGCGACTCAGGTCCAGCGCGACTCAGGTCTTGCGCGACTCAGGTTCTGCGCGACTGGCGTCCAGCGCGATTGGCGTCCAGCGCGACTGACGTCCGGCGCTGCTGATGGGCGACGCCACGGGCGGCCCACGCCAGGGAGGGCTCACGTTAGGGGCGGCCCTCGCTGCCATCGGGGGCGCTGTCAGCGACGGGCGACGCCGTTCGCCCTCCGGCGTGCCGCGGGGTCGGGCGACCGCCGATGGGGACGGCTGTGGTCGCGCGCTGCCGTGAGCCGAGCCCCTCGTGGCAGGCGGCGGGTGCCGAGCGCGGTGGCCTGGCAGCGTGCGCTGCGGCTCGCACATCGATCCCCGCGGAGGGCGCTGGCTCGACCCGTCGCGCGGTCGCGCGCGGTACGGCTCAGAAGTCCCCGGCGAGGAACTGGTCCGGGGTGAGCCTCCGCTCGAGGCGCGGGACCCAGTGGTCGCGCAGGGCGGAGAGCTCTCCCTTCGGAATGGCCTCTCGGATGAGCCGCATGAGCTCGTGGAAGAGGTGGAGGTTGTGGAGGGAGAGGTAGGTGGCACCCAGCATCTCGTTGGAGAGGCAGAGGTGGCGCAGGACGCCGACGGGGACGTCGGCCACGTGGGGCGCGCGGAAGACCGGGTCGAGGGGCGCGTCGACGTTCTTCCAGCCCGCGTTCCGCAGGTTGACTCGGCCTCGGCTCGTCCAGACCTGGTGGGTGCGGCCATGGCGAGTGGGGGTGACGCAGTCGAACAGGTCGATCCCTGCCGCGATGGCGTCGAAGAAGTCCCTCGGGGTCCCGACGCCCATGAGGTATCGGGGCCGGTCGGCGGGCAGGGCCGGGGCCGCCGCCTCCACGGCCACGCGCATGGCGTCGCGGTCCTCTCCGACGCTGACGCCGCCGATGGCGTTGCCCACGAGGCCGTGGCTCGCGACCGCGTCCACGCTGGCGCGCCGGATGTCCTCGAAGGCGCCGCCCTGGACGATGCCGAAGAGGGCCTGGCCGGACCCCTCGGCGCCGCCGGCCTGGCGGTAGACCTCGACGCAGCGATCCAGCCAGCGGTGGGTGCGGTCGGTGGCCTCGGTCACCAGGCGGCGGTCTCCGGGGTCCGCCGGGCAGTGGTCGAAGGCCATGTACACGTCGGGGCCCAGCCGTTGCTGGATCTGGATGGCGCGCTCGGGGGTGAGCCGGATCCGGTCGCCGTCCACGATCGACTTGAACGTGACGCCGTCGTCGTCGAGGGTCGAGATGTCGGCCATGCTGAACACCTGGTACCCGCCGGAGTCGGTGAGGATCGGGCCGTCCCAGGACATGAACCGGTGGAGGCCCCCGAGGGCCGCCACCGTGTCTTCGCCTGGACGCAGGTGCAGGTGCAGCGTGTTGGCGAGGATCATGGTCGACCCCACCTCGCCGATGTCACGGGGGAGCACGCCCTTGATCGTCCCGCGGGTTCCGACGGGCATGAACGCGGGAGTCGCGACGTCGCCATGGGGGGTAGAGAAGCGCCCCACGCGGGCCCGCCGAGCGCCGGGGTCGCCGGGGCTGGTGGCCTCGACCTGGTAGGCGAAGCCCCCCTGGCTCGAGGACGGCAGTTCGCTCGATGGGGTCGTGGCAGCAGAGGGAGAGGTCATCGATCGGCGGCGCTTGCCAGGGTCATGGGGGCCGCGGCCTGAGCGGCCTCAGCCTTGGAGTGTCGGTCCAGGACGGACCGGTCGGGGGGCGCCCCGCCGTCGTGGCGGGCGAGGGTCGCGCCGGGGTAGTAGTGCGCGAGGATGGCGGCGGAGCTCCAGCCTGCACGGCCGAGATCCCGCGCGCCCTCCTGGCAGAGGCCGACGCCGTGCCCACGGCCCTTCCCCTGAGCGCGCCAGCCGCCTCCGAGGAGAGGGTCAGACGGAGCGGGGACGGTGGCCACGACCGCGCCGCTACGCAGCACCCCGTAGCCCGCAGCCCGCCGGAGCTCCTCGAAGGGGATTCGCTTGACGGTGCCGTCGTTCGCCTCGAGGGCGACGTCTAGCCATCGGCCCCCGGCGTCGGTTCGCGCGGGCCCGATCCGCCGGGGCGCTCCGGGGAGTCCGAACACCCGGCCGATCCTGGCCAGGGAGGAGGGGCTGAGCTCCTCGATCCATCCGAGGGGCCGCTTCTCATCCGGCGCGCCCTGGGAAGATTCGCGGGCGGCCCGGCGCGCGCAAGATGAGCAGGGGACGCCCGTAGGGCCGGCGGCGTTCCGCTCGCGGTGCTCCTTGCGGAAGACGTCGCTGAAGTTGCTGGTGTGCCCGCCGCAGGCCGCGTGATAGCGCGCCTCCTCGAAGCGGTCGCCCCGCATCAGGACGAACCCGCGCGTCGCCTGGACCGCACGAGTCAGTCGGTCGGCGACCTCTCGAGCGCGGGCCGAGGAGCCGGGGGTGTGGCGCCCGCCAAACGCCTGATCCATGACGCCGTCCGCGAGGAGGGCTGGCGCTCCATTCTCGGAGCGCTGCCGAAGAGTTGCCGCGGCGTACGTCCGCGCGGCGATGGCCTGGGCCTCGAGCTCCGCCGAGGTCGCGGACCAGATCGAGGTCTCCGAGGCAACCACGCCCTCGACGTACGCCTCGAGGCCGAGCTGGACGCGAGCCTCGAGGCCCCCTTCGGGGCACGGCATGATCAGCAGGATGCCGTCGTAGGTCCGATCCTCAATGGTGACCGGACCCCGAACGCGAGCTGGAGACGGGCTTGCGGCTCCATTCAGAAAGACGCCGGAGCCGATTAGCTCGGCGAGTCCTGGCCGGCCGTCGGGGCCGCGCCACCGGACCTCGTCGGCGCCGCGCAGCCCGGACAACTCGACGGTGACCTGGGCCGGGAGCCGCAGGTGGGAATGGGTGGCTTGCGCGGGCGCTTCGCGGCGGATGCTCTTGCTCCGAGGCGCAGCCTCCGATGCCATGGATCCAACTGACGCCCGCCTGGGGGCGCAGCTGGTCACCACGAGGAGCAGGCCGAGCAGCGAGCACAGCAGCAGACCCGAGAGCAAGCCCAACGGCAGGCCGCCGAGGTGGCGGAGAGGGCGGCCCGAGGGGGGGAGCCGCACCATCAAGTGGTGAACGGCAAGCCGTCTTGCGCTGAGGTCAGCGGGGGCTCAGCGCCGATCAGGCGCAGCCCTTGCTCCGTGATCATCCGCCCGCGTGGCGTCTTGCGGAGGAACCCGGAGCGCAGGAGGTGTGGCTCGAAGACATCCTCGATCGTGTCCTCCATCTCACCCACCACCGCCGCGATGGTCTTGAGCGCTGCGGGCAGCGGAGCGTGGTCCGCGAGGCAGCGGAGGATCCGCCGGTCCATCTCCTCCAGGCCGTGTCCGTCCACGCCGATGCTCCTCAGGGTCGCCTCGGCGAGCTGCGCGTCGATGGCGCGGTTGCCGTCGATCTGCGCGCGGTCTCTCACGCGCTTGAGGAAGCGGCCCGCGATGCGCGGGGTCCCGCGGCTCCGCTCCGCGAGGATCGCCGCGGCCTCGTCGTTGATCTGCACCTTGAGGATGCGCGCTGCGCGCCGAACGATCTGCTCGAGCTCGTGGGCCGGGTAGGGGTCCAGTCGAAGGGACAGCCCGAAGCGCGCGCGGAAGGGAGCGGACAGCAGCCCCTCTCTCGTGGTCGCGCCCACGAGGGTGAAGGGCTCCAGCTCGATCGGGAGGATCCGGGCGTGGGGTCCGCTGTCCAGGGTCATCTCCACCCGGAAGTCCTCCATCGCGGTGTAGAGGTACTCCTCGACGGCGATGGGGAGGCGGTGGATCTCATCGATGAAGAGGACGTCGCCGCGCTTCAAGCTGGTGAGCAGGCCCACGAGGTCTCGCGGCTTGTCGAGCGCGGGGCCCGAGGTGGGCTGGAGGCTCGTCCCGAGCTCGCCGGCCATGATGCGTGCGAGGCTTGTCTTGCCGAGGCCGGGGGGGCCGCTGAACAGGACGTGGTCCGGGGGCTCATCCCTCTCCATGGCCGCGTCGAGATGCACCCGAAGGTTCTCGACGACCCCGCCCTGGCCCACGAACTCCTTCAGCGCGACGGGCCGGAGGCCGACCTCGGTGATCCGTTCGGGGGCCGAGCCTCCGCTGGGGCCAGGCGTCCCCAGGTCCTCGAGCGCCGAGGGATTGAAGACGTGATCCCCTGATGTGCTTGGCGTGGCGGGCGCGGGCTCCACCGGCCTGGACTCGGACCCGCGTCCAGGCATCGCCCCGTTCTGATCCAATCCGCCGCCTTCCATCGCGCCGAGGATACCGGCTGGCGCCCCCCATGCGAAGGAGGCAGGCCCCTCGTCCGCCTCTTTGGCGGTGGCGCCGGTCGGGGGAGGCCCAGCCGGCAGGGCCCTTGGGCCATCGCCGCGAGCAATTCCGCCGATGGCGATGGGGCGGTCTCCCGCTCTTGGCCCTCCCTGGGGGCCTGTTCGAGGGGCTTCAGTCCATGGCCCGATGGCGTGATTCTCGGGACCCGCGATGCGGGCCCCTCGGACCTGAGGGGCCTCCCCGGCTCCTCGGAGGAATCCCTCGCGGGACCTCACTTCTGGTGGCATTGGGTCGCCCGGCTCCCGGAGGCGCGCCGGCCATCGACCCGAGGCCGTCTTCCTCCACCGGAGGGTCCAGGGGAGGCGGGGTGGATAATCTGCGCGACCAGAATCAGCAGCGATCAGAATGACCCGCGACCAGAATCACCCGTGACCAGGACCCCCGCGCTCAGGACCCCCGCACTCAGTGCCCCGGCGCTCAGTGCCCCGGCGACCAGGTCTCCCAGCCCCAATCTTCAAGCGGCCCGTGCCCCGGCGGCGACCGCAGGCCATGCGTACGGACGAGAGGCGGGGCTCAGGGGCGGTTGAAGGGGGCAGGGTGGCTCCTGGCTCCTGGGTCGAGTGCTCCCATCGTGCAGTCCGGGCAGGCGGGGCTTCGGAGTGCCCGAAAAGAGCCCCCCAGGGGTGGCGGGGCAGACGGCGGGCCTGCCTTGACACCACCCATATGCGTTCCCAAACTATGGGGGAGTCGTGGGTCTGAGACCGCGGCCACATGTGCGCCTCCGACCACCCAGGGGGGACATGTGCTGCGCAGATGCAATGATTCCGCACACTTCACGGCCGATCCCTCCCACGGTGAGGGGCGGCTCGGATGCTCTTTTCAATTCGCGTGGACCGTTCGTAACCGCAGGGTCAGGCTGATCTTTATCAGTTCGCTGCGGTCCCGAGTTGTCGCTACCGACCCCTCGGTCCGGCGGCGGCTGGCACGGGAGTTGACCCTCTTCGCGCGGTCCCCCAGATTCCAACCGCTTCCCCCGGTGCACTTTGCGCCACGGGGCGGCGGTCCTCCACTCCGACTGTTCGGCCCCCGTGGCCGTACGTCATCGGGCGAACACCCCGATGGCACCAACCCCCCCCCGATGCTCTTCATGCACGAAGAAGTCAAATCCGCCGGCGCGGCCCATCTCAGGCCCATCGCTCGCACGCTCGCTACGGGTCTCGCCGTTACCGCTCTGGTCGCTGGATGCGGCGGTGGAAAGGCCTCCGTTGACGGTGTCTCCGGGTCCGGCGCCCTGCTGCGCTTGAACGAGGTCGGCAATGGGTTCGGTCAGTTGCTCCCGCACCGCGTGCTCGAGTTGGACTCCACCGGGACCCCGACGGGGCAGGTCGTCGTCATTCGTACGAATGAGGACATCCAGAACAACGTGACGCGGAGTAACCCGATTCTCCCGACGCCGATCTTCGAGCCGACGGCGACGCTGCCCAACGGCAACCCGGGGAACCACTACATCTTCGCCAACTTCACCCAGGTCATCGACCCGTTCTCGGTGGTCAACCCGAGCCCGTCGAGCCCGACCCTCTCGGGTGCCGTCGGCGTGACCACTCTCGATCCGTTCAGCGGGGCTTCTCTGCCCGCGAGCGGCCGGACGTTCATCGGCGGAAAGACTCTGGTGGGCCCGGCGACCGGCAGCCCCCCGCAGCTCAACCTCGTGCAATGGGTGGAAGAGGATCCGGGGAACCCCGGCTTCCTGATCGCCCTCGTACCCGAGGCGAACGGCTTCCCGGGGGTGAACTCGTTCATCCCGAACGCGGCTGATCTTGTGTCGGACAAGACCATCGTGTTCGTGGCTGACGACGACAACAACCTCAACACCTTCAACACGTTCTCCGCGAACGTCCAGATCCGCTTCTCCGCCAGCAAGGCGCTCCTTGCCACGAACGGCCGGACGCTCTCGGACGCGGTGCTCGCGTCCTCCACCGTCGGCGTGGACACCCTCGCCCCGGAGGTCATCACCGAGCCGCCGCCCCAGTCGGCGCCGCTGATCACCCCGACGAACGGGGACACGGATGTGGATCCCCAGACCGCTATCCGCGTGAGCTTCACGGAGCCGGTTCAGCCTTATTCGGTGGGTGAGATCGCGGGCGTGAGCCCGCCCTCGCTGTCGTCGGCGTTCCAGATCACGTTCGGTCCTCCGACGTCGATCACCACGATGCCGTTCACCGCGCTCCCGGTGAGCCCGTTCGATCTCTCCACCTATGAGCTCTTCCCGGGCTTCTCCTTCCCCGGAGAGGGTCCCGAGTTCCTCACCTGCGGCACCTTCTCGCGGGTCGACATCAATCTGTCGACGGACCAGATCGAGGACTTCAGCCAGGTGCCGAACGGCGCTGGTGGGTTCGGGCCGAACGTCAACACCCTGGGCACCACGAGCTTCTTCGAGACGGGCGAAGGTCCTGGCCTCGTGAACGCGCCGGTCTCCCCGGACACGATCTACGTGGCGCGCGGTGGTGCCTCCCCGGGCCTCTCGGTGCTCGACCTCAACGGCTTCGGCCAGTCGACGGGCAACCCGATCACGTCGCAGCCCTACCCGCTCGCGGGTGAAACGCGCTTCCCGTACGACCAGAACGTCACCCAGAACCCCACCATTCGGCCCCTGCTCAACCCGGGCGAGTGCACGGTGAACGGCGGCTCCGCGGGTGTCTTCACGCTGACCAGGGACAGCAGCCTCGAGGACCTCATCGTCCGCGCGCCGCTGATCAGCACCGTGACGGACATGCACATCGGCCACGCGCTCGATGGAACGATCCGGAACGCACCGCCGCCCTTCGGCTGCCAGGCCGGCGGCGGCAACGTCTGCGCCCTGGACGGTCTCAAGGTCATCGCGTCCGTGCAAGGCAACCAGCCCAACACCTTGGCTCCGGCCCAGGTCAACCAGTTCGGCGGCCTCAACCCGGGCTACGAGAACATCATCTCGTGGGCACCGCACCCCAACCCGCCGACGCTCGGGTTCCCGCCCCAGTGCGTGTCGCCGTTCATCGGTGGCAACGAGCCGACGTCCATCGACACGGTCACGAACAACCTGCTGGTCTCTGGCAACCCGTTCCCGGTCCCGTCGACGAACACGCCGCCCACGGGCCTCCTGACCCTCGAGCAGAACCTGTTCTTCCTCGGGCCGAGCTTCGGTCAGACCCAGTCGCAGAACTGCACGCAGTATCAAATGCGCCAGCAGCTCGGCCACTTCCTCTACGTGGCGGACCGCCCGCGGAGTGAGATCGTCGTGTTCAACTCGAACAGGATGACGGTCCTCGAGCGCATCGCGGTGCCCGACCCGACCTCGATGGCCATGGGTCCGAACATCGACCTCCTGGCGATCAGCAACCAGCTCGCGGACACGGTGACCTTCGTGGACATCAACCCGCAGTCGGCCCAGTTCCACCAGGTGATCCGGACCGTCCAGGTGGGCAACTCGCCCCGCGGAATCGCGTTCGAGCCGACCAACGAGGACATCCTCGTCACCAACGAGCTCAGCAACACGATGTCGATCATCGCCGCCGCCACGCTCGACGTGCGCCGGACGATCAACTCGCAGCTGAACCGCCCGTTCGAGGTCTGCATCACCCCGCGGATGCTCGGCTTCTCCTTCCAGCGAGGCGTTTACTTTGCCTACGCCCTCAACCGCTCCGGCACCGTTGCGCTCTTCGAGTCCGGTCCGAACGGCGTGAACGGCTGGGGCTTCGACGACATCGTCGGCATCCTCCCGTTCGACTTCCAGGCGCCCAAGCAGATCCAGATCGACCCGATCAACCTCGACGGTTCGGTCTACGTGGTCCACGAGGGCCCGATCGACGTGGCGACCGGCAACCCCGGCAACCTCGGCATCGGTGCCATCTCCCGCCTCCGGATCGAGAGCGCGCTGTCGGGCCAGATCCCGCTGACGCAGATCGGCGCTGGCAACGCGAACTTCCGCGACCTTCAATACGGCGTCCCGCTGTCCCTCAGCCAGGCCCTCGGCCAGCTGTCGGGGATCCCGGTGGACATCGCCTTCGACAACCAGCGCAACCTCGGTGGCGTCCCGGGACCGTCGAACACGTTCAGCGCTGGCTCGCCGATTCCGGCCAACAGCAAGGCTTCCTACCGTCTCATCGGCGGTGGCGGCCTGAACACCTCGGAGCCTCGCTTCCTGTTCGCGTCGGTGCCGAACCCGATCGGAGGCAGCGGCGTCATCGACGTGCTCGCCCTCGGTGTGACGGGTACGCCGCGGTTCGACACGAACCCCTACGTCCAAGGGATCCAGTCGGTGCCCGTCCCGCAGGTGACGATCCTCTCTGACTACTGGCGCCAGTGATGGAGCGGGGGTAGCGGGGCTCTCGCCTCGCCGAGGCCTCCCTTCCCGTCCCTGGGCACCCATCCGGTTCCCTGGGCCTTGAGAATCTCGGCTGCCCTCGCGAGCGAATCGCGGGGGCAGCCCTCATTTTGGGGCCTGCGCCCGCAGGCGCCCTCGCAGCTCCCCCTTCCTTTACACCTGACCCTCTCGTGCCGGATCCCACCGCTGTTCGCTCCATGTTCGCCGGGATCGCCGGGCGGTACGACCTCGCCAACCGCGTGTTGTCGGGCGGCGTGGATCGCAGCTGGCGACGCAAGGTGATGGCGGCGGCCGGGTCGCCAGGTCCAGGATCCACGGTGGTCGACGTGGCGTGCGGGACGGGGGACCTCGCGCTGCTCTTTGCGAAGGCCGGAGCCCAGGTGGTGGGGGTCGACTTCACCTTTGAGATGGTCGCGATCGCGCCCTCGAAGAACAACGAGCGCGGAGGGGCGGTGGCCTGGCTCCAAGGGGACGGGCTTGAGCTCCCGGTCGGTGACTCGGTCGCGGACGCCGCCACGATCGCCTTCGGGCTGCGGAACGTCGCGGATCGCCGTCGCTGTATTCGCGAGATGACGCGGGTGGTGCGCCCCGGCGGCCGTGTGCTGGTGCTGGAGTTCAGCATGCCTCGCAAGGACGTCTTCGGCCGGGTCTACCGGGCCTACCTCGAGCACGTCTTGCCCCGGATCGGCGGAGCCCTCTCCGGGGATCGGGCGGCCTACGACTACCTGGACGACACGGTTCAGGGCTGGCCTGGACCGGAGCAACTCCAGGGCGAGATGGAGCAGGACGGGCTGGTGGAGTGCGGCTTCGAGCGGCTCTGGCGGGGCATCGCCTGTATCCACCACGGTGTGGTTCCTTCGCACCCAATGACTCCGCACGAGCGCAGCTGACCAGGCCATGACGAGCTACGAGGACGAGTATGACGACGAGGAGGACCCGCCGGTCTCCCAGGCGAAGGTGCTCTCGCTTCGCGTGGACGGCCCGGCGCGGGGCGTGTCCTTTGGCTTCCTCGCCATGCTCCCCTTGTTCGTGGCCTACGAGCTCGCCGGCCCAGGCGAGCCCGGGCACCCGCGGGCCGTGGCCGAGGCGATGCTCTTCTCTCCCTTCACGCGGCTCGGCGCCCCCGATGTGGTGCTCGCCCGTCGACTGATCCTCGCGGTGTTGACCATCGCAGCCCTGGTGTCTTTCTACCTGCAGGTACGCCGGGAGCACGGAGCCGCGCTCGGTCCGCGCTTCGCGCGGACCCTCATCGAGGGGGCGCTCGGCTCGCTCGTGCTCGGCCCCGTGCTCTTCGCGGCGGCGGAGGTGGCCTCGCCCTACGTCGGAGCCATGACGCTGGGCGGTGGGAGCGCCGGCGGCCCCACGGCGGATCGTGCGGGCTTCGTCATGGGCGGGGCGGCCTACGAGGAGGTCATCTTCCGCCTGGGGGCGCTCTCGGTCCTTTGGCTCCTGAGCAAGCAGTTCCTGACCTGGCTCGGCGCAGTCCCCGGGGCAGCCCGGCTGGGGGCGGTGACCGTGGCCTCGATCGGCTCCGCGCTGCTCTTTGCTGGGTTCCACCTGGAGGCCTTCACCGGCTGGCTCGGGCCGGGCGGTGAGCCCTATGACGCGGCCGTCTTCACCTGGCGGGCCACCGCCGGCATTCTGCTCGCAGCCCTCTTTCTCTGGCGGGGGCTCGGCGTCGCGGCCTGGTCCCACGCCTTCTTCAACCTTGCGCTGCTGGTCGGCGCCCTGCCCCGTTAAACCATGAGCGCAGATCGACCCCTGAGGTACTTCGTCGGGCTCACCGGCGGGAGCGGGCATGCGTACGCAGAGCGGCTCGTGCTCGAACTCTTGCGGGCTGGCTGCGAGGTCGACCTCTGCATCACCGAGGCGGGCTGCAAGGTCCTGCGGCACGAGCTGGGCGTCGAAGCGGGCGTCCGCGGAGAGAGGCTCCAGGCCGCCTTGCCCGGCTGGCTTGGAGAGGCCGGGCTCCCCGCTGGATGGGAGGACCGCGTGCGCGTGTTCACGAGCGACGCGATCGAGGCGCCCGCGGCGTCCGGGACGTCGCTCACCGGGGGCGTGATCATCGCCCCGTGCAGCATGGGCACGCTCGCGCGGGTGACCGCAGGCTTCAGCTCGAACCTGGTGGAGCGGGCCGCGGACGTGGCGCTCAAGGAGGGCCGGCGCCTGTTGCTGATGCCCCGCGAGACGCCGCTCTCCGAGATCCATCTGGAGAACATGCTGCGGGCGGTGCGGCTCGGTGGGATTGTGCTCCCGTGCATGCCGGGCTTCTATCACCTGCCGAAGAGCATCGATGACCTCGTGGCGCACGTGGTCGGAAAGGCGCTCGACCGACTCGGTGTAGATCAGAACGTCGGGGCTCGCTGGGACGGATTGGAGGAGCCCTCGGGCGATCCCGGCACGACGCCGCCGGGGAGCGAGGGGACCAGCGGGGCGGGCCAGTGAGCCGGGTCGCTGCCACCCTGTCGCTGGTCAAGTTCAGCCACTCGGTCTTCGCGCTCCCCTTCGCGCTGATGGGGGCGTGGCTGGCGGCGGGCGGGCCGCCGCCCCTCGTGACCCTGGGCTGGATTGTCCTGTGCGCCGTGACGGCGCGCACCGCCGCGATGGCCTTCAACCGGCTCGTGGATCGTGACATCGACGCCGCCAACCCAAGGACCGCGGGGAGGGAACTCCCGAGCGGTACGCTCGCCGTGGGGTACGCCCGGGGGCTGGTGATCGTCTCCGCGGGCATCTTCGTGGCGGGGGCCTTCGCCCTGAACGAGCTCGCCGGCTGGCTCTCTCCGGCGGTGCTGGGGGTCTTGCTCGGGTACAGCTACGTGAAGCGCTTCAGCGTCGCCGTCCACCTCGTCCTCGGCGTGGCCCTTGGGCTGGCGCCCCTTGGGGCCTGGATCGCGGTCCGAGGCGACTTCTCCGGGGACCTGATCCCGGTGCTGCTCTTGTTCTGCACGGTTTGGACCTGGGTGGCGGGCTTCGACCTCATCTACGCCTGCCAGGACGCTGAGTACGACGCCGGGCGCGGGCTGCACTCCATCCCAGCCAAGCTGGGCGTCGGCGGCGCCCTTCGGCTGTCGCGCCTGCTGCACGTGCTCACGGCCCTCTCTCTGGCGCTCCTGGCCTGGCGGGCCGATACGGGGCTGGTGTTCTGGATCAGCTGCGCGGCGGCTGTGGCTCTCTTGTGCTGGGAGCAGAGCCTGGTGCGCGAGGACGACCTGAGCCGGGTCGACGTGGCCTTCTTCACGATCAACGGCTGGGTCGGCGTGGCCCTCTTCCTCGGGCTGGCCCTCGACATGGCGCTCCGCTCGGGCGACGCTGTGGTCTGAATGGCGCGCAAGAAGAAGGCAGGCAAGAAGAAGCCCAGGGACCCCAACCCGGAGGACGCTCTCCGGGAGCTGGAGCATCGCATCGATCAAGGGCTCCCGCGGGTGTCCATCCTGCGGGGAGACGAGGCGTACTTCCGGGAGCGCGGCGTGCGAGCCCTGAGCGAGCGGGCGCGGGCGGATGGACTTGAGGTCTGCCGGCACGACCCCCTCGATCCGGACTACTCCGCGGGCCGGCTGGTGGATGACCTCTCCACCGGCGCGCTCTTCCAGGCGTCGCGTTGCGTGGTGCTGCACCACGCGGAGCGAGTGGTGGTGGACCGCGCCTCGGCGTTCTCCGCCGCGGTTCGTGACGCCATGCTGGCCTGGATCGGATCGGCGAGTCCGGGCGCGATCGTGCTCTCCGCGGACAAGCTCCGCGCGGATCACGCCCTCGCCAAGGCGGTGAAGGAGGCGGAGGGTCCGATCGTCGGGTGCCGGCGCCTCTATGACACGCCGCCGCCGTGGAATCCGGACCCGCGGAACACGGAGCTCGCGCAGTGGTGCGGCGCCCGCGCGCGCAGCCTCGGGGTCAAGCTGGACAGCGCCGAGGCCTACTACGTGGTCGCGGCCACCGGGAACGACCTGAACGCCATTGAGGATCGGCTCAAGGGCCTGGTGGGTCGCGGGTCGGAGGCGATCCAGGATCTCGTGACCTGGGACAGCAGCGCGTCGGTCTGGGACGTGGCCGAGTCTCTCGTGGCGGGCGACGTTCGCAAGGCGGCGGTGGGGATCGAGACGCTGTTCTCGGGCGGCGCCGTCCAGCGTGACGGGAGCCGCACCCTCGACCAGAGCGGGATCGTCGCCCAGCTGAGCACCGCGGTGTCGGCGAAGCTGCGCGAGGCGGTGCGTGGCGCGGGTGAGCTCGAGGCGGGGCGCGGGGTCTCTGCGGCAGCGGCAGCGGCTGGTGTCCGCGGCCCGAAGCCTGCGGTGGACGCCTTTGAGCGGCGCATGGGGGCCCGAGACCCGGGCGCCTGGAAGCCGATGCTCGAGGACTTCGCCCACCTGGAGCGGCGCTCGCGCTCCTCGGTGCAGGTAGACGCCACGGACTTCATGCAGCTCGCCCTCCGCTGGCGGGGCTCGAGCGGCGGCTCGGGCTCTCGATCCGAGCGCCGGTGAACTATCATGGGGGCATGAGGGAAGCCGCCAACGAGACCGTGCCTGAGGGTGGGCGTATCGCCGTCCTGTCCGAGGTCGTCCGGAACCAGATCGCAGCCGGGGAGGTCATCGAACGGCCGGCCTCTGTGGTGCGGGAGCTGCTCGATAACGCCATCGACGCGGGCTCCTCGCGAATCCAGATCGATCTCGAGGAGGGTGGGATGCGCATGGTGCGCGTCACGGACGACGGGCTCGGCATGATCCCCGAGGACCTCGACCTCGCGTTTGAGGCCCACGCCACCAGCAAGCTTCGCACCCCCGAGGACCTCGATCACATCGCGAGCCTTGGGTTCCGTGGGGAGGCGCTCGCGTCCATGGCCTCGGTGGCGCGCTGCTCTATCCGCTCGCGCCCTCGGGGCGCCGACGTGGGGGCTCAGATCACGGAGGAGGGCGGGCGCCGCGGCAAGATCACTCCGGCGGGCATGCCCGAGGGGACGATCGTCGAGGTCCGCGATCTCTTCTTCAACACGCCCGCGAGGAGGCGCTTCCTCAAGCGCGAGCAGACCGAGCTCTCCCGCTGCACCGAGATTGTCCAGCGCGTGGCGTTGGCGCACCCCGCCGACGAGACAGGCCAGGGCGGCATCGGCTTCGTGGTCATGCACGGCGGCCGGCGGGTGTTCGACGTGGAGCCTGGCATGGATCTGCTGGCGCGGATCCGGCGCGTCTTTGGGGACGAGCTCGCCTCCGAGCTTGAGCCGGTGGAGGCCTCCATGGGCTCCACCCGCATCACCGGCTACGTGGCGCCGCCGCGCTTTGGTCGCCGGGACGCGCGGCGTCAGATGTGGTTCCTGAACGGCCGGCCCATGAAGGACAAGGTCCTGACCCGGGTGCTCAAGGACGCCTACCGCGGCGTGCTCATCGACGGCCTGCAGCCCGTGGGTTTCCTCCAGCTCTGGATGGACCCCGAGTCCGTGGACGTGAACGTGCACCCCGCCAAGAGCGAGGTGCGACTCCGGGATGAGCGCTCGCTCTTTGGGTTCCTGGTCAACGCCCTGAAGGAGGCGGTCATGCGCACGAACATGGCCACGCCGGGGGAGTCCATGATCGACCGCCTGCGCCGCCGCGAGGGTCGCCCGATGCAGCGCGAGACCCTGCCCGATCCCGGGCCGCGTGGCGCGGGGGCCGCGGGCGCCTGGATTCCGAGACCGGCGGGGTCGAGCGCCCCAGGCAGCGACGCCCCAGGCAGCGGCGCCCCAGGGGAGGGCTACATCGTGCGCGAGGTGCCTCCCCGAGACGGTGGGCAGCCCACGTCCTTCAGCGCCCCGGGTGCTCCCGCCGGATCTCCTCCCGCCGGTCTGGCCGCCGAGGGCATCCCTGGCGCGGATGGAGCGCATGGGGACCAGTGGGCCACGGTGGACGATCTCCGCGGACCCTACATCCAGGTGGACCGCACCTACATCCTGCGGGCGGTGCCCGACGGCTTCGAGATCATCGATCAGCACGCCCTCCACGAGCGCCTCACCTTCGAGGAGTTGCGGCGCGAGGTGAAGGCAGGCAAGGTCGAGGTGCAGCGGCTCCTCGCGCCCGAGCTCGTGGACCTCTCCCAGGCGGACGTCCAGCTCATCACCGTCCACCAGGACGCCCTGCGCCGCATCGGGCTGGAGATCGAGCCCTTCGGGGACAAGACCGTGGCCGTGCACGGCCTCCCCGCGCGCATCCGCCGCCCCGACCCCGAGGCCATCGTTCGGGACGTGGTGGACGTGATCGCGCGCACAGGCAAGGCCCCCGACGCCGAGGACGTCCAGGAGGAGGTCCTGCACCGCACCTCCTGCCGCTCGTCGATCATGGCGGGGGACACCCTGGACGAGTCCTCGATCCGCGCCCTGCTCGAGCGCGCCCGGGACGCAGGCATGGACCAGACCTGCCCGCACGCCCGCCCGACCCGGGTGAAGTTCACCCTGGCCGACCTGGAGAAGGCCTTCCACAGGACCTGATCGCGCTCAGTCCTCGACGGCTTCCAAGTACATTCTGAGCTGCGCGTAGGCCGGCTGCCCCGGGTCGCCCAGGCCGAGCTTCAGCTCGTGGCGCGCACCGTCCCTCTCCACGGTGAGCGTCGGCTGGCGCCGCCCCACATCCAGTCTCAACCGCTGCATGGACCTGGAGTCCACCGGCTGCCCATCGACCTCAACCAGGAGGTCGCCATTCCGCAGGCCGGCGGAAACGGCGAGGCCGCCGGGGCGAACTCTCGTGATCCTGAACCCGCGCAGCTTCGTTCGCTCGAGGGTGATCGCCGGTCCGGGCACCGTGAC
>CALLKX010000054.1 GCA_938083085.1 uncultured bacterium
GGTGCGCCGGACCACCGACGCCGTGGCCCGGATCAGCTGGCGATCGCCCGCGCCCATCCCGCGAAGGATCTCCACGGCAACCCTTCGACCACCAGCCGCGACCGCGAGCGTGCTCTGCCCCGGGAAGACGCTGTCCCCCACGAGGTGGAACCCCTCCGGGAAGCGTTCGCCGAGGACTCCCGCGTACGCCGCCAGGCCCGCCCGCCGCGGGATACCGCCCACGAGCCCCTCCGACCGGCCCGTCCAGCGCTTGAAGGTCCGCGCCGAGCCCGTGAACTCCCGCACGACCTCGCACCACTCAGGCGCGAGCTCGGCGACCGTCCGGCGCATCCGGTCCTGAACCTGCTGGACGTACTCGCGCCCCGCGTCCCCGTCCTCGCGGACCCGGTCGACCGAGATGTGGGTGGAGAGCGTGGCCCGCCGGAGGGCAGGGTTGCTGACCCCCTCCTGCTCGGCGCCGATGGACATGAACACGTGGTTCCCTTCCAGGAACGGCGCCGCGGGGTCGGCCACCATCTCGAGATGATGGGCGCCCGGGGCGCAGCCCTCGGGAGGCTGCACCGTGCGGAAGATCATCCCCGCGCTCCAGCCGCCAGACACCCGCCCCGACAGCCTCTTGAGCACCGGGTCGTCCAGCCCGGCGATCCGCGCCGCATCCTGGGGCAGGGTGTTGAAGACGATGTGCGGTGCGCTCACCTCCTCACCGCCGCCGCACGCGCTCCAGAGCCCGCGCGGGTCACGGTCCACGCCGCGAACCGGAGCACCGAAGTGGACGCGCCCGCCGAGGGCCTCGATGGCGTGAACCATCTCCCAGGCCAGCTCGCCGATGCCGCCCTTCACGTGAACGGCGCCTCGGTGGTGATAGTCGAGGGCGGCCAGGGCGAAGGGCGCCTCGGCCTCTCTCACCCCGCACTGGACGGTGATCTGGCACTGGGAATCAAGCCAGTGCACGAGGGGATCAAAGCCGGTCAGGCCGTAGCGCTCCAGGACTCTCCACAGGGGCCGGCCGACGAGCCCGGCCAGGGGCAGGTACGAGCCCAGCCGCGCCGCGTGCCGCGCGAGCGCGCGCGCGTTGAACGGAGGCAGGAGCTCGGCGTCATCGAGGAGCGGCCAGAGGGCCGCCGCCACGCGCTCCTGGAGGCGAAAGAAGCGACGCAGGCCGCGGACAGGCGCGCCGTCCATGCGTTCAAACTGCGCGAGCAGCGCGTCCCGGTCCCGATGCGCCAGGATCGAACGCCCTGGCGTCCGGAGCTCCAGGGCTGGGTCGAGGCGCTCGAACTCCACGGCCATCCCGTGACGCCTGATCCACTGGCCGAAGATCTGCTCGTCATCAAAGCCCGAGAACAGCGTCGCGCCGCCCTCGAACCGATCGCCGTCGTGGTCGAAGGTGCAGGCACAGCCGCCCGGATAGGTCAGCCGCTCGAAGAGGCGGACCTTGGCCCCGCGCTCGGCGAGGGAGAGCGCCGTCCCCAGCCCGCCGAACCCGGCGCCAACGACGATGGCGTCCGCGCGGCTCATGCCATCGCCTCGCCGTCCAGCAGCCGCACCATCACCCAACCGACCAGCACGCCCCGCGCGGTCCACGCGAGGGTGCGGACCAGGTTGCCCGCCATCAGCGCGCGGTGGGTCGATTCATCAAAGCCCTGCTCGAGCCGACCGTGCTGCGGGACGGCGAAGAGGGCCGTCTCCAGCCAGGCCACGCCCAGCAGCGCCAGGCCAGCGAGCCACACCCGGCCGTCGATCCCCGCGGGAGGCGAGAGCCAGAGCGCGATCGCGGTCAGCAGCTCCACGAGCATCAGCGGCCCCACCACGAGCGAGATCCGCTGCATGTGTGACTCGTGATAGGCGCGGAAGCCCGAGCCCACGGATGCGAAGAGCGGATAGTGCACCACGTGGATCGTCCAGATCAGCCCCACCAGCGCCCAGGTGGACGCGGCGTGCGCGGCGAGGAGCAGTCCACCGGACAAGGCCAGGCCCTCAGCGCGTCCTGACGGACGAGAGGCCGCCGTCGACGCCGAGCACCTGTCCGGTGACCCAGCCTTGGCCAGGATCGAGCAGCCATTCGATGGCGCTTGCGACCTCGTCGGGCTCACCGATGCGTCCGAGGGCATGCATGGCCCGCGAGGTCTCGAGCGCCTTCTCGGAACTGGTGATAGGTGCCGCGAGCGGTGTGTTGACGAGGCCGGGAGCGACGACGTTGACCCGGACCCCCTGTGGGGCATAGGTCGCCGCGGCCGAGAGGGCCAGGCCCTGGACTCCAGCCTTGGCGGCGGCGATCGCCTCGTGATTGGGCAGGCCCGTTCGAGCCGCCGCCGTGCTCACTAGGACGATCGATCCGCCCGAGCGACGCAGCGCCGCCGCGCCGGCGTGGACCGTGGCAAAAGCGGAGCGAAGGTTGGTCCGAACCGTCGCGTCAAAGTCCTCGACCTTCGTCATATGGGCGGGGCGGAGGAGGATCGAGCCCACGCTGTTCACGATCCCGTCAAACCTGCCGTGGGCCTCCTTGCAGCGCTCGATCGCCACCTTGACGTCCGCGGGCTCCGCCGCGTCCAGCGCCATATGAGGCGCGTCGAGCTCCGATGACAGCGCGGCGAGCTTGGCCTCATCGCGAGCGGCGAGCAGCAGTCGCCCCCCCCGGCCTTTAATGCGACGGCAGAGCGAGCTGCCGATTCCCCCGGTGGCCCCGAGGATGACGTAGGCATGTTCTTTCACACGTGAAACTTCGCCCCGCTCGACCCGAGGGATGCGTGCCCTCGACACTCTCTCGGGGGTCCCGGAAGGGGCCCAGGGGTGACTCGATAGGCAATAGAAGGGCGTTCATTGGGTCCCCTGTGGGGCCTCGAACCCCGATGTCCGCCCGCCTCCGCGCTGGCGCTACCCCCGCGCTGCCCCAGGCCGGTCCCCCGAGACCTCGCGAGGCGCCAGGCCAGAGCTGAGCCAGCATCGCGGCCGGCGACTGAGACTGGGCCGGAGACCGCGCCTCGAGGTGGCGCCGCCCCCGGTGTGAGCCGCGGCCAGGATTCACCGAGCCTCGCCCGAGACCCGCAGCGAGGCCGCCCCCGGCTCTCAGCGACAGGTCTCAGCTCTTGGGCTCAGCTCTTGGGCTCAGCCCAAGGCCCGGACCCGCCGCTCCAGGTCACTCGTCCCCCGCCGCGGCGACGCCCTCTGGCGTCAGGCGCTCTCCAGCCTCGAGCACCCCGCGCACGTGCTCGAAGATGCGCTGGTCGGCGGCGCGCTTCTCAGGGGCCCGCTTGGCCAGGGAGCGCAGGGGCATGGACACCCGCTGGTTGCCCTCGAGTGAGCCGGCGTGCCGCTGGAAGTACGCCCAATAGAGGCGAGTGATCGGGCAGGTCTTCTTCGGGTGGAAGGCGCAGCCCCCGCAGAAGTCGCTCATGCGATCGATGTAGGCGGCACCGGAGATGTACGGCTTGGTGGTCATGGCCTCGCCGACCCCGAAGGTCCCCATGCCGAGCACGTTGGGCTCCACCACCCAGTCGTAGGCGTCCACGTAGCAGGCCCAGAACCAGTCCGTCAGCTCACGCGGCGACACGTCCAGGAGCGTCCCCAGGTTCGCGAGGACCATCAGCCGCTCGATGTGGTGGCCGTAGCCGTCCCGCAGGACGCGGCCCGCCGAGACGTCGAGGCAGTCGAGACCCGACGTCTGGCCCCAGTACGCCTCCGGAAGCGAGCGGGACGCGCCGAGCGCGCTGGGTGCAGCGCCACGCAACTCTGCCGGCGGGCGCTCCAGGCGGACGCTGTCCGGCAGGTCGCGGAAGCCGTCCGTGGCGCGGTGCACGTGACGCACGAACTCACGCCACCCGAGAATCTGTCGGATGAAGCCCTCCCGGGATGCGATCGGCGCGTCCAGGGACGCGACGTCGTCGACGACCTCGCGGGGCAAGAGCCGGTGCAGGTGAAGGAGGGGTGAGATGCGCGTGTGAAAGAGGTTGTCCTCTTCCCGACTCATGGCGTCTTCGTAGGGCCCGAAGGAGTCCATGCACTCCTCCCGCGCCCACTCCCACACCTTCTTCGAGTGGGCCGCGCGGGTGGGGATCGCGCCGGGGTCCAGCACTCCGGGGTGGTCGGCGTAATGCGCCTCGATCAGCTCGGCGACCTCGCGCTCGATGTCCCCGTGCCGGAACCGAGGCACCTCGGGAGCGGGGGGGTCCCCGGGCCATGGGAGGCGGTTCTCCCCGTCGAAGCTGGCCTTGCCACCCTCGTACTTGCCGGCGCCGTCCATGAGGATCCCGGTGCGCTTGCGGACGTGGCGATAGAAGCGGTCCATGCGCCAGGGGGCCTCGGCGCCGGTCCCCTTGATGAAGTCCTCGGCCGTGGTGAGCCACCCCTCGTGGGGCCTCGTCTCGAGGAGTCCGTCGACCACCAGCGCCTCGAGCTCCGCCCGGAGCTCCCGCTCGGCGGGCTCCATATGCAGGAGCGGACCGAGCTCCGCCGCCGCGGCCCGCAGGGGCTCCGCGTAGCCCTCCCCCTTCCCAGCGACCATGTAGCGCACCTCGACGCCGCGCCCCGCCTGTTCGAGGGCGAAGCGGCGCTGGTTGGCGAGCACGAGGAAGAGCTTCTGCTTGTGATAGGGGCGTCGGCTGGCCTTGGCCGGGCACTCCACCATCACGATGCCCGCCTCGGACGGCTTCAGCGCCGCGAGAGGGCCGATCCTGTGGGAGAGCTGGTCATAGGGAATGAACACCCAGGTCCGCCCAGGGCCCGCGTCAGCCGGCTTCGCCGCGGCGAGTTGTTCGAGGAAGGCTCTCAAGATCTCTCACCTCGGGGGACGGAAGCACGCTGAATGCCTCCACTCTGCTGCCCGCATCGAAGACTCTTCCGATGGTTGACTCGATTGAAATGACGCACAGCGGGGTGTTCGAATCGCGCCGCCCCATGGAGGCGCGCCGATGAGCCGCGGTCCCCTCGTCCTCGGCGATATGGGCCACTCGCTCTCGCGCCTGAACCGGGCCCGCGCCACTTGCCGCGGCCTGGGCTTCGACCTCAAGGAGGTCCTCTACCCAGGCTTCGAGGGCCGGCCACTGGCCCCCACCTTCGAAGCCTTCATGGAGCAGGTGGAGCTGCAGGTGGACGTCTACCGCCTCTCTCACTCGCGGCCCCTGATCTACGCCACCGGGTTCGGCAGCCTGGTGCTCCTTGCTCTTCGAGCCAGAGCCAAGGTCCGCGACCTCCCCTCCATCATCCAGGGCGCCGTGCCCTGGGAGACCGTCCGCGCCCGCGGGTCCGGTGACGCCAGCAGCGGGGTCCAGGATCAGAGCCGGCTGGCGGACCCCGAGGAGCAGGAGCGCTACATGCAAGAGCACTTCTTCTCGCCCCTCGACGCCGACGAGCGGCGGGCGTTCTTCTCGGGCATCGCCACCTGCTCCGCCTACCCCCACCTCTATGAGTGGGTGGACGCGGGCTGGCTCGCTTCCCTGGAGGGCACCCTCGCGGGCCGCCCCCCCGCCATCGACGATATTCGCGTCTGGCTCTGCGGCCAGGACGAGCTCACCGACGAGGAGGAGCATGACGCGGCGCTGCGCGCGCTGGGAGCCGAATGGCCCACCGAGCGGGCGGAGCACTGGGGTCACTTCCCCTACATCGATGACCCTGGCCCCTGGATCGGAGCGATTCAAGCCGCTGGAGTCTGAGCCCGGGGGCGTATCCTCTCTCCATGATCGTCGGAGGGGAGCCAGAGTTCATTGGACGGCAGGACGAGCTCAAGGTCCTGGAGGAGCTCGCGGGCTCGGGGCGCCCTGAGTTCTTCGTGCTCTATGGCCGCCGCCGGGTCGGGAAGACCGAGCTCCTGCAGCGGCTGTGCTCCGGGGAACACCGCGCCGTGTACTTCTTGGCGGCCCAGGTCCGAGAGAAGGACAACCTGCGGTCCTTCAAGGAGGCCCTGAAGGACGGCCTGGGTGGCGACTCACTCCTCGACGGGATCGAGCTCCCCGACTGGAGCGCAGCCCTGGGCTTCGCAGCCGAGCGAGCAGGGGACGAGCGCCTGATCCTCGTGCTCGACGAGTTTCCCTATCTCTGCGACTCCACGAAGGGCCTCCCCAGCCAGGTCCAGCAGTTCTGGGATACGCGCGGCAAGCGCTCGTCGCTGATGCTGGTGCTGTGCGGGAGCCAGGTGTCGTTCATGGAGAAGGAGGTGCTCGCGGAACGGTCGCCGCTCTTCGGGCGCCGCACCGGCCAGCGCCGGCTGGAGCCCCTGCGGCCCACCGAGGCCCTCGACTTCTTCCCAGGGTGGTCCGTCCGGCAGCGGATCGAGGCCTTCTCGATCCTGGGCGGGATGCCCGCCTACCTGCGGCGCTTTGATGACACCAAGAGCGTCGAGGAGAACATCGTCACGGAGATCCTGCGGCCGGAGGGCTACCTCTTCGACGAGGTCCAGTTCTTGCTCCGCTCGGAGCTCACGACGCCGCACACCTACAACTCGATCCTCGCGGCGGTGGCCAAGGGCGCCAGCCGGATTGGTGACATCGCGGTCAACGTCGGGGTCGACTCCCCCACGGCCAGCAAGTACCTGCACGTCCTCCGCGAGCTGCGCCTCGTGGACCGCGAGGTCCCGATCACCGACCCGGACCCGCTCCGCTCGAGGAAGGGCCGCTACCGCATCTCTGATCGCTTCCTCGCGTTCCACTTCCGCTTCCTCCAGCCCCACCTCTCCCTGGTCCACGCGGGCCGCGGAGAGCGCGTCCTCTCCGAGTTCGTCCGGCCCCAGATGGACGCACTCTTCGACGACGCTCGGGTGGACTTCGTCATGGACCACCTGCGTCGAGAAGCCGCCGAGATCATCGGCTCCGAGCTCGTGGAGGTCGGCCGCTTTGAAGGCAAGTACGTGCGAGCTGTCGGGAGGACCGCCGACGAACGCACGGTCGCGGCGGTCGTGGTCCCCGGAGGCGCTCGCTCCACGGCCACCCTCGAGAACGAGCTGGGAGGCCTGAAGGCGGTCTTCGGGGACGACCCGATCAAGCTCGTCTACGGGATCACCTCGCGGGCAGATCGACCCCTCGAGGTGGAGCGAGTCCCTGAGGGAGAGCTCCTCTGAGGACGGGCCCCCGCGCAGGGGCTCGACGGGGGTAGACTCCCGCCGTGTCTCTGGAGAATGAGTTTCAGCGCTACTTCGACTCCGTCGGCGACGGTCAGGACCGCTGCTACCTCTGCCGCCGGTCGCCCAAGGAGGTGAAACTGTTCTTCGGCTTCGACGAGGACGGGGTGCCACTGAAGGCCGCCGTCCACGGGATCGAGGATGTCGTCCTCGAGGAGATGGACATCATGAGCTACCGAGGCCCGCGCCCTGTGTGTGCCGTCTGCCAGCTCAACGTCGACGCGATCAGCGCCCTCGGAGAGGAGGCCGTCTTCACGCAGGTGGTGACCCGCATGCGTGAGAACCGCGACGACCTGTGGCCGAGGACCTCCGGCTCATGAGTGACACCTCCAGCAAGCCCGGCTCCGAACCGCCCCCTTCCGAGCGGGCGCCGGGCCAACGCTCGAATCCCGGTGAGTGGCTCCAACTGCGCGGCTTCACCAAGTGGATCGCCCTCGCGGCGCTCATCGGCGTCCTCGGCGGCATCGCCGCATCAGCGTTCACGGAGCTCGTGGACGCGGCGACCGAGCACGGCTTCGGCCGCGTGGCGGGCACCACGGAGGGCGGCGTCCTTCGAACCGCAAACCCACTGCTGGTCCTCGCCTTCCCGGCCCTCGGCGGACTGCTCGTCGGGCTGACGATCCACCTGACGGGGACCGAGCGAGATGGTGCGGGTACCGACGCGGTCATCCGGGCGTTCCACAGGATGAAGGGCCGGGTCCGCGGGCGCGTCGCCGCCGTGACCGCTGTGGCCTCGACCCTGACCATCGGCTCCGGCGGCTCTGGCGGACGGGAGGGCCCGATCTCCCAGATTGGAGCGGCCATCGGCAGCACCATCGCGGACCGCCTGCACTTCTCCGACCGCGACCGACGGCTGATGCTGATGGCCGGTGGCAGCGCCGGGGTCGGGGCGATGTTCGCCTCACCCCTCGGCGGCGCCCTGTTCCTCCCCGAGGTGATGTACCGCCGCGGAGAGTTCGAGGGCGACGCGATCATCCCCTGCGTCGTGTCCTCCTCCGTGGCCTACGCCACCTTCGGCGCGATCCTCGGAGAAGAGCGCGCGGTCATGATCCCCCGCGAGGTCGCCGAGCACCTCTCCTTTGGAGGGCTGAAGCAGATCGGCGGCTTCATCGTCCTCGGCATCCTCGCCGCCGCCGTGGGCTGGCTCTTCGTCCACGGGATCCGCGCCGTGGAGCGGCTCTTCAAGAGCCTGCCCTTGGTCCCCGCGGTCATGCGGCCGGCCCTCGGGGGGCTGCTGGTGGGCGGGATCGCCCTCGCGCTCCGCCCCGTCGTCGAGGGCCCAGGCGTGGCCTTCAGCGGCTACGCGCTGGTGGAGTCCACGCTCTCCGGGGCCCTCGAGCTGAAGGTGCTCACGCTGCTGATCGTGGCCAAGGTCCTCGCCACCGCGGTCACCGCTGGTTCCGGGGGCGCCGGCGGCCTCTTCGCGCCAGCCCTCAGCCTCGGCGCCGTCCTCGGCGCCGCCGTCGGTATGGGCGCGGACACGATCTTCCCGGGCCTGGACCTCAACCCCTCCGAGTTCGCCCTCGTCGGGATGGGCGGCTTCTTTGCCGGCGTGGCCAAGGTCCCCATCGCAGCCGTGGTGATGGTCAGCGAGATGACCGGGAACTACGACCTGCTCGCGCCGCTCATGATCGTGGCGGTCGTCCACATGACCCTCTCCACGAGGTGGTCCCTGTACCCCTCCCAGGTTGGCGGGCCCGTGGACTCCCCCGCTCACGTGGGCGAGTACATCGTGGATGTTCTGCAGAGCCTGAAGGTCTCGGACGTGCTGGACTCGTCCATGCAACCCACGCTGATCCACGAGACGACGACCCTGCGCAGGGCCATGCGGATCGTGAGCGACTCCCGGGAGACCCACTTTCCGGTCGTGGACGACGACGGCAACCTCGTCGGGATCTTCTCCCTGAGCGACCTGCGGCGGATCTTCCTCGAACACGAGGTCCAGGACATCGTCGTGGCCCGAGACTTCATGCGGGAGCAGGTCGCGACCGTGACGGCCGAGGACTCCCTCCACGACGTCCAGAAGCTGTTCACGCGCCGCGGGGTGAGCGCCCTCCCAGTGGTGGACGGCTTGGATACGAGGCGGGTGGTGGCTTTCCTGAAGCGGAACGACGTAGGAAAGGCCTACGCCGAACGTCTCAAGGAGCTGAAAGGGGCCTCGAACGCGGTTTCAGGTCCGCGCCCGGGGGCCTAAGATCTCTGGCCAGCGGGCGGCCTTCCGGGCTCCCCTGGATCAGACCTCCCCACCAGCCCGAACCTAGCTAACCCCCGAGAGCCCCATGTACGACCCGCAGATGGTCCAGCCTTTCCGCGACGAACTCACCTCGATCGGAGTCAAGGAGCTCCTCACCTCCGAGGACGTGGACACCGCGGTCAAGGCCGCCGGAACGACGCTCGTCTTCGTCAACTCCGTATGCGGCTGCGCGGCGGGTTCGGCCCGGCCGGGCCTGCGCCTCTCGATGATGAGCGAGGTGAAGCCCGACAACGTCGTCACCGTCTTTGCCGGCATGGAGCGCGAGGCCACCGAGCGTGCGCGCGAGTACTTCAAGCCGTACCAGCCCAGCTCCCCCCAGATCGCGCTCATGAAGGACGGCCAGCTCGTCCACATGATCCAGCGCCACGACATCGAAGGGCAGCAGGCCGACGCCGTCGCCAAGAGCCTCTCGGACGCGTACGCCAAGCACTGCGGATGAGCGAAACGGCAGGACCGGGCAAGGAGCGCCTCGCCCTCGCTCGGTCCTTCCTCCAGGAGGCGGTCTACCGATCACGCGGTGACCAGGCCGGGGCTGCGCTGTTCGCCGCCTCCGGGCCGGGCGGCGAGGGCTGCGGGCTCGGCAAGGGGCCGAGCGTGGTGCTCGACCTGACCCCTCGTGCCGAGACGCTCTTTTCAGACCTCGGCGCCACGGCCACGACTCCACTGGAGCCCGTGCAGGAGTGCATGGCCGGCTGGGTCCGTCGCCAGGATGGCCTCGACCGCAAGCGCAACCACTTCCTGAAGGCGTTCAGGGGGGAACACGGGGCCGATCGGCGCAGCTATTCCGAGAAGACCCTGGGGGCCTTCGAGGAGGGTCTCGAGGCTGTCAACGCCCAGGTGACCGCTGCCCTGGATGAGGCTGCGGAGACCCTGCTCCTTCTCGTCTGAGGGGGCGCGGAGCCCGCTGCGGTTTGCACGGGCTCCCAAAGCCGCAGTCTCACAGAGCCGCTGTCTCACAGAGCCGCTGTCGCTCAGGGCCGCTGTCGCTCAGGGCCGCTGTCTCTCAGGGCCGCAGTCTCCCAGCGCCGCTGCCGCTGAGTCGTCGCTGTCGCTGAGTCGTCGCTGTGTCCGAGGGAGGGCTGACCCCGCCCCGCAGGTAAGTGACGCTACGCCCTCTCGCTGGGCCGGGATGACCCCGCGGGGTGCTCTGCGGCGGGGTGCCCGGCGGCGGGGTGCTCTGCGGCGACGCGCTCTGCGGCGATTCGCGCCGATGAGCCCCCTTCACCGCCATGCAGCGCGGCGGATGACCCTGACTCGACGGCACCCGAGCTGAGCCCGTGGCTTGAGCCCGCGATCTCGGCCGTGTTCATCCCGGCCGTCTGGGCAGACCCTGCGGGCCTGCAGATCCGGAGGCTCAGGATCTAACTCTCGGGCGGGACGAAGGTGCCACCCGCAGGGGCCCTTCAGCCGCTAAATCCGATCACCAGCGTCAGGACACAAAGGGAGAACAGCACAAATTCGGGAAGCCAATGCTTCGCTGCGCGGGTGCTCCCAGACCCATATTCGAGGGCTCGGTTCGGCATGTGGAAAGGAGGCGAGGAGTAAAGGAGAGAGGCGGTCCGGGAACACCGCAGCCAGAAGGTTGCATTCCCGCGGGCGGACCGCCACTCGTGGTCTTCCCGCATGCGGGGCCGTCCACGGCGGCGCCCCCCCGGGAGGCGGCTAGCAGGCCCCAATGCCTCGCGAAATGCCCCACATCGGGACACGACGCCTCACCTTTCCAGGTGAGGACAATGCCGACATCCGTTGTCGCAACACGCCCGATCCCAAAGGGTGGCTGCCGTCATCACCCAGAGCCCGGACTGTGGATCCAGGTAGAGCGGCTCTCCGCTC
This sequence comes from uncultured bacterium, assembly GCA_938083085.1. GTDB lineage: Bacteria > Planctomycetota > UBA1135 > UBA1135 > Saltatorellus. Next base: position 11,196 of record CALLKX010000054.1, read on the forward strand.
GCCACCGCGGCGCGGTGGGCCTCGATGATGGCTCCGTGGTACGGGTGCCTGGTGTCGAGCCGTCCAGGATGCGGATCAACCAGAGATGCCGGTAGTTGGCCCCTGCCCGGTCCGGGTGAGCCGGCCTTTTGAATCGGTTGTTCCATCGAAGTCGTGTCACACGGAGCGGTTCCATGGGCCGGCCGTGTCGCTTGGTTGGAAGATCGGCCAGGAGTCTGAGGATCGAAGAGCAAAGTCCGGCTTCTTCGTGGAGGCTGCCCAGATCAGGCCACTCCCCTGTGCCCGCGCGGGGCGCAGCGCCAGATGAACTGACGAGCTGGGTCGAGGCACGTGAACTCGTCGACCGGCTCCTGCCGGCGGCCGTGAGAGGCCGGCCCGCGGATGTGGCCTAGGACCCACGCCAAAGAACGCCGAGCGAGGTTCCCCGGCCCGAGGCCCCCCCGGACGCCCCTGCGAACTCACGGGCCCAGCCGATGCAGATGATGGGTTAGCCTGAGCCGACCCAAGACCCTCTCTGGACCAAACCATGACCTCGCTTCTTCGCCTCGCCCTCCTTGGACTCGCCGCCGTGCTCACGCTCTCCTGCGCCGCCACGACCACCCAAGACCGGCCTGTGCCGGACCCGGAGGTCGGCCCCTCAGGCGACATGTGCCGGATCTACGCCGCACGGTCCACCCAGATGATGGGGCGAGTTCGAACCGTCGAGGTCATCGTCAACGATCAGATCATCGGCCGGCTCGGCGAGTCGGGCTACCTCTGCTGGGACCTCCCGGTCGGACGCACCGTGGTGCAGGCGTTGTTCCACGGCTCGGTGATCGACGGTAAGCCGGTGGAGACGGTGTTCGGCTTCGATGGCGAGGGTGGAGCGACCTACTACTACGAATTGCACATGGACGCCAGCACTCGGAAGGCGATCGCCCGTGCACTCGACGAGGACGCAGGCAAGGCGCTGATGGCGGACCGCAAGGCCCCGGAGGCCCGATGAGCGCTCTCGCCGCAGCGTTCCTGCTCGCGCTCTCGCCCGCGGCGCAGGAGGCCGTCCGCCCCGCCGCTGAAGAGCCGCAGGGCATGAGGGTCCTCGTCTGGAATATCGAACGGGGCGCCAATCCATACACGGACGGGGCGGAGAAGGCTCTGGCGCAAATCCGCGCCCTCCATCCGGACGTCTGCCTCCTCCAGGAGAGCTACGACATCGACGGAGAGCGGCCCAAGCTCGGCGCCTGGATGGCGAAGGAGCTCGGCTGGAACAGCTGGCAAGGCGACAGCACCCACCTCTGCGTCCTGACCCCGCTCGAGATCCGTGACCGCTACTTCCACGAGACCTGGCACGGCGTCGGCGCCCGTCTCGAGGACCGCGCTGGCCGGGCGTTCGACGTCTACAGCACCTGGATCGACTACCGCGCCTACATCGCCTACGCCCTGCGAGACAACCCGGCCATCGAGGACGCCGAGCTGCTCCGCTGCGAGTCCGAGGGTTCCAACCGGCTGGCGCAGGCCAACGCGCTCCTGGCGCACCTGGAGGAGTCCGGCCGCTTCGACGGCTCGGTCCCGCTGCTGGTGGGCGGCGATTGGAACTGCCCGTCCCACCTCGACTGGACCGACGACACGGCGCGGGCGTTCCGCTTCAAGCGCCCCCTCGATCTCCCCGTTAGCCGCCGCATGGCCGCCGAGGGCTTCATCGACACGTTCCGAGAGGTGCACCCCGACCCCCTGCGCCGCCCTGGGTTCACCTGGACGCCCATGGCACGCGGGACCGTGGACGCCCCGATGCCCCTGGACCGGATCGACCGGCTCTACCGACGCCCCGCCACCGGGGGCGAGCTGCGGCTGGTGCCCGTCGCCGCCAGGGTCCTCCCGGACCGCCATGAGCCCGCCGAGCTCCCGCGCACCGAGCGCGCCTTCCCCAGCGACCACGGGGCCGTGGTGATCGACCTCGAGTGGCGCTCGGCTGGCCGCTGAGCGGCCCCCCGAGTCCCGGGATGAACGGAAGCGGGGGCACCGATTGCCGCCCCCCCGCCCGCGCCCTAACTTGAGGGGTCGACGGCCCGCCTCCGAACACTCCGTTCGGGGTGCCGTCCCCCATCAGCATGGCCCTCCACTCGACCGCAAGCGAGCCCACCGCGCCCTTCCGCCCCCAGCACCCCGTCCGCATCGTGACGGCGGCGTCCCTCTTTGACGGACACGACGCCGCGATCAACGTGATGCGCCGGATCCTCCAGTCGTCGGGGGCCGAGGTGATCCACCTGGGCCATAACCGGTCGGTGGCCGAGATCGTCGACTGCGCGATCCAGGAGGACGCCCACGGCATTGCCCTGACCTCCTACCAGGGCGGCCACGTGGAGTACTTCAAGTACATGGTCGAGCTGCTCGCCGAGCGCGGCGCCGACATCAAGGTCTTCGGAGGTGGGGGCGGCACGATCCTGCCCGAGGAGGTCGAGGAGCTGCACGCCGCGGGCGTGGCGCGCATCTACTCCCCGGACGACGGTCGGGCCCTGGGCCTGCAGGGGATGATCAACGACCTGCTCGAGCGGTGCGCCGAGGTCGACAAGTCCACGGCGGCCAGCGCCCCCATCGAGGAGCTCATCGGTGGGCTCCCCGCCTGCGCCCACGACGGGCTCGCGCGCCTGATCACCCTCGCCGAGAACCTCGAGGACGGCGCCGAGGTCATCGCGCGCCAGCTCGATCAGCTGCACGGTGCCGGCGTGGGCAAGAACGCTCCGGTGCTCGGCATCACCGGCACCGGCGGGTCCGGTAAGTCGAGCCTCGTGGATGAGCTGGTGCGCCGGTACCTGCGGGACCAGCCGGGGAAGACGATCGCGATCCTGTCCGTGGACCCGAGCAAGCGGAAGACCGGCGGCGCGCTCCTGGGCGACCGGATCCGCATGAACGCGATCCACGACGAGCGGGTCTTCATGCGCTCGCTCGCAACGCGCCAGGCGAACCTCGCCCTCTCCAAGCACGTGCAGTCCGCCATCGACCTGTGCAAGGCCGCGCAGTTCGACCTGATCGTCGTCGAGACGAGCGGCATCGGGCAGTCCGACACCGAGATCACCGACCACAGCGACGCGTCCCTGTATGTGATGACGGCGGAGTACGGCGCGGCGACCCAGCTCGAGAAGATCGACATGCTCGACTACGCCGACCTGGTCGCCATCAACAAGTTCGACAAGCGCGGCAGCCTCGACGCCATGCGCGACGTCAAGAAGCAGGTCCAGCGCGCCCGCGAGCTTTGGGAGGCGAGCCCCGACGACATGCCGGTGCACGGCACCATCGCCAGCCAGTTCAACGACGCCGGCACCAATCGCCTCTACCTGGCGCTCATGTCCAAGATCGTGGAGCGAACCGGCGCGCCCCTCGGCCCCGGCGGCGACCTCGCCAGGGCCGACGGCGAGAAGCGCTCGGTGATCCCCCCCGACCGCGTGCGCTACCTGGACGAGATCAAGGAGAGCGCCGCGCGCTTCGACGCCTGGGTGGAACGCCAAGCCGCCCTGGCTCGGACCCTCTATCAGCTCCACGGTTCCGTCCTCGCCCTGCGCGGCGACGCTCCGAACACCGACGTGCTCCCGGCCCTCGAGGCCCAGGAGGGCGATGGCCCCGGGGTCACCGCGCTGCTCGAGCGCTACGACGAGCTCGCCAAGGAGCTCGACGGGCGCGCGCGCAAGTCGCTGGAGGCCTGGCCCGGCATCCTCGAGCGCTTCGGCAAGGACCACTTCGAGTTCCAGGTCCGCGGCAAGACCCTGCGCCAACCCCTCACGGTCGAGAGCCTCTCCGGCACCAAGGTCAAGCGCGTGGCCCTGCCGCGCTTCCGCGACTGGGGCGACGTGCTGCGCTGGCGCTTCCAGGAGAACGTCGCGGGCGAGTACCCCTTCACCGCCGGCGTCTTCCCCCTCAAGCGCCAGGGTGAGGACCCGGCGCGCATGTTCGCCGGCGAGGGTGGCCCCGAGCGCACCAACCGGCGCTTCCACTACGTGTCGCGCGGGCTCCCCGCGGCGCGCCTCTCCACCGCCTTCGACTCGGTGACCCTCTACGGCGAGGACCCCGCCACGCGCCCGGACATCTACGGCAAGGTCGGCAACTCGGGCGTCTCCATCGCGACGGTGGACGACGCCAAGAAGCTCTACAGCGGCTTCGACCTGTGCGCGCCGACCACGTCGGTCTCCATGACCATCAACGGTCCCGCGCCCATGGTGCTCGCGTTCTTCATGAACGCCGCCATCGACCAGCGCTGCGAGAAGCACATCCTCGAGCACGGCCTCCAGGCCGACGTCGAGGCGGCCTTCAAGGCCAAGTACGACGACCGCGGGCTCGCGCGGCCGAGCTACCAGGGTGAGCTCCCCGAGGGCAACGACGGGCTAGGCCTGATGCTGCTCGGGCTCTCCGGCGACGAGGTTCTCCCCGCCGACGTCTACGAGGCCCTGAAGGCGGAGGCCATGAGCGCGGTGCGCGGCACGGTCCAGGCCGACATCCTCAAGGAGGACCAGGCCCAGAACACCTGCATCTTCTCCACCGAGTTCGCCCTGCGGATGATGGGCGACATCCAGGAGTCGTTCGTCCGGCGCGATGTCGGGAACTTCTACTCCGTCTCCATCAGCGGCTACCACATCGCCGAGGCCGGGGCGAACCCCATCACCCAGCTGGCCTTCACCCTCGCGAACGGCTTCACCTACGTGGAGTACTACCTGTCGCGGGGCATGAACATCGACGACTTCGCGCCCAACCTGTCGTTCTTCTTCTCCAACGGCACCGACCCGGAGTACTCCGTCATCGGCCGCGTGGCCCGGCGCATCTGGGCCAAGGCCGTGCGGGAGATGTACGAGGGTTCAGAGCGCTCCCAGAAGCTCAAGTACCACATCCAGACCAGCGGCCGCTCACTGCACGCGCAGGAGATCGCGTTCAACGACATCCGCACGACGCTGCAGGCCCTGTACGCGCTGTTCGACAACTGCAACAGCCTGCACACCAACGCGTACGACGAGGCGATCACGACGCCGACGGAGGAGTCCGTCCGCCGCGCCCTCGCGATCCAGCTCATCATCAACAAGGAGCTGGGCCTCGCGAAGAATGAGAATCCCCTCCAGGGCTCGTTCATCATCGAGGAGCTGACGGACCTCGTGGAGGCCGCGGTCATGGAGGAGTTCCACTCCATCTCCGAGCGCGGCGGCGTGCTGGGCGCCATGGAGCGCATGTACCAGCGCTCGAAGATCCAAGAGGAGTCCCTGCACTACGAGGCGCTCAAACACTCCGGCGCGCTCCCGATTGTCGGGGTGAACACGTTCCTCGATGACAAGGGCTCGCCCACCATCGTCCCCGGCGAGGTCATCCGCTCCACCGAGGAGGAGAAGCAGTACGCCATCGCGAGCCGCGAGGCCTTCCAGGCCCGGAACCAGGACGCCTCCGCCTCAGCGCTCGACGGCCTCCGGCGGACCGCGCTCGACGGCGGCAACACCTTCGACGCCCTCCTCGAGGTCGCCAAGGTGGCCTCCCTCGGTGACATGTCCGCGGCCCTCTACGAGGTGGGCGGGCAGTACCGCCGGAACATGTGAGCGGGCGACGGCCGAGGGTTCTCGCCGGTTCTCGCCAAGGGATGGGTCTCGAGGCACGTACGCAGGGGGCCGGCCACCCGTCGCCGGTGCCCTGATGACCTCCGCCCGCCGAACCGCCGCCGCTGCAGCCACCGCCGCCCTTGCCTGCGCCCTGTGGCTCGCGTTGGGCAGCGCCGACAGGGACATTGACACGGGCGTGGCGATCCGCGTCGCCGTGGTGGATGGCGCGGAGGAGAAGGCCCCCAGCGCGGCCGACCTGTTCGCCGTCCGCTCCAAGGAGCGCAGGCGCGCCGTGGCCGCCGCCACACTCGATGCCGCCACGATCGACGCAGCGAGCACTCAGGAGCCTCAAGGGCTCCCGGTCACCGGTCGCGTCCGCGCGGACACGACGTTCTCTCCGGAGGCCGTCACGACGATCTGGGCGCATCGGCCGGGCGTCGTCGAGGACAAGGCGAGGTCAGTGAAGGCAGCCCCGAGCACCTCACGCGCATGGAACTTCGAGTCGCTTCCCCCGGGGTCCTGGGTCTTCACCGCCTTCGTGGTCGAGGGGGAGCGGGCCGCGCTCGGTTCGGTGGGTCCGGTAGACGTGCTCAAGGGGATGGCGCCCGTCTCAATCGAGGCCGTCGAATACTCGGTCGGTGGCGTGGTGACCGACTCGGGCGGCCAGCCGCTCGCCGGGATCCCGGTCAACCTCACGTGGGCCTCCACCCAGCAGCACCGCCTCCCCTCACGCCACTTTCCACCCAGCTTGGGCGGAGGGGAAGACCTCGCGCAGTTCTTCGGCGGCCTCTCCAGCAATCTGCCCCACGTGAACGACGCGCAGCAACGGACCACGGACATCTTGGGACGCTTCTCCTTCGCAGTCGCTGGACCCGGGACCGTGGAGCTCCGCGCGCCGGGGAGCACGATCATCGGCCGAGAAGCCATCACCTTCGGGCAGCCGAAGGGCGGGAGGGTCGAGGGAAGCGTCCAGATCGGGCCGGACCACCAGATGCTCGTGAGCTTCGAGATGGGGAGCCCGACCGCCCTGCAGCCAGCGCGGCTCATGACCTCCGAGGAGGCGGTGGTCATCTCGGAGGAGCTCTCCACGTCCGTGCTTGGGCTCGCGGCAGATGGCGCGGGCGATGACGGAACCTGGCTTGCCTCACGGGTTGAGGTTCAGCTGACCCCTGCCAAGCCCAGGGTCGACGACCTCGTCCTCCAGCTCCACCAAACAGCGAAGCTGAAGGGTCGGCTGCGGGCCGATGCGGGAGGACCGGAGGGCATCGACTGCTTCCTCCGGCTGCTCTCGGAGGGGGCCCCGAAGGGCGCGGCCCGCCAGCAGCACGTCTCGACCGATGAGAACGGCGAGTTCACCTTCGAGCGCTGCGCCCCAGGCGAGTACTTCCTCTACGCCCGCTCGGGCGGCGCAGACGGGCAGGACTACAGCCTCCGGGTGACCCTCACCCTCGAAGAGGGCGAGGAGCGCTTCCTCAACGACCGCCTGACCCCATCCGCCCGGATCAACGGCGTCGTCCATGACCGCGAGGGCACTCCGCTCGTTGGAGTCGACGTCCTGGCCACCGGTTGCCGAAACGGCAACCTGACCCGACGGGCCACCACCGACGCCAGCGGCATGTACACCCTCAAGGGGCTATACGAGGGCGAGTACGAGCTCAAGCTCGCCAACAACAGCGTCGAGGAGCGCCTGATCATCAAGGTCCCAGAGGGCGGCGCGGCGATCGAGGCGGCGACGCTGGTCGCGTCAGACATCTGACGGGGACCTCAGTTCCAGACCTCGGCGGGCCCGTTGATGAGGGCCTCCGCAGGGAGTCTGCCGGTCATGGGGTCGGCGCAGAGCGGGCACCCCGAGACCGCGTGGCCCCCCCCACTGTGACGCGCCGCCTCGAATTGCGCGCGGGTGCGCGCCATCGCATCGCTCTGGCCAGGTCTCTCCGATCCACCCCCCGGATACGGCGCCGTGACCTCCGATCGGTCGTGAGCCACCGCGCCTCGAGGGGCCTGGCGGCCTCCCGCAGCCGCCACATCAGCGCCACCCGGAGCGCCACAGCCCAGCACGGCCAAGCCCAGGAGGCCGTGGAGCACGGTGGAGAGGGGACGCTGCATGGCTTCGGGGTCGACGAGGTTCACTGACGAGCCCGGTTCGTTGACGGACCCGGTTCCCTGACGGACCCGGTTCCCTGACGGACCCGATTCCCTGACGGACCCGGTTCCCTGAAGAACCCTGGTCACGGACGGAACAGGGGTCCACTGAGGAACAGGGCCGGATGTGCCGAGGGATCAGGGTCAGCCCACCGCCCACAAGATCTTAATCCCCCCGGGCTCACTCCACGGAGGCAAGAGCGCCTCCCCCAAACTAGACTCAGTCCGTGCAGCACCCCAACGACGCGCCCAAGGCCTCCATCCTGTTCCTATGTGGCCATAACGCAGGTCGCTCCCAGATGGCCGCGGGCTGGGCCCAGGCGCTCGGCGGCGACCACGTCGGGATCTTCTCCGGTGGTTCCTCCCCCGCCGAGGTGGTCAACCCGGTGGCGGTCGAGGCCATGGCCGAGGTGGGCGTGGACATCTCCGGAGCCGCGCCAAAGCGCTGGACCGAGGAGATCGTCGCCAAGGTCGACGTGGTGGTCTCCATGGGCTGCGGAGACCGCTGCCCCATCCTGCCGAGCCAGCGCTACCTGGACTGGACGCTCACCGACCCGGCCGGCGAGGGCATCACCCTCGTGAGGACCGTGCGGGACGAGATCAAGGGTCACGTGGAGCAGCTGCTTGCCGAGCTCGGGGTCCCCACCGCATGAACCAGCGCGCACTCCTCGCCGAGTTTGTGGGTACCGCGGCGCTCCTCGCTGGCGTGGTGGGCTCGGGCATCATGGCCGAGCGCCTCTCACCGAGCGACGTCGGCCTCCAACTCCTCCAGAACGCCATCGCCACCGCGGCCGTTCTCGTGGCGCTGATCCTTGCGCTCCAGAAGGCCTCAGGAGCGCACTTCAATCCAGCGGTCACTCTCGCCGCCCGGCTCTCGAACGAACTCTCCACCCGCGCGGCCCTGGGCTACATCGCGGCCCAGTTCATCGGCGCGGTCCTCGGCGTCTCCCTCGCGAACCTGATGTTCGAGCTCCCGGCCGTCGAGCTCTCCACCAAGGTCCGCAGCGGACCGCATCTCCTCCTGGCAGAGTTCCTGGCGACGCTGGGCCTGGTGGGCGTCATCCAGGGCGTCGTCCGCTCCGGCCGGGCGCACCTCGCAGCCTACGCCGTTGGGGCGTACATCGCGGGGGCGTACTACTTCACGTCGTCCACGAGCTTCGCCAACCCCGCCGTCACCGTCGCGCGCGCGCTCACCGACACCTTCGCTGGTATCGCTCCGTCCAACGTCCCGGCCTTCATCGCCGCCCAGCTCGTCGGCGCCGCCGCGGCTGTGCCGCTGCTCAGGCGCATCTATCCCTGCGACGAAGGCTGACGGGACGCAGCAAGCTGGGTCGGCCTTCCTTGCTCTGCTCCCTGCCTCAGCTCCCAGCTTCAGCTCTTCCGGCTGCGCTCCCTTGGCTGCGCTCCCTTGGCTGAGCGCCTTTGGCTGAGCTCCTTTGGCTGAGCTCCGCCGGCCCGCTCCCCGCTCAGCGAACCGATTGAGCGCTCCACGTGACCGCACCGGCTCGCCTCGCCGGCCCCTTGCCCCGTCTCGATCGACCCTCCCCCTGACCCTGCTCAGGGCAGCTGAGCTCTCGGGCTCCACCAGGCCGAGCGCGCGGACGACAGAAACGCCCCCCGGTGAGTCAACGACTCGCCGGGGGGCGTCCATTGGGTGCAGCGGCCGGGGCCGCCACCGGCCAAGATCAGTTGAAGGTGATCTCGTAGCCGTCCGTGAAGTTGCTCGTCGCCGAGCCGCCGATGGCGTCGCGGTACCAGGCCTGGAAGCTCCAGGTCTCGCCAGCCGACACGGCCACGAGCCCAGTGGGCTGCGGGACCTGCGTGTTGTCGATCGCAAGCGCGATCTCACCGGTGGAACCAGCGTTCTGGATCTGGCCCGTGCCGACGTAACGGCCGATCGCACCACCGAGGCAGAGGTCGCCCTGGCTACCACCGGGGTTCGAAACGGAACCCTGGGTCTGCGACGTCAGGAAGAAGCCGAAGGAGTTGCTCGGCAGAGCGCTGGCCTCCAGGACCAGGTCGTTCGCGGCAACGTTGTTGGTACCGGAAGCGCTCATCGCGGCGCCGACGCCGGTCGAGTTGATGTTGGCCGAGCAGTAGTTCACGCCCGGGGCGATCGGACCGCTGCTGCAGATCCGTCCGTTCCAGACGCGGGGCGAGAAGACGTTCCCAGTGAAGGGCGCGTTCGTCGCGGTGCCCAGGTCCAGCGTGATGACGCCATCGGCGCTCACGAAGTTCTGGTTGGTACCGTTTCCGTTCGTGTAGTCGTGATCCATCTGGGCGCCGGTGGTGAAGTTGTCACCCACAAGCGCGATCCCAGTGGCACCGGCCGGAAGCGAGAAAGGCGTGACGAACGGGATCACAGTCTGCCCGTTCTGACCAAGGCCGACACCCGTGCCATCATCCTCGGCCACGAGGGTCCAGGCCGTCGGGTTAGTCTCGTTCCCGGCGTAGGTGGTCGCGCAGGTGTAGACCTGAAGGCCGACCGTGGTGGTGCTCGACGTGTTCGCGAGGAGGTAGTCCACCGAGATCGGGGCCGTGAGCGTGACGTCGAAGTAGACCGCACCGCCGGCAGCACCGCCGTTGTTCGCCTGGAAGATCGACTCTGCGCAGTTCGGGCCGCCGGGGGGCGGGGGGGGCGGGGGGGTCTGCTCGGTAACGTCAATCTGACCGAAGCCGGTGCCACCCGCGAATCCTGCGATCCGAGCGTAGTAGGTGGAGCCAGCGACAATGCCGCTGGCGGTCACCGAGCTCTGGAGGCCGCAGGAGTCGTCATTGCACTGGATCAGGTTGAGCGCGTTGCAGGACCCATCAAAGATCTCAAGCGCGGTGTCGTACGACGAGCCGCAGAGCGAGAAGACGAGGTCGTTCGTGTTGGCAGCGGTGATGCTGTACCAGATGTCCGGGCCGCCGCCGCCGGCGCAGCTGAAGGGGAGGAGCCCTTCGTCGATCGCCGTGGTGGTGTCGAAGGCGGTCGGGGTGCCGACCGTGAGGCCGAGGGCGTTGGCGCAGTCGTCGTTCGCCGCTTGGGCGGACGCAGTACCTGCGGCCACGATCGCGGCAGCGACCATCATCGTTGTTTTCTTGAGCATGTCGAGAAGCAGTAGGGAAGTGCGAGGGCAGCCAGCTCGAGCATCGAGACCGGCTCCTAATAAAGGGACGGGGACGCGCGTGTAGGTCGTCCTCACACGAGGCTACTTGATCCCACGGATTTCCGTGAGGGCGATAGAGTGTCCAACCCACAGCTTGGGGAGGCTCGAGGATTGGCGCGCTTCGTCCCCTGGGCAGCCCCCGTCTCATTCAGAGAACCAGCCACCGACCAACGAAGAGGTCTTCTGGGTTCCTGGCGGTGTCCTTGACGCTAGAACGCGAACTTCGGGAGCCGCTCGGGGAGTCCATCCATGAGCATCAACGTACGACGCCGATGACCGGTACGCGGACAAGCGGCTTGTCGTCGTACCCCGTCTCGAAGACCAGTTCACAGCGAATCGTCCCGCGGAAACCGGCCGGCACGCCGGTGATCTTCACATTGGCCCAGAGGGCGTTTTCTCCCTCGACCGGCTGCGTCTTGACGCTCATCTGGTCCGCCAACGGGACCTCGAGCCCGAGAGCACCTCGGATATAGGCCCGTGCGTTAGACAGGTCGATACCGGGCTTCGTCGCCACCAGCTTGACCCTCTGCATGTAGTCCTGCCCCGCCAGCAGCTGACCGAAGCTGACCACGCCCGGGGTGATCTCCAGGTCTCCAAGGATCCGGAAGTTGGTGAGGATGTTGACGCTGAAGTTCCGAAATGAGGGGGCTAAGGCCCGCCCCTGCGCCTCCGCAGCCTCACGCCGCTTCCGAAGGACCGGCGTCTCCGGCATCTCGTGGTCCGACACGAGAAGGAAGCGGTAGCCCCCAGGTCCCTCCTTCATCCCGGGCCCCAGCTGAACCCGGAGCTTCCAGTGCGTCGCTCGGCCGTCCGGGGTGGGACGCACGGGTTCGAGGAGAAACGACATGCCAGCGGGGAGAGGGCGCTTCTTCGCCTCGTCCTGGACAAATCGCACGGGCTTCCCGGTCGTGCTGATGATGTCGATCTCTCCGGTCCGCGTCTCTCCGGGGCGCAGGTCTCCGAAGATTAGCCCCGGGGGAGTGACCCGGAACCGGGGCTCGACATCAGCGATCAACTCGAAGGTCGTCGGCACGTCCGAGGCGTTGGTGATCAGCTGGACCGTGAGCTTCGAGCGATCCTGCTTGAGGAGCGTGTCCACCGCCATCTCCAGCGCGACCTCTGCTCCAGGGGGAATCGGCTCGCCGACCTCGTAGGGCTGATAGCTGTCGGCACCGGCACTCTTGTAGGTGAGCACTGGGTCCAGGCAGCCGCAGTTGGCGATCGCGCGCTCGATGACCAGGGGCGAGCCGCCGCCGGTCTTGAACTCGAAGCGATGGCTCAGCGGCACCCCCTGGCGACGCATCGGCGCCTGGAAGGAGGCCTGGGCGGGATCCACGATGATCTTCGGCGGCTGGTCATCATCCGAGAGCACGCGCCCTGCCTGGGCGTCAACCCGACCCTGTGGCGTCGACGCCGACGCGCCAGAGAGCGTCAGAGCCACCACCAAGAGAGCGGAGGAGAAGCGCAAGGAGAGGCCAGTGGGGTCCGTTCGAAGCATGGTGTAGCCGTGGGTAGGGTCCGGGCGATCCATGCTAGCGCAGATCTCGAGCAGGAGCCGCAACTTGAGCGTCAGGACCCGGTGATCTACGCAAGAGCGCGCCCCCCGTCGAGCAAATGGCTCGACGGGGGGCGCGCTTATTAGCAGCAGCGAACGTGCGTCCGCCGCGTTCGACGATCAGTTGAAGGTGATCTCGTAGCCGTCGGTGAAGTTACTCGTCGCCGAGCCGCCAACCGCGTCACGGTGCCAGGCCTGGAAGTTCCAGGTCTCACCTGCCGCAACCGCCACGAGCCCAGTGGGCTGCGGGACCTGCGTGTTGTCGATGGCGAGACCAATGGACCCGGTCGAACCCGAGTTCTGGATCTGGCCCGTGCCGACGTAGCGACCGATCGCACCGCCGAGGCAGAGGTTGCCCTGGCTGCCGCCCGGGTTCGCAACGAAGCCCTGGGTCTGCGACGTCAGGAAGAAGCCGAAGGAGTTGACCGGGAGGTCGTTGGCCTCGAGAACGAGGTCGTTGGCCGAGGCCGAGTTGCTGCCAGAGGCGCTCATCGAGGCGCCGACACCCGTCGAGTTGACGTTGGCCGTGCAGTAGTTCGTGCCCGGAGCAATCGGGCCGCTGCTGCAGATCTCGCCGTTCCAAACGCGAGGGGTGAAGGGCGCGCCGGTGAAGGCAGCGTTCGTGGCCGAACCGAGGTCGAGGGTGATGACGCCGTCGGCGCTCACGGTGTTCTGGTTCGCACCAGTACCGTTCGTGTAGCTGTGGGCCATGGTGATGCCGGTGGTGAAGTTGTCACCGACCAGCGCCAAGCCGTACGTACCCGGGGCGAGAGAGAAGGGGGTCACGAAGTCCACCTGGGACTTGGTGCCGACGCCGTTACCGATGCCGAGACCGTCGTCCTCAGCCACTTGCGTCCAGGCACCCGGGTTGGCCTCGTTTCCGAGGTAGGTTCCAGGCGTCGTGTAGACCGAGAGCGAGGTCTGAAGGCCGGCCGTGTTGAGCTGCATCTGAGCAATCGAGATGGACTGCGTGACGGTGATGTCGAAGTAGACCGCACCGCCGGCAGCGCCGCCGTTGTTGTTCATGAAGGTCGTCTCAGCGCAGTTCGGCGCCGGGGGCGGGGGCGGAGTCTGCTCGTTGACAACGATGGTCCCGAAGCCCGTGGCGCCGTTCCAGCCGCCAACGCGGGCGAAATATGTGGTGCCTGCCGTGACGCCGGCAACCGTGACGCCGCTCTGGAGGCCGCACGAGTCGTCGTTGCACTCAATGAGGTTGAGCGCTCCGCAGGTGCCGTCGTAGATCTCGAGGGCGGTGTCGTAGCTCGAGCCGCAGAGCTCGAAGCGGAGATCCTGAGTAGTGGCAGCCGTGAAGCTGTACCAGATATCAGGAGCGCCACCAGCGCACGCCCAGGCGAGGAGACCCTCGTCGAGCGCGACCGAGTTGTCGGTGGCGGCCGGGGTCGCCAGCGTGAGCGCAGCGGCGGTGGCGCAGGTGTCGTTGCTCGCGCCCGGGGGCGGGGTGACCTCGGCGATGTTGAGCGTGCCAAAGCCGGTTCCGCCGTTGAAGCCCGCAATTCGGATCAGGAACTGATCGCCGACGCTGACGAGGTTGAGGGTGGCGCCGCTCTGGAGCCCGCAGAAGTCATCGTTGCAGACGATCTCGATCGGGGCCGCACAGGTGCCGCGGTACAGGGTCAAGGCGGTGTCGTAGCTCGACCCGCAGAGGTCGATGGCGACGTCGTCGGTCGACGTGGCGGTGTACGAGTACCAGATGTCGGGCCCGCCGTTCGCCGCGCAGTTGAACGGGATGACGCCTTCGTCAATGGCCAAGGTGGTGTCGAACGCCGTGGCGCCGAGAGGAGCGGCGATTGCCGTCGCGCAGTCATCGTTGGCCGCCTGAGCGGAAGCCGTGCTGGCGACGCAGAGCGCTGCGACGAAGGTGGTGCTTGTCTTCTTGAACATGAAGAGATGGGAAGGTAGGAGGGAGATTCCGTGCGCCGGAAGGGTGGCGGACACAGAGCAGGGAGGGGCCAAAGACGCACTGGAGCGGATTGGCACCGGCGCCCACTTTGAAGCTACCCCGGTCCTCGGATTCTTGTGTGCCTCATCCGCCAACCCTCTCAGTTCGGGACGTCGGCGCCTGGTGGCACCCCCCAGCCCGAGCCTCAGGTGAGCCAAATCGGGCCAAGGCGGCCGCCCGGCCGATCCGGGCTGGCCGCACCCGCCCACCGCTCTAGTGGACCGGCTTCTACGGCCTATTGGAGTTCTTCGAGGACTGGCCCCCTCGTAGGGTGTGAGGGGCTCCGTGCTCGTCCACTCCCTCATCCGCAGATCGACCATGCTTCACCTCCCGGCGTTGGCTGCCGTCCTCTTCCTGACCTCCGGCGAGTTCCTGACCTCCAGCGAGCCCAGCGTGGCGCCGACGCGTCGTCCACAGGACGATCCGTCCCTGGAGGCGCTGATGGAAGAGGTGAAGGAGCTCATGCTCCGCCTGCCGCTCCGCTATCACATCCGTGCCTACGAATCGCTCGCGAAGTCGCGGGAGCCCGAGGCGATCGGCGAGCTCGCCCGACGGTACGAGAAGCCTGATCTCCCAAAGGACCAGGAGCGGTACCTGATGGCTTCGTCCCTCTCCACCATCGGCAAGAAGGGGAAGGACGGGCTCGTGGAGGCCCTGGCCGCCTGGCGAGGGGAGGCAAACGCGGCCGAGGATGCCTGGCTATGGCGGCATGCCCTTGAGGTAGAGATCCAGCTGGCAGGCCCAGATAGCGCCGTCGACATCGCCCGGAACGCCAAGGGCATTGCCCTGCGCGGGGCCGCCATCGAGGCCCTCGCGGCGGCCTCGAGCGAAGCCCTCTACGACCTGATTCCCGAGCTCGTCCAGAGCCCACCGAAGAAGGAGCAGGACCAGATCGCCCTGATGGGAGCCTACGCCACGGCGCTCACCGTCATGGGCAACAAGAAGACCCAGACGGAGACCCCGTGGAGGAGGCTGGCGCTCACGCTCGTCGCCACCTTCGAGGACGAGGACGTGCCGCGAGCGGCCAAGCTGATCCTCGCGAGGCACCTCGCCGCGGAGCTGGACGCGGACTCCGTGGTGCTGGAGGCCGCGGCGTGGCGGACCCTGCTCGCGAAGCGCGCCAAGGAAGCCAAGGACCGGAGGAAGGAGGGCGACAAGGCCTCGCCCAAGGCGGGCGAAGCGAAAGACGAGTACGTGCGGCCCCGGTTCTTCGGGGTCGAGGTGACCGGCGAGCGGATCTGCTACCTGCTCGACCTCTCCGACTCCATGGCCGCTCCCATCCCCCCGGAGTGGAAGCCCAAGGGGGCCCCGGAGTCCGGCCCTAGGGTCCGCAAGAAGCGCAAGAAGGGCGACATCCCTACCGAGGCAGACATCCCCTGGTACATCGTCAAGACCCGCTTCGATGTGGCCCGCGAGCACCTCAGGGTCTCCCTCGAGCGGCTCCAGCCGGACCAGAAGTTCTGCGTGATCGGGTTCGGCTCGACCGCGGAGTACCTCAAGGGCACGAAGGGGATGGTCAAGGCCACCTCGGGCAACGTGAAGAAGGTCCTCAAGGAGCTGGACGGCATCAAGATCGGCGCCCCCCAGGGCGAGCGGGTCCACGGGACCATCTGGGGCGATACGAATCTCCACGCTGGCCTGAAGCTCGCCTTCGCCACCTCCAAGAAGGGACGTGTGAAGGGAGCCGGTTACGTCAACCCCGAGACCTTCGTGAGCGGCGCGGACACCCTCTTCGTACTCAGCGACGGTGACCCCTCGGTCGACGACTACACGGTCACCGATGTGGACTACGGTGATGGCAAGATCGTCACCGATAACGAGAGCGGGCGCGAAGGCAAGGATCGAACCATGCAGCTGAACTTCATCGGACCGTACGTGAATTGGCCGCTCCTCCTCGAGGACACCCGCCGGATGAACATGCTGCGCGAGCTCGAGATCCACGTGATCTCCGTCGGCGATGCAGACGAGCAGGCCCTGGGCATGCTCGCCGACATCGGCCTCGGCAAGCTCCAGGTCTTCGGGCGCTCCAGGGACTGAGCTGGCGCCGCCCGTCAGGCACGGGCGCGCGCCAACCGGGCGCCGTCACTCAGCCCGAGCCCCGGCGATCGCCTCGAGCCAGCCCATCCCGAAGCGCTCGTCCGGCTCGAGGTAGTGGCCCTCACTCCACTCGTTCAGGGAGGCCACGAAGACCAACGGGTCGTCGAGGCCCGACGGGAACGCGAGCGCGCGGGAGAGGCTCTCCTGGAAGTGCGCGGGGTGCTCGCCCGTGATGACGGGCGACCAGGGGTAGCGGTCGGGGCGCGTCCTCCCGAAGTCCGCCCCCCGGGGTGAGGCGTCCCAGCCGGGCGCGACCGATGGCATGTACGGGAGTCCCGACCGCGCGCCGAAGCCCGACCACTCCGCGGCGCGCCTCGTCGCCATCTGGCGATAGTTCTGCAGCGAAGGCCCCTTCCACTCCGGCAAGAAGACGTAGTGGGTGACGCTGTCAAAGCCGCAGGCGGCCACCTCACCGATGCAATGAGCGCTGGGCTCCACCGCCGCGAGGTGCAGCTCGAGCCCAGCCGCCTCACGAAGATGCTCCCTCGCCGCCGCGATCGCCGCGCGCGCTCCGTCGAGGCCGAGCTCCTTGATGAAGAACGTCGAGTCGAAGATTGATAGGTAGACGGCGCCCCCGACCCGGATGTAGTTCGGTCGCTGGAAGTACTCCTCGGCGAGCATCGAGACGAAGGCCACGAAGTCCGCGACATCCGACGGGACGCGCCGTGAGGGGTCGATGACCGCGGCCTCGGAGCGGCGAACCGGGAGGACCCTCCTCGGCATCCGGTTGGCCCACATCAGGGCGAAGGGTGCGGTTGAGCCCACATCGCTCCCGAGAAACCCCTCGTCGAGGGCCTGCTCGAAGACGCGCTTCCCACGGCACCAGAAGACGCCGTAGACAAATGCGTCCACGCCGTGTCGGAGAGCGAGCTGCAGCCGCCTTCCAGCCTGCACCGGGTCGCGGTCATCGTAGGGCCCTAGCACCGGGACGCGCGGCTGCGCGTGCCCCTCGAAGCGAGGCTGGCAGTCCCTGACCAGCTCCCACTCGGTGAACCCGGGATGAAAGCTGGCGTCGCGTTCGGGGATTGGGTGCCAACCCGTGTAGACGTAAGCGGCGAGGCGCATGGGCGGCTGAGGCTATCCAGCTACGACGGGTGTTCGGCCGCCCACCCCGTTGATTCGGCCCGCTTCGCGATCCGATGAGCACAAAGTAGGGACGCGCCGCAGGCCAGGGGGACGACAATTCACCACATGGCCCTCATCAGCATCGTCGCCGGCATCCTCGCCGTCATCGCCCTCAGTAAGATCTCCGCCCTGCAGCAGCGCCTCGACGCTCTCGAGCTGGACATGAAGTCCAAGCGGCGACGGCTCGGCCTGGACACGCCGCCCTCGGCCGCAGTGACCGGCGCAGAGCGTCGGACCGAAGCGTCAGCAGAGGGATCACCTCAGCCAACCAGCACCCGCGCCCAAGGCCTCTCCGGGGAGCTCCTTGCGGGCACCTCCACCGAGGCCAGCAGCGACACCGGCGGGCACCACCCCTCGGATGGGATCGAACCGTCCGGTGAGCCACACCAGGAGCACGCCGACCGAGAAGAGGCCTCGACCAGCGAGGAAGCGGCTGAGCGCGAGGACGCCGGGGCGGACGAGACCGACGGGCTCGACACCCCGCAGGAGCGTGACGCCCGGAGGACGCCCAGTCGCGGCCAGCGCCGAGCGGCTCTCGGGAGCGATCGCTCTAGCCCCGCAGGAACGGTCAGCGGAGCCGAGAGCTGGGAGCGCTGGCTCGGCGTACGAGGCGCTGCCCTCGTGGGCGGGGTCGCTCTGGTCTTCGCGGGCATCTTCTTCGTCCAGGTCGCGATCGAACGCGGCTGGCTCAACCCGGCCACCCGGGACACGATCGCCGTCGTCGCGGGGATCATCGGGCTGACCCTGCACGGACCGCTCATCCGGCGCGGGAACCGCACTCTCGGAGAGTCCATCAGCGGCGCGGGGACCGTGCTGATCCTCGGCGGCGCGTGGGCAGCCGCACAGCTCCACGACCTGATCCCCCATAGCCTCGCGCTGCTCATCATGGGCTGCGGCGTCGGTGCAGCGCTCCTGATGGCGGTGCGCTCGAGCTCGAAGGTGCTGACCGGCTTCGCCTTGATCGGCGGCTACGCCACGCCGCTCCTGCTCGACACCGCCGCGACCTCCACCTTCCCGCTCCTGGGCTTCCTGCTCGTCCTGAACCTGGGTCTGCTCGCCGCCATGCGGGTCACCCGATGGAGCTGGATGGGACTGGGGGCGGCCCTCGGGACGTTCCTCGTCCAGTTCCTCTGGCTCCAGCTCAACGAGTCACCCGGGGGCCCGTGGAGCGTCGTCCTCAGCCTAGGCCTCTTCCCCCTGCTGTTCAGCGCGGTGATGCGGGCATCTCCTGACCGCAGCTCGGAGCTCCCGCCCGCGACCCTCCTGGCGCTCCTGGCCCCGGCCGTGATCACCCTCCTGACGACGCCAGCGGTCACCAGCACCACGAGCCTGTGGCCGATCACGGCGCTCATGGCCGCCCTCATCGTCGCGGCGCGCTTCATCGTGCGGTCCGACCAGCTCACCCTGGCGACCTCGATCACCGGCGGCCTGACCCTGACGGTCATGGCCCTCCGGACCCGCATCGCCCTGCCGGGCGAATTGACCGAATGGACCTGGATCCAGTGGGCCGTCGGCATGTGTGGGATCTCGGGCGGCCTGCTTCTCCTGACGTCCCGCGCCAGCTCGGACCGGCGCAGGTTCCTGAGCCTGCTCCCCTTCGCCGTCGCCTGCATCGCGCTCCTCGCGGCCCCCTTCGTCGGCGGGTTGCCCAACTCGTTGGACCTCCCCGCGCCGTTCACGGTCGGCGTCCTGTCGATGGCGGTGATCGCAGGCGCCTCGGCCCTGATCAGGAATGAGGTCCGGTACGCCCTCGTGGCGGGGGCGCTCACCGGCCTGGCCGTCGGGCTCATCAGCCTCGTGCTGGACCGTACGTGCCTCCAGCCCGACTCCCCGCCGCTCGTCGCGGGGTTCGCGCTGGCCGCGGCAGCCCTGGTCCTCGGACGCATGCGCCCCGACCGGAGGGACGCCGCAAACGCCCTCGCGGCCTCCGTCCCAGTGCTCCCGCTGGTGATCCTGGTGGGAACCCGGAACACCTACGAGTCGCCCGCAATCGCCGCCGCCCTCGTGGTCATCTCGGCCCTGGGCCTGGCGACCGCTCGCCAGGGCCGCTGGCGCTTCGTGGTCGCTGGCCTCGTCGCAGGCGCGACCGCGCTCGACCTGACCGGGTACCTCGGTCTGAGCCCGCGCTGGAGCGAGGCCTCCATGGTGCTGCCCGTGCTCAGCTTCTGCGTGATCGCGGGCTCGCTCCCCCTCGCTGCTCTTTGGCAGCGTGAGGAGAGTGGCCAGAAGGGTGAGGCGTTCGCGCTCATCTCGGCGCTCCCCGCGCTCGCGCTGGCCCTCGCCGCGTCCCACTCCGAGTTGCTCAGCGAGGCGGCGGGGCGGACCATCCTCGGTCTCGACGGACGGCTCGTCACGCTCTTCAGCGCCGCGGGGGCCCTGCACCTCGCCCGGCGCCTGGCAAAGGGTCGCGCCGCGAGCCCGAGGGCCCGCGCGGTCATCGACGCGGCCACCGTCACCCTCGCGTGGTGCGGCCTGGCGCAGCTCGTGAGCTTCGACTGGCCGACGACGTCGCTCGCCGGAGCAGCGGCCGCCTTCACCTACTTCACCGGGCGTGCCAAGGGGCACACCGTGGCCATCATCGCCGGGACCACGCTCGGCGCCGCCGGGGCCGGCCTCATCTTCTCGACCTACGTGCTGGACACCTTCAGCCGCGACCCCCTGCTGATCCCGCTGGATGTCACGATCGACCACGCCTTGGTCGCTGCAGCGCTCTTCGGCGGCTTGAGGGGGCTCACCCGATCCGGCACCACCCGGGAGCTTAGCGCTGTCCGTGTGGGCCTTGCGTCGATCCTGCTCGGGGTCACGTTCTCCTGGATCAACGCCGTCATCCTCAACTACTTCAGCACCAGCGACGTCATCACCCTCGACGTCGAGCGCATGCAGTCCAGGGACCTCACGATGTCCTTCGCGTGGACCGCCTTCGCCATCTTCCTGCTCATCGCTGGTCTCCGTCGCCAGGTCTCGGGCCTGCGCTGGGCGAGCCTGATCGTCCTGGTGGCCACCGTGCTGAAGGTCTTCCTGTATGACCTCGGCGCCCTCGAGGGTCTGGCGCGCGTGGGCTCCTTCCTGGGCCTCGCGATCTGCCTGCTCGGCGTTTCTCTGCTGTACGGCAAGGTCCTCGGGCAGGACTCCGGGCGCGGCGGGCCCCGGGGCGATAACCTGCTCCCCCATGACGACGATGAGCCAACGCCCGACGCCTGAGGAGTGGCGGCTCCGGGTCGAGCGTGAGCTCGGCCCGGACCGAGACTTCGAGCGCTCCCTGGTCTCGCGGACCCTCGAGGGCATCGATATCCAGCCGCTCTACACCGCCGAGGCAGCCCCAGAAGACGCGCCCGCGGGCGCCGTCTCCCCGAGGAGCGGCGGGTGGGCCATCGCCCAGCGGATCGACCACCCCGCGCCGAAGGTGGCCAACCAGCACCTCCTGGAGGACCTCGCCGGGGGCGCGAGCGGTTGCCTGATCGAGCGGGCGAGCGGATCCGGCGGAGTGGAGTTGGAGTGGCTCCACGATCTCGACCAGGTCCTCGACGGCGTCTACCTCGAGGCCGTCCCCATCGCCTTCGGCACCAGCGCCGACGCCCTCCCGCTGGCCGCCACGTTCGCGGCGCTCTGCGCCGACCGCGGCCTCGATCCCGGCAGCGTGGAGGCCCACCTCGGCATGGACCCCCTGGCGACCCTCGCCGCCCGCGGCTCACTGCCCGGCGACCTCGTCGATGCCCGCCGCGAAGCATGCACCCTAGCGGAGCACGCGACGGCAAACATGGGGCCCTCGCGCGCGCTCGCCGTCGACGCGTCCCCGTGGTATCGCGCCGGAGGCCACGCGCTCCAGGAGCTCGGGTACGCCCTCGCCTCCTACGCCGAGATGATGCGCTGGTTGACCTCCTCCGGGATGACCGTGGAGCAGGCCGATCGGCAGTTCGTCTGGCGCTTCGACGTCGGGCATGACCTGCTCACCGAGGTCGCCAAGCTCCGCGCCCTGCGCGTCCTCCACGCCAAGGTCCTGGGGGCCTTCGGCGGCGCCGGTGGCGCGCCGCTCGTGCTCCACGCGACGACCTCCCCCAGGGGGCTCGCCCGACGGGACCACTCGACGAACATGCTGAGGACCACCCTCGGAGCCTTCGCGGCGTCCATGGGCGGCGCCGACCTCATCACCACCCTCCCCCACGACAGCTCCCGTGGAGCGGCCGGTGCCCTCGGGCGCCGCAACGCGAGGAACATCCAGCTCGTCCTGGCCAGGGAGGCCCGGCTCGATCACGTGGGGGACCCCGCGAGAGGCGCCCACGCCTTCGAGGCGCGCACCGACGCCCTGGCCCGGGGCGCGTGGAAGGTCATGCAGGAGATCGAGGCCCGAGGCGGGTTCGCGGCGTCGCTCGCTGGCGGCGACGTGGCCGAGGCCCTGGGCCGCTCGCGGGAGGCCCTCATCCGCGAGGTCTCCACACGCCGCCGTCCCATCGTCGGAGTGTCCGTCTTCCCGCCGATCGAGGAGGCGGAGCTCGAACAGGGCGGGCCGGCGGAGGACCCGACACGCGCAGCCCGGCGAGCCCGACTCGCCGCCCGCGGAGACGTGGTCATCGGAGCCGTCGAGGACGTCCTCCACGGTATCAAGGCCGCCGCGGCCGGAGCCTCCATGGAGGAACTGGGCGACGGGCTCGTGCGCGGAGCTCCAGTCACGCTGGCCCCCCTCCCTTCCATCAGCGAGGCCGGGGTCTTCGAGGAGCTTGCCGCGGGCGCCCAGCCCGCCCCTGTCGCCTTCCTCGCCTGCCTCGGATCCCTCCCCGACCACGGCCCGCGCGCCGCGTTCGCCAACGATCTGCTGCGGGCTGGGGGCTTCCTGGCCGCCCAGTCGGAGCCATCGTTGAGCCCCGAGGCCTTGGCCGACGCCTTCAAGGCGTCCGGCGCCGACGTGGCCTGCCTATGCGGCACCGACGCCGACTACGAGCTTCACGCGGAGCCCGCATGCGCGGCCCTCCGGGCAGCGGGCGCCGCGTCGATCGTGATGGCCCGGCGCCCCGCGGACGGGGATGAAGCGCTCCGCGCGGCGGGGCTGAGTGGGCACGTCTTCATGGGCTGCGACGCGGCCAAGATCCTCGGAGAGCTACGCTCGACGGCCGCGACCCCGAGCCAACCGGAGACCCGCTGATGACGCTCCAACCTGACCTCTCCGGCCTCGCCTATGACGAGGCGCAGCCTGCAGACACGGCCCGCGCCTCCGGCGCCACCGAGGCGTGGAGCACGCCGGAGGGGATCGAGATCGAGTCCAGCTACTCGGCCGCAGATGACAGCCACGATGAACCGGGTACCGTCCCCGGCTCCGCGCCCTTCGACCGCGGGCCGTACTCGACCATGTACGTCCGGCGCCCGTGGACGATCCGCCAGTACGCCGGCTTCAGCACCGCCGAGCAGTCCAACGCCTTCTACCGGCGCAACCTCGCCGCCGGCCAGAAGGGGCTGTCGATCGCCTTCGACCTCGCGACCCACCGCGGCTACGACTCGGACCACCCCCGGGTCGTGGGTGACGTCGGCATGGCCGGGGTCGCCATCGACTCTATCCTCGACATGGAGGTCCTCTTCGATCGCATCCCGCTCGATCGGATGAGCGTTTCCATGACCATGAACGGCGCCGTGCTGCCGATCCTGGCGCTCTACGTGGTGGCCGCCGAGGAGCAGGGCGTCCAACCCGAGCAGCTCAGCGGGACGATCCAGAACGACATCCTCAAGGAGTTCATGGTCCGCAACACGTACATCTATCCGCCGACGCCCTCCATGGAGTGCGTGGCGGACGTGTTCCGGTACACGTCGCGGCACATGCCGCGCTTCAACTCCATCTCGATCAGCGGTTATCACATGCAGGAGGCCGGCGCGACGCTCGACCTCGAGCTGGGCTACACCCTGGCGGATGGGATCGAGTACGTACGCAAGGGCATCGCCGCCGGGCTCTCCGTCGATGACTTTGCGCCCCGGCTGAGCTTCTTCTTCGCCATCGGGATGAACCCGTTCATGGAGATCGCCAAGCTCCGCGCGGCGCGCATGATCTGGGCCGAGCGCATGGCGCGTTTCGAACCGACGAATCCCAAGTCGCTGACGCTCCGCACCCACTGCCAGACCTCTGGCTGGTCCCTCACCGCGCAAGACGTCTTCAACAACGTCCCCCGCACCATGACCGAGGCCCTCGCCGCGGCCCTTGGCGGGACCCAGAGCCTCCACACGAACTCCCTGGACGAGGCCCTCGCCCTGCCCACGGACTTCAGCGCCAGAATCGCACGCAACACTCAGCTCGTGCTCCAGCAGGAGAGCGGCCTGACTCGCACCGTCGATCCGCTGGGCGGGAGCCACTACGTGGAGCGCCTCACCCGCGAGCTGAAGGCGCGCGCGGACGAGCACATCGACGAGGTCGAGGCCCTCGGTGGGATGACCCGGGCGATCGAGGACGGGCTCCCGAAGCTCCGGATCGAGGAGGCGGCTGCGCGCGCCCAGGCGCGGATCGACTCCGGCGCCCAGCCGATCATCGGCGTCAACGAGCACAGGCCCGAACACGAGGAGGACGTCCCCGTGCTCTCCATCGACAACGCCAAGGTCCGCGCGGCCCAGCTCCAGCGGCTCGAGCGCCTGAAGCGCGACCGGGATCCGAAGGCCGTGGAGGCCGCCCTCGCGGCCCTCCGGAGCGCGGCCCACAAGGTCCAGGCCGGGGAGCCCCGGACGGACGAAGAGAATCTCCTTACCCTGTCGATCGAGGCCGCCCGGAGCCGGGCGACGGTCGGCGAGATCTCCTCCGCCATGGAGGACGCCTTCGGGCGCCACCGCGCGACGATCCGGGCCGTCTCCGGCGTCTACCGATCCGAGATGAAGGACAGCAACGAGAACGTGGACGCCGCCCGCGGCGCCGCCGATGGATTCCTGCGAGACACCGGTCGTCGACCCCGGCTGCTGGTCGCCAAGATGGGCCAGGACGGCCACGATCGAGGCCAGAAGGTCATCGCGACGGCCTTCGCGGACCTCGGTTGGGATGTCGACATCGGCTCCCTCTTTCAGACCCCCGAAGAGACCGCGCGGCAGGCCGTGGAGAACGACGTCCACGTCATCGGCGCCTCGTCGCTAGCGGCCGGGCACCTGACCCTGGTCCCGGCGTTGCGCGCCGAGCTTGCCCGGCTCGATCGCGCGGACATCCTCGTGGTCGTGGGCGGCGTGGTCCCACCCCAGGACGTCCCCACCCTCGTGGAGATGGGGGCCGCCGCCGTCTTCGGTCCAGGAACCGTCATCACCGAGGCCGCGGTGACCCTGATCGAGAAGCTCAGCGCCGAGGCGTGAGCCAGAGGGGCCCCTGGGCGGTCTTCCATGAGAGGGGCCTTAGAGCCTTGGCCTGTTCGATCTTCACCGCTGGAGATTCGTGGTCTCCTTGTCGATGAAGCTCGTGGCCAAGAACGCCCCGACCGACAAATGAAGACCTCAATACGACTCGCCTCGCTTCTGGTGGCCGCCGCGGCTGCCACTGGCTCCGCCGCCGGCCTGCCCACGCCGCAAGGCCCCAAGGGACCGCTGGAGTCCCACGTCCCGCCGACCGAGGCTGGCATCGCCTGGTTCGGCACCTGGGCCGGAGCCCTCGAGGAGTCCAGGCGGTCGAAGCGGCCGATCCTCTTCATGTCGGCAGCGCCCCAGTGCCAGGGCGTCCCCGGCGTCTGGTGACCTGGCTATCAAAACACGGATAGGAGTGTCCTGTCCGACGATGCCGTCGTTGCCGCCTCCCGCGCGTTCATCTGCGTTCGACCTCAAACCTACGAAGACGCGGCCGAGGCCAAGATCCTCGCGTACGTCTTTGCTGGCCGAAGCGGACTGGAGAACACCTCGTTCGCCCTCCTCGATCCCGACGGAAAGAAGCTCACCCGCGGCTCGAGGTCTCCGTCCATGACCTACGGCTCCGCAGCAGCGTTCGAAGGGGCCCTGAAGGAGATCAGCTCGAAGTACACGACGAAGGCGAAGCCGATCAGCGCCCTGCCCGAGCTCAAGGACCTCCGCATCGCCCTCAACGTGGCCGCCGCCGACATGCGCCCGCTAGTCGTCCTGCGCGCAGATGCCGACGAGCAGCGGTCGCGCCTCACCAACGAGGTCAGCGCGCTCGCCTGGGATGGAGACAGAGTGGGCCGATTCCACTACGTCGTCCTCGAGGGCGAAACGAACTTCGAAGGGCTCAAGCCCGGCGTGGGACTGACCGTGGTCCAGCCGGACCCCTACGGCCTGGGCGGCGACGTGATCGCGGAGGCGAGCCTTGGCGCCTCGGCCAAGCTGCTCGCCAAGGCTCTGGACGGGGGCCTCCGAGCCTTTGAAGCCAAGGCCCGTCAGCATGACGCACACGTCCGAGAGGCGCGGCGCAGAGGGATTCGCTGGGAGACGGAACTCCCGGTCACGGATTCCCACGATCGCAGGGGCCGTCGGCCGGACCGGCGCGGCCCCCGGCCTGGTCGCGGAGACCGATAGAAGCGGACCTCCAAGAGCCTGGTCCCCGGTCACGTCGATACGCCGCGCGTCAACGGGTGGCGTCACCCTGCGACTCCTGGCCCATGAGGCTCAGGCCCAAGACGACCAGCGCAAACAGCACGATCGGTGCCGCGAGCCAGAGCCCGTTCTCGCGCAGGAAGCCCCTGGGTGTCAGCGCTCCTGAGTGCCGCGGGCCGCAGATCCGTGGCTCAGGAGTGAGGGCCATCTCCGCCGACAGGCCCCTGAGCCCGGACGATTCGATGGGTGAACCCTGGGCCTTCGGGCTCCGAGGCGGCATGAATGGTCCCATGAGACTCGCACCCTGGGCCCTGCTCGTCGCGGCCCTCCTCCACCACAATCCCGTCCTCGGCCAGGCGACCAGCGCCCGGCAGCAGTCGCTCGGCGGCGCGGGCGTCGCATCGGCGAAGGCCCAGAACTCCGCCTTCATGAACCCCGCCCTCGCGCAGCGCGCCCGCGACTCGGACCGGATCGAGATCACCGCCCCGGTCGTGACCTTCGTCGGCGCCGACGAGTCGAACGTCCGGCAAGGCGTGGAGAACCTCCAGGACTCCATCGAGGCGCTCCAAGCTGGCCTCGGTGGCCCCGACGAGGCGATGCTCCGGAGCGAAGCTGCCGCCGGGCTCACCTCCCTCGCTGGAGGTGAGGTCTTCGCCGACGCCGGGATCGGCGCCTCGTTCGTCCTCCCCCGGGGACCCATCAGCCTCGGGCTGACCTGGCGCAGCTTCGTGGACCTCCGGGGCCTGACCTCCATTGACCCCGCCGACCTCGCGACCATCAACACCACCGTCAACCCGCTCGACCTCGACCAGCTCTCCTCCGAGATTCTGGTCCCGTCGGTCCGCGTGGACGAGTTCGGGTTCACCTTCGCCACCGACTTCTCGCTCTTTGGCCTGCCGAGCTCAGCGGGCGTGACGCCGAAGTTTCAGTCTGTCGAGAGCCGGCTCTACTCGGTCTCCGTCTCCCAGGCGGACCAGTCAGACATCCTCTCCGGGCTCAGCGACGGAGACACCCGCCGGGACGACATCGCCAACGTCGACCTCGGCGTCGCCGTGGACCTCTCGCCCCGGTGGCGCGCGGGAGTGGCGACGCGAAACCTCCTCAAGCACACCTTCGAGGCGCCCGCCCTCGCCGGGACCTCCTACGCCTACCAGGTCGAGCCGCTGACCACCGCCGGGCTCGCCTATGGCCAGGATGGCTGGATGGTCACGGCAGACCTTGACCTGAACTCAACCAGCCGCTTCGAGGGCCTGGGCGCGTCGCGATTCCTCCGCATCGGCGGCGAGCTGAGCCTGGGGACGCCCCTGGCGATGCAGGGCCTGCCCGGGCACCCTCAACAGAGCGGCGCCGAGGGCGCGTCGAATGACGCCGTCCTCATCCGCGCCGGATTCTTGACCGACCTCGACTCCACGCAGCAAGATCTGTGGAGCCTGGGGATCGCGTTCCCCACCTACCTCCAGGCCCCCCTTGAATTCACACTGGCGGTCGGCACCGAAGCCTTCGGAGCCGGTCTGCAGTTCGGGTGGTCCATCTAGGCTGCCCCCTTCCAGTCGCCCTACCACGCTCCAGCGCAAACGACCCATGATCTCCCCCATTGACGGCCTCCCCGACGGCGTACTCGGCTTCGACATCGGCGAAGAGATCACGACGGCGGACTACGACGACATCCTCGGCCCCGCCATCAAGGCAGCGGCTGAGGCCGGTAACGGTGTACGCGCGGTCATCCGCCTCTCCCAGTGCCCCTCCATGTCAGCCGGCGCCATGTGGGACGACATCAAGCTCGCGACCGCGTACTGCGGCCAGTGGCGCAGGATCGCGATGCTCGCTGACGCGTCCTGGATCCGCGCCTCCGTACGCGTGACCAACTTCATGATGCCCGGCCAGTTCCGCGCCTTCGACCTCGACCAGTTCGAGGCAGCCGCGGAGTGGGCCGCCAGTGAGGACGGCGGCCTGCACGTCACGCTCTCCGCGGCCACGCCCAGAATCGTCACGCTCGAGCCGGGCGGCCGCCTCACGAAGGAGGACTTCGCCGACGCGGCCGCCGCGATCGACCCCGTGATCGAAGCGGAGGGGGACCTCGCCGGGCTCCTCATCGTGTCCGAGTCCATCCCGGGTTGGACCTCCTTTGGGTCCTTCCTGGCCCACATGCGCTTCGCCAAGGACCACCACCAGCACATCAAGCGAATCGCCGTCTGCTCCGACAGCGCCGCCGCCCAGCACCTGCCCTCCCTGGGCAAGCACTTCGTCTCGGCGGAGGTGAAGTCCTTCGACTTCGACGACCGAGATGACGCGATGGAGTGGCTCCGGTCCGAGGACTGAGGAGCCCCGCGCGGCTCAGACCTTGCGGCCGACGATGATCTGGTGGCGCGTCCCCTTCCGCCGGGGACGCGCGTAGGAGCGGTGCTTGGTGACCTCGAAGCCGCCCCTTCCGAGAGCGGACGCAAACTCAGGCTCCTCGTTACTACACCAGTAGGCGACGCGCCCGCCGGGACGCAACGCCTCCCACACCAGCCGGATCCCAGCGCGCCCGTAGAGCGCCTGGTTCTGTCGATCGACCATCGGCGCGGGGCCGTTGTCGATGTCGAGCATCAGGGCGTGGAGAACCCCTCGATAGCGCTGGAGGACCTTGTTGACGTCCCCTCGGATGAGCTTTGCCCGGGAGTCCTTCAGCGGGTCGCCCGA
This sequence comes from uncultured bacterium, assembly GCA_938083085.1. Lineage (GTDB taxonomy): Bacteria > Planctomycetota > UBA1135 > UBA1135 > Saltatorellus. The sequence continues at coordinate 39,936 of CALLKX010000054.1, forward strand.
GTGGGCGCCGGCGGGCCCGAGGTTCCACTCGACCACCGCGTCCAGAAGCTCGACCTGGATCGCCCTGCCGCCCTCTGGGAGGAGGTCCAGGGCCGTACGGAGCGTGAAGCCGAGGCCCAACCCGCCGATCAGCACCAGCGCGCCCGGATCAAGCCCTTCGCAGACGTGCTGCGCGAGCTCCTCTTCGGAGTTGTGCTGACGGGACGACATCAGCGCCCGCTTGGCCGCGACGATCTCGTGGTGCCCGTCGTGCTCGAAGAGTTCGAGCTCCGTTCCGTCTGACGTCTTTGCGCTGCCTACCCTTTCCCTGGCCTTCATGGGCGCACCCTAACCGGGAGCCGCGGGCACTCGCGAGCGACCCCTGGGATCCCGAGGGCTGGTACTCACGTTTCGAGACGGCTGCAGCCATGGGGCCTCTCCCCCGGGAAGCAACGCGGCCCCCCGGCGAGTTCTTCGCCGGGGGGCCGCGTCGGCTCATGCCATCAGCGCTTACTCAAAGGTCACGCTAGTCGCGCTGGAGAAGTTGCTGGTTGGCTGCGGGTTGGCGTCGCGGTACCAGACCTGGAAGTTCCAGGTCTGACCCGCGAGAACCGCGCCGTTGTACGGCGGGGGGAACGAGTTCAGGTCGACACTCACCTCGCGGGAGCCGCTGGCGCCGCTGTTGAAGAGCGTGGACTCCATGCGGAGCACGGAGCCATCGACGCAGAGCGTCCCCTGACCGCCCCCGGCGAAGGGCGTGAGGCCCTGGGACTGAGAGGCGAGGACCATCCCGACAGAGCCCGCGGGCAGCCGCGACACGCGCAGGCGCAGGTCGTTCGCGCCGAGGTCCTTGAAGCCCACCGCGTTGAGGCCAGCCCATTCACCTCGTGAGTTCAGCGCCGCAGGCGTGCAATAGTTGCTGCCGATGACGCTCGCCGACAGAGGGGTCGAGAGGGAGGTCCCCCCTGGAGTCCCCGGAAGGTAGAGGTGGATGCGGTCCATCATGAACCCTCGGCTCCGCGCCGAGAACTGGAGCGTGTTCAGGCCCGCGTTGATGTCGAAGTTCGCGTTGGTGTACACCGGCCCGGGGAGCTCGAAGCGCGACTCCCAGTTCCAATTGCCCGGCGTGTTCGGGTTGTTGGAGAACATCTTGATCCAGGGACCGTTGTTCATCCGGACCCAGGTGTCGTTCGCCATCGTCGGGTCCGGATCGTCATGCCGGTTGCGCAGCCGAACGGTGTAGTTGCCCGGATTGGACGAGAGGATCTGATAGGTCAGGACGGCGTTCCCAGGACTGCTGAAGTAGTTCGGTCCATCCCAGCGAAGGAACCCGTCGCCGCTGAAGCCAGAGGGAGAGCTGGGCGAGGCCCAGCCGTTCGGGCCCTGGTCCTCGATCTCGATGGCGATCATGCCGCCATCCTCGAGGTATTGGGCCGAAGCGGTCTCGACGGTGATCAGAGGCGCGATCACAGCGGCGGCCAGCGCCAGGCGCGCCGCCTTCTGGAACGTTGTGATGAGAGTCATTGTGCGGATTGAGGTAGCGAGGTGAAGAACGAGCAGCGGCCCCGCCAGCGAAGCGGATTGAGGGGGGGCGCTGTTTCCGAGGAGAATACGGTCATCCTTCGAGGGAACCATCCCTCCCGCGGACTTCCTCACGAACCGGAAACCAATTGAACAAGGCCCCACCACAAGGGCGGCGCTCAGGACGCCCTGGGAGGCCTCCCCTTCCCCCCAGAACTTTGGTCCACTTGGCCCCGTGACCTGTCCGCGCTCAACCCCCGATAAGGGTATCCCCGAAGCCGCGTCCTGGTGGGTCTACCTCGTGCGGCGAGCGGACAACGCCCTGTACACAGGGATCGCGACGGACGTGGAGAGGCGCTTCATGGAGCACAGCGGAGGGCGCGGAGCCAAGTCCCTCCGGGGCCGCGGCCCCCTCACGCTCGAGGCCTATAGCCCGGCCGGCGATCGCTCGCTCGCCCAGCGGATTGAGGCCCGGATCAAGCGCCTCTCGAAGTCCGACAAGGAACGACTCGCAGCGAGTCGTGACGCGCTGGCCGATTTCATCGGCTCGGTGGACGATGGGCACCGCGTCGAGGACGAGACCTGAGGCGATCTCCTTAAGCTGGAGACCATGACAGCAACAGCTCGACCTCAACCGCGAGCCGTCGTCGTGGGCGCCGGAGCCCTCGGCGGCTGGACGGCGCTGCACCTCGTCCGGCTCGGGTGGGGCGTGACCCTGGTGGACGCTTGGGGTCCTGGCAATGGCCGTGCGAGCTCGGGCGGAGAGACCCGCGTCATCCGGCGAAGCTACGGTCACCGAGACCACTATGTCCCGCTCGTGACGCGGGCCTTGGACCTCTGGACGGAGCTCGAGGCGGAGGCTGGGGTCCGGTTGATGGACCGGCGCGGCGTGCTCTGGCTGGCGAGCGATCCGGGAGAGTTCGAGCGGAGCTCGATCGACGCCTTCCGCGCTGGCGGCGTCCCCTTCGAGGAACTGAATCGCGCCGAGCTAGAGGCCCGGTTCCCGTCGATCTGCGTCGCGGACGTGCCCTGGGCCGTGTTCGAACCTGACGCGGGAGCGCTCCTCGCCCGACGCGGCTGCGAGGTGGTCTGGAGGGCGGTCGAGAGGACGGGTGGCCGGACCCTCCGCTCCACGGCCTACCCAGACCTCGACAGCAACGGAGACTGCCGGGGTGTTCGCCTCGCCGATGGGACGGTCCTCGACGCCGAGGTCACGGTCTTCGCCGCTGGTCCCTGGATGCCCGAGCTCTTCCCGAACGTCCTTGGACGTCGTCTGGAGGTCACGCGCCAGGATGTCTTCTCATTCGGTCCCCCTCCCGGAGCAGAGGCGCACCTGAGCCTGCCCGTGTGGGCGGAGCACGCCGCCCAGGTCTTCGGAGATGACAGCTTCTGGTACGGCATCCCCGACGGGTTGAGCCGAGGATTCAAGCTGGGCGAGGACACGCACGGCGGCCCTTGGGACCCCACTCACGGCGACCGCGTCGTCGACCCCGCACGGCTCGACCGGGCCCGCGCGTACCTGGCACACCGCTTCCCTGGGTTGGCCGGCGCCCCGCTCATCGATGCCCGGGTCTGCCAGTACACGATGAGAGAGCGCTCGGAGATCCTGGTGGACCGACACCCCGGGGCCGCGCGACTCTGGCTCGTGGGCGGCGGCTCCGGGCACGGATACAAGCTGGGGCCCGCCATCGGAGAGGTCGCCGCCAGGGCGATCGCCGACGACGCAGAGGTCCCCGAAGCGCTGGCCGCGCTCAGGCTCCAGCCCTGAGTCAACGAGCCCCCGGGACCTCCGACCGGCACCAGGCTTGCCGCTGACCCGCGGCCCGAAGGCCCTCTTCGGGATTGGAGGCCTCGCCGGATCAGTCGTTGAAGACGAAGAACCCGAGCCCGCCGGGCTCCCGCAGGATGACGTTCTCGGCCGGCGTGCTTTCCGTGCCGCCCACCTCCTCGAACACCGGGATCCCCAGCGCCCGGACCGCGCGGATCACGTCGGTGTTGCGCTCGCCGTTGAAGTAGGTGAGCGAGGGGTTGGCGAAGGAGTGCGGGCACGCCAGCGGGCCCATGATGCTGAGGTCCTCCATCCCGTCTCGCCGTAGGGTCAACCAGCCTTGATCCGCGCCGCCCGCTGCGACACGCGCGTCGAGGAGCCCTGACCAGAAGGCAGCGGAACGAGAGAGGCTCGGCGTCTCCATGGAGATCCCGGCGAAGGTCCCGAGGAGCGCGCCGATTCGTCCGAGCTCGAGTTCCGGGCCAGGGCCGTCCATCACCCACACCGGGACTCCCGAAGGCGCCGCCATGAGCTGCCCTCCCTCGAAGGCCACGGCCCCATGGCGTTCCAGGATCGCATCCGCCTCGCGGCCCAGCGCCCCCCGCCATAACCGAACGCCCGCGCGGGCACGGGGCGAGGTGTCCACGTCGACCACGGCGGCCCCGTCCGTCATCAGGTTGGACTTCGGAGACACGGGCTCGAAACCGAGCCGGGAGAGGAACGTCGCCGAGACCTCGAGGTCCGGCGCTGGCGTGGTGAGGCAGAGGATCATGGGAGGTCAAGGGCCGCCGGATGCTGCGTGCCGCGAGCCGTCGGAACGGCCAGGCAGGGGGACCGCGCGCGTGGGGTTCGCTCTAGGCGGATTCGATCTTGATGGGCCAGCCCTTGTCGGCAAGTCCTGGCGGGGCAGTTCTTGGGGACGGACCCTGCGTGATGAGCCCTGCGTGATGAGCCCTGCGTGGTGAGCCCTGCGCAATGGACCCTGCGCAATGGACCCGTCGCGTCCGATCAGCAACGCAGGCCCGGGCACGATGCTCCGGCTCCCCCCAGCCCCAGGTAGGAGGGCGCCGCCCTTCGAGCCCGGTCACGGACCCCGCTCGAGGGACCCGGCTCGAGGGGCCCGGCTCGAGGGGTGAAGGGCCGATCGCCGCCGGGACTGCCGGTCCCGTCGTCCAGGCGCTACGCTCTCCCGCGTGGATCAGGGCAACGAGCAGGACGAGCGTCGACTGAAGCTCCTCGCGGACGGCGTCCTCGCCGGCGATCGAACCCAGCTGGCCCGGGCGATCACGCTGGTGGAGAGCACCCGCCGTGAGGATGAGGTCCTGGCCCAAAGGCTCCTGGAAGCGATCCTGCCGGCCACGGGCAAGAGCCACCGAATCGGAATCAGCGGCGTCCCCGGGGTCGGGAAGAGCACGCTCATCGAACGCCTCGGCGGACAACTGGTGGACGAGGGTCACCGGGTCGCCGTCCTCGCGGTCGACCCCTCGAGCGCGCTCACCGGCGGGAGCATCCTCGGGGACAAGAGCCGCATGGACACGCTCGCGCGGCGCGAGGGCGCGTTCATCCGCCCCTCCCCAAGCGCCGCGACCCTGGGCGGTGTCGCCCGGCGAACCCGGGAGACCATGCTGCTCTGTGAGGCGGCGGGCTTCGACAAGGTCCTGGTGGAGACCGTCGGCGTGGGACAGAGCGAGACCGCTGCGCGCGACATGGTCGACACCTTCGTGGTGCTCCTGCTGCCTGGCGCCGGGGACGAGCTGCAGGGCATCAAGAAGGGCATCCTCGAGGTCGGCGACGTGCTCGCGGTCAACAAGGCCGACGGTGAACGGGTGGCCCTCGCGCGCGCGGCGGCGCGGGACCACGAGGCCGCGCTCCGCTATCTGAGACCGAGGGACGATCACTGGACGCCTTCGACCGTCGTCGTGAGCGCAGAGACCGGATCCGGAATGGAGGAGCTGTGGGAGACGATCCGTCGCCACCGAGCCGCGCTCGAGGAGGCCGGGGTCCTGGAGCTGCGCCGGGGTGAGCAGGCCACTCGCTGGATGTGGTCGATCATCGAGGAGCGCCTGATGACCGGCTTCCGCAACCACGGTGACGTGCGGACCATGCTTGAGGCGCTCGAGGGCGACGTACAACAGGGCGCCCTCCCTCCCGGCGCCGCGGCCGCTCGCCTCCTCGAGGCCTACCGGAGCTGACCCCCTACGTGGGACTCCGATCACGGTACGGAGGGCGGCAGCGCTCGCTCACAGGACGCCCGTGCGGCCCCTCGCCCTGGGCTTGCCGGCTCCTGTTCATTGGCCTGGTGCTCCTCGCCTCCTGCGCTGAGGATCCCGCGAAGCCCCTCGCCGAGCAGCCCGACGAGCGCGGCTGGGCCACGGACCAGCCCGGCCTCTTCGGGTTCCGCAGGTCCCCCAGCGGCGCTGGCAAGATCGGAGAGATCGGATATGCGTCCGGCTCGGCCCCGGCGCCCGCCGCCACGGGCCGCATGCGCTGGAGCCGAGGTCAGACCGAAGACGGGCTCAACCTGATGTGCTCGGGCGACGCCGCAGAGGCCGTACTGCTGTCCATGGAGGGAAAGGTGGTTCACCGGTGGGCCCTGCCCTACGCCGACCTCCCCGGGGCGCCGCCGGCCGACGGTCCGCACCAGTTGCCATGGCGGCGCGTCCGGCTCCTCGACAACGGTGACCTGCTCGCGATCCACTCCGGACGCGCGCTGGTCTGCGTCGACCGCGACTCCGCCCTCCGATGGGCCGTGATGGACCGTGTCCACCACGACCTCGACGTGGCGCCCGACGGGTCGATCCTGGCCCTCTCGCGGGTGGAGCGTGTGGTGCCCAGGGTCAACCCGGACGAGCCCATCGTCGACGACCTCGTCGTCCGGTATGGGCCAGGCGGGGAGCGCCTGGGCGCCGTGAGCCTCTGGGAGGCCTTCGCCGCCTCCGCTTACGCGGACCTCCTCGACCAGCTCACCGTCCGGACCGGCGACGTGATGCACGCCAACTCCGTCGACCTCCTCGACGAGGAGGAAGCGCGAGAGCTCGCCGTTCCAGGCGTGACCGCCGGGCAGGTGCTGGTCTGCCTCAGGGACCTGGACCTGGTCGTGGCGGTGGACCTGAACACCGCGCGCTTCACCTGGCTCACCGGCGGGCCGATCGTCTCCCGCTGGCGGGCCCCCCACGACCCCTCGGTTGCCAGCGAGGGCTCCTTGCTGATCTTCGACAATCGTGGCGGCGTGGGGGAGACCTCGAGGCTCCTCCGGGTCGACCCCGAGACCGGCGCGATCCGCTGGCAGTGGACCGCCTCGCCGCCGTCGGCCTTCGCCTCCTTCTTCTGCGGCACCGTGCAGCAGCTCCCCGCGGGCAACCTCCTGGTGGCCGAGTCGACTCAGGGCAGGGCGTTCGAGATCGAAGGGTCGAGCGGGGACATCGTGTGGGAGTACGTGAGCCCCCGGGTCATCGGGGACGCCGACGAGCTGATCGCGGCCCTGTTCATGGCGGAGCGGGTTCCCCATCCCGCGTGGCTCCAGCGCTGAGCCGCGCTGGTGAGGCCTCCCGGTCCACCGTCACTGGCCCGGCGTGGCGCCGCCCGACGGCTCGCCGCTAGCGGTCCGTGCCCGCTGCACCCGCCGCGCCCCCGGCAGGCTTGAGCGAAATCTCGACCTCTCCGGTGGGCTTGGCCACGAGGAGCACCAGCACCTCTCCTGGATCGAGGGCCCTGAGGACAGCACTCAACTCCGCCCGCTTACGAACCTCCTGCCCCATAGCGCCCACGATCACGTCACGGACCACCAGGCGCTCCTCAAGGCCGGCGGAGCGCACGGTCTGCATGGCGCGCAGTCCCGCCCGGGCAGCGGGCCCGCCGCCGTCGACCTCGGCCACCACGACCCCAAACTTCGGCGCCTCGGGCTCGTCCCGGATCTTGCCCAGGAGCGCCTCGCTGTTCACGTCGCTCGCCGTCACAAACCCGAAGCTCGGCTCCCACCGGAACCCCGACTCCATGATGGCGGGGACCACCTCCTGCAATCGGTCGACTGGCAGCGCGAAGCCCACGCCCACCTGACGACGGGAGTCCGCGTGGATCGCCGCGTTCATTCCGATCATGCGGCCCTGATCATCCAGCAGCGTGCCGCCGGACGACCCCGGGTGCATCGCGGCATCGGTCTGGATCACCGCGTCAATGAACTGACCTGACTTGGAGCGAATCCTGCGTCCAAGCCCGCTGACGTAGCCGACCGAGAGCGAGTGCGCGAGGCCGTAGGGGCAAGAGACAGAGAAGACCTGAGCCCCGACCGAGAGGTCGCCAGAGGACCCCATGCGCACAGGGACGAGCTGCTCCGGAGGCGCGTCGATTCGGACCACGGCGACGTCGGTGGCAGGGTCAACACCCACGAGCTTCGCCTCCCACTCCGACCCGTCAGCCAGCGTCACCAGCGCTGAGCTCGCGCCGTTGATGACATGTAGACAGGTCACGACGTGCCCTGTGCGGTCCCAGACCCATCCGGAACCCGTTCCCGAGACGAACTCGGTCGCGTCGAAGTCGTTGCCCTCCATGTCGCGTGAGCGCGTGGTGACGTGCACCACCGATGGCGAGGCGTCCGCGAAGATGGACTGCGCGAGGGTCGGCGCAACCAGCCTTCGACTCGACACCGGCCTCGAGAGATCCGCCGGCCCTGTCGTCTCCAACCGCCGCTCAAGCGGCGTCGCGCCCGACCCGTGAGCCGCGAATCCGAAACGGTCCGGGTAGAGCCGGATCAGGACGAGGAGGCCCATCAGCGCCACGCTGAGCGTGGACAAGAAGACGAGGAGCGCGTCCCGCTGCCCCCCCTGGACGGCTGCCCCTTCCCGCTCGGGGGCTCCTGATTCTCGCTCCGCGCTCATCTGAAGGGAGGGTACGCATCGAGCCCCGTGCCTGTGAGCACCCTTGTATTGATCCGTCGAAGTCGAGGGACCACGGACCAGGCAGGACGGCGGCTCAGCGCGTATCGTCCTCGGCCCAGCGCATCCCTGCGCCGCCGTCTACCTTGACCAAGACCCGCGAAGAACTGGGCGTGCTCTGCCGCCTTTCCCTGCCGATCCTGCTCACCAACGTGTGCTGGATGACCATCGGGCTCGTGGATCTCCTGATGCTCGGCCGGTGGTCCAGCGAGGCCGTGGCCGCCGCGCTGCTCGCGGGGGTCTGGGTGCACCTGACCCAGGTCGCAGGCATGGGCCTCGTGATGGGCATCGATCCGATCGTGACCCAGGGGCACGGCGCCCGAGACCGGGAGGCGCTCGGGCGCGCGCTCCAGCGAGGCATCCTCGTGGCCCTCCTCGCCTCTGCTCCTGTCATCGGCTTGCGCTTCCTGACCGCCGAGCTCATCCAGGCGACCTGCAGCTTCGCCGAGTGGATCGCGGGCTCCGGTGACGTCGTCACCGCCGCCGGCATCGACGTGGAGAGCGCGGCACGCCTCGGCGATCCGGGGGAGCGGTACGCCCTGAGCCAGTCCTTCGCGACGCCGTTCTTCCTCGTCTACATCGCCTTCAGGCAGCACCTTCAGGGACGCGGGATCCTCAAGCCGGCGCTCGCCGTCGCCCTGATCGCGAACGTGGTCAACGTTGTCGCCAACTGGCTCCTGATCTTCGAGCTTGGGTGGGGCATCACCGGGGCCGGGATCGCGACCGGAGGCACCCGGGCGTTCATGTGCCTGGCCATCCTCTGGATGGTCCGGCGCCATCGCCTCCTGCGCGGCGCGTGGGTCAGCTGGGATCGAGCGTCGCGCTCGTGGGCTGGCATCGCCCGCGTCCTCCGCTACGGCATCCCCGTCGCCCTCCACCTGACCCTTGAGATGGGGGCCTTCGGGGCGACCACCTACCTCGCCGGCATGCTCGGGATCCAGGCCACGGTCGCCCACGGCGTGGTGATCAACATGGCCAGCATGACGTTCATGGTCCCGCTCGGCATCGCCCTCGCCGCCACGACCCGAATCGGCAACCTGATCGGAGAGCGGCGCTTTGCTGACGCCCAGGCGAGCGCGCAGCTCGCCCTCGGCCTCGGCGGCATCACCATGGCCGCCCTCGGCCTGCTCCTCTACGCCGGTAGGCACTGGCTGCCCTCCCTGTACATCCCTGAAGACCCCGGGGCCCTGGCCATCGCCGCGGTCATCCTCCCCATCGCGGCGGCCTTCCAGGTGGTCGACGGCCTGCAGGTGGTCGGCGCGGGCATCCTCCGAGGGATGGGGAGGACGGTCCCCCCCGCGATCTTCAACTTCATCGCCTGGTGGGTCATCGCCCTCCCGCTGGCGGGCTGGTTCGTCCTCAGGCGCGGCGGCGGCCTCGTCGAGGTCTGGTGGTCCCTCGCCCTCGGCCTCGGCGTCGTCGCCATTCTTGTGGTGGGCTGGGTCTTCAAGCGCGGCCCGGCGTCGCTCACCCCGCCACTCCCCCCCGTGGTCGAAGGCACCCCAGCCGGTTCACCGCGCGAGCCTCGGTGAGAGGAAGGTGAGAGCAATCGATCCGGGCCACCGGGCGTCCGGCTACGTTGGTCAACCATGCGAATCCTCGTCGTTGAAGACTACGGCCCCCTCCGCGGCCCGGTGGTGACGGCGCTCCGAGACGAGGGCTGGACCGTCGACGTCGCCGGCGACGGCAACGGGGCCCTGCAGGCCATGGAGGATCAGGAACATGACCTGGTCATCCTCGACCTGATGATCCCCGGTGTGGACGGCCTCAACGTCCTCCAGCGCACCCGGGCCACGGGCAACATGGTGCACATCATGGTCATGACGGCGCGGGACAGCGTCGAGGATCGGGTGCGCGCACTCGACGCGGGGGCGGACGACTACCTGGTCAAGCCCTTCGCCATCGAGGAGCTCATCGCCCGGACCCGCGCGCTGCTAAGGCGGAAGTTCCAGGTCAAGTCACCCGTGATCCAGGTGGGTCACTTGGTCGTCAGCACCGCAGACCGCGTGGTCAAGATGAACGACCGAACCGTCGATCTGACGGCGCGGGAGTACGCCCTCCTCGAGTACTTCGCCCACCGCCCCAACGAGATCGTCACCCGATCCGAGGCACACCTGAGCCTCTACGGAGAACAGACCGAGGCCAGCAGCAACGTCGTAGACGTGTACGTGGGCTATCTGCGCAAGAAGCTGGAGGCGGAGGGCGAGCCCCGCGTGCTCCACACTCGCCGCGGGCAGGGCTACATCCTCGCCGCGCCGGAGGGGCCTTGATGGCGCCGGGGAGTATCGAGCGGCGGGTCGTGGTCAGCGCCACCGTCGCCATGACCGTGACGGTCCTCGGCACGGGAGGCCTGATCTTCGAGGCCTACCGAAGCGGAGCTCGCTCTGACGGCGAGCAGGGCCTCGCCAGCACCATGGCGGTCGGCGCCGAACGGGCGGTGGCCGAGGCGGTCTTCGCCAGCCGAAGCGGGGATCAGTCGGTCTCCGCGGAGCGCGCGGGGCCGCTGAGCCAGTACGCCTGGATCTGCTGGAGGGCCGGAGAGGCCGAAGAGCTGTGCCGCTCCACAGGGTTCCCCGCGATCAAGGTCCCACGGGTTGAGTCCCGGGAGCCGGGCTCGGCGGGCGTCCCCACCGACCTGCAGTTCGTCGAGACCGTGGGTGAGGACGGCCTCCACTATCGCATCGCCACGGCGTCCTTTGTGCCGCGCCTCAGAGGGCTCCCGTCCAATCGGCGCGGGGACGGCCGAGGGGGCCGGCGCGAGCGAGACAGAAGGGTCCAGCGCCCTTCCGAGCCGCCGTTCCTGCCGGGGGACCAGTTCCTCCTGCTCACGTTGGCCCCCATGCAGGAGGAGGTCCAGCGCTCCGCCGAGCTCGCGCGGCTCATGCTCCTCGGCGGCGCCGGCGCCCTGCTCGCTGCGGCCCTCCTCATCCGCTCCAGCGTTCGTCGCGGGATGGCCCCCCTCGGAGCGCTGGCCAGGACGATCGAGGGCCTCGGTGAGGGCAACCTCGACGAGTCGGTTCAACTCTCGGGGGCGCCGCTCGAGCTCGCCCCCATCGTCGACGCGCTGGAGCAATCGCGCGCCCGGCTCGCGGAGTCCTTCGCCCGGGAGCAACGCTTCACAGACGACGTCGCCCACGAGCTCCGCACGCCGCTCGCCGGCCTTCGAGCTGCCCTCGAGGTCGCCTTGCGCCGCAAGCGGAGCCCTGAGGAGCTTGAAGAGGTCCTCCACAACAACCTCTCTGCCGCCCTCGACCTGCAGCAGATCGTGGACAGCCTCCTGCTGCTGCGACGCTCGGGGTCGGCCAAGGAGAACGCGGAGGCTGTGGACCTCCGGGGGGAGATGGAGCGAGCCTTCGGGGAGCAAGAGGAGGCCCTCGAGACGCGGTCCCTCACCGTGGTCTTCCGCACCGAAGGGAGTGGCCCACACCTTGGCTCCGGCGCTCCGGCCGTCGTGCGGCGGATCACCTCAAACCTCGCGCGCAACGCGGCCGGCCATGCGGATGTGGGCTCCACGATCTCCGTGACGACTCGCTCCAATCCTGAGTTCGCGACGCTCGTCGTCGAGAATCCATCGAAGGGCATCAGCGAGGAGGCTGCCATCAGGGCCTTCGAGCCGTTCTGGCGGGCAGACCGAGCCCGCAGCGCCGGCGACCAGCACGTCGGGCTAGGGCTCGCCATCGTCGAGGGCTGTGTCTCGGCCCTGGGTGGACGCGCCGCCGTGACCACAGAGGACGGGTTGTTCCGCATCACGATCGAGTTGCCGGTGGGCTGACCCACGCGGGCGCAAGCGTCGAGAGCGCTCGCGTGAGCTCGGACAACACGCCCGGCCGCAGCACCGGATGGCCACAGTGC
>CALLKX010000055.1 GCA_938083085.1 uncultured bacterium
GCCCGGTGACGGCTGCATCGGGGCGAGGCCGGAACTCGGGCGGGCGGATCAGGTGGATCCGTAGTCCAGCGCCCGTCGGCGGCACGGCTCAGCGGTAGCCGAGCTCCTTGAGGCGGTCGGCCTCCTCGGGGGTGTTCACGACGGGGAGGGCCTCGGAGGCGCCGGCCTCGAGCCACATCCAGGCTTGGCCGCGGCCGGGCCAGCCCACGTCCTCGGCGCGGCGCTCGGGGAGCTCGCCGCGATCGAAGTCCGCGGGGAGGGGGCGGGGGTCGGTGCCAGGGGCGAGGGTGAGGCCGTCGAGGGGTTCGCCGTCCAGGGTGGCTTCGACCCGAAGGTCACTGCCGCGGCACCAGCAACGGAGCTCGAGGCGGTCGTTCTCGAGCACCGTATCGAGGGCCAGGTAGCTGCGGTCCAGGTCCATCTCGAAGGCGTCCGGCGCCACTGAGGGACGGGTGATGAAGTTGGCGTCGAAGAGGTCGTCGGTGGAGACGCGAAGCTGGAGGCGCTGGCCCTTCGTGCCGCGCACGCGCAGGTGGAAGCGGCCGGCGGAGAGGTGGGCGAGGCGGAACTCGCGCAGGGCCTCGCGGGCCCGGGCCACCACCTCGGGGTGCTGGTCCTTCACGTCCACCGACTCGGCGGGGTCCGCGACGAAGTCGTAGAGGGCGTCGGTCTGGTAGAGCGGGTCCCAGAGGTACTTGAAGGGGCCCTCGACCCAGGCCTTCTGGGCGCTGGAGTCGTAGGTGGGGTACTCGATGAAGGTGGCATCCACCGCTGGCGCGTCCGGCGCCAGCCGGTCCACGCCCTGGGCGTCCTCGGGGGCGGGGATCCCCAGCTGACCGAGGAGGGTGGGCATGAGATCGACGGTGGAGACCGGGCGCTCGATCACCTGGCCCGCGGGTCCGCCGGGCACACGCAGGAGCATGGGCACGTGGACCTGGTCGTCGAAGAGGGTGTAGCCGTGGTGGTAGTGATTGTGGTCCCCGAGCCCCTCGCCGTGGTCGGCGACGAAGGCGACGATGGTCCGGTCCCATTGGCCCGAGGCGCGCACCGCCTCGAGCACGACGCCGATGCCCGCGTCCATCTCGGCGATCTCCGCGTCGTAGTAGTCACCCACGTAGCGGGCGTCCGCCTCGGTCAGGTCGGGGGCGGGGGGCGGCCCCTCGTGGGCGTACCAGCGCCGGCCGGGCCGCGGGTCGAGGACCTGGAAGGGCACCGTCGGGCCGCCGCGGCCCCCCTCGGCGAAGCGGCCGTCGTAGTCCGCGTCCGTGAAGCGCTCCCGCGTCTCCGCTGGCGTCGTGTAGGGCAGGTGCGGATCCATGATGTGCCAGAACATGAGCCACGGGGTCGCGCGGTGGCCGTCGATGAACTCGGCCACCCGGGGCGCGTCCTTCTCCACGGACTCCATGGCCCACTGGGCCCGGTATCGATCGAAGCCTTGGTCCAGGCCGTAGCGCGGAGAGATGAGCCCGTTGGCCACGATGCCCGCGGTCTCATATCCGTTCCTCGCGAGCACCTCCGCCACCGAGACGGTGGTGGGGTCGATGGCCTCCCACTCGTCGTGCCCGCCGCGGCCCGCGCCGTGGGCGGAGGGGTAGAGGGAGGTGAGCATCGACGAGAAGCTCGGCAGGGTCCACGGCGCCGGCGAGCGGGCCATGTCGAAGCGCACGCCCTCGTCGGCCAGCGCCTTCAGGTTCGGGGTCGTGTCGCGCTCGTAGCCGAAGGCGGACATGTGATCCGCGCGCAGGGTGTCGACGCCGATGAGCAGGATGTTCGGCGCGGTGGGGGGCTCGTCCCGCGGCTCGATGCGGGGCGTCCCCACCAGCAGCGCGTCGAGGGCATCGGGCTGGTCGTCCACGTCGGTGACCCGGAAGGCCAGGGTCCCGGTCCTGCCGGCCGCGGCGCCAAGATCAAAGGTGACCTCGCGCCAGACCCGCTGGTCACGGTCGTTCTTCGCGTCGACGGTGACGCTCCCGAGCTCGAGCGCGCCGAGGCCCTGCGCGAGCTCCGCCTCGCCCGCCTGCTTGCCGGCCGTTTCCACCTCGGCGTCGATGAACCACGCGCTCATGGTCGCCCCGTCGCCGGACTCGCGGGAGGTCTCGGGGAGCGCCGCGACGCCGAAGCGCAGCTGCGGCGCCGACTCAGCGGGCGGGACCTCGAGGTCGAAGGCCAGCTCGCCGCCGGCCCGGACGAGCACGCTGTCCCGCACCTCGGACTGCAGGCTCACCCGCAGGCGCCAGGGCGTCAGGGACTCCTGGCCGTCGCGCGGCTTGTAGCGCCCGGTGAGGTAGTCGAGGTAGGCGGACTCCTCCAGGGGCGTGATGGATACGGTGACGTCGTCGATCAGGGTCACAACCTCGTCGGCGCCGCCGGTGCGGTGGAGGAAGTGGAGCTCCAGGGTGGAGGCATCTGCGCTCGTGATGGCCTCGCTGCGCACGCGGTCCCACCCCGACGCGTCCACGCGCCGCGACACCCGGTCGAGGCTGCGGCGGCGGATCCGGCGGCCCTCGGCGTTGCGCTCCACGCTCGGGTCGGGGACCGCCTCCCCGCGGTGCTCGTAGAGGCGCAGGGATTCCCGGCCGCTGCGCTCGTCCAGTACGGCGGAGCCCTCGACGCGGATGCGCCCCTCGACCACGACCCGGTTTCGACCGCTGATAGGGAGGCTCATCACGGCGCGGCTGTAGTCCTCTGCCACGCCGGGCCCGAGCTGGAGGGCGGCGCCCTCGCGACCGCCTTCGTCGATGATGGCCGCGCCCTCTGCCTTCCAGTCCAGGGTGCGCTGGCGCGGCTCGGCGAACCAGATCTGGTCGGGCCGGGCGCCCTCCGAGAAGTCGTAGGTGATCGTCTGGCCCTCGGCCGCCGCTGTACTGGAGTCCGGGCCCGTGAGCCGGGCCTCGTCCATCCCGTCGAAGAGACGGATCCGGGTGGCGGGGGGAGCGGGGGCTGCGTCGGCGCCAGGGGCCGCAGCCTCCTGGTCCGTGCCGCAGGCGGCGAGGAGGCAGAGCGGGGCGATGCGTCGGAACATCGACCCAGCCTAGCCGCAGCCGGACCCATGGGGCCGCGGACCTTTCCTTAGCCAACGACGCCAGGGACGACCTCGCTGTCGCCGTCCGTGAGGTGCGCGCGTTGCCATTGGTTCTGTAACGAGCTCGGGCCCTGACATAGGAACCCGCGGTCTCTCTTGGTGGCGTGCATCGCTCACAGCAAGGTCGGCACGGGACCCGCAGTGAATCCCAAGCGGGGTTGAGAAGTGACGGGCAACGAACCTGCTGAACCTGTGCCGTCGCCGGGTCTCCCGGACGGCTTGCGACGAGCACCGCCACATTGGAGAGGCGGGCACGCCCAGCCGATCGCCCATCACATCTCGAGCAGGCTCGAACGACGCCTCGGGCCCGGTCAACCCTGTGACCCCATGGGCTGTGACCCCATGGGCCGTGACCCCATGGGAATGGCGAGCCTCTCCGGGGCCTCAGCCAGGTCGCCTTTGCGAGATGTCCGCGCTGGGGCTAGAGTCGAACCATGCTCCACCGTCTTCGGGAGGCAGGACCCCTTCGGTGGGCAGTGGGGGGCTCGATTGGCGCGCTGGCCGCGCTGTTCATGACCTCCGGCTCTGCGGCCCCGCCAACAATCCAGGACGACCTGCCCCTCGGTGCGAGCGCCAGCTATCAGGGCGTGCAGGCCTCGGACGCCTTCAGCGCGATCCACCATATCGGCAATGACCGGATCATCGCCGGCAAGCGCTCCTCTGGCCCCAACGATCGGTTCCTCCTCAGCACCGACGACGGCGCGACCTGGACACCGATCGCCTGCCCCGGGTCGTCGGGCGCACACACCTACTTCTTCGGGCAGAACAACGGGACGCTGCTCTCAGGGACGGGCGATACCGGCAACGCATGCATCATGCGGAGCACCGACAAGGGCAGTCGCTGGGGCGTCGCGCTGAGTGCGGCGAAGGTCGGGACGCTGATCGGGAGCAGCAGCCCGAAGGCCATCTTCGGGACCGTCCACCTGGGCGCTGGTCGTTGGCTCGCGAACGTCAAGGCGTTCGATACGACCATCAAGGTGATCGAATCGAACGATGATGGCGTCACCTGGACGGTGCCCGCGGCGCAACCGGGTCAGGGCGCGACGGCGTGGGCACGGCAGATGATCCAGACCAGTGACGGCGTGTTGCTCTGGCCGTCCTGTAACACCGACCAGATGTACCTGTCGAACGACCTCGGGCAGAGCTGGAGCTCCGTCACCGTGCCGGGAGCCGCGCTCTTCCAGCCGCTCTGCGATGCGGGCTACGGCGCCTACCTCTGCGGCGACTTGACGACGGCGCCGAACGGGGTCATCCGGCTGCACCGGAGCCATGACCAGGGGCGGACGTGGAGCGCCGTCGCGGCGGTCAATCTCCAGCGACCGACGATGACGTATTGGCGAGACATCACTGGCATGGACGGTGTCTTGTATGCCTCCGCTTGCTGCGTCGAAGCCACGAGCAACGAGCGCAGGATGCGGCTGTACAAGTCGTCGAACTACGGCAAGACATGGACCTCGCTCGGCAACCCGTTCATCGGGCCATTCGGCGGCATGCAGGCGATCTATCAGATGTGCGTCACGGACCACGGCGAGGTCTTCGCGGCCTGCCAGCCGGACAGCACCATCCTCCGCTGGCCGATTCGCTGAGGCTCGGGGGCCACGCTCGAACGCGGGCTACTCGCCCGGGACCGCCGCCCGGACCAGCCCGGTGAACTCCTCGTCCTCGCCGCTGTAGAAGGCCCAGCCCTCGTGGGCGTCGACGTCGAGCAGGCCGGAGCGCATACGCGCGACCCGCTGCACCTCGTCTCCCTTGCGGAGCTCGATGCGGTGCTGGGAGACCGGGGGGGCGAACTTGATCTGGCGGACGCCGCGAGCGGGGAGCTCAGGGACGGCTTCCAGGGCCGCGACCCACAGCTCGACGGTCTCGGCATCGGTGATCTCGACGGTCTGTGCGTCGTCGGCGTCCAGTGGTCCCGAGGGGCTGTAGGTGACGACGATCGAGTCGATGCCGAGCTCTGAGCCCGTGTAGGCCGTACAGCAGGCCGGCAGGTGCAGGAGGACGGCGAGCAGGGCGAGATGGCGGATCAGGTGGGGCATCAGGGTTCTCTTGCTTGGTGCGGGCCGTCAGGACGTCGCGTCGGAGTCCGAGCTTGGGCGATCTTCAGGAATCTCTGCTCGGAGAGCGCCCGGGCTGCGCTCGAGGCCGCTCCCGAGAGACCTGGAGCTCACAGCATCAGCCGTGATCGACGCGCTCGTCCACGCTGCGCCGGCCATGGCGCTCAGCGGACGAGCAGGTCGGCCCAGTCGAGCCACAGCGTCCAGTCCTCGGGCAGCACGCTGTGGACGCCCTCTCGCACGTGATACGCCGGCAGGGTCCCGACAAGGTCGCCCGTCTCGGGGAAGCCCTCGGTCTGGAAGTCGCCCACGCCGAAGAGCTCCCACGCGGGCGCGGCGGCCTCGACGGCTTGATACTCACCGAGGGGGTCCGCCCACTTGTCCTTGATGGCGGAGCAGACCAGGAGCGGTCGCGGGGCGATGAGCGCGAGGAGGAAGTGCTGGTCGAGGGGGAGGTGATCCTCACGATCCGCGAAGGACCAGAAGTCCTCTGTAAACCAGTAGCCGAGCACCCTCACGATCCGCTCGACGGTCTCACCGCGAGCGGGCCGTGAGAGGGCGGCGCCGCCGCAGCCCGAGTGGTTCGAGATGACGCCGGCGAAGCGCTCGTCATAGGCGCCGGCCACCAGGGCGGTCTTGCCGTTCCGGGAGTGGCCGTGCACCACAACCCGGTCCCCGTCGATCCTCGGGTTCTCGTCGAGGTGGTCGAGGGCGCGCGAGAGGCCCCAGGCCCAGGCGCGCAGGGTGCCCCAGCTGTTGGGCCCCGGGATCGCTGGCGTGGACTTGGCGCGTGGGCCGCGGATCCCGCCCTCCGTCGTCCAGGTGTCCGGGTCGATGTCGCCGTGGTAGATGGTCGCCATGGCCCAGCCCCTGGCGATGGCCTGGTCGTAGGCCCAGCGCTCGGCCTTCATGCCGCGCTGCGCATCGTTCGCCCTGCCGTCCTCGCCGCCGCGGCTGCCGGGCATCCACGACTCGCTGAGCAAGACCCGCGGGTCGTGGGTCGTGGCGTGGTTGCCGCAGAAGTTCAGCCCGAGGAAGCAAGGCGCGTCCTCCACGCCGACAGGCGAGACGATGAGGACGTCCATCGAGACGCCCTCGCCGAGGTGCAGGCGGACCTGCTCTCGCCAGGCCAGGCCATCGAGGGCGGAACCTTCCTCTAGGAGAACGGCGCGCACCTCTGGCGGCGCCCCGGGCGCGGTCCCGTAGACGTAGTGCTCCACCGTCCGGGCGATCTCGGGGCGGCGGGCTTCGAGCCAGTCGCGCTCGGTCTCGACGCGCTCTCCGGTGGAGAGGGTCAGGAGCTCCGGGAGGCCCGCCGTGGCCGGGAGGTCCATGGGGTGGACATAGGGCGCCTCCTGGTCGAGCTCCGGGAGCTTGAGGGGCGCGCTGCAAGCGAAGAGCACGCTCGCCCCCGCGAGCCACTGGGCCCTCACGACTTCGCCCCGTCCGCGGGGTAGCGCAGTCCCCACTGGCCCCGGAGCTCGTCCAGGGTGCGCGCGATCTCGAGGGTCTCCTCCAGGGGAACCTCGGCGCACTCGAGCGCGCCGGCAGCCAGGGCTTCTCCCACGGCCATCGCTTCGTGGGTGTAGCCGTTCCCCAGGTAGGGGTGGCGCTCCCGCTCGCCGTTGACGATCAGCTCCTGGGCCTGCCAGAAGTCGGGGACCTCGATGG
>CALLKX010000056.1 GCA_938083085.1 uncultured bacterium
CCATGGTCGGGAGCCTCCTCGCTGGGCGGCCAACGGGCACCTGCCGGGGCCGGCGCTGAGACCTGAGCGCTTCACGGCACCTGGGCGCCTCATGAGGTCTCCGACCGTCAACGTCAGCTACTTCGAATCATCATCCGCCCCTCAGCCGCCTTGCCCCTGGTCGCGCATTTGGCGCTCGTGTGGGTGGTCACGTGGATCCTGCTCGCTCCCCTCCAGCGGGCGCGCTCCGCGGGGGCGCCGCGAGTTTGGAGGGGGCCCCTTCTCTACGTGGGCTTCGCGGCGGCCAACGCCTTGCCGCTCGTCGCCACGGCCCGCATCGGCCGCTTCGCCATCTTCGACGGTTGGTACCTGGCGACCGCGGGAGCCGGCCTCCCGGTGCTCGCCATCCTGGTCCTCTTCGGCCGTGACTCCGGTTCTGCTCTCGACGGGGACGATGACCTCGCGCGCCACTGGACATCGAGCCCGGTCGTCCGCGCCGCCTTCTACTCTGCGGCGAGCCTCGCTCACCCTTGGGCGGTCTCTCAGATGTCGCTCGGCGACTGAGCCACGCCGGCACTCGCTTGGCCAGTGAGCCTTCCAACTCAGCTCATGAGCCTCGACCTGGAACGGCCCCTGGCTCCTCGGGCGCCATCGCCTAGCGGGACGGCCGGGGGCCTCAGCGGGTGCCTCAGCGGGCGGCTTGCCGGTCCGCGGCGAACCGGATGGCCTGCTCGAGCCCGTCCACCATCCGGTCCATCGGAAAGTCCCGGTGGACGCCTTCCCTGGCTGCACGGGCCATATCTGCGAGGGCGTCGGGCGCGTCGAAGAGCGTCTGGATCTTCTCGGCGAGGGCGCCGGCGTCGCCATGGCGGAAGAGGGCACCGTTGACGCCATCCTCGAGCGCGTGGACCTCCGGGTTGTGCGAGGCGAGGTCGTCGCCGGTCAGGACAGGGACGCCGTACGCGAGGGCGTGGATGAGACTCAGGCCCACGTTCTTGGGGTAGACGAAGAAATCGGCGACGTCGAAGAGGGGAGCGAGGTCGTCCTCGCCGTACCGGTCCCCGACGAAATGGACCCGATCTCTAACCCCGGCGATCTCGGCGAAGGCCCTCAGCTGCGGCTCCCTCGAACCGGCGCCGACGATCACGCTGGCCATGCCACGCACCCTCGCCGTCGCCTCGATCAACAGCTCAACCCCGTTGTCATCGGAGAGGCGGCTCACGTGGAGCGCGATGGGGCCAGGCTGTTCGCCCTTCCGCTCACCAAGCCCGAGGTCCTGCCATGTCGCGGCGGCGGAGGCCCCCGCCGCGGCATGGCGGGCCCGAGCGTCCTCGACCGCGTCGAGGTCGATGGTGTTCCCGGCCACGAAGGCGCCGTCGTATCGCGGGTGCCTTCGCCTGAAGCCGTCCGCGGTTCCATCGTCATAGAAGACCAGGGCGTCGGCGCGCTGGCCCTGACGCTCCCTCCAGCGGAGCTTCCGCGGGTGCTCCTGCTTGCTGTATCCGTGGCCCCAGAGAACCGTCCCGACGCCGGTGAGCCGGGCGCGGATCAGGGCGGGCGTCAGCATGGCCGAGCGGAGGGTCCACGGGGCAACGAGCACGTCCGACTTGCTCCTGGACGCCAGGCCCAGGAGCGTCGGGTAGATCATCACGCGGAGTGGGGCGGGGGAGAGGTCGGCGATCGGGACCGCCCTGAATCCTTCCGCTTTCACGCTGGGCAGCCCAGGCGTGGACCCGTGGTACACGGTGAGGTCGATCCCTGGCCGCTGAGCAAGCGCGCGCCAGACCGGCACCCGGTACTCCGGCAGCGCCTGATAGACAAGGTTGACCCTCAGCACCGGGCACCACCTCGGACCCGGAGGCCTTTCAACGTCGGCCCCGGGGCGGACGGCGATGGTTGAGGGGGGAGGGAGCCGGGCATGGACCGATCGGGGATGGAGCCCGGCGGAGTGATTGGGACGCGAAGCACCAGGGCGGCCGCGGGGCCGAATGGCCGCCGGGCACACCTGTGTACTGATCTGACCCCATCGAATCAAAGGTCCCGCGTCGTCCGCGCGTGGGCCACGGAGGGACCCGCACGAGGCCGGGGCCGGGGGATTCTCTTATTCGCACACCGATGACCCGACATGGGGCAGCGCCGCCGGGGGTGAGATGCTGGGCGATCCCCGGGGCCTCGCGGTCTGCGCTACGATTTTGTTGATTTCATTCTCCTCCGCCCCCAAGGAATTCCCATGCGCCGATCCATCTGCCTCCCCATCGTTGCGGCCGGTCTGTCCTCGTTCTCCTTCGCCCAGGTCACGGTCAACGGGACGATGGACCGGACCACTGAGCCGTACCTGCGGCTCGCGACCCAGACGGTCGAGACACAGTATGGGGACAACCTGAACGAGCTGAACGGCATCTACGGAGTCATGGATAGCGGGACGCTGTATCTCTCGATCACAGGCAACCTTCAGGCGTCGGGCTCCAACCCGAACCAGCTGCACATATTCATCGACTCCAAGGTGGGCGGGGAGAGCACGCTGAGCGGATCACCGGGCGCCGCGGGCACTGGCGGGATGGCGGGCTGCATCTTCGACTCGGGGATCGCCGCCGACTTCCACCTGATCCTCCGTCGCGAGTCGAACAACTTCCAGGTGGACTTCGCCGAGCTGGGCGGAAGCGGCGACTACTACGGGAACATCTTCTCCGGAGCGGACACGGGCTCTGCGACCACGGGGACGGGCTCCATCAACGCCACGGGGATCCAGGTGGCGTACGACGACTCCAACGTCTCCGGAGTGGGGGGAGCGCGAACACCGCGGCCAATCAGGCCCAGGCGCGCGCGGTGACCACAGGCGTCGAGCTGGGGATCGATCTGGCCGACCTGGATCACAGCGGCGGCCCGATCTTCGTCACCGCGATGATCTCTAACCACCAGGCCTCCAACTTCTCGAACCAGTTCCTTGGCGGGCTCCCCAATCCCCAAGGGAACTTCAGCGCGGACTGGAACCTGAGCGCGTCTGTGGGCCAGCAGTACGGTGCTGTCGCCGGTGCGGCGCCGCGTGTCAATGGTCTGGTGAGCGGGGACGAATACCCGGTCCTCTCCACCCAGACCGTGGAGACCCAGTATGGCGACAACCTGAACGAGCTGAACGCCGCGCACGGGGTCGTCCGGGGTGGGCGTCTGTACCTGGGGTTCACGGGCAACCTGCAGGTGTCCGGCAGCAATGCGAACCAGCTGCACGTGTTCATCGACTCGAAGGACGGCGGGGAGAGCACCCTCAGCGGGGTCCCCGGCGCGGCGGGTACCTCGGGGATGGCGGGGCTCGTGTTCGACTCCGGCATGGCCCCGGACTTCCACCTGATCGCCAGGCGCGAGACGAACAACTTCATGATCGACTTCGCCGAGCTCGGCGGGAACGTGGACTTCTACGGCGACGTGTTCGGCGGGAGCGACGTGGGCTCGGGGGGCACGTCCGCCGGATCGGTCAACCTCTCAGCGATCGACGTGGCCTACAACGACTCCAACGTCGCGGGCGTCGGGGCCTCCGCGAGCACCGCGGCGGATGCCGACGCGGCGCGCGCGGTCGTCTCCGGATTTGAGGTCTCCGTTGACCTCTCGGACCTCGACCACGTGGACGGTCCGATCAAGGTGACGGCGTTCATCACCAATGGAGGCGCCAGCAACTACTCCAACCAGTGGCTCGGCGGCCTACCCAACCCGTACGGCAACTTCAGCGGGAACCCGGACCTCAGCTCCATCACCGGGGCGCAGTTCTTCAGCGTCTGGACCGAGAGCTTCAGCGCGGAGAAGCCTGTGGCGAGCCTCGACAAGCCGTACTTCGTGGACGTGGCGGACCTCGATGGCGACGGCGACGGAGACCTCCTTTCGGGGCGGTTCGTGAGCGGTGACCTGCTCTGGTACGAGAACACCGACGGCGCCGGGACCTTCTCGGCGGCCTCCACCCTCGCCGCCGGGGCCGGCCCCTACGACGCCAAGGCTGCAGATCTCGACGGGGACGGGGACCTCGACCTCGTGACGGGGAACCTCGCGACTGACCGGATCGGGTGGATCGAGAACCTCGGTTCGGGCGCCTTCGGGACGATCCAGGACATCGCCGGGACCACCTTCCCGTTCCGGGTCGACGCCGCGGACATCGACGGCGACGGTGACGTTGACCTGATCGGGAACTCCTCGGCGAGCCTCTTCTGGGTGGAGAACCAAGGCGCGGAGGTCTTCGCCGTCCAGGCTGCGGTGGAGACCTACGTCTCCCCGGTGGAGGGGCTGCACGTCACCGCCGCGGACCTCGACGGGGACGGCGACCTGGACCTGCTGGCGACCTCGTACAGCAGCTCTGGCGGGGCCGGGGCCGTGGAGTGGTACGAGAACACGGACGGCGCGGGCTCCTTCGGTTCGGCGCAGTCGATCGCCTCCGAGGCAGAGCCGTGGTTCACCTGTGTGGGTGACCTGGATGGTGACGGCGACCTCGATGTCGCGAGCATCCTGCGCGAAGGCGCCGATCTCTTCTGGAACGAGAACACCGACGGCCTGGGGTCGTTTGGCGCGAAGCAGTCCATCTACGGCCCCTTTGAGGAGGGGTGGTGGGTCCAGGCCGCAGATGTGGACAGTGACGGCGACCTGGACCTGGTGGCCTCGGACACCGAGGAGGGCTCGGTCTCCTGGTTCCCGAACGACGGCGGCGGGCGCTTCGCCGGCCGCGTCGTCATCCGGAGATCCCTCGCCAGCGCGCTCGCCGGGGACCTCGGCGACCTCGACGGGGACGGTGATCTGGACCTCGCCATCGGCAGCGAGTCTTCGAGCGAGATCTTCTGGTATCAGAACCAGTACGCCCTGATCTACTCCTCGGTGGCCTGCACGGTGACCGACAACTCGGGCGGCGCCCCCGCAACGCTTCACGCTCGCGGAACAGACGCGGTCAGCTCGAACGACCTCTCCCTGCGGGTCAGCGGCCTCCCGGCGACCGGAACCACCGCCTATCTCTTCAACGCCTTCCTCAGCCCCGGGCAGACCCTCTCCACGGTATCTACCCCGAGCATCGCTGGGATTGCGGCGTCTGGGGACGTCTGCATCGCTGGCGGGACCTTCGGGCGTCACGTCTTTGGCGGCGACATCTACATGGGAACGGACGGCTTCTTCGATGTGAGCCTGGACCTCTCGGACGTTCCCAGTCCCAGGGACGCCGGCGTTAACGGCAACCCGAGCTACCTCTACAGCACCTCGGTCCTCGCGGGTGAGACCTGGTACTGGCAGTGCTGGTATCGCGACCCGAGCTCCGGGACCGGGCACAGCAACTTCTCGAGCGCGATCTCGGTCACGTTCAAGTGAGCTCGTCTCGCCCTTGAGTCGGGGGTGAGCGTGCTTGTCGGGCATGGATGCTTCGCCGTGGGTTTGATGAAGGCCATGGCAGGGGCTGGGCCGGGCTCGGGAGCCCCGGGTGTCATGTGGGGTCCCGTGGCCCTAGGCTGAGTGGGGGCCCGCCTCTTCGACCAGGTGCGCTCCGCCTCTACCATGGCACCCTCTCCCCAACACCTCATCACGCTGCGGCGCGGCCTCTTCGTCGGGCTGGGGGCGCTGGTGCTGATGGAGACCTTGCCGAGGTTTGTCGACCTGCCACGGCTGAACATGGAGGCGCTGAACCCGCCCTACGTGGACAGCGACGAGGACCTCGCCTTCGAGCCCCACGCGAACCTCGTGCTCGTTCCGAAGGCGGGGTACGAGAACGTCAACAACCGTGGCAAGCGCGTGGTCCACGATGAGGACGGGTTCCGGGGGAGCGGGCTCGCGCAGCCCAAGCCGGAGGGGGTCTTCCGCATCGTATGCCTGGGTGGTTCCAGCACGTATGGGACCGGGCCTAGCTCGAACGAGGCCACCTGGCCGGCGGTCGTGGAGCGCCTGCTGGGGGAGGCCGTCCCGGGGAAGCGCTTCGAGGTGCTCAACGGTGGCGTGCCCACCTGGACCACGACCGAGTCGCTCATCAGCCTCCAGACCCGCGTCCTGCCCTACGAGCCGGACCTGGTGCTCGTCTACCACGGCATGAACGACGCCAGCGCCGCGCTCTGGCCCGAGCCACGATCCGACGGGTCTCACTTCCGCTCCGTGTGGCCTGTCCTGCGCAAGTCTCCGGTGGAGCCGGTCCTGGAGCACAGCATCACGTACCTCGTGTGGCGGCGCTACTTCACCGACTACCTCCAGCGCCGCATCGACGGCAACTACAAGGCGATCCGCGACTACGACCCGGACTACGTGGACCCCTACGGCGCCGGCCCGCTGCCGGCGGTGGGCTTCGACACCTTCACGCGGAACCTCGAGTCCATGGTGGCTGTGGCTCGGGCACACGGCGCCGAGGTCGCGTTCGTGACCCAGGCCGTCTGGAGCGCTGACCCCTCGACGGACGACTTCTGGTCCGGAAGGAATCGTCTTCGGGCCCTCGGGATGCTCGAGGAGCGGCTGCGCGCCGTGGCCAACCAGCTCGAGGTCCCGCTGATCGATGCTGCGCCAGAGCTCCTGGAGGCCGAGCGGGCCAGCGCCGGAGCGGGGGAGGCTGCGGGTGTCTTCGCGGATGATGTGCACCTCACGGATCGTGGCGCGGCCTTGCTCGCGGCGCTCGTGGCCGCGGAGCTCGAGGAGCAGGGGCTCCTCGGGGACTGAGGGTCCCGATCTCGCCGCAGCTCGCTCGGCCGCCGGGGGGGAGGCCGGCCCCTCCGAGTCCTGCTCGGCGCGCCGCAAAGGAATAGGCAATTCGTTTCTGGGGGCGACCACGGCGGGGGATTACCCCCAATTTGACCGGCGCGCCGCATCAGATTGGGGTATTCCGGTGCCGATCAATGTCTCTCAGGGCGGCCTGTTCACCGCACCTCGTCTCATGCTCGCCCTGCTCACCACCGCCGTCATCGGTGCCTGGCTCCTCCGCCGGGCCTGGCTGAAGCCCGCGACGTCGGTGGCGATGAGCTTTGGCGTGCTGGCCATGGACGCCTTCAACCGCTCGAGCTTTCCTCTGCTCGCGGAGTGGCGCGCGGCCCAGGTGCTGACCGTGCTCGTGGTGAGCGTCGCGTGCTGGCGGCAAGTCTCGATCCATGGGCTGTGGTCTTCCCTCAGCACCCGGTCGACCTTCCTGCGGGCGGCGCTGATCTACTTCGCCTACGCGCTGCTCGCCGTCACCTGGTCCAGCGACCCCGCGTCGTCGTTCATGGTGTGGCTGAGCTTCCTGAAGTACATCTTGGTCTTCATCCTCGGGGCGCACCTCGTGGTGCGTGACCGCGAGGACCTCGGCGTGGCGCTGCGGGAGATCGCCCTGGTGTGGACCCCGTACCTGACCCTCGTGCTGTTCGCCGGCCACTGGGGGGCCCGCGGGATCATCTCCAAGGTCGCATTGGATCACGAGTGGGAGGGGTTCGGCGCGGGGGAGGTGGGCTACCTCGTCCTGCCGACCCTGGCGGCGGCGTGCGCCCTGACCCTGCCGCTCCTCACCCGCTGGCCGCGCTGGCTGCGGACGGTGGGGGTGGTGATCATGCTCGCGGTCATCGTACGCAGCGGCGCCCGCGGCCAGCTCGTGGCCTGTGCCCTCGGCGCCGCGGCCTACGTGCCGAGCTGGGCGCTCCGGGCGCTCGCGTCGGTGATGCTCCGGGGGGCGGTGCTGGTCGCGATTGCCTTCGGGATCGCCCTGCTGCTGGATCAGGGCGAGTATCCGCAGGTCCTCCTCCGCTGGACGGCCGCCAAGCTACAGGTGGCCCTCCAGGAGCGTTGGGACCTGATCTTGCAGCTCTGGGCGGCCTACGCGGCCGGGGGCTGGGGGACGATCCTCTTCGGGCTTGGGACCGCGGAGTCCGGCGTCCTCATGGGGATCTACCCACACTTCATCCCGGTGGAGGTCCTCTGCGAGCAGGGCCTCGTGGGGCTGGCCCTCTTGGGCACGGCGCTGGGCGTCCTCATCGCCCAGGGGCGCAGGGCCATGGCCGGCCCGGGGCGGAGCGATGCTGACGCCGCGATCATCGCCCTCTTCCTCTTCCTCTGCCTGGTCGGCCTCAAGAGCGGCGGCGTCCTCGCCAGCCCCTGGCTCTGGACCGCGGCCGCACTGCTGGGCCGA
>CALLKX010000057.1 GCA_938083085.1 uncultured bacterium
GCAGCGCTACTCCGCGCCCGGACGGTTCTTGACGAAGTCCTTGGGGCGCTTCTCCACGAAGGCGTCGTAGGACTCGCGGTAGTCGGGGTGCTTCATGCACTCCGCCTGGATCCAGCCCTCGGCCTGCATGGCCTCGCCCAGGTCCATGTGAGCCTCGGCGTTGAGCATGCGCTTGGTCACGGCGAGCCCCATGCCGGGCCCGGCCGCGAGCTTCTCGGCCATCCCACGCGCCTTCTCCTCCAGCTCGTCGCCGGAGACCACGTGGTTATAGAGGCCGATGCGCTCGGCCCGCTCCGCGGAGATGAACTCGCCTCCCATCAGCAGCTCACTGGCGTGGCCGAGCCCGACGATGCGAGGCAGGAGCCAGGCGGCGCCCATGTCCGCGCCCGAGAGGCCGACCTGGGTGAACAGGAAGGCGATCTTGGCCGTGTCCGAGGCCACTCGGATGTCGGCGGCCGCGGCCATCACCGCGCCGGCCCCGCAGGTGGTCCCGTTGAGAGCCGCGACGATCGGCTTCTCCAGGCGGCGCATGCTCTCGATCAGGTCGCAGGTCATGCGCGTGAACGCCACGAGCGCAGAGTCCGGCACCCCGAAGAGCTTGCCGATGATGTCGAGCACGTCGCCCCCCGAGCAGAAGGCGCGACCGGTCCCGGTGAGGAGCACGCTGCGCACCGAGTCCCGCTCGCCGAGGGCCCGGAAGGTGTCTCGCAGCTCCGCATAGGAGTCGAAGGTGAGCGCGTTCAGGCGCTCGGGGCGGTTGAGGCGGATGGTCGCGACGCCGTCCTTCTCCTCGTAATCGAAGTGCTCCGGCTGGATCGTCTCGGGGGTGATCATGGGCAGACCATAGCGAAGGGCGCTTCGGCCGGGCCCTGTGGCGGACGGACTCGCCCCGCTGAATCCGAGCTGCGCGCGAGTGAGCCCCCCCCCTGACCCCGGGCAGCCCAGCGCCAGCCGACGGTGGCGCTGACCCGCCAGGCGGTGCTGCGGCCGCCGCTTCATTCAAGAGGGTCTGGCCGAAGCCCGAGCTCCTGGAGCGACCCCAGGTGCCGGCGGTGGCCATCGGCGTGGGATGGAGGCCCGGGCATCGGGTTCGCGGGTCCCGGCATCGGGTTCGCGGGTCCGGGCAACGGGGCCGCGGGTAGGCGCAGCTCGGCGGGGAAGTTCCTCCTCCTTCACCAGACTCAAACCGGACGGGCTCGTCGGTCTCTCCCAGCGCCCATATGATCAAGCTTCGCCCCCCCTTCCCCGAACGCCCATGCATCGTCTCCTCCGCCGGCCCGCGGCCCTCCACCTTCGCGCCGCCTCCCTCATCGCCCTCCTCCTGGCCGGCGCCTTCGCCCCCGCGGCAGCGGCACAGGAGGAAGAGGCCGCTCCGACCCGGACCCTGGTGGTGGAGCCCGCAGAGCTCGTGCTCGAGATCGGCCAGTCCGCAGAACTGAGCGCGACCCTCCGCGACGCGGCCGGGGACCCCGTCGAGGGACCGGTGATGTTCTTCTCGCGCAGCCGCAAGAGCCTCACCGTGGACCGGGAGGGCAAGGTCTCGGCGATCAAGCCCGGCACCTTCGAGATCGTGGTCCGGGAGCGACGGCGCCGGTCCGGTGAGAACCAGGCCAGCCGCGTCGGCCTCGGGGAGCGCCTGTCGGTGACCGTTCCGGTGACCGTCAAGTTGCCCGACCTCGCGCTCCTTGAGATCGGCGCCAACCCGAGCACGGCGGTCTGGACCGGTACGACGATCCAGCTCGCCGCGGAAGGCACGGACGTCAACGGTGCGGATCGCGCGGTGACCCCCACCTGGTCCACCCGCCCGGCCGCCGTGGCCACGATCGACAACCTCGGCGAGGTGACCGTCCACGCCGCAGGCTCGTTCGAGGTCACCGCCGAGGCCGAGGGCAAGCTCGCGACCATGACCCTCACCGCCGCCGCGAACCCCATCACCCGCCTCGTCGTCGAGGCCGACAACACCGCACCGAAGACCGGCGACGTGGTCCACCTGCGCGTCGACGCCTTCAACGCAGCGGGCGAGATCATCACGGACGTGCCCGTGGAGGTGACCTTCCGGGCCCGCACCGACGACGACCTCGGCCCGGGGGCCAGCGGCCAGATCGAGGCCGTGGAGGGCACGGCCCGTGCCTGGCGGTTCGTGGCGGAGCAGCCGGGACGCTACACCTTCGTCGCCTCCTCGGGCAACGCCGCGGGCCGGCTCGGCGCCGTCGCGACCGCCCGGGATGTGGCCGGCAAGTTCACGCTCGTCGGCCACGGCCGAGTGGACGACACCCACACCTCGGACCTGTGGGTCTGGGAGGGGCTCGACGGCCGGGACTACGCGGTCACCGGGACCTGGGGCGCCAACGGCGACGCCCACTTCTGGGACGTGACCGATCCCGCGAACATCGAGCGGATCTCGACCGTCACCATCGACGCCCGCACGGTCAACGACGTCAAGGTCTCCGCGGACGGGCGCATCTGCGTGCTGTCCCGCGAGGGGGCCTCGGACCGCAAGAACGGCATCGTCCTCGTGGACGTGATGGACCCGCGCAACCCGAAGATCCTCTCGGGCTTCGACGACTCGCTGACCGGCGGCGTCCACAACGTCTTCATCGACGGGGACAAGGTCTACGCCCTGTCCGCGAGCGCGCGGTACGACTCCATCGACATCTCGGACCCCGGCTCCCCCCAGCGGGTCGGCACCTACAAGGTCGAGCGGCCGAACCCCTCGATCCACGACGTGTGGGTCGAGGACGGCCTCGCCTACTCCTCCAACTGGTCCGACGGCGTCCACATCGTGGACGTCGGCAACGGCATGGCCGGCGGCAGCCCGGACAACCCCGTCAAGATCTCGAGCTACGCGTACCCGAGCGGGTGGAACCACGCGGCCTTCCCCTTCCGGCAGCAGGAGACGGGCAAGTTCTACGTGGCCGCCGGCGACGAGGCCTTCCCCTACGGCCTCAACACCGAGGGCAAGCCGACCTACCCCCGCGGCTGGATCCACTTCATCGACTTCTCGGACCTCGAGAGCCCTCGTGAGTGCGCCCGCTACCAGGTCCCCGAGGCGGGCACCCACAACCTCTGGATCGAGGACGACGTCATGTACGTCGCCTACTACAACGCCGGCCTGCGCGCCGTTGACGTGTCCGGTGAGCTCATGGGCGACGTGTACCAGCAGGGCCGCGAGATCGCCTGGTTCCTCCCGGACGATCCGGAGGGGCACATCCCCAACGCGCCCATGGCCTGGGGCCCCCAGCCCCACAAGGGCCACATCTTCTTCTCTGACTGGAACTCCGGCCTGTGGGCCGTGAAGCTCGAGCGATGATCGCGACCCTGTTCCTCCTTGGCGTCGGGACGATCCCGGCGGCCACCAGCGAGGCGCGCCTGCTGGTGGCCGCCGAGTCCGCGGACCGGGTCTACGACCTCGCCTTCGACGGGAGCGATCTCTCCGTGCGCGAGGTCATCGATGTGGGCTACCAGGCCACCGAAATCGAGGGCCCCCACGGCCTGACCGTGTCCCCCGACGGCAAGCACTGGTTCGTCTCCATCGCCCACGGCAAGCCCAACGGCATCCTCTACAAGTACGACGCGGAGACCCACGACCTCCTCGGCGAGGCAGAGCTGGGGCTCTTCCCTGCGACGATGCAGATCTCCCCCGACACGGGGCTGCTCTACTGCGTCAACTTTGACCTCCACGGGGACATGACGCCGAGCACCGTCTCCGTCGTCGATGTGGAGGGCATGGTGGAGATCGAGCAGGTGGTCACGGGCTCCATGCCCCACGGCTCGCGCCTCTCCCCCGACGGTAGCCGCCACTTCTCCTGCGCCATGATGAGCGACGAGCTCATCGAGCTCGACGCGGTCACCCTCGAGGTGGTCCGCCGGCTGGAGCTGACCGACGGCACCGGACGCCGCGCGGGCGGCGGGCACGGCCCGGACGCGGAGGCGGGCGCCCAGGCAGGCGCCGGCGGCGCACCGCAGCACGCGGCCGTGGCCAAGCCGACCTGGGTCCAGCCCCACCCGACGAAGCCGGTGGCCTATGTGGCCCTCAACGGCGTGCACCAGGTGCTTGAGGTGGACCTCGAGAAGTGGAAGATCACCCGCCGCTTCCCCACCGGCCGCGCCCCCTACAACCTCGAGGTGACGCCCGACGGCACCCGCCTCGTGGTCACCTACAAGGGCGCCCAGGCCGTGGGCGTGATCGACCTCAAGACCGGCAAGGAGCTGGCGCGGATCCCGACCAGCCGACCGATCCCCCACGGGGTCGTCGTCACCGCCGACAGCCGGTACGCCTTCGTCACCTGCGAGGACCGCGGCGCGGCCCCGGGCGCGGTGGACGCCATCGACCTCGAGACCCTGCGCCGGGTGAGCTCGGTGGACGTCGGCCTGCAGGCCGGCGGCATCGCCCTGTTCCCCGCGACCCAACGACCCGTCGCCCCTTCCCGACGCTGACCCATGCTCCACGCCCTCGCCCTCCTGGCCCTCGCCTGCCCCCAGGACACCCCCGACGCCATCGACGCGCACTCCGAACACGGAGCGGCCTTCGACATCGGCCCGCGTCAGGCCGCGACCTTGATGGAGCACCCCGACCGGATCGACTTCCCGGTCACCCTCGCCCCCGGCAAGGAGCACCTCCAGGCGTTCATGCACCAGGGAATGGGCCAGCTGCACGGCTTCTGGTTCCTGGAGGCCGAGCGCACGTTCCGGCAGATCCTCAGCGAGGACCCCGACTGCGCCATGGCCAGCTGGGGCCTCGCGCTCGCCAACGTGGACCACCCCGACCGCGCCGCCTGGTTCGCCCGCGCGGCGTGGCTCAAGCGCGGGCTCGTGACCGACCGCGAGCAGCGCTATATCGACATGATCGCGCGCTACTACCGGGTGGAGGGACCCGACGAGCCGGAGGACCTTCAGGAGCCCAAGAACCCGGCGCCAGGAGAGGAGGACGCTGACGGGGGGGACACCAGCGCGAAGGACACCAGCGCGAAGGACACCGTCGAGCGGGAGCTGCCGAAGCGCAAGGAGCCCGCCAAGCGCGAGGCGGAGCGGCTGGTCAAGGACTACGAGGACCTCATCTGGGACCACCCCGATGACGTGGAGGCCAAGGCGCTGCTCGCCAACCGGATCTGGCTCAACCGCCGCAAGGGCATCCAGACCACGAGCCGCATGTCCGTCGAGGCCCTGCTGCAGCAGGTGCTCGCCGTGGAGCCCCTCCACCCCGCCCACCACTACCGGATCCACCTGTGGGACTCGAAGGACAGCGCCGAGCGCGTGGTCGATACGGCGGTCCGCTGCGGCTTCTCCTGGCCAGGGATCGCCCACAACTGGCACATGGGCGGGCACATCTTCGCCCAGCTCGGCCGCCACTACGACGCCGCCTGGCAGCAGGAGGCCTCGGCCCGCGTGGACCACGCCCATATGCAGCGCGCGTGGCTGCTCCCCGACGAGATCCATAACTTCGCCCACAACAACGAGTGGCTGACCCGCAGCCTCCGCCACCAGGGTCGGGTCACCGAGTCGGTGGAGCTCGCGAAGAACATGATCGAGCTGCCCCGCCACCCGGACCTCAACAGTCTGGAGAAGCGACGCTGCAGCGCGATCTACGGCCGCCAGCGCCTGCTGGAGACCCTGACCGCCTTCGAGCAGTGGACGACGCTCCGCGAGCTGGGCGAGACCATGTACCTGGAGCCGCACCTGCTCGACCCCGAGGGCGCGCTGCGGGCCTACTCCATGGGCCGCGCCGCGGCGCACCTGGGCGACGTCGACGCCGTGGGCCTCTCCATCGAGCAGCTCGAGAGCATGCTCGTGAGCCTCAAGGCCGAGCGCTCCGAGGCCGTGGACGAGGCCGAGGAGGAGGCGCTGGCCGCCGACAAGAAGCGCGAGGAGGTCCGCGACGCCATGGCCAAGGCCATGGAGTCCTTCGAGCGCGAGGCCTCCACCATCCGCAAGCAGATCGACGCCCTCGAGGCCCTGGCGGACTACGCCCGCGGCGAGGACACGGTCGCGGCCCTGAAGGCCCTCAAGGACAGCCGCTACGACCGCGTCCACCTCGCCCGCATGATGGCGGAGTCGGGGGACGACGAGCTCGTGAAGGAGGCCCTCAAGATGGCCCGCGGCCTCGCCAAGGAGGGCGACGGCAAGCTCCTGGAGCAGGCGACCAAGGCCCACGTCCTGTGGACGTGCGGCGAGGAGGAGGAGGCCCTCGAGGTCTTCGAGGACCTCCGCGCGGGCGCCGCCCTGGCCGAGATCGAGCTCCCCCCCTTCCAACGCCTCGCGCCCCTCGCCGAGGCCCTGGAGCTCCCCGCCGACTGGCGTCCCGAGTTCCGCGAGGCGAACGACGTGGCCCTGCGCATGGACCTGGACCTCGAGGACCTGGGTCCCCGCCACTGGTCCCCCCCGGTCGCCACCAACTGGACCCTCCCCGACGCCTACGGTGACGAGGTCTCCCTGACGGACTTCGCGGGCCGCCCGGTGCTCGTGGTGAACTTCCTCGGCTTCGGCTGCGTGCACTGCGTGGAGCAGCTCCAGGTCCTGGCCCCCATGGCGGAGCAGTTCGCCGAGGCGGGGATCGAGATCGTCGCCATCGGGCTCGAGAGCCCCGAGGCGGTCGCCAAGTCCCTGGGCAGCGACTCCGCGGACACAGGCTTCCCCTTCCGTGTCCTCTGCGACCCGAGCCGGACCCAGTTCAAGGCATGGCGGGCCTACGACGACTTCGAGGACATCGCCCTGCACGGCACGTACCTCGTGGACGGCCAGGGGCGGATCCGGTGGATCGACATCAGCCACCTGCCCTTCATGGA
This sequence comes from uncultured bacterium, assembly GCA_938083085.1. Lineage (GTDB taxonomy): Bacteria > Planctomycetota > UBA1135 > UBA1135 > Saltatorellus. Next base: position 6,783 of record CALLKX010000057.1, read on the forward strand.
CGCGGAGTTCCTGCTGGACGAGTCCAGGCGGCTGCTCGGACTCCCGGTGCGCGGCCAGAGCGAAACGCCGGCCTGGAAGCTCGAACTCGCCGTCTCCTCCCCCGTGGCCGAGCCGGTCGCCGCGACCGGGGAGATGGTCGAGGCGGACGGCATCATGGTCGCGGTCCAGCTCGACACCGCGCCCCACTGCCAGAACTGCATCGCCGACCTGCGGAAGATCTGCGGGGCGCTGGACGGCTTCCGCGATCTGGGCGCCAAGCCGAACGAGGCGGTCATCATGGTCGTCTTCGAGGTCGACCAGGTGGACCAGAAGGCGCTCCTCGCGGCCCTCGAGGCCGGCGGACGCCCCGGCAAGCTCCCCTGAGCGGCCCGGTCGGGCCTGCGGAAAGGCCCGGCCAAGAGGCCCTGCCAAAAGGCCCTGCTGAAAGGCCCTGCCGGAAGGGCCTGCGCAACGAGGTCGGCCGCAGCCCGGTCAGCCGCTCAGCCGATCACGGCCGTCGCCTCGATCTCCACCATGGCTCCCTCCTCGAGGAGGTCCCGGACCTCCACGAGGGTCATGGCGGGGTAGTGGCTCCCGATGCGGTCCTTCCAGGCGACGCCGATGGCCTTGGTCGCCGCGAGGTACGCCTTCTTGTCCGTGACGAAGACCGTCATGCGGACGATCTCCTCTGGCTGCCCGCCCGCCTCGCGGACCACCGCGAGGACGTTGTCGAGGGCCTGGACGAACTGGCGCGAGAAGTTGTCCTTCCCCACCAGCTGCTGCTCCGCGTCCCAGGCGATCTGGCCGGCCAGGTAGAGAGTGCGGCCGCCGTCCTCCACGAGGACGCCGTTCGCGTAGCCCCGCGCGGCCTTCCAGCCCTTGGGCTGGACCGCCCAGCGGCGCAGGCGGTCGCGGTTCGTATCCCCTCGGGCCACGTTCCCCGTGGGCCGCATCCGGCGAAAGAGTCTCTTCAGCATGTTCAGCGCGCGCCGATCGGCACGCCCTCCTCGATGACGGCGGTGGACCCGCCAATAAGCTCGTGGACCACGCCCGAACGATCCGAGCGCAACAGGTCCATGGCGGCCTCCGCCACCTCGTCCACGGTGACCAGGGCGCCGCCAGGGTTCTGGCCGGCGAGGAACGCCCGCAGGTCCTCCTCGCTGCGACCCGTCTTCTCTCGCATGGTCTCGATGCTGCGGTCCGTCATCGGGGTGTCCACGTAGTGCGGGCACAGGGCGGAGACCCCGATCCCCTTGGGCGCACACTCCAGCGCAGCCGACCGCGTCCACCCCATGAGCGCGTGCTTGGACGCGACGTAGGAGGAGACGTAAGGGTAGCCCTGAAGCGCGGCTGAGGAGGCGACCTGCACCACGCGGCCGCTGCCTCGCTCGAGCATCCCCGGGGCGAGGGCGCCGAAGAGCCGCATGGGCCCGAAGAAGTTGACCTCCATCAGGCGCCGCGCGAGGTCCAGGTTGCCCGGAGAGATCGACCCCATGGTCTCCGCGAATCCGGCGTTGTTCACCAGCCACTCGATGGGCCGGAACCCCTCCAGCGCCGCCACCATGGCGGCGCAGCTGGCGTCCTCGGTGACGTCCAGGGCCAGGCCGACGCACTCGGTCCCCGTCTCGTCCAGAAGCTCCTGGGCCGCGCGGGCCGCGCCCTCCCCGTCACGCCCAGTGAGGGCCACGGGGGTGCCGGCGCGCAGGAGGGCCCGGGCGATGGCGGCACCGATCCCGCTCGTGCCGCCCGTCACCAGCGCGGCCGTGCCGTCGAGGGTGGGGAGTTCCGAAGACATGGGACGAGGGTAACGCGGACGCGCCCCGGGCGACCTGCTACCTTCCGATGCGTGTCCAAGACCCCGCCCTACTCCCTGCCCGATCCCGGGTGGCCCAGCGCTGACGAGGCGGTCATGAGCCGCCTGTTCGCCCCCGTTCGAATCGGCGCCTTCACGGCCCACTCCAGCACCTGGGTCCCCGCCATGGTGCCCTGGCGGTCCACGGAGGAAGGCGACGCCACCCCAGAGGTCGTGGACTGGTACGGCCGCTTCGCCGACGGGCGGCCCGGGGTCCTCGTCGTCGAGGCCACGGGCATCCGTGACGTCCCCTCCGGCCCGCTGCTGCGGATCGGCCATGACCGCTTCGTCCCGGGACTCCGGCGCCTGACCGAGGAGGTCCGCGCGCGCAGCCAGGGGCATACCCGGGTCCTGATCCAGCTGATCGACTTCCTGAGGATCCGCAGGCGCCCGGACAAGGGTGTCTTCCTCGAGCGCTTCCTGCGTATTGACGGCCGCCACCGCGAGGCCGTCGGGCTCGACGCCAGCGCCGACGACACCGCCGTCCGCGCGGCCCTCGCCGCTCTGCCCCACGAGGAGCTCCTCGCCGCGCTCTCCGCGCGCGAGGCCGAGGACCTCGAGTTTGGCGCGCGGGAGCGCGTATGGGACACCCACCTGGAGCACATCGCCGAGCTCCCCCAGACCCTCCCAGGCCTCTTCGCCGACGCCGCAGCGCGCGCTGTGGAGGCCGGCTTCGACGGCGTCGAGCTGCACTTCGCACACGCCTACACCATGGCCAGCTTCCTGTCCGCTCGGAACGTCCGCGAGGACGGCTACGGCGGCGATCTCGACGGCCGCATTCGCCTGCCTCTTGAGGTGCTCGAGGCGGTCCGGGAGCGGGTCGGGCCCCACGTCACCGTGGGCTGCCGCATGCTCGGCGACGAGGTCATTGAGGGCGGGACGACCCTGGAGGAGGCCGCCTGGTTCGCGCGGCGCTTCGCCGAGGCGGGGATGGACTTCATCTCCATCAGCAAGGGCGGCAAGTTCGAGGATGCCAAGCAGCCCCGTGTCGGGGCCGCGGCCTACCCCTACACCGGGGAGAGCGGCCACGAGTGCATGCCCACCGTGCGCATCGCCGACCCCGGCCCCTTCGGCCGCAACCTGCCCCTCTCCACCGCGGTGCGACGGGCGGTGCGCGAGGTGACCGAGGCCGTCCCCGTGGTCGGGTGCGGCGGGCTCGGCACTTTCCGGGAGGCGGAGGCCGCCCTCGCCGAGGGCACCTGTGACGTGGTCGCGTCCGCGCGCCAGTCCCTCGCGGACCCCGACTGGTGGCGCAAGATGCAGCTCGGCCGAGGGGAAGAGGTACGGCGCTGCATCTACACCAACTACTGCGAGGGCCTCGATCAGAAGCACAAGGAGGTCACCTGCCAGCTCTGGGATCGTCCAGAACCAGGGGAGGAGCTCCCTCCGCCCCACACCGGGTCCCTGCGCTCATCGGACGGCAAGCGGCAGCTCCTGGCCCCCGGCTGGGACGCCTGAGGGCCCATCGCCAGCGACACGGCGGGCAGAAAACCCCGGCCCTGGGGCTACATTGTCTCCGAAGCCTCGTTCTTCGAGTCGGTGCCTCTTGGCTGCTTCCCGTCGCCCCACCGACCGCTCCTCGCGACCCGCTCGTTCCGCTTACATGACCTCCCTCCTGCGCCTCGCCCTGATCGCCGCGGCCCTGCTCGCTGGCCCCGCCTCGCTCCCAGCTGCGGCCCAGAGCACCCCGCCTCCGCCAGCGAACCCCGCATCCTCGCCGCTCCGGGTCTTCACCGTCGGCGCCAGCGTGTCCGCAGGCTTCGGACTCTCGGCGGAGATGGCCACCGAGAAGGACGTCGCCCTCGCCGTGTTCCTCGAGGCCGCGCTGACCGATCGCGGCCGCGAGCGGGTCACCTTCGTGGACGAGGGAGAGGGGTGGTTCTTCAACGCGCCCTACAAGTCTGGAGCGAAGCTCATAGACGCGGCGATCGAGGGGGACGCGGACCTCGTGGTCGGCGTCGACTTCCTCTTCTGGTACGCCTACGGCAACGGCTCGCGTACCTCCCCCCGGCGCGCCAAGGGGCTGGAGGCCGGCCTCCGTCAGCTCGAGCGGCTGAAGTGCCCGCTCATCATTGGCGACCTGCCGGACATTTCCCACGCCCTCAAGGGCAGCGGCCCCTTCGGCGCGCCGATCGTGAACCGCTCCATGTTTCCCTCGCCCGCGGAGCGGCAGTCGATGAACGACACCATCCGCGCCTGGGCACAGGAGCGATCAGACGTCCGGGTGCTCCCCTTGGCGGACCTCATGAGCCGCTACGTGGAGAGCAAGCCCGTGCAAGTGAGGGACCTGGAGTGGCGGGTCTCCTCTCTGGGCGAGGCCCTCCAGAAAGACCTCCTGCACCCCAACGCCCGCGGGACGGCCTGGGTCGCCATGATCATCGCTGATGAGATCTCCGCGGTCCCCGGCTTCGAGGACGGGGACTTCCGCTTTGACGAGGCGGCCGTGCTCGGCCAGCTGGACGAGCTCACACAGGTGAGCCGCGAGCGGCGCGCCGAGAAGGACCGCAAGCGCGCCGAGCGCAAGGCCAAGCGCGAGGCGCGGGCCAAGGAGAAGGAAGGGCGAGAGAGGGAGCAGAAGGAGAAGGGCCAACGGCTCGCGCCGATCCGCTGAGCCACGACCACACGGCAAGTCGCTTCCCCTGGCGACGCGCCGCCGGCCCTCCCCGAGCTCCATGCCCAACCCCACCGAAGAACCCCGGCGTCCAGGCCGCCTCCGCGGTCTCATGGCGCTCTTGGTCCTCGTGGGCCTGGCGACGGCCGCGGCGTTCCTGCCGCTGGGAGAGCTGCTCGACGAGGTCTCGGAGCGGGTGGAGACCCTCGGGCCATTGGGCCCCATCGCCTTCGGCCTGTTCTACGTGGTCGCCGCCCTCGCCCTGGTCCCCGGCTCGGCCATCACCCTCGCGGTGGGCGCGCTGTTCGGGGTCGTCATGGGGACCGTGGTGGTCTCGCTGGCCTCGACGACCACCGCAGCTATCGCCTTCATTCTTGCCCGCACACTGCTGCGCTCGCGAGTCGAGGGACTGGCCCACAAGAGCAAGGCGTTCCGCGCCGTGGACGAGGCCATCGCCGACGGGGGTTGGCGCATCGTCGGGCTCCTGCGGCTCTCGCCGGTGGTGCCCTTCAACGCCCTCAACTACCTGCTCGGCCTGACAGCGGTGCCGTTCGTCCCGGCGGTCCTCGTGAGCTGGGTCGCCATGCTCCCGGCCACCGTCCTCTTCGTGTACTTCGGTGCCATCGGGAGGGACGTCGCCGCAGGGGCCAGCCGCACGCCCGCGGAGTGGGCGCTCCTGGGAGTGGGGCTCACCGCGACGCTCGGGGTCACGCTGCTGCTGACCCGCATGGCGCGTGTCCGGCTGGCAGCCGCTGCCATCGAGGAGCGCGCTGACGATTCGGCTTGAGCCTCGCTCGAGCCCTCCCGCCCATGACCACCACCACCGACGACGACCTCCCCGAGCTTCTCCCCCGGGACGAGAGCAACCGCGCCCTCGCGGCCCAGGTCCACCCCGCAGACTGGGTGAACCCCACGCCACAGGGGCGCTACAACCTCGTGGTGCTCGGCGGCGGGACGGCGGGCCTGGTGGCGGCCGCGGGCGCCGCGGGGCTCGGCGCGCGGGTCGCCTTGGTGGAGCGCCACCTCCTCGGCGGCGACTGCCTCGTCACCGGGTGCGTCCCGTCCAAGGCCCTGATCCGCTCCGCGCGCGCCGCCCAAGGCGCCCGCAGGGCCGGCGCCCTGGGCGTCCGCACCGGCGAGGTGGCCGTGGACTTCCCGGCCGTCATGGAGCGCATGCGCGCGCTGCGCGCCGGGATCGCCCGCCACGACTCGGCCAGCCGCTTCCGGGACCTCGGCGTGGACGTCTTTCTCGGCGAGGGGCGCTTCGCCTCCCCCACCACCCTCGAGGTGGGCGGCCAGACCCTCCAGTTCGCGCGCGCGGTCATCGCAACGGGCGCCCGGGCCGCCATGCCTCCCATCCCTGGGCTGGAGGAGGCCGGCGTCCTCACCCACCGGACGCTCTTCTCCCTGGAGAGCCTCCCGCCCCGGCTGGCCGTGATCGGCGGAGGCCCCATCGGCGCCGAGATGGCCCAGGCCTTCGCGCGCTTCGGCTCACAGGTCACCCTGCTCGAGGCCGGCCCGCGCCTGATGGCCGCGGACGACCCCGCGGCGAGCGCCGTGGTCCTGGACGCCCTGCGCGGCGACGGCGTGGACGTGCGGCTCGGCGCCCGCGTCGAGGCGATCCGAACCACCGGGGAGCTGCGGAGCATCGAGGTCAGCGGCGGGGAGGCGGTGGAGGTGGACCAGGTCCTCCTCGCGGCGGGCCGCGCGCCCAACGTGGAGGGCCTCGGCCTCGAGGAGGCGGGCGTCTCCTTCGACCTCCGCGCGGGCGTCGTGGTGGACGACCGCCTCCGCACGTCGAACCGCAAGGTCTTCGCGGCCGGCGACGTGGCCTCGCACTACCAGTTCACCCACGCCGCTGACTTCCTCTCGCGCACCGTCCTGCGTAACGCGCTCTTCTTTGGCCGGGCGAAGGCCAGCGACCTCGTCATCCCGTGGGCCACCTACACCGACCCCGAGGTCGCGCACGTCGGCACCACCGCCGAGGCCGCCACGCGCACCGGCGTCCGCCACGGCGTCATCGAGGTCCCCCTGGAGGACAACGACCGGGCAGTCCTCGACGGCGAGCCCGCCGGCTTCGTCAAGGTGGTCCACGACCCCAAGGGCCGCGTCCTCGGCGCGACCGTCGTGGCCAGTCACGCGGGCGAGATGATCGGTGAGCTCGTCGGCGCCGTGCAGCGCGGCGCGCGGCTCTCCGAGCTCAGCACGGTGATCCACCCCTACCCCACCGTAGCCGACGCCATCCGGCGCGCGGGGGACCAGTTCAACCGCACCCGCCTCACGCCGGGCCGCGCCCGCCTCCTGCGCTGGATCCTCGCCCGCCAGCGGGGCGCTTGACCGCTCGAGTAGGACATCCAGGGGCGGAGCTGCTGCCCCGCCGCCCACTGCGTTGCCCCTACCTCCCGGCTCGACCTCGGCGTGTGCACCTCGCACCGGCCGCTCCCCAGCCGAGGCTCCAGGCACCATGCCCCCTCACCTCGGCGCTCCGTCGCACCCCCAAGCGCCCGACCTCACCCCGTCGAACCGACCCGCACCAGCCTCACATCAAAGGCGCCCTCGCTCAGGCGCGAGCTCCCCACGGCGTGTCCAGCTCCACGCGCTCGCCGTCGCCTCCGACTCCCTCCACGCACGACGTCCGAGCTTGGACCTTCAATCGACCCGGCAGACGCACTGATGTCGCAGTATTCTGGCGGCCAGATGAGCACCACATTCTCTGCGCCAGTCCTTCAGGCCGCTGCTGACCACACGCGCGACATCGTCTCCATCGCACTCGAGCACCAAGCCGGGGCGTCCAGCGTCGTCGTCTGGGACGGGCAGAGCGAGCTCTCCAGGGGCCTCACGGAGGCTTACAGGATCAGCCTTCCAGAGGCCGAGTTCATCGAGTTCGACGAGGCCGAGAGAGAGAAGATCCTTGGCGTCTTCGAGCGGCTCAGCCCCGGTGACCTCGTCGTCATGATCCAGTCGACGAGCTTCCGGCTGGACGCCTTCCGCATTCGGATCGAGCTGTTCAATCGGTCGTTGAAGGTGATCGAGCACCCGCACCTCGCCCGGATGTGCGGGGAGGAGGCGGTGACGTACATCGACGCCCTCGCCTACGACCCGAACTACTTCCGAGGGGTGGGCCACGCCCTCAAGGCGCGCCTCGATGGTGCGCAGGTGGGCGTCGTGGAGAGCGCGGGCGAGCGGCTGACCTTCCCTGCCGGCTTCGAGCCCGCGAAGATGAATATCGGCGACTACACGGGCATGAAGAACACGGGCGGCCAGTTCCCCATCGGCGAGGTCTTCACCGAGTCGAAGGAGCTGGAGGCGGTCCATGGGGCGCTCGTCATCTCGTTCTTCGGTGACACGTCCTTCAACCTCAACCGCCCGCCCCACCCCATCACCCTGGTGATCGAGGAGGGCCGTGTGACCGGCACCAGGAACTCGACCGATGAGTTCGACGACGTCCTCGCCAACATCCGTCGCGACGACGGTGAGGTCTGGCTGCGCGAGCTCGGCCTCGGCCTCAACCGCGCCTTCACCAACGAGCGGACGGTCCTCGACATCGGCAGCTTCGAGCGCAAGTGCGGCGTGCACGTGTCCCTCGGCTCCAAGCACGCGATGTACAACAAGCCGCAGATCCGCAAGAAGACCGCCAAACACCATGTGGACGTCTTCGCCGTGACGGACCGCGTCCTGCTCGACGACGGCGTCATCTACGAAGACGGGAGCTGGGTGGTCTAGCCGGCTCGGAGGAGCCCAGATCCGGTCGACTCGCCCGGGCGTCAGCCAGGGTGACTCGAGGCCGGCTGGTTGCTCCTCCCTGTCCGCGAGCTGAAGGCGCTGGTCGCGCTGGACCTCGAGGGAGAGGGGGCGATGGTGCGCTGGTACCCCGACGGCTCGTGGCGGCTCCAGGACGAGGCCGTCCCCCTGCCGACCGGCAGCATGCTGCTGTTCGATAACCACGGCGCGCGACGACCCGGCGTGCGTGGCCGCTCGCGTGTCATCGAGTTCGCCCCGGCGGACGGCACGGTCACCTGGGAGTACGCCGGCGCCGGCGCGCGCGGCCTGTCCTCGCCCGTTGGCGGTTCCTACCAGCGCCTCGCGGACGGCAACACGCTCGTCATCGAGTCGACCGCTGGGCGGGCATTGGAGGTGGCGCGTGAGGGCGAGGTCGTGCGGGAGTTCGTGAGCCCGCCTCGCGCCGGGTAAGACAACGCGTTCCACCCTCAGGCTGCCCGCCGTCGCGTCCCGCCTGAGCGCCGCCGAGCGGATGCCCAGGCGGGGGCCGCCCCCCCCCGCTCGCGCGCTCCTAGGGGGCGCGCGGCTCACCCGCGGCGCCTCCTCTTTCGCGACTCTTCTAGGTCCTGAGCGGCCGCCGCCCGCGGACCTGCGCAGGAACCAAGACCAGCTCTCCAGGAAGAGCCCTGGGTCACGCCTCCCGAAATAGCCCACGCTCACCCCTCGTGCGACCCGATCCGGCACGGCTCGAGGGAGACCGTGCGCTCAACGCCGCACGCAAGAGTGGGCGCGGTAGACTCCGGCGTTCTACCGCCTCGCCCCCATGCAAGCCACCCCAGGCTCCACTCAAGACCTGTCCCCCGACATGCCCAGCGGCCGACGCGGAAAGCTCTCCGTCGCGCTGCTTCTGCTGGTCGTCTCCCTCGGCTTCCGCCTCGTGGGCATCAACCACGGCCTGCCCCACTTCGGTGAACCTGACGCCTACGTGGTGGACCAGGCCGACTCGATGATCGAGGGTGGCATCACCGACAGGTACCGGGCCGGCTGGAAGTACCCCCACCTTGTGGGGACGGTCCTGGCCCTCGTCCCCCCGGAGCCCGTGGAGCGGCTGGGCCCAGGAGCCAGTCTCGAGGCGCACAAGGAGATCGCCACGCGTCTACGCAAGCGTGGACGGGTCGTCGTGGCGGTGATCTCGAGCTTCGCGGCGCCGGCGGTGTACCTCATCGCCGCCCGCTTCCTCGCGGGGCGCTTCGCGTTCCTGGCCGGGCTCCTGCTCGCGACGAGCCTGCTCCACATTTGCTTCTCGGTCCAGGCCCGGCCCCACGGCCCGGTCTCGGCGATGACCGCCCTGGCGATCCTCTGCGCAATCCGGTGGCGTGAGAGGCCCTCGCTGCCAAGGGCGATCGTGCTCGGCTTCTCCGTCGCCGCCTCCGTGAGCACGCTCCACTCCGGCGCTGCGGCCCTCGCGCCCGCAGCGGCCGCCCTGTTCGGGCTCATGCGCTCCACCGCGCCGCGGGCGAAGGTCCTCCTGGGGACTCTCCTGGCCCTCGTGATCGTCTCGGCGTCCACCGGCTGGTTCTACATCCGAGCGGAGGACGGATTTGGCCAAGACCCCACGCGGTCCGCGGGTGCGATCGCGAAGCGAACCGGGGGCCTGGGAGACGCGAAGCTCGACCAGGTCGCCAAGACAGGACGCTCCTCCGAGGAGGTCAACAAGGACCGGATGGTCATCGCGTTCAGCGGGCACGTCGTCCCCTTGTCGCACTTCAACGGCTACGGCTTCGTGGTCGCCGCTGAGACCCTCGCGTCCTACGACCCGATCATCCTGTTCTTCTGCGGGCTCGCGCTTCTCGGCCTCGTGGCCATGGCTCGACGCCGGCGCAGCCTCGCAGGGGAAGGCTCCCGTTCTGCAGCGAGCGCTGCCTGGATCACCGCGGCCTACGGGGTTCCCACGCTCCTGGTCTACGGGATCTACCAGAGGAGCACCGACCGGTTCTACCTGGCGCTGATCCCCGTCACCTGCATCCTCGCGGCCTACGGCATGTCCTGGCTCGCCTCGCGCAGGCTGCCCCGCGCCGTCACCGGTAGCATCCTGACCGCGGCCGTGGGCACCATGGTGCTGGCCGCGGCCCTGGCGGGAAGCCTCCGGGTCCAGCCCGACACCTACATGATCGCGGCCGACACCGTGCTCGAGCTTGGCGAAGACGGCGACCCGCTGATCTACCTGGCGGAGGTCAGCGGGATCCCCCTGATGGCCAGGGCCGAGATGATCCAACAGGATGCGATCTGGTCCCGCGGGCCGTGGGACACCTACCAGTGGCACATCCTTCATCCCGAGAAACGACTCCTCGTCGGAGAGAGCCGATCCGCCAGCCGCGAGGATGCCGCGCCCCCTGGAGAGGCGGCCGCGCGCCTCGGACAGCGCCTCATGCCGGCTCAGCTGGCGACCCGGGTCAAGCTCTTCCACGCGGAGGACAAGGCAGCGGTCGCGTTGGAGGCCCTGGCCGAAGCCGACCCCGACGTCGTCTTGATCTCCACCTCCCCTGCGCTCCGCAAGGGGCTCATCGGGCCGACGGCGATCCGCGACGCCTGGATGGCGGCGGTCCGTGCTGACGGCCGATGGGAGCTCGATCGGACGATCAAGAATTCGTCCAGCGAGCGGCGCTACCCGCTCGGATACAAGCTGGGCTTCCGGGACGTCTTCGCGAACGACGCGCGCGGCCCTGAAATCGAGGTCTGGACAAGACGCGAGGACTGAGCGGCTCGGCGGTGCCCCGCGCCTCCTGAGCTCCCCCTCCCCTTCCTTGCTCCGCCTCGGAGCTTGGACCTCCTCTCCACCGATCGCGTGGCACGGTGCACGCCGCACCTGATCCGTGTAGGGTCCTCGCCATGCTGATTGCCGACACCGACACCCTCCAGGACTTCTGCCAGGAGCTAGAAGGCGCTCCCTACCTGGCGGTCGACACCGAGTTCCTTCGAGAGAAGACCTATCACGCGCGGCTTTGCCTCGTGCAGGTCGCCTACGGCGAGCACGCTGCCGCGATCGATCCCCTGGCAGACGGCATGGATATGGCGCCGCTGGGCCGCCTGCTCTCTCGCACATCCACGGTCAAGGTCCTCCACTCAGCCTCCCAGGACCTCGGGATCTTCCTGCGCTCCATGGGGCACATCCCCGGCCCCGTCTTCGATACGCAGATCGCCGCGTCGGTCTGCGGGTTCGGACATCAGCCTGGGTACGCAGGGCTGGTGGAGTCCATGCTCGGTGTTTCCATCGACAAGACCAACCAGGCGACAGACTGGTCCCTGCGCCCCCTCACCGATAGTCAGGTGGACTATGCGATTGGCGATGTGACGCACCTCTGCGTCATCTACGAACGACTGCTGGCCGCCCTCGAGGAGCGAGGCCGGGCCTCCTGGGTCGAGGAAGAGATGAACGCGCTGATGGACCCGGCGAAGTACCGAGTCGATCCAGAGACCGCGTACTGGCGCATCAAGATCCGGCGGCCCAGTCCGAAGAACCTGGTGGTCCTGAAGGCACTCGCGCGATGGCGCGAGGAGACCGCGGTGGAACGCGATCTGCCGCGGAACTGGGTCGTGAGGGACGAGGCCTTGGCAGAGATCGCGCAGCACTTCCCTACGGACGCTCGCGCGCTGGCCCGGGTCCGCGGGCTCAAGGAGTCCGTCGCCGCAGGCGCCTATGGGAAGGCGATCCTCGCCGCCCAAGAGGATGCCCTCGCCACACCCGAGGAGGAGTGGCCCGTGCCTTCGAGCTCCGGTCCGCCCCCCGCCGGAACCGATTCCGTCGTGGCGCTCCTTCAGGCCCTCTTGAAGCTGCGCTCCGAGGCCGCCGAGGTGGCCTCGCCGATGATCGCAAAGCGCGAAGATCTTGAGCACATCGCGATGGGCAAGCTCACGGACGTCCCTGCCCTGAGCGGTTGGCGTCGGGATATCTTCGGCGAGGATGCAGAGGCTCTGGTGTCGGGGAGGCTCGCGTTGACCGGCTCCTCCAATGGCGCGCTGGAGGTCCGGCTCCCCGCCAGCGAGACCTGATTCCGACGAAGGCGAGCCCGGCCGAGGGCGCCGAAGAGGCGACCAACGGCTCCGAGGAGCCCGCCGACAGCACCGAACTGGGGGCGCGACTCTCCAACCCAGCGCAGCGCGCCATGCACCGCGGATCCACGCCGCCCAGGCAGACGAGGGCCTTTGGCCCTAGCGTTCGATGAGCAGGACCCGGTCCCCCTCGCGACCGAAGCCCTCGAGTTCGAGCCGATCTCGGTGCACGGTCACCACGGCGTAGCTGGTCTCGTCCGTGTCGACCATGCCCTTCAGGGTCACGTAGTGCACGCCGTTGTGAAGCTCGTAGGCGCCGGCGTGGTTGTGCCCGTTGATGTAGGCGCGCACGTTAGGGAAGGCCTCGATCAGCTCGACGACCTCGGCCGCGTTCCAGAGGTTGTGGCCAGGGTCCAGGGGCAGGACCGGAAAGTGGCAGTACAGCACCACATCCTCGCCGGCCGCCTCGGCGGCCGCGAGCGCGCCGGCCAGCCAGTCCAGCTGCTCCGCGCCGAGGGCGCCGTTCCATGGACGGCTGCCAGCTGTCGCCTCGAGCATGGCCTCGGCAGCCCTGCGCTCGGGGCTGCCCTCGCTCGAGGACTGGATGCTGATGTCATTGCCGTCCAGGACGATGAAGCGCCAACCGCCCGAGGTGAAGGCGTGGAAGCGCGACGGCATGCCGAGGGCCGCGACGACGTCCTGCTTACGCTCGTCCGCGACCGAGTAGTCGTGGTTGCCCAGGACGTGGTAGCCCGGCGCCTCCAGACGTTCGAAGATCGGACCGACAGCGGCGAAGCTCTGGAAGTCACGATCGATAAAGTCACCGAGGTGCACCACGTGCTCGAGCTCGAGCTGGTTCAAGTGCTCGACGCAGCGGGCAAGCTTGGCGTCCGACATCGAGTACTTGCGCACGCCCTCTCCCACCACGCTGCAGTACTGGCAGTCCGCAATCGCTCCGAAGGAGAAGCTCGCCAGGGCCTCGGGACTCCGGCCGACCTGGGGCGCGGCGCAGGCGAAGAGCCCCGCGGAGAGCACGGCGGCGGTCCGTACCGGAGCGCCCACACGAAGGGCACGCCGATGAAGAACGCTGAGTCGAGAGTCGCGGGGGGTCGGCATCGGGGGGGTCCTCGGGGAAGCTGGCGGCGAGTAGAGGCTGCCCACGCCGTGGGGCAGCGTGGCGGCGATCGATTTGGATTCAGCGGCGGACCGGACGTTCCAGGTCGACCTCGCCCCCCATCGGGTCCGCGGTCTGGTCGTGGTCACCCGGGCTGGAGTGGGCCTGGACGGCGCGGTGACGGCCCGCCGCTGGGCCTGCCGCGAAGCCATGGGCACCTACTCGATCGGTATCTGCACCTCGTTGCGCCGGAAGAACGGGATCGTCCAGGGCGGGTCGTAGGCCGCCGAGCGCGGGGCGTCGGTCGCCACCAGATCCCTCTCCGCCATCCACGCCCGCAGGCGTTCTGTCTGCTCCTCGATTGACCTGGTCGAGCGGAGGCCCGAGTAACGCACCACCGCGACCTTGAGGCCCGGCAGCACGGCCAGCTCGACGTTCGGGTCGGTCGGCACGGGGAGGGTCTCCATGGTGTATTCACGGGGCAGCACAAAGGTCTGCACCCAGGTGCCCTCAGCCGGCTCCTCCTGGAAGACCGGTGTGGTCATCGCGATCGACTCGCTCTCCGGCTCGTCCGAGGTCTCGACCTCCTCCTGAAAGACGGGCGTGGTCATCGCGACGCTGTCCCGGGTCACGTTCTTGCCGAAGATGTAGCCGCCCAATCGTCGGAAGGCGGCGCTGCCCGCCTCCCCGAGGTCGCCGGTCGTGACCGTGCGCGCGACGAGGGCGTCCTCGTACTGGCGCACCTCGAACTTGCCGTCGTCGAAGAGCACCTCGTGGGCGGCCTCCTCGTAACCCGAGCGGATGCCGAAGACAGAGCCGCCTCCGAGCAGGCCGCCGACGAGGGCTGCGCCGAGCGTCCCGAGGCCGAATTTGGTGCGAGTCTTCATGGGGAGCTAGGTCAGAGAGAGGGGGCGCTTCAAAGGCAGGTTACGAGAGACCGGCCCGGAGATCTCCAGAGGAGCGCTGCACCCGTTCGAGAAGGTCGGGGACTGCGGGCCACAGCGGTCGCCGCCGCTGCGTCCTCGAGATTGCCCGGAAGGGGCCGGCTCGAGTGCGTGGGGCGATTCCAGGCAAGGCCAGCAGCGTCCCCAGGGCGGCACGCCGGCCCACTCCCCTCTCGCCCCTGATCTCCTCGACCGATCCCGAGCCCTGGACCTCATGCCTATTCCCTGCGTCCGACCGTCAGCCCGGCGTCGCCCAGCACCCTAGCGGTCCTCGACCAAGAGACCCTCGGCGTCCGGCTGGCGCATCGTCCTGGAGCGCCAGGAGTCGAAGGGCAAGAGCGCGCGGCGGGCGCGAGCGGCGTGATCCAAGCGCCGGATCTGCGCGGTGGGGATCGAGAGCGTGCCGAGGTCGTCATGCTCGAGCACGAGGCGGCCGCCCTCGGATCGCCGGGCGGTCCCATGGAGCACCGCCTCCTCTACCACCGGGCCGCTGGGGTTGCCCAGCGATCCAAGCGTGACTTGCCAGTCCCCGTCCGCGACCGCGGCGCCGGCCCGAGGGTCACGATCCACGCGGACCCAGCCCGCGAGCCGCTGGATCGGGACGGCGATGCCAGAGCTGGCGCCGCCCGTGAGGCGTGCCTGACTATCCTTGATCCCCTGAAGGTCCGCGCGCAAGAGGTCCCCGTTGCGGGCCAGGAAGAGCTGCTCTCCCGGACTGGCAGCCTCGGACCGCGGGACAGCGAGCGCCCAGGAGAGTCGCAGCGCGTCCCCATCGCGCGTCATCTTGGACGGCTTGAGCGTCAGGTCCATCGCCTCCCCCGCCAGGGGGCCGCTCCGGTAGAAGGGGTGCTGGGTGAGCTTCGACGTCCGGTTCATGAACACACTCGAGGCGAGGAGGACGGCCTTGATCCGCTCCTGCTTGAGCCGCACCTCCCCTTCTCGAAGGGGCGTCCTCACCGTGACGGTCTCACGGTCGGCCCCGAGCACGAGCGCGGGGAAGCGCTGTCCGTCCTCGAGCACAATGACACTCGGAAAGGCCCGGTCGGTTGCGGGGCTCGCGGCGGACCGCCTCGTGAGGCTGAACGGCACGCCGTGGGGAACAGCGATGGGCTCCTTGAACCCGAAGACCTGGAGCCTGGGCTGCGGCCGGCCCTCCACCATCTCGAAGCCCGCGAGCTTCACGTTGACGGTGGGCCGGCCCTCCAGCTCGAGGCTGGCGGCCGGAATGCTGCTACCGCCCACCGACGACCGCTGCCGGAAGTGCCAAAGCTCGTCGAGGGGGAGGGTCACCGTGGCCTCAGCCCAGCGAGGAACGAATTGCAGCCCACCTCGGACGAGGGTGAGGTCTCGCCCTTCGATCGACTCACCGTCCCGGCAGGTCACCCGATACCAGCCGGTATCGGGTTCGACGGCGTCGAGTGCCTCGCGATCCCCCCCCACGGCGGCCCGGATTCCCCGAGAGCGATCGAAGTCGACCGTCCCGGCCTCCAGCTCGAAGGTCCGGGCCTCAGGATCGAACCCTCGGACACGGTCCAGCATCACCGTCTGCTCGACAGCGACCCGGCCAGGCTCCGCACTGGCGGCCAACCCCACCTCCGCCCGCATGATCCTCATGGGCTGTGCGAGCCTCGTGATGAGCACCGAGTCCCGTTGGCCCGGCCGATCCAACTCGGCGCCGATCATCGAGACCCGACCCGACGGCTCCTCCGCGCTCGCGAGCCGCACCCGCTCCCCGTCGATCTCGAACCGGAGGACGACGGAGCTGTCATCGCCGAGCTCGAGCCCTGTCTCCATCAGGTCGAGGTCCTCGCCGTCGAAGGAGTAGAGCACGAGCTCGCGGTCCCAGGGCTCCACCACCACGCCTCCGATCGAATCACGCCGATGGTCGCCTCCCAGGTGAATCCGGAACTCCGGCTCGCCCTCCCAGGAGAGCTCCAGCAACAAGCGGTCCCCGTAGTCGAGGCATCGGCGCGTCGCCGTGGCCCCTGGCGTCGTGAGCAGGAGCGCGGCGCCGTCGGTCTGCACATCGCTCGCGCCCTCGTTCCGGTCCATCCACGGTCCCCAGAGGGGGCGCGCCGGACCGTCGGTGTCTGCCAGCTCCGGGGGCAGGAGGTCGCCGCACTCCTCGAGGGGGATCTGGAAGACGCCCAGTCGAGAGCTCTCGAAGCGGACGAAGCCGTCCTCGATCGAGAGCACGCGACCGCGCAGGTTCTGACGCCGCTTGAGGGTCAGCAGGTCCCGCCCCGTCTCGGGGAGCAGCGGGAGCCGCAGCCCCTCTGGCGCCGTGACCAGGGAGGTCACCGCCTCGAGGTCCAGGGTCGCGGGCGCCCCGTAGGGGTCCACTTCGAGACGAAGCTCGCCCTCCTCCGAGACGAGCGCGGGGCCCGTGTACTGGGAGTCGTCCCGTAGGAGGACGGAGACCTGAAGCACCTGCGCGCCAGCCTGCACGCCAGCCTGCACGCCAGCCTCTTGGCCCGCCAAAGGCGGCAGCGCCAGGGCGACCGCCGTCAGCCCGCTGAGGATCCAAGGGTGAGCCCTCATCGTTCGTAGACCGGCAGGAGGGTGTACTCGAGCGCCCCAGAGAGGAGCAGCATGGCCGTCTGATAGGCCGGCCCCTGGAACGACGCCGCGATGACGATCCGGCCGTCCTCGCCCTGTCGCAGGAGCAGGTCGTTCGTGTTCTTCGCGCTCCACGCGCGCCACGCGGCGTGGTCGAGTTGGAAGAGCGCCTGCGAGACGTAGTAGCGGGAGTAGCACGGGTGGGCCGAGCTGGTGGACTCCACGGAGCGCGAGACGACGTAGCTGCGCAGCGCGTCGTCCGGCAGTGGCCGCTTCGCCACCGAGCGGCAGAGGGCGACGATGGAGGATCGCGCGAGCGAGTCACCGAACCCGCCCGTCCCCGAGTAGGAGACGGTCCCCGACTCGGTGGTCATCGAGTCCAGGTAGCCCAGGGCGTTCTCGATGGACTCGTCGGGGACCGGCACGCCCGCGTTGCGTGCGCCCAGGAGGCCCATCAGGATCGCGCCCGTGACGGACGAGTCCGCGTCGGAGGAGCTCGGCGAGTAGCGCCAGGCCTTGAACGGGTTCTGCTTCTGCGAGGTCACCGCGCAGCGCACCGCCAGCCGCAGGGATTCCCCGATCGAGCGCTCCAGCTCGAGGTCCTTGTCCTCGAACAGCCGCTCATCCAGGGCGCCAAAGCAGTCCGCGAGGCAGAGCATCGCGAACCCGTGCTCGTACATCCCGCTGCCGATCTGTCCGGAGGACCGGCTCTGCTGGGCGATGAGCGAGCGAAGCCCTCGGCGGATGCTATCCGCGTACTTGCCGTGGTTGGGGTCCTGTCCCGAGGCGAGCAGCGCCATGATGCAGATGCCGCTGACCCCGGCGCTGCTCTCCCAGGAGCCGCCGTCCGCCTGCTGGCTGATGATGAACTCCGCGCCTCGCTCGTGGAGCCGCCGGTGGGCCGGGGACACGGGCGCGCCCGTGCGCACCTCCTGACCCTGCACCGGGGAGAGGAACGTCACCAGCGCGGCCAGGACCACCGCGACTCTCGCCCTTCCAACTCTCGTGTTCATCATCCCTCCTCCTCGACTCCAAGCGCTCTCAGCTGGGCCGCTGAGAGCTGGTGATTCAGGTCCGCCAAGAACTCCGGCCGTGGCTGCGTGGCGGCCTCCGCCGCGTTGAAGCGGAGGGGCAGCCGCAGCGCGCGCCAGATCGGCGCCGTACCGATCGCCCCGAGCCCCACGGCCCCGCGGTCGACCTCCCGATTAACCTCACGCCGCAGCGCCGCCCCCAGCGCCTCCCGCGGCCCGTCCTCCAGCAGGAGCAGCCGGTCGAGGTGAGCGAGCATGAGCTGGCTCCGGGCATCCACGAGCACCTTGCGATCTCCGCTGCGCCAGGGAGCCGGCGCGGCCCCATCGACCCCGTGGCGCGCCTCCTCTCGGCGCACCAGCGCCTTCCAGAGCGGCTGCTGATCGAGGTCCACCACCTCTCGCAAGAGGTTCCGTTCGCCGGTGAGCGGGCGCTTGCCGTCTCCACGGCGGACCTCCCGACCCATGGCCGTCGCGCCTCGAACGAGGAGCGCCGCCTGCTCGTCGTCCCAGCCGTGGAACGCCGCGAGCGAGAGCGCCTCCAGCACGAACTCGTCCTCGGGGTAGCGCCCGCCGAGGAGCGTCGAGGGCTGCCTCCCCCCGGCCGATCGCTTCATGGCCAGGCGCATCCGCACCAGCCGGCTGACCTGTTCGTGGACGAGAAGCGCGGAGACCGGTCCGGAGCTGGCGAGTGTCGACGTCAGGTCGGGACTCGTCGACCGAGCGCGCCGCCACCGAGGGTCTCCCATCCACTCCACGATGGGCTCCCGAAGCTCCTCTGCCTGCGCCTCCCGGAGCCGCAATTCCACGGCCAGGGCAGTGACGAGCACTTCGACAGACGCTGCCACCACCCGGTCCTCTCGCGCCGCGAGGCCGGCCTCGAGCCCCGCCCGCTGGTCGACCTTCAGCTCTTCCTCCAGGGCCAAGGTCCACTCCTGAGAGGCGAGCAGGGTGCTCCACCCGGACTCCACCCAGAAGGGGTCGGCTCCCTTGGGCGATCGCCGCACCTCCTGCACCACGTCCTCCACCAGCTCACCCAGCGCCGCGCGCAGGCGCTCCAGCTGCTCCACGGACGGGCCGGCGATCCGCGCGATCCCGTCGAGGTGGGCGGTCGCGCGCCCTCCGAGGCACGCGGCCCCTCGGGTGATGTCCTCGGGCGTGACGTCCACGGGCCCGACCTCCCCCATTACCACGGAGCGCCCGTGCGGAGGAGGATCTGGCAGACCTGCGCCTGCGCGACCCGCGAGGTGCAGCGCCAGCGTGACGGCCAGAAGACCAGCCATCCACCTGCACCGGGCCCTCAGCTCGGTCTGACAACCTCGGTTGATCCTCATCGTCCGGCCTCCAGCGCCTCGAAGTAGCGCTCCAGTGACTCCTGGAACTCCACGGGGATCTTGGAGGGCTCGCCGCGGGCGGCGCGCTTCATGCCGCGCTGCTCACCCTGATCGCTCTCGCCCGCCGAACGACCGCTGAGCGCGAGCGCCGCCGAGGCCTTCGTTCCGCCGTTCCCACCCCCCGGCGAGGCGCTGCTCTTGCCGCCGCCGCCGCCGCTGCCGCCCGCGCGGCGTGACTGGAGGAGCAGCTCGATGGCCTCGGTCTCGGCCGCGAGGGTGTCCCTTCCGGTCTCACCCTCAAGCATCCACTCCGCGGCGTCCACCATGGCCCGCCTGGAGCTGGCCATCATGCGAATCTCCGTCCCAAAGGTCCGCGACCCGTCGGGCAGCTTGCGCATCTGGTTCATCAGGGCGTCTAGGCGGTCGGCGAGGCCATCCTGCTCTTCGTAGAGCTCCAAGGACCGCTCGAGATGCCGGGACTCGCCGAGGGCCGACCTCGCCTGCTCGGCCTCGCGGGTCAGGTCTCGCAGGACCATCTCCGCCTCGGTGATCCGCAGGACCTCCAGGATGAGCTCGGGCGGGAGGCTCTCGTCGTTGGTGCCCCCCTCTTCCTCCTGATCCTCAGGCGGGGCCTCGGCCGGCGGGACAAGCTCGTCCCCCCAGCGGTCGAGTCGATCCGAGAGGTAGCCCGCCAGCATCACGGCCGCCCCGGGCCGGCCGCCGGCCGCGCTCGCAGCGATCTCTCCAGCCAGGAACACCGGTCGGGTGCGATTCCACTCCGCCACGACGCGCAGGAGCCGCGGGGCCCCATCGTCCCCCCGATAGGCGAGCCGGTCCGCGTAGGCGTCGAGGTCCGTGAAGAGCGCGGCCAGCCGCTGGCGCTCGAGGTCCTCGAGGGCGGCGAGCTCCTCGTTGGCGACGGCGACGGCGCGCTGCTTGGGCGCGCCGTTCGAGCCGAACCCTCGGGCGACGGGCAGGGAGAGGCGCTCGACGCCCTCCGCCTGGGCGCGGCTCGCCATCTTCAGGCGCTTGACCAGGGTGCTGGCCTCGAGCCGGGCGAGGATCTCCTGGAATGGGAGCGCCAGCTCGTTGAAGGACTCCACGAGCTCCCGCTGCGCCTCCACCGCCTTGGCGAGCTGCTGGGCGGTCATGCTGCGAGAGCTCTCCTCCTTGACGGGCTCCTCCGCCTCGGGCTTGGCCGCGTCATCCCCCCCGCTCGCTCCCGGCACGGTCGTCCCCAACAGGCCCAACGATCCCGGCCCGCTCTGCTGCTCGGCGGGACCAGGCTCCGTCTCGGCGGGGGCCTCCTCGCCCTCCGCGAGGCTCGACTCCACGTCCAGCAGGTTGGGGGTCGGATCGAAGGGCGATTCGACTTCGGCACCATCGGCCTCAGCACCCTCATCCCCTTGAGGCGCCGCGCCCCCGCTGCCGCCGGCTCGGACCACTCCAGCGGAGCTCGCCTCGCGGCCCTCGGCCATGTCCGCCGTTGCTGCTGCCTGCGCGGCGCTCGCGAGGAGCTTGGACACGATCTCCATGTCCTCCTCCGCCAGCTCCTCCAATCCATCCCGAGCCTCCGACCATAGCTCGAGGTCGGACGCCTCGACCGACTCGTTCCTGGCGGCTTCATCGAGCAGCTCCCCGCCCTCGGCAACGAGCGCCCCTAGCCGGGACCGGTTCCTTCGCTCCGCGACGACCTGGTCCTCGAGCATGGCCTGAACCTCGCTTGTCTTGAGCTCCGCGTCCGTCATGGCCAGCAGGGTCTCGTTGGTGGCCAGCAATTCGAGCTCGCGGTCTCTGACCTCGGCGGCCTCCTCGATCCAGGCGTCGAACCGCCGGCTCACCCACTTCAGGTGCTCGGCCTCGTCCATGACCCGCACGCGAACCGGCGCGGAGTAGACCCGCTCTCTGCCAGGAAGGAGATCAAGGGCCCACGCCCTGAGCTCAAGGGCACCGGGCTCGATGCCCAGGTCCGCTGGGCGTAGGGTCGCGAACGCCTCCGCCCGCGGCAGCCCTGGCTCCTGGGCGAGCAGGACCTTGTCCCCCAGCGACCGGGGCTCTTCGCCGGGCTCCGTCGCAGCCTCGAACCACTCGAGCCCGCAGCGGTCCACGCCGAGATCGTCCACGGCCAGCACATCAAAGGTCAGCGCCGCGAGCTCGAGCAAGACAGGGTCGGGCTCGAGCCCGACCATCGACACCTCCGGCGGCGCGTCCTCGACGGGGCGTACGGAGAAGCGGAAGGGCCGAGGCCCCTCGAGGCCGAAGCGGCCCACCCAGGAGATCTCCTGGACCACGGACTCGCCCGCGGCCTCGCAGGCGAGCTGCTCCCCCGCGAGTTGCAGCGCCGCAGCGTCCGTCTCCGCGCCGACGGCGCGTGACTCGCGGCTGAAGTCGAGCGTCAACTGGACCTCGCTCCCCACCACTGCCGAGAGCGCGCCGCCGCTCACGTCCCGCTCGAGGGGCGCCGGCTGGCCGAGATAGGCGGGGAGGGTGACCGTGGCCGTCGCGCCCACGACCTCGGGCCGCAAGAGGGGAGCGAGCAGGACTCGCTGGCGCAGGTCACCGATCACGAGCAGCGCAGACTGCTCTCCGGCAAGGGGCGGCACCTCGAGGGTGTAGCCGCCCGCGACCCGCGCTCCCTGGATGGTCTCCCGCTCGAGCCGCAGCTCGGCGCCATCCGGCCGCGAGCGCGTGTCCGCGGCCAGCTCGAGGCGGACCGCCCACTCCTCCTGGACCGGCAGCACCCAGCGCCCCTGCGCCCCCTCGACCCGGGTGAAGGTGAAGCGCTCGACCCCGCCGAACGGCAGCGCCCAGCGCTGGAGCGCGTTGAAGCCGACCTCGGGGAACCGGACGAAGAGCGCGAGGACCGCGGCGACAGGGAGCAGCAGCCAGCGCGTGAGGAGCCAGTGCCGGGAGACGGGTAACGCGTGCGCAAGGGTCTTCCCCCCCAGGTCACGCTCGCCGCGGCCGATCGCGGCACGGACGAGCTCAGGACTCCGCCGAAACTCCTCGGGGTCCGTGGCGAGCTCGAGGATGCCGAGCAGGCGGTCACCCGTGCGTGGATCCCGCGACGCCACCTCGCGGGCGATCGAGCCGACCGTTCGGTGCCGCAGGACCCAGCGGGAGAGGGTCAAGGGCAGGACCGTCGCGACGCACCCACAGGCGAGGCCGAGGAGCGCCGCCCGGAGGAGCGAGGGAGTGTCGAAGAGGCGATCGACGCCGGCGGCAGCCAGGAAGGACCCGGCACCGGCGAGCCCGCAGAGGGCAGCGGCCTCCCACAGCTTCTCCCTTCGCATGCGGGCGCGGAACGCCCGCAGCGAGCGGTCGATGCCGTCGGGGAAGGGCGGGCCACTGGCGTTCGAGGTCATCTGAAGGTCGGCGCGATGGATGTCGCCGCGGGCTTCGGTGGGCTGGCTGGACTTCATTACACCCTCCCCGCCGCCTTCCGGCCGATCCAGAGCGCCGCCATCAGCGCCGCCGTTACCAGCCCGAAGAGCGGGTGACCCCAGAGCCGCATCCGAGTCACCAGGGGCGCCGGCGCCGGCAGCTCCGAGAGCCGCGCACCGACCACACCCGGTGAGAGCTGATCGAGGACGTCGCCGCCGCTGATCCGGGCGACCTCGGCCAGGACATCGGGGCGCGCGGGCCGCCCCACCCGCTCCCGCGGGCGCGCGGTCACCGCGATCTCGGCCTCGAGGGTCGAGGCGGTCTCGTCGCAGCGCAGCGTCACACCGTGGCGCCCCCCCTCCACCGGGCGCCAGCTCGCGGAGTAGAGACCCCAGGCCGGTTGACCGTCGGCCCTCGGCGGCTGGGTGAACCGAATCCGCTCGACCTTCCCCGACGGCGCCTCGATGCGCGCCGTGACCGCCGCTCCATCGACGGGGCCGCCCCCTTGCGCGTCCATGACGTTCGCGTTGAGGGCGACGGTGGTCCGGGCCTTCGGCCGGTCGGGCGCGAAGAACAGGCGCATGGACTCTCCCACGTTCATGTTCCGCTGGTAGGCCATCCATCGGATGACCTGGCCCCAGAACCGATAGTGATACAGGTCCTCGAAGCCCTCACGCCAGCGCCACGCCCCGTCGGTCCCCATGAAGAGCACCTTCCCGGTCCGCGCCGGACGCGTCACGAGCAGCTGGCGCCTCCCTGTGGTCCCGATGCTCTCGGGGTGAACCCCGAGGACCTGCGATCCCGCCCGCGCGCGCTCGACGGCGGCGTACCACTGAAAGCCGGGGAGCTCGGACCAGAGGTAGCTGTTGGCCGCTGCGTCGGGGATCAGCCGCGTCAGTCCGCTGTTGAGCCCCGCCGACGTCAGCCGGAGCCGCGCAGGCGTCGCCGCCCCGTAGCCCCTCGGCCGCGAGGGGTCCAGGTCCACCGGATACAGCTCCCCGAGCGCGCTCTCCTGGAGCTCGAGGTGCCCCCCTCCGAAGCCCGGCATGAGGATCAGGCCCCCCGCCTGGTCCCGCACGACCCCCGCGATGTTCTCGCACTGCTCCAGCGTCAGGCCGTCCGGCCCGAGCCCGACGTCACCGATGAAGATCACGTCGTACTCGCCGAGCAGCTCCTTCGAGGGGAAGGCCTCCAGGTAATGCGGCCCTCCGCCCCTCGACGGCATGCCTGGCAGCGTCAGGTAGCAGTCCACCTCGACGCCAGGGTCCCGCACCAGCGCGTTGCGCAGGTAGCGGTACTCCCAGCGCGGGAAGCTCTCCACGAGCAGCACGTCCAGGGACTCCTCCCTCACGTCGAGCTCGATCGTGCGGGTGTTGTTCTCCAGGTCCAACTCACCGGGGACGGGGTCCACGGTGATCGTCAGCGAGACCCGACCGGGCTCCGTGGGCAGGAACTCCAGGATCTCCGTCGTGACCCGGCGGGCCGGGAGCGCGATCGCGCGGGACTCCACGAGGCCATCTGGGCCGGCGAGGGAGATCCTCGCCGGGACCTCACGGGGCATGGCGCTCTCGACGGACACGGGGATCTCGAGACGGCGCCCGACGATGGCGAACGCGGGGGGTTCCACGGGCTCGAGGGCCACGTCCGGCTGCTGATCCTGACTCCCCACTGTCGCGGTGAAGATCGGGACATCCGCAAGCCGGTAGCGAACCGCCGCCTCGAAGGGACTCTCGCCCTCAGTCCAGTCTCCGTCCGAGGCAAGGAGCACCACCCGCAGGGACGGGTCCTCGAGGAGGCGGTCCAAGGGACCGGCGAGGTCCGTCCCGCGCTCCTCGACCGAGACCTCGCCATCGACCGGATCGGTCGTCGCCGACAGCGGCGTGACCACCAGATCAAAGCGGCCACCGGCAGAGGCCTCAAGGCTCGCCGCACCGCTCGTCTCCAACTCCGCCACGACCTTGGCCAGGGCCTCGGCGCGGGTCACGAGCCCCTCCCCCTCCACCACATCCACCGTGTCCATGCTGCGGGAGTCATCCCACAGCACCGCCACCAGTGCGCGCTCCGCCGGGACCTGGCTTCGGACCCACTCGGGCCCCAGCAGCGCGATGAGCACGAGCGCGATCAGGATGGTCCGGGTCGCCTCCACCACCATCACCGCCGGTCGGCCTCCGCTCCGCCTCCAGGCGCGGACGCCGAGGGCAGCCGCCATGAGGGTCAGCCCGACACAGCCGCCGACCAGGACCGGGTCGGTGACCTGGAATTGAAGCCCGCTGGTCACGTTCATTCCTCGCTCCTCCCGGGCGCGCTGCCCTCCGGGGAGCAGAGCAGTTGCTCCGCGATCAGGGCGCCGAGCACCAGGAGGAGGAAGATCCGCCAGACCTCGTCGAGGAGCGATGCACCCTCGGACGCCGTGCGCGTCGCGGTCACCACCACGTCAAGCGGCGCGAGGCTCTCGGTCAAGGCCTCCGCCGGCAGGGGGCGGGAGGAGTCTTCGGCGAGCGGCCGGTTGAGAGCGACGAAGACCTCACCGTCGGTCAGCACTCCGGCGCGACGGCCTCGCTCGGCCAGCGAATCCGGCCTGTCGCTCGCCGCGACCGACCAGCGCTCCTCCAGCCAGCGCTCACTCGCGCTCGCGACCTGCTGCTCCTCGGACCCGAGCGCGGCCGCGGCCTGATCCAGGGCGCGGTGCACGAGGGCCATGAAGACGATTCCCTGGGTCGCGAGGTCGCTGGAGCGCGGCTCGGGCAGGGTCCCCAGGAAGTACGCCGCCCCGCGCCCCAGGGCCGACTTGGTCATGAGGGCCTGGCCACCCTGCAGCCCAGCGATGGGGATACGGGCGACGGGCGCATCCCCCACCGATCGGATGGAACACACCCGGCGCAGTGCCACCTCTCCCACCGGGAGCGGCGTCCCGTCCGCGCCCGAGGCGAGCAGGTCTGCGTCCGCGCGCCAGGTCTTGACCGCGCTCTCGCGATCCGTCTGATCCACGAGGCCCCATTGCCCCCACCCCAGACCGGCGAAGGACCCGCCTGCGGGAGATGAAGGCGGGAGGAAGAGCACCACCCCACCGGCCTCGCAGAAGCGCGTCACCTCGGCTGCCGCCTCGCCCTCGGGGAGGGGCGCTTGCCAGACAAGAAAGGTCACGCCATCGAGATCCACGTCGGCCCCGGCCCCCGAGACGAGCCTTCGCACCTCATGAATGACATCTGGTCCAGCTGGTGACCGCGCGGCGACCGAGACGACGGACGCCACCGCCGCGGACTGCGCGAAGACCGCGGTCTCCACCACCGGCGTGCTGCCGAAGGAGAACCAGAACCGATCGTCGCCGGCGCGTCGGTCCGTGGGGAGCGCCGCTGCGCCGTAGCCAGCCTCCAGCTGCGGGTCGATGACGACCCGGTGCCCTACGAGCCGCCCCTCCTTGCCCGTGAGCTCCACCTCCACGGTGGTCCTGGCGCCACCGACCTCGATGGCCACCGGCACGCGCATGGCGGTGTCTCCGCTGGCCTCGGTGGCTGCCGCCCTCGTCACCACAAGGTCCAGCACCAACGCGGCCGCCTCGCCCTCCGACTCTCGCCGAACGCCCTCGACCCGGATCGCGAGGTTGTCGTCCGCGACCTCGGGGAACGTGGTGAGCCGGATGCGCGTCCCGGCTCCACCGCTGGCTTTCGTGAGTTCCTGCGCCACGGCCTCCCACCTGCCGTCCTCGGGGTTCCAGTCCTCTCGCTGCGCGTCCGTCAAAACCCAGACCTCGGTCCGCCCCGCGCCCGCTTCCTCCATGTACCCCGCCGCGGTCTCGAAGGCCGCCAGCAGATCACTGCTCGCCGACGTCGCCTCGTCGAAGGCGAGCTCCCGCAGGGCATCGACACCCTCGGGCCGCAGCACCTCGCCCGGCCGCGTGGCGTCGACGACGACGAGCTCGCGGGGCGACGCAATGGCGAGCGCATCACCCGCGCCACGCAGCCCGAACGCCAGCTTGCTCTCGGGGAGCCCGCTCACCTCCTCGCCCATGCTGCTCGAGCGATCGAGGATGAGGACCACCATGTCCAGCCGCTCTCCGGCGACCCGGGCCGCCCACCCGCCAGCGATGGGCCGTCCGAGCGTCAGCACCAGCGCGAGGACCGCGAGCGTACGGGCCGCCAGCAAGAGGATCTCTCGCAGCCGCTGCCGACCGCGGGAGGACCGCTCTCCGTCGAGCAGGAACATCATCGCGCCCCACTCCACCACGCGGTGACGCCGGCGATGGAGGAGGTGCACGACGACCGGGAGCGCCACGAGCGGGAGGGCCCACAGAGCGAGCGGCTGCAGGAGGTTCATCCGCGCCCCCTCTTGCCCGCTCGGGCAAGCAGGTACGCGGCGATGGTGCTGGCGATGTCCTCGTCCAGGAAGGTCTCCCTGAGGTCGACGTCCGCCGCGACCGCGATGGACTCCAGGGCACCACGGTGACGACGCCAGGCGGCGAGATAGCGCGAGGCCACCATCGACGGATCCGCGAGGACGGGCGCGCCGCCCTCGGGATCGACAAACCGCGTGGCTTCCTCGAAGCGGAACTCCGACTCGTCTCGGTCGACGATCTGGAAGGCGCTCGTCTCATGGCCGCGATAGCGCAGGTGCTGAAAGGCGTCGCGGAGGCCCTCGGGAGCCATGAAGAGGTCGGACATCACGCAGATGAGCGCCCGTCGACCGGTCCGCTCGGCCACGTCGTGAAGGACCTCGGTGAGCCGGGTCGGGCCACCGGGCGCGACCCGGGCCATCTCACCCGCGAGCACCCGCAGATGCGAGGGGCGGCGCCGGGGTGGGACGCGGACCGTCTCCCCCTCCGCCGCGATGGTCACCCCAGCCGCGTCACCCTGCCGGATTGCCAGCTGTGCGATCGACGCGGCGAGCCTGCACGCGAGCTCGTACTTGGTCATCGGTCCGGCGCCGTGCTGACCGGAGTAGCGCATGGAGCCGCTTCCATCGATCACGAGCACGAGCCGAAGATTGGTGTCCGCCTCGAACTCCTTGACGAAGTGTCGATCTGAACGCCCGTACACGCGCCAGTCGAGCCGGCGCAGATCATCCCCAGGCACATAGTCCCGGTACTCCGCGAACTCGACGCTCGAGCCGCGATGTGGGCTTCGGTGCCGGCCGGACACGGACCCGATCTTTGCCCGCCGTGCCACTAGCGGGATCTGACCGACGCGCGTGAGCACGGCGGGGTCAAGCATCGCGGCGATCGACTCGGCCTCTGTCGCGCTCATCGTCGTGACCCCTCTGGCAGGAACCAGACGACCGGATCAAACGAGCTGCGGAGGAAGGTCATGCGCTGAAGGGAGGGCGACCCTCCCGGCCCCTATTAGACGTGAACCCCGGGCGCCCGGGCACGTCCGTCCCCTTGGACCGGCGCGTTTGCCCAAGGCTGACCGTGCCACCTCCCGAGGCCTGGAGGTGGGCCCGCCGTGTCGATTCGAGTCACTCCTCGAAACCGGTCGGCGGCGCTCAAGCTAGGGGTCCCGGTTGACCGTTCACCTCTTTGGCGCCGCGCTGCGGCCCAGAACGCCATGAACTACTCCGATCGAATCTGCCTCCTCTCGCTCCTCGCCGCCCCCCTCGCCGCCTGCCAGTCAGCGGGGTACATGTCATCCGTCGCGCTGACCGGCGCGGAGAGTCGCCAGCACGTGGTGGAGGCCATCAGCGAGGGCGTCACGGAGCAAGGGATGGCCAGGGATGAGTTCGCCTCCGCGGGCCGCATGCTCGCCAGCATCCAAACCGCGAGCGAGGTAGCGGCGGCCGAGTTGTACTCCGAGTACCTCGACCAGATCGACCTCTGCGCCCGCCGGGTGGAGCGCTTCGATGGCCAGATTGAGGTCCTCCAGATCGGAGCCGACCAGCTGTTCGTGGACTGGGAGGCCGAGCTTGAGCAGTTCACGAGCGAGGCCATCCGGGAGCAGAGCTCCCGCCGGCTCGAGGCCGCGCGGAGCGGCTTCGCGCTCCTGCACGACGAGCTCACGGGCGTCCATGGACAGATGGTGGCTAGCCTCTTCACCCACAAGGACTACGCCCTCTACTTCAACCACAACCTCGCCGGTTCCAGCAGGGAGCTCCTCGGCAGCGAGAACAGTCGCTTCAGGGCGACGATGGCCACCATGAGCAAGGACTGCAAGGTCGTGGAGGCAGACGCCCGGACCTTCAACGAGCGGCTCTCGGGCTCACCCGAGGTCGCGCCCGAACCCTCAAGGGGCCCAACCCCTGATGCGCCCGAGAGCAAACAGTGATTGGCGCGCAGCGCTAGAGGCCGAAGAAACCAAGGACGCGTCCGACGATCCCCCGGCGAGGCGTCCCCGCCCGCGTCTTGAGTTCAATCCGGCTCTGCTGCAGCTCGTGGCCAGGCTCGGGGGCCTGATACCTGGGGCGCTTGAGGTTGACCCGGCTCTGGTCCACCTTCTCCCGGATCAGCGCACGCATCAGAGCGTCCATGCGGGCCTGGGCGAGGTCCAGGGCCACTCGCCTGCGACGACGCTCCGCCTTCCCAGCTGCGCTCCTGCCCAGGAGCCCGGCCACCTGGTCCACTCGGCTCTCGACCTCTCCGAGCTCGCGAGAGACCTTCAGGAGCGCCGATTGCGCTTCCTCGAACGCGCTGATCCGTCCCAGGGTCAGCTGCGACCGCGCCGCAGCGGCGAGCTCGCCGCGCTGGCGGGCGAGCACGTCTCGCTCCCGTCGCAGAGACTTGAGCAGCTTGACCGCCACGTCACTGTCGGGACTCGCAAGCTCGCGCGCTCGCTCGATATCGCCGAGGCCGAACTGGTGCGTTCCCTCCAGCTCGAGGAGCGGGTCCTTGGCCATAGCCTTGACGATGGCCTTGAGCTCGGGGGACAACTCGCGGTCCACATGGGCGCTCCCGACCTCGAAGTCGACGTCCGCCTCCATCCCCGCGTACTCCGGGGTCCGGTCGCGACCGCCGACGAGGTTCCCCAGACCGACGACGTCCGTCACGGATCCGACAGCTCGCAGCGGAGCGGCGGCGAGTGCCGCGGTGACCAGGCGGAGGAACGCCGCGGAGGCCTTGGCCGAGATCTCAGCCAGCCCCATGGTCGACCCGCCGCCGAAGTCGAAGGAGAGGGGCAGGCGGATCTCCCCCTGCTCGTTCTTCAGGACAAAGATGACCGTATCGAGGGGCGCCGGGAGCTTCAGGAATCTGGAGATCGGGCCGCCGTCTGGCTCCGACAGTGAGAGATAGGCGAGGCTCATGGTCGAGTCAACGTGCCCACCCTTGCTCCCGACAAAGCGCGTCCTGGAGTTGAAGTCGAGGACCCCGTCCCCGATGTCAATGCCGGACGCAATCGCCACCCCTCGAATGGCGGTCAGCTCGAAGCCCTGGACCGCGCCCTGGACCCAGCCCGACATGGACGGGTAGAAGGTCAACTGCCCCGAGGTGACGAGCTCCCTGAAGAGCGGGCGGTCCTCGTAATGGACGACCTCGGCCTCACGGGACGAGACGGCGCCCACGACCCCCTCCGCCACGCCGCGGAATACGGAGGTCGACTTGAGCCTCACCGGAAGGGAGACATCCCCGCCGCCGAGCGAGAGCGAGAACCTCAGCGGGCGCGGCTGCGTCAACATGCGGCTGCTCAACCCGCGGACCTCGGCGTCCATCGCCACGAGGGGAATCGAGAGCGTCGGCGTCACGGTCTCATCCTCGAAGAGCACATCGAGGTCCCGCAGCAAGAGGTCGTCGACGGTCACGATCGTCGTGGGCCCGTCAGTCCGGGCGGGCTTCGCAGCGCCAGCGACGTCCTGGGGGGCGCCCTCCGAGACCTCACCGGTCCCCTGCCCCAGCGCGCCCTCTCCAACGGCCACCTTGGCGCCTCCCTCGACCCCAGCTCCTGGGCTCGCGTCACCAGCCGGCGGGACCGGCGTGGGCTCAGGCTCCGGCGCCGCTCCCGGAGGGGAGTTCGGGCCGGGGGTCGCCGCCGCCATGGCCGCGGGAGCAGGTGACCCGTCCGCCTCCGCCACGACCAGCAGCCCGGCCACCTCGAGCCCGCCCTTGACCCTCCGCACCACCCCCTGGGGGTTCTCGACCTCAATGCGCCGAAACTGATACCGCCCGGCCCGAGGCTCGATGTTCGCAGCGTCCAGGGACAACAAGTCGAGCCCCAGCACCACGGGGCCGTCGGCCTTGGTGCGGAGCATGAGGTCGTTCACCTGCAGCCCAAGGCCGAAGCCCCCCCTGAGATCGAAGTCCAGGGGGCCGCTGCGCCTCCAGCGAAGCTGGCTGTCGACCGACGCCGAGAAGCTGCCATTCTCGAAGCCCGACTCCGCGCTGGAGACCTGACGCTCGGGGAAGACCGCCCGGAGGAATTCGCCGTCCAACCCCTCGATCCGGATCTTGGCGTCGAGCTCCGGCTCGGTATCGAAAGGCGTGGCCGAGAGGTCCAGGCTGAGGCTCGCCTTACCGGGCTCGGCGGTCCCCGTGATGGCGACTTCCACAGGCGGCGCGTCGTCGAGGAAGTCCTCCGCGTCGAACTCCACGGCGTCCTTCAGCTCGATCCGTGAGGTTGCCACGAATGGAGCCGCCTCGGCCCCCTCGGTGGACACCCGGAGCTCCTTCAGTCCGACCACGAGCGCTCCGAGGCGAACACTGCGCAGGCGCCGCCGCGCTGCAGGTTGAGGCGCCTTGCCTCCGCCGGCCCCAGCCTCGCTGGATCCACCTGCCGGGTTGGATCCACCTGGGGCGCTGGACTTGTCCGGCTGCAGGTCGAGGCCCGCGACGCGGAGCCCACCGTCGGCCAGTCGCACGACCTCAAGCGCCAGGTCCTCGGCGATCACCTCGCTCACATCGATCACCCCGAGGTCACCGTCCAGACGGGGCGCCGTGAACTTCAGACGCGAGGCCCCGAGCACGGGGCGTTCGGCGCCCCGGTCGCGCAGGTCCAGGTCCTCGATCTCGAGCGCCAGCGCGTCGCCGCCAGCCTCCGGTTGGCTCCAGTCTCCGCGCACCCGCGCGCGCGCCACTCCGTCCGAGAGGTCCAGCGCCATGCCCTCAGGGAGGAAGCGCTCGAGCGCATCTCCGCCGACCCCCTCCATGGCGAGCGCCAGATCGAGGGAGGGTGCTGCGGGATCCGGCTGAACGGTCCCCGATGTGGAGCACTGGGCCTCTCCCACCGAGAGCTGCACGGTGCATTCTGCCTGGGGAGCCCCCGCGCCTGGCGCGAACCCTTGCACGGCGAGGGAGGCGCCGAGCACCAGCGGCGGTCCCTCTCCCTCCACGAGGTTGACTAGCGTGATGCTCGCGCCGTTCATTCGCCCGTCCTCGAGCGAGAACCACCCCGATCGCCGCGAGGGTGCGGGCGGCTTGTCACCGTCCTTGTTCGCGGTCCCGGCGGCGCTGGCTTCCGGATCCGGAGGGAGGATATGCATGCCGAGCGCGACCCAACCGCCAGCCTCATGCGCCTCGACGCGGAGGCGCGGCTCCTCGAGCCGCAGTGACTTGATGGCTGCCGTGACGTCACCGCCGCTGCGCACCCCCTCAAGACGCAACTCCTTCAGATCGAGCCACTCCTTGACGCCGGATCCCACCTTATCTTCAAGGCGCACCGGCCCCAGCTGGAGGGCTAGCTCAGGGCGCCCCTCGACTGCGCGGACGCCGACCTCGAACTGTCCATCGAGGGATCCATCCTGGAGTTCTGACTCGACTCCGAGGAGCTCGACCCACGCCTTGATCGGGTCCAAATTCAGCCCCCGCGCCTTGGTCGATCCACGCACGCGAAGGCCGCCGTCGTCGAGGGCATCGAATCGAACCGAGGCGGAGAACTCCCGGGCAACCCGGACCGTGCCGCTGGCCGCGGCCTCGAAGGACCCCGGGCTGGCGTCAGGGCCCTTCACGGGGCCCGCCGTCACCGCGATCGGACCGATCGAGATGGGTGGTTCGCTGCGCTCGTCACTGAGGAGGTCGAGACGCTCGAATTGAAGGTCGAGCCGGGGGAGCCAGACCTTGGGGACCACGAAGGGCGGGGCTGGAGCGGGCGAAGGCACGGAGGCCGGCGGCGTCGCTGGCATCCCGGGGGCGGCAGTGGCCGAACCGGAGCCCACGTTGAATCGCAGGCCGACCGCCTCGATGGAATCATCGAGGCGGCGGCGAATACGCCCACGGGCTCCGCCCAGCGAGGCGCGAACGCGGTCCTGTCCGCCGATGACGACCTCGGCCATGTCGATGGCGGCCAGCTCCTCGCCCCCGTCCGTCACCCTGAGCCCACGGGCCGCGAAGTTGAGCCCGTCCACGTCGATCTTGTCGACCTCGAACGTCCCCTTCTCGAAGGCAGGCTCCAGCCCCGCCATGGCGAGGTAGGGCGCCAGCTCACCGGGAACCAGGCCATCGATCTTGACGCTGCCGCTCGCCTTGAAGCGCGGCTCCACCGACCCAATGGTCCCGTCGACCGCGAGCTCCTCCACGACCCCAGGGATGGTCGCTGAGAGCCGAAGGGAGGACGGCGGCGCTCCCTCATCAGAGGAGATCGGTCCGGCGCTGAGGGAGTCCAGCAGCGCCGTGATCCGGTGCCCGTCGCTGAGGTTGCGGTCGCTGAAGGAGAGTCGGGTGTTCTTGAGCTCCGCGCGACTCAGCGACCACCGCAGGGGTACCCCGCTGTCCGCAGCAGCAGAGGGTCTGGTGCTCGTCGGATCAACAGGCGCGACGCCTGAGGCCGACGACCCGGAGACGGGGGACGATGCGGCTGAAGGCTCCGGGGTGGAGGGCTCTACGTTGGGAGACTCTGCGCCGGGAGACTCTGCGTTGGGAGACTCAGCGCCGGGAGACTCAGCGCTGGGAGACTCAGGGCTTTGAGGGACGGCCGCGGCCAACTTCGGTGCGGCGGGCGCGGGCGTCGCGGAGCGCGCTGCAGCTGGCCCGAGCCCGGCGAAGGTGAGCGTCCCGTCGGCCTCGAGTGCGGCCTCGGCCACCAGCCCGTCGATCAGGACAGAACCGACTTCAAGAACACCCTCCCCCAGGGCGTCCACCCGCACCTCGAGGCGCTCGAGCCCGAGCGCCTCGGTCTCGTCCGCGCGGACCTTGGTGCGGTTCAGGGTCAGCTGAGCCTGGAGCTGCTTCGGGTTCTCCTTCAGGGGGCTGGCCTGCAGCCTGAAGCTCGCCTCCGAGTGGAGGCGCTCGGACCGCGGGTCGAGCCCGGCCGCAGCGAAGAGCCCCTGCGCAGCCCTTGGCCGCAGGCCCGCCAGGGTCAGCTCGAGGGACAGGTCGACGCCTGCGGATGAGAGGGCGCCGGTACCGCGGAGGCGGAGCAGGTCGAGGCATTCGGCGGAGACCATCCGGAGGTCCAGGGCGGCGACTTCACCCTCCGACCCGACCCCGGTGAGCGTGAGCGCGGTGGTGCTCGAGAGATCCACGGGTGGCAGCGCCTGGAGGTCTCGGACCCGCACCCTGAAGTCCTGGATCCGAGCCTGGTCGAGCTCGAACGGTAGGTCAAAGAGGAGGGGCCCCGCCGCAGGCGGCTCCGAGGGTGCCGCGGGCGCTCCGTCCCCCGCGAACGCGGCGAAGTTCCAGTCACCTTCAGCCCCACGCTCCAAGGTGACGACGGCTCCCTCGACCACGAGGCGCTCCACGCGGAGGGTGCCCTTCAGGAGCGAGCTCATGTCGAGGTCGAGGACGAGGGTCGACACCGAGATCATGGGGTCCCCCCCCGGCGCACTCACGCTCACTCCTTGCTCGGGGTCCGCCTTCGGTGTGACGCTCAGGCCCTGGACCTCCAGACGTCCGTCGAGGACCTGAAGCTCGAATGAGAGCCAGTCCGCCTGCACCCCGCCCGCGGAGAGGACCGCCCGGAGAGTCGGGTCCAGGCCAAGGCCAAGGAGGACTCGCAGCGCGACGGCCACCGCGGCGAACCGGATGAGCCGGCGTCGCCAGAGGCGCGGCCGCGCGATCTTTGGCGCGGAGATCTCCTGGGGCACGGGTCCCGCCGCAGAGCGCTCGGCGTCCGCACCTTCCGCTGCTGAATCCCCCGCCGCCGTATCTTCCGCGGCCGGGCCTTGGGGAACAGCCGCCTCACCAGCAGGAGCTTCTCGTGCGGAGGCCGCCCCGTCAGGGTGGGCCTGGTCCCTGGGCTCCTTCAACGCTGCGCCCCCCCGGACTGGGACCCGCTATCGACGGGCGACGGGGCCTCCGGATTCATGGGCGCGGATCGGCCGGCGCCCGGCGCGTCCTTGGCCGCAGCTGAGTCCTTGGCTGCAGTCCAGCGGCGGAGGGCCTGCCGGCGCTCCTGAACGGGGCCAAGGGGGTCATAGCCCGGCACCGTCACCGAGAGGGTCGCCAGCCAATCCGCAGCGCGGACCCGAGCCGCAGAGCTGGAGGACTCGAGCGCGATCTTGTTTTCCTCGATCAGCCGCGACCGGAGCGAGGCGATCGAGGAGCTCGCGACGATAGCGTCCTGCACCACACCCATCTGGCGCCCGGCGTCGCCGGTGAACTGGAGCAGCAGCGCACTGAACTCCTCGCCAAGGGTCCCCTCCTCGAGGCCCTCAAGGAGTTTGATGAGCACGTCCCGCTCGAGGCGCCAGGCGAGATCACCCTTGTTGCTCGCGAGGGCGCGCAGGACCTGCCGGTCCGCGAGCAGCCCGTCCGAGAAGTCCTTCAGCAACTCATCGTCGGCCAGCAGCGCGAACTCACCCGCGAGCTGCGACGTGGTACTGCTCCCGAGATCCAACAACGCGGCGCGACGCGCAGCGGGGTCCGCGAGGGCGTCGATGCTCTCCTGGAATCGAATCAACTGGCGCTCCTGAAGTCTGAGCACCTGCCGCCGCTGGGTCCCCTCGAGGGCGGCGTCACGGACCTCAGCACGGATCCTCTTGAGCTGATCACCCAGCCCGGGCTCGTTCCCCTTCATGGCCTGGGCCTTCAGAATGAGCACGATCCGGACATCTTCCTCGAGGTCAAAGTCCGGCTCGGTCATCACGACGAGCGGGCTCCCGTCGAGCGGGAGGGTCTTATCGAGGACGAGGACCTCTTCCCGCTGAGCCTGGGCCACCTGGAGCTTGCCGCTCACGCCATCGGAGAGGATGGACTCCACCTGATCCCGCACCGAGAGGGCCACGGAGAGCCCAGCCTGAACCCCGCTGTCCTGCCAGAGCTCAACCCCGAACTGACGATCCACGAGGGCGTCTTGGCGAAAACTGATCCCCTGGGCGAAGACCGAGTTCATGCGTGTGGCCACCCCGGGCATGGAGAGACCATCCAGGAGCTCCATTTCGGAGCCCTGATCCTGCGGGAGCGCCTTGAGTTCCTTGACCACCCGGGTCCCGTCCTCGCCCGCCACGAGGTGAGCGCCGAGCAGCACCGTGGGGTGAGCGCCCGTCGGCTCCGGCCCATCGCTGCCCAGAATCAGCCCGACGTGCTGCGGCAGGGGCTCGGCGGACTCCGGGATCGGCGCACGGGTCATCCGGAGCTCCATGGAGACCCGAACGGCGTCCTCGCTGCTCAGGGGCAAAGAGACCGCCGCACCCTCGTCCATGGGACCCGCCACGGGGTCGCCCCCGTAGTAGGTGACGAAGGAGATGAGCTCAGGGGGCCGCAGGGGCTCCCTCGAGGCCGCGCAACCGCCCCCCAGCCAGACCGACGTCATCGCCAGCGCGACCAGCGCGACGCTGCGGAGGGGAGGAAAGGGAGAGGAGGCCTGCATGATCGCGGGGCCGAAGATAGCCGGGCCCGCGAAGGATCGCCGACGAAGTCAGAGCTTCTCCGCAGCACGCCACAAGCCGGTCGCAACTTCCTTCGCGCTCCCCTCCTCGGCGAGCTTGTCGAGGCCGGCGCGGAGTGAGCGGGCAGCCACCGGGTGAAGGTCCTCCGCGACGTCGGCGTAGACGCGCCCCAGGAGCGAGGATTCCGAAGCGGGCTCCGCGCCAAGGGCGCGCACCAGCGACTCCTCGCGTCGAGCGCGGTGCTCGAGGTATCGGCCCAGGAGCGCCGGCCCGTTGCTGGCCACGGGCCCGTGGGCCGGGTGCAAGACCTCGCCCACGCCCATCAGGTCACGGACCCGCTCCAGGCTCGTGAGGTACGTCGCGAGGTGTCCGTCCGGTGGATCGATGACGATGGTGGAGACGGTAGAGACGAGGTCTCCGCCGAGCACGGCGCCGTAGCGCGACTCCCTGAAGACGAGGTGGCCCGGAGCGTGTCCCGGCGTATGGAGCGCCGTCAGGACCCACCCCGGCTCTCCGTCGGGGGCCTCGCCGAGGGGGAGCTCGACGCCGTCCGCCAGCGCCCGCGTGTTCTCCACCGTCAGCGCAAGACGCGACAGCGTCTCTTGGTGCGCGAGCACCGGGACGTCATATCGGCGGGCGGTGGCCTCGACGGCGCCCACATGGTCTGGGTGGTGGTGCGTCACCAGGACGCCCACGAGCTCGGCGCCCGCTCTCGTACGCTCGTCGATCAGGTCGAAGAGCCGCTGCTGCTCGGCCGGGTCAGTGGGCGCAGGGTCCACCACAAACAGGCGCCGCTCCCCCACCAGATAGGCGTTGGTCGTCGTGGCCGGGGGGAGCGTGCGGGTGGCCAGAGGAGCCATGAGGATCCCAGGGACGTTCCGGATCGGGTGCAGCCTCCCGCTCTCCAGCTCGCGGCTGCGGCTCTCCATGGCATCCAGGAACCCCTCCAGGCCCAGCTCGATGAGCTGCTCGACCATGTAGAGGACAGGCGGCGCCACCAGGCGCTCCCCGCGCCTCCAGGACGCGAGGAGGTCCTCGGGGCGCTCGAACGCCCCGTCCACCAGCTCTCCCTCGAGGATCACCGGCTCGAATTCATCAGGCGCCTCCACGTGAAGGAACCTGGTCCGGTAGAGGACCGGGGCGAAGGGCGGCGTGGTGAGCCTCGCGAACGGGCGCGCCGCAAGGAGAGCCTCCGGCGAGCGGTCCAGGATCGCCCGGACCCGGTCCCCCGCCTGCTCATCAGCCCGGTCGAGCAGCCCGCCGCGCTCCGCCATGGCCGCCTCCACGCCCGCCGGCGCGAGGCCGACCTCCTCGACGAGCTCGCGGAGGGCGCAGCGCCGATGAGCGTCGTCGTGGTCCGCGTCGCCGTCGTGGTCGCAGGGGTCGACCACGCCGCCCGGAAAGGCCCAGTAGCCCCCGAAGAAGCGCAGCTTGGGCGAACGGCGGACCACCAGGACCTCCGGATCGGCCAGGGGCCCTCGGGTCACGAGGACGGCGGTGGCGATTCGAGTCCGTTTCATGGGCCGGGGAGTCTACGATCAGCCGCCATGCGCCGCGCCGCCCCTCGCCGATCCGCGCTCCGCTCTCCCCAGAGCGGCGCGGTCCTCCGCAAGGTCCTGCTCGCCCTCGCCGGGCTGTTGTTGATCTTCGAGACCGTCCCCCGGTGGTTCTCGATCCCGGGGCTCACTCGGGCGGAGCTGAGTCCTCCCTACCTGGACAGCACGGCCGACAGCGCCTTTGCGCCGCACCCCTACCTGCTCTACACGCCCAAGCCCGGCTATCGGCGCAGCGCTGACCCGGGGAGCCCGGGCGCTCGCACCTTCGAGCATGGCCCCCTGGGGTTCCGCGCTCCGGAGGTGACCCGCGCCAAGCCGCAGGGCGCCCGGCGGATCGCCTGCGTCGGCGGTTCAAGCACCTACGGGACGGGCCCCTCCACTGACGCAGCCACGTGGCCCGCTCGCCTCGGCGCCATCCTCGCGGAGGGGCCGGCGGGAGCCGTCGAGGTGCTCAACGCGGGCGTGCCCGCATGGACAAGCTTCGAGTGCCTCACCGGCCTCGCCTTTCGCGTCCTACCCATGCAGCCGGACGTGGTGCTCTTCTACCTCTCAACGAACGACGCCGAGAGCGCCCTCTGGCCAGACCCGGTCGCGGACAACGCCCACTACCGCAGGGTGTGGCCCACCTTCCGCCCGTCGCCTCTGGAAAGCACCCTTGAGCGCAGCGTGGTCTACCTCACGTGGCGGAGGTACTTCACCGACCACCTCCAGCAACGGGCGGACCTGGGCTTCCGGTCGAAGCGCCTGCCGGAGGGCCGCGACGGCGAGCGGCTCGCGCGCTACGAGGCGCCGGAGGTGGAGGGGCCCCTTCCAGACCAGGGCTTCGACAACTTCAGGCGGAACCTCCTCTCCATGATCGCCATGACCCGGGCTCATGGGGCCCAGCCGGTCCTCATGACCCAGGCGATCTGGTCCGAGGACCCTGGCTCGAACCGACTGCTGGACGGCGAGCTGCGGCTGCGCGCCCACGGTCGCATGACCGACGTCGTCCGAACCGTCGCCGCGGAGACGGGCGCGCCCCTCATCGAGGCCGCCGCGCACATGGAGGCCGCTGCCCGCGCCGAGACGGACGCCACCGGGAGCCAGCAGATCTTCTCAGCCAACGTCCACCTGACCGACGAGGGCGCGCAGCGCTTCGCCGACTTCCTGGCCCTGGAGCTGGGACGCCTCGGCCTGCTCTGAACCACCCCTGATTCGGGGGGGACCCTCCCGATTCAGGGGTGAATCAGGCGCGCACCCGTGCCACATGTGCCTATGCCTGAGGCGATCGCCAGCGTCCGCGTCCTCCACCTCCTCCCCCACCAGGGCGTCGGTGGCCTCCAGCGTTGCGTCATCGACCTCGTGCGGCACGAGCGCATGGACGGCGCCACGGACGAGATCGTTCTCACGGATCGAGCGCTCGACACCGACGGTGACTTCATGGCGCCGGCGACCCCCGTTCACTTCCTGGGGCTCACCGACGCCCGCCTCGCCGTCCGGGCCGCCCGCCTCGCCGACCTCGCCGCCTCCCGCGGCGCGAGGGCGATCCACGCCTACACCTCGGCCGACCTGCTGCTCGCCGCGGCAGCCTGCAGCCGAGCAGGGGCGCCCCGACTCCTCGCCACCCTCTTCGAGCGGCCCTCGGTCCGAGGCTTCCTCCTGCGCCGGCGGCTCCGCCGCGCCGTCCAGGCCGCCGACGAGCTGTTCGTCCCGACCCCAGCCCTGCGCGGCGACTGGCAGGCCATCGGCCGTGACCCCGAGGTCCGGCTCGCCGCCGTCGACGTCCAGCGCTTTCACCCCCAGCCCTCCGAGCACGCCTGGCGGGGGGTCTTCCTCGACGATCCCGAGACCCTCCTCGTGGGCTCCCTCATGCGCGCCACGGAGGACAAGGCTCCGGAGGTGCTGATCGAGGCGGTGGAGCGGCGGCAAGCGGCCGGCCGCCCGACCGCGCTGATGCTCGTGGGAGATGGCCCCAGGTTCGCCGAGCTGAAGGAGCGCTCGAGGGGCTCCTCGACGCTCCACGTCCGACGGCGGGTCCTGGACGCGCCCGGCTTCTTCGGGCGCATCGACGTCTTCGCGCTGCAGTGCCCGGACGAGCTCGTCCCCGTGAGCCTCGTGGAGGCCCTCGCGTGCGGCCGGCCCGCGGTCGTGGCCGACTCGGGTCCCGTGGCTGAACTGGTCGGCGCTGACGTGGTGGACCTGGTCCCCCATGGCGACGTGGAGGCGGTGGTCAAGGCGCTCGACGGCCTGCACCAGAGGAGCAGGCGGGAAGAGCGCGGCTTCGCCGCTCGGCAGCGTGCCGTGGAGCGGCACGCCCTCGGCAGGCTCCGATCCGAGCTCAGCCCGACCTACTCCTGAACCTGGCGCGGCCTCTGAGCCAAGCCACCGACACGCTGCGACCCGCCGAGAGCGTCGAACGGCGGTACAGAACCGGCAGCGGGCCCCCCAGGCGATCCACCCAGACCGCCCAGCCACTCGCCCGCCGGGAAGACCGTCCGCCCATCGGCGTGGTCGGGCACCAGGCGGCAGAGCCATCTAGCAGGCACAGGGTCGCCCAGCAGGGTCGCCAACAGAGCCGCCAACAGAGCCGCCCAAGAGGCCGCAGAGCGGCCCATCGGGCAGCCTCCACGGCCAGCCAGATCGACCACCGCAGAGCGGACATGAGTGACGGACCATGGGCGGGAGGCCCTCAGCCGGCTCAAGGCTCAGGCTGAGCGTTCGTGGACCATGCCTCGACCCCCTCGGAGGGGCTCTGGCCGCCTGGGGCAACCCTGGGGTTCCCCGGTCAAGCCGCGGGCTCTTCGCGCCCGACCGATCCCCCCCCGGTCACGCCACCAGCGAGGGCGCGTCCTTGGCCTGAGGGCCGGCGGACACGTTCAGCAGGTCAGCCACAGCCTCGACTCCCAGCCCCTTGAGCGCCGCGATTTCACCCTCGGCCCTCCAGATGTGAGCGAGCTCGGTCAGGTACTCGTTCAGGTGCCCCAGCAGGGCCGTCGCCAGCTCCACGCCCTCGGCGCCGGTGCGCTCGAAGGCGCCGATGTGAATCTGGCTCAGCTCCTCTGCGAGGCCCTCAGCTCGAGCCCGGTCGGGCAGTGTCTGCATCACGAGTTCGTCGTGCAGGCTCGCGGTGCCCGCGAGCCGTTCCCTCCAGGCCCGGTGTCGGCCGGCCGCGGGGTGAGCGGCGATGACCTGGAGTTCGCTCGCGGCGCGCTCTCGAGTCCACTGACGAAGGCCCTCGAAGGTCCACTCCTTGTGATGCTGGACGCAGGCCTCCTCCCGGTGGACCACCCGCACGCCGGCCACGTCCTGGAGACGGAAGCCTAGCTCGAGATCAACGCTCCCGGCGAAGCACTCCTCCTCCGCGAGCCCGCCGACCTCCAGGACGGCGCGGCGCGAGACGCTTGCGTTGCAGAGGCGGAAGGCCGCCCAGTCGTGCAGGCGGGTGACGTCGAGAGCCGCGGAGAGGGAGCCGTAGCTCTGTCCCTCAAGCGCGCGCATCAGCGCGTTGCTGCGGGTGGCCGCAGCCCCCGTCACCGCCCCGATCACGGCTCGATTCGGACCCGTCTCGTCGTGGGCGCCGAGGTGGCGCTGGACCAGGTCTGGCGCGGCGGTCGTGTCTCCATCGAGGAAGAGGACCAGCTCAGCACGCGCGGCCCGAAGGCCCGCATTCCAGGCCGACGGGGCCGAGGCGCCGTCCGACTGAACCCGCTGAACGGGAACGCTCGGGGACCAGGTGTCGAGCCAGGCGCCAGCGCCGGACTCGGCGCCGCGGTCCACAAGGACCACCTCGAACCGGCCAGCAGCGGTCTGGTCCTCGAGCGAGGTCATGCAGCGGCGGAGCGCATGGGCGCTGTCCCCCACGCAGACGATGACGGAGAGCTCCGGCGGGCCCGGCTCTTGCGACCCGTGGACCTCCGGGCGCGCCGAGGCCAGTCCTCCGCAGCCCGCTCGCTCGCAGAGCTCACGGTACGTCTCCGTGATCGAAGCCCGGACCGGGACGGAGGCATGACTCCCCGGTCCTCCAGTCACCGCACGGAGCGGGGACGGTTGAAGCGGCCCGCCGGCGAAGGCCTCGAGGCGCGCGCGGCCCTCGGCCGTCTCCAGCTCGTTCGCGTGAATAAAGAGCCACTCCCCATGCGCCGAGTGCTCGTCGAGGATCCTCCGGTACATCTGTGCCCAGATCTCGGTGGCGCCCTCGAAGTCGAGCGCGATGCCCCCGTACTCCGGCACGCGGACCAGGGTCCGCAGGGCCTCATCCGCCGCCGCTGCGGGGTCCTCGAAGACGCAGACAAACTTCGCCTCCGGCAAGGAGTCTCGCCAGGCAGAGAGCGTGTGGCAGAAGCGGGGGTCACCCTCGAAGGACAGGCCTTGAGCAACGACGCGGTCCATGCGCTCCCGCAGGTCGGGCTCGACGTCGAACCGAAGCGTCTCGTCCGAGGAGACGAACCGTTGCTGGAGGCGCGCCATCGGCGGCCCGCCGCGGATCGCGCCGCTCAGCAGGAACTCGTTGATCGCGACCGCCCCTGACACGCCCTCCGGGGCGCTGAACGCGGGGCCGAAGAGCAGCGTATGAGCAGCCTGCAGCGCATCCTCCGAGGCACCCACCACCACGAGGGACGCACCCTCGATCGGCGATGCGAGCGAGTGGGACGCGTCCTGACGCGGTTGCTCGCTCCACGCGGGGGCGGTCTCGGGCGCGCCGCTCGGAGCGGCTTCGCCCCGGGCCTCGGCGGGCGCCGAGGAGGTCAGCTCGGGGTGCTCGGCACCCGGCCAGGTCGGCGGAGCCGCATCGGGCGGAAGCAGGTTGAAGCGGAGCTGGGTCTCCGTAGCCTCGCCGAGCTGCGGGAGCACGACCCGGGAATAGTCGAAGAGCGGGGCGTCGCTGGCGGCGGGGCACCACTTGTTCAGGAACGCCCGCCAGTTCTGCTCCATCCACCCGTTGTGGCGCTCCACCTTGGCGGGGCCGTCGTAGAAGGCGTGATAGACGAACGTGTCTCGAGCCACCCGGTTCCGCCACCCGGAGAGGCGGACGCGCAGCGCGATGTCGTCGTCCTCGAAGCCCCACGGAGAGAAGGCCTCATCGAACCCCCCGATGCGGTCCAGGACCTCCCCCCTCACCAGGACACCCAGCGAGGTGAAGAGGACCGAGTCCATCCCCCGCCGAGGAGCTGACTTGAAGTGGGCCTCGGCGAAGCCCTGCAGCTCCGCCTGATCGTCGGAACCGTGGTACTCCACCACCTGGTGCTTGGAAGCGCGGTTCGCGCAGAGGGGGATGGAGCCGACGGCGGGGTCCACCGCGCCGTGGTAGAGGGCCCGGTCGAGCCAGCCCTCGGGGACGAAGACGTCGTTGTCCAGGAAGGCCACCCACTCTCCTTGGGCGTGGCGCAGCGCCTGATTCCTCGCGCGGGGCGCGCCAAAGTTGAACGGGTTGCGGATGAGCGTGATGTCCGGCTGCGCCTCAAGCCACTCGGCGCTGCCGTCCGTCGAACCATTGTCGACAATCAGGATCTCCTGCGGATAGCGCTCGTCGGCGCCACGGCGCAGGGACTCGATGCAGCGCTGCGTGTTGGCGAGGGCGTCACACGAGACCGCGATGATGCTCACGCTCGTGCCCTCAGGCGCGCTCTCATGGCTGACCACCCGGAAGTCCACCCCGGTGTGCTCGAAGTAGAGGCCGCAGAGTCGGGGGTACTGCGCGGCGGCCGAGACCGCCGCTGCGAGTTCGGCGGTCTGCTCCGGGGTGAATTCCGTACCGGCCGGCTGAGCGTCCAGCTGTTCGAGCTGATCCAGGGTCAGCTCGGACGCCTCCCGCTGCTGCTCAAGGACATCCACGAGATCCGGACGAAGCCCGTCCGCCGTCACCATCCCCTCCTCGAAGAACG
The DNA here is from genome assembly GCA_938083085.1 of uncultured bacterium. Classification (GTDB taxonomy): domain Bacteria; phylum Planctomycetota; class UBA1135; order UBA1135; genus Saltatorellus. The sequence continues at coordinate 50,453 of CALLKX010000057.1, forward strand.
CGTCAGGGGCGCCGACCTTGGCCCCAAGGCGCAGCTGATAGCGGCCCAGCTCGAAGGCCCGGTCAAAGAAGCTCGTGGCCGTTACGACGTGGTCATGATGCGCCACGCAGTCCGCGCGGTGGACCACCTGAACGCCCTGCTCCTCAAGGCGCAGGCCCAGGTCGAGCCCCTCACAGATCGGCCCGTCGAAGGTGACCTCGTCGAACCCGCCGACCGAGACAAAGACATCGGTCGGCGCACTCAGGTTGGACGTCCAGAAGAACGGCCAGCCATAGCGCTCTCCGTCCTGGAGCGCGGAGAAGTTCTGGAAGAGGTCCGTCTCGTCGAGGAGCCGGGTGAACGGCGCCTGGCGTGCGTCCTCGGAGAAGCGGAACGAACCGAGCACGGCGCAGGCCTCGTTGAGCTGAGCGTGCGCCCCCACGTGCTGCTCGAGCAGGTCGGGCGCGGGGACCGCGTCGTCGGTGAGCAGCAGGACGAGGGGGCTGGCGGCCAGGGCCAAGCCAACGTTGCGAGCCGAGGCCGGTCCTCCCCAGGCCTGGTGGGTCACGCGGCATCGATAAGGAACGCTAGTCAGGTCGAAGGCGAGCGCAGGCTGGCTGCCGTCGTCCACGACGATCACCTCGAAGGCGTCGGCGGGGAGGGTCTGCTCCGCGAGCATCCAGAGGAGGCGCGCCACCGACTCAGGTCGTCCGTGGGTCGGCACGATGACGCTGAGTTGGAGCGTGGCGGGGAGGGCGGCGGAGGACTCGTTCAGGCGCTCGTTCTTCATGATCGATGGGTCGAGGGGCCAGCGGGGGTGCCGGGGCCCTCGATTCGAGCATCGAGCGAAACCTCGGATCCCTTGAGGAGCTTCCGGGAGGTTCCTGCACTCCCGCCTGGGAACCCTCCTCACCCACGCCTGTCTCGGTGTCCGCAGGCTCCCGCCTGTACTGGCGTACCCCTGCTGGCTCCCCTTCATTGACTCTCCTCTGCTGGCTCTCCTCTGCCGGCTCTCCTCTGCTGGCCCTCCTCTGCTGGCCGGGCCTCACCTGCCCGGTCCCCTCTTCGCCGGGCACATCTTCGCCGGGCACATCTGCCCCTTGGGCAAGTCTCCAGGCGGGGCCCCCCGAGCTCAGCGCAGGGTCACGACGATGCCCTCAGTCAGGTTGCTGGTCGCGGCGCCCCCGGGCTGGGCGTCCCGATACCAGGCCTGGAAGTAGAGGGAGTCGCCGGGGATCGGGCGCCCGCTGGCCCCTCCCCCTGGGAGGGCGGTGAGGTTGACTTGCAAGCCCGCGACGCCAGCGGTGCTCGCCGGCCCAACCTCTCCCGCTCCGAGGAAGCGCGCCACCGCGCCACCGAGGCAGAGTTGTCCCTGACTTCCTCCGGGCTGCAGCACGAGAGCCGGCACCCGACTGAACATGAAGACCGCGCCGGCCCCAGCCGGGAGGTCCGTCGCCCGAAGGCTCAGATCGTTGGCCGCGAGGAGGTCCGAACCGAGGGCGACCAGGCGTGCCCCTTCCCCGGTGGAGTTGGAGATGCCGCCGCAGATCACCGAGCCCACGCCGGGGTCCAACTCCAGGCGAAGCAGCGCCTGACCTTCCCGTGCTCCCGAGGCACCGCGCAGCGTGACGACGACGAGCAGATCCAGGGCGTCGGTGAGCAGCAGGTCCTCCTCTCCGAAGGAATCGATGAAGAGGCCGTCGTCCGCCCAGCCGTCGCCGTCGAGGTCGACGCCGTCGCCCTCCCTCGCCACGATGTGTGTTCCGTTGAGCACCACCGCCGTGTCGAACTCGGCCAAGGGGTGATCTGTGGCGCCGATGACCACCTGGTCCCCCATCCGGTTCCCGGCAACACCAACGAACCCATCCGCGAGACGAGAGTCGTCCCAGCGCTCTGCCCCGCCCGGGACGACGGGACTCCCTGTGGCGCAGAGCAGCGCGGCCCCGCCGCCGGTGGCGGGTGACCCGCTCACCACCCAGTCATCCCCCGTCACGGCGTTCGATCCACGAGCGAACCAGCGGCCCGCTCCGTCCATGGAGGCTCCGTGAATGCCGTTCGTGGCGATGGGCTCTGCGAAGCCAGAGGACAACACCGGGCTCCCTTCCTGGAGCACGACTCGGCCATCCACGAGCACCACGTCATCGCGAGTCGTTGGGCCGTCAAGGTCTCCAAGGACCAGCCAGCTGGAACCATCCAGCGCGGCCCAGAAGTCCCCGAGGTCCAGGTTCTCGAGGGCCTGCTGCTCGTTCATCCACTGCCCCTGGGGGACCGAGACGCCCTCCCGCAAGAGCAGGTCGTCACCCAGGATGAGCACCTCGTCCTCTCCGGTAGAGGCGACACCGTCGATTCCGTCAGCGGCATAGCCGACGCGTCCATCGTCGAGCACGACCGGCGAGTCGATCGCGTCGTCGAGGCGTGCGTGGGCCAGCCCTGGCACGGGGTCACCCTCCCGGGCCGCCACCTCCCACGCCCCGGCGGCCCAGCGCACGGGGAGGTAGTCGTCGAGGGAGGTCGCCGAGGTGTTGGTGGCGAACACGAGGTCGCCGCGCCCATTGATCGCACAGCGGCGATCCAGGGTCCCGCAGAGCTCCCCACCCTGGGCCCAGGGCGCAGGGTCCCCCTCGCGCAGCACGAGCTCCCCGTCGGCGATCAGGCATTCGTCCTCCCCGGAGGGCAGGTCCGCGTGCGCGGTGAGGATCCAGTGCCCGGAGGGGTGGCCGTAAATGCGGTCGAAGTGTCCCGTACCAATCCCCGGCTCGAACACGGTCCCAGGGAGGCCAGGGACCTCGGACCGAGAGGCACCCACGACGTTGGTCAAGAGGACCTCGGGCACGGTCCCCTGCACGGCGGCGGGCGCGGCGGCGGGCGCGGCGGCGGGCGCGGCGGCGGCGGACGAAGTGGAGAAGGCGAGGGCAGCGAGGGTCAGGAGAGCGCGGTGCATCGGAGCGTGGGTCAGAGAAGGAGGGGAGCAGGCCCCGGTGCCGACTCTCCTTCCCGGAGTCCGAACGAACTCCCCCGCGGTTACTCCCTACCCACCAGATCCAGGCCTTGCCGGTCCAACTGCGGCCGAACTCTCTCCACCCGAAGGGCCCCCTGCCCCAAGCAGGCCCCCCGGCTCAAAAGGGGTTGGTCGCGAAGACCGAGAACTCGGGGACGAAGCCCCGGGCGTCCGTGCGCAGCACCCCCACCACCGCCTCGGCGATGTCCTCGGGGATCAGTTTTTTTGGCGACGCCTGCTGGTTGCCCCCCGCCCGGCGGGAGAAGTCCGTCAGCACCTCGCTCGGGTTGCAGAGCATCACCCGCACGTCGTGGCGCCGGAGTTCGTCTCGCCAGCACTCTGTCATCCCCCGCAGGGCGAACTTGCTGGAGGCATAGGCCGTCCCCCGCCCGAAGCCCTTGGCCCCGGCGGTGGAGGAGATATTCACGATGGAGCCCGAGCCCTGCTCCACCATCTTGCGCGCGGCGGCGCGGCCCACCAGAAAGGCCCCCAGCACGTTGGTCCGCCAGACGCTCTCCATGTCGTCCACCGTGGTCTCCAGCAGCGGAGCGAAGCGCCCGAAGCCGGCGTTGTTGATCAAGATGTCGATGCTCCCCGCCGTCTCGACCAGAGAGTCGACCATGCGCTCGGCGTCCGCCTCGACGCCCACATCCCCCTGGATGGCCGTCACGCCCAGCTCGCTGGCCACGCGCTCCAGCGCCTCCGCGTCCCGCCCGCTGATCGCGACGGTCACGCCGAGGTCCACCAGCGAGCGCGCGATGGCCAGGCCGATGCCGCTGCTCCCGCCGGTCACGAGGGCGCTCTTTCCTTTCAGTGCGTTGCTGTCCGTCATGGTCTTTCGTTCATCTTCGCCGGCGCCGCCTGGGGCGCGAGCTGGGGCGGGCCGAGAGGGCGTCCTCCGGCCAATCGTGCTTTGGATAACGCGTGCGCAGGTCCTTGCGCACGTGGTGGTAGGCGTCCTTCCAGAAGCTCGCGAGGTCGTCGGTGACCTGCTGCGGGCGGCCGTTGGGCGCGAGCAGGTGGAGCAGCACCGGGACCTTCCCGCGGGCCACGCGCGGGGTCTCCGGGAGCCCGAACACCTCCTGAATCCGGACCGCGAGCACGGGCGCCCGCTCGCCGTCGTAGAGCAGCCGCAGCCGCGAGCCGCTCGGCACCAAGACCCGCTCGGGCGCGTGGGTGTCCAGCCCCACCCGCTGCGCGTGGGTGAGGCCGCCGAGCAGGACCTCCACCACCGGGGCCTTCTGTAGGTCCGCGAACGAGCGACGCCCAGGGACGAGCATCGGGAGCAGCGCCTCGAAGGCCGCCAAGTCCGGCTCGGGGAGCTCGAGCTCGGGGGCGTGGGACCGGAGGAACCGGATGCGCTCCACGACCCCGCTCACCTCCTCACGGTCAAGGCCAAGGGCCGCGCCGAGGTCCTCCCGCGCGGCCTCCAGCAGGACCGCCTCGGCGGCGGGCGCGTCCTGGACGGGGTGATCCGACTCCGCGAGCAACAGGGGGCCGAGCAGCTCCCGGCGGCGCCCGACGACCCGGCGCAGCCGCGCGTCGAAGACGGGCACGGTCTCCACGCGCACCTCACCGCCGTCGACCCATTCCCGCTCCACCGCAGAAGCCATGCGCACCAGGTCCTCGTCCCCGCGCCGAAACCCGGCCGTGATCTGGATCGCGACGAAGAGCTCCGCCTCGGTCACGCCACACTCCCGCGCCAGCCGCACTCCGCGGCCGCCGGCCATCACCGCGCGCTCCCCGTCGTCGGACCGGCGGCGGCAGAGGCGGTCCGCGAAGGCCACGTGCACCGCACGGGCGAGGGCCTCCTCGGCGCCGTGGGCATCCAGCACCTCGCCCCCAGACGCGCCGCGGACGCGCCGAAGGATCTGGTCCCGCGCGCGCAGGACCTGGCGGGCCCCGCCCTGGACGAGCTCGCCCACAGACGTCGACGTGCGGCGGCTGGACTCGAAGGCGTGCAGCGCGGCCACCCGCTCGAAGAGGTCCGACTCGGTGGCGTCGGGGCGCGGCGCATGGGGCCCCCGTGCCGTGCGGAACGGGTCGCGCTCCGAGAGCATCGCCGCCGCCAGCGCCGCCTCCTCGGCGACCCCTAGCTCGGCGCCCTCGTGCACGAGGGCAGCCAGCCGCGGGTGGAGCGGCAGCCGCGCCAGCGACCGACCGCGACCGCTGATCTGTCCTCGCCTGTCGAGGGCGCCGAGGGCCGCCAGCAGCTCCAAGGCCCTGGTCGTCGCGTCCTCGCGGGGCGCCTCGAACCACGGGAACGAGCGCACGTCCGATTCCCCCCACAGGGCGAGCTGGAGCACGGCGCCCGAGACGTCGAGGCGGCGGACCTCCGGCTCGAGGGCCGGCTCCAGGTTGCGGTCGTCCACGGCGCTCCAAAGACGCAGGCACAGCCCCGGCCCCAGGCGGCCCGCGCGGCCCGCCCGCTGGTCCGCAGCTGCGCGGTCGATGCGCTCGACCTTGAGCCGATCGATCCCGGCCCCCGGCTCGTGCCGCATGACCCGCGCCTCGCCGCTGTCGACGACGGCGCGGACGCCCGCCACCGTCACGCTGGACTCGGCGACGTTGGTCGAGAGCACGACCCGGCGGCGCGGCCCCTCACGCAGGGCGGCGTCCTGCTTCTCGGGCGGGAGGTCCCCGTAGAGCTCGACCACGTCGACCCCCTTGATCGACCCCAACGCCTGACCGCAGCGCCGGATCTCCCCCACCCCGGCGAGGAACACGAGCACATCGCCCGTTGAGCGCTCGAGGGCCTGGCGAACCGCCCGGCTGACCTGAGAGGCCAGGGCCTCGCGCCCGTCCCGGCTCCCCGCCGCGCCCCGCTCCGCCGGGACGAAGTCGAGCTCCACAGGAAAGAGCCGCCCCTCGCTGGTGACGATGGGCGCGGGGCCCGCGGCGCCGCCCAGGAAGGCCGCGATGGGCTCGGCCTGAAGCGTCGCGGAGGTCGCGATCAGGCGCAGGTCCTCGCGCGCCTCCTCACGGACGCGACGGGCCATGGCCAGAGCGAGGTCCGCCTCGAGGCTGCGCTCGTGGAATTCATCGAACACGATGCAGCCGACGCCCTCGAGGAAAGGGTCGTCCTGCAGCCGGGCGAGGAGGATCCCCTCGGTGCAGAAGAGGACCTGGGTCTTGGGGCCCGCCTTGCGGTCGAAGCGGACGTGATAGCCGACCTCTTGCCCCAGCTGCCAGCCGTTCTCCTCGGCCACCCGGCGGGCGGCGGCGCGGGCGGCGATCCGCCGCGGCTCGAGGACCACCACCGGACCCAGACCCGCCCGCAGGAGCGCGGGGGGCACCCGCGTGGTCTTTCCCGCTCCGGGAGGAGCGACGAGCACCGCGACGCCGCGGTCCCTGGTGGCGTCGAGGACCTCCTCGAGGACGTCCTCGATCGGTAGCTCCGCCTTCGGCGCCCGCCCCTGCTGCTGATCGTCCGGTTGAACCATCTCGAGGCCGGCCTCAGTTCATCGCCGCCTGGAACGCCACGCGGATCGCCTCCACGCGGCGCCGGTTCGCCCCGAGGTCGGAGTAGCCCAGCCGGGACGCTGAGCGCACCTGGATCACCCCGGCGTCCAGGTCCAGGCGCGCCTCGAAGTCGTCGCGGAAGCCCAGCACGCGCGTCTTGAACACCGCGTGCAGATAACGCGGCTCACGGGCCTCGATCGTCGCGCGCGCCTCGAGCACCGCCGCGAGGCTGTCGAACGCCATCTCCGGGGCGACCCCCGCCGGGATCAAGAGGGGCTCTACCCGCGATGCGTCCCCCTGAGCGGCCTCGCTCGAGACACAATTTGGCGATCCAGGGCACGCTCGGAGCGCCCCTCCCTCCAGCCCGACGGCGGGCCCTACGCAGCTGGTGGCGACGAGCAGGAGCAGGCCGGAGGCGAGCACGGCGGTGGCGAGCATGGCGCGGAGGGTCATCGGAGGAAGGCGTGGCGCTGGAGTCTCGGAGAAATCGGGCTCCAGGGGAACCTCGACTTCGCGCGCGTCGGGCACCAGAGGCAGGAAACTCACCGCGCAGATCGGTAGGATCGGGGTCGTAGGGGGAAGAGGGGCGCGTTCCGCACCCTGCTCGAACATCATGATGGGTTTTTGTCACCTGGAGCTGCTGCTCCGCGCGAACACGACGTGGGTCCTTGGGCTCGTGCCTGCCGGGGGGACCAGCGTCCTCGAGAAGCTGCCGCTGATCGTCGGCGGCGCGATTATTGGCGGGTCCGTAGCCTGGTTTTTTGCCAAGCGCCAGAGCCTGACCCAGCACCGGGTCCAGCAGGAGCTTTGGGATCGCAAGTTCCGGCTCGCCGAGGCCGACCGCGAGTCCGCGGTCACGTCGCTGAACCAGAACAACATCGACGTCAAGCGCATCAAGGGGACGTATGAGGCCCACGTGCAGCGCATCACAGCGCTGCAGGCAGAGCTCATGTCCGAGCGCGCCCACGTCGAGCAGCTCGGGGCCCGGATTGACGAGCAGGACGAGGCCGCCCACGGCTTGCTACAAGCCCGGGACACCAGCGACGCCGCGGCCACCGCTGCACGGTCCGAGGCGGAGAAGAAGTCGAGGGGGCACCTGGAGATCGCCAAGGAGCGGGATGGCCTGGTCTCCCGCGTGACCGAGCTGGAGTCCGAGCTCAAGCAGGCCCAGACGAAGATCACCGAAGACACCCGTTCCTTCCGCGCCTCCATCGCCGAGCGGGACGAGCAGGTCGCAGAGTGGCAGCGCCGCCACGCGGAGGACCAGGAGTCCACCAGCGCGACGCTCACGGGCCTCGAGGAGAGGATCCTCGAGCTGGAGCCGACACCCGCGCTGCTCGAAGAGACCCGTCTTGATCTCGACGAGTCCCGCGCCGAGCGCGCGCGACTGGCCCGCGACAGCGCCATGGCCATCGAGGAGATCGAGGCCAAGGCCGCCGAAGAGCTGGAGGATCTCCAGCGCGCGCACGACGAGGCACAACGTACCGCGGGCGCGGAGGCGGCGCGGGTCCAGGCCGAGCTGAGCGAGCATCTCGCAGAGCTCAAGCCGCTCCCTGAACAGCTCGAGGCCGGGCGCGTCGAGCTGGAGTTGGTCCGGGCAGAGCTCAACGGCCTGCTGGAGTCCACCACGGCCGAGAAGGAGGCCGCATCGAAGGATCTCGAGGCCCTGCGCCGCTCCACCCAGGAGGCTCGCGAGGCTGCGTCCTCCGAAGCTGGCATCATCCAGGGGCAGCTCCAGAGCCGCCTCGCAGCACTCGAGCCGCTCCCCGAGCAGCTCGAGACCACTCGCCGTGAGCTGGAGTCCGTGCGAGCCGAGCTCGCCTTGCTCCTCCAGTCCAGCACGGCCGCGGAGGACGCTGCGGCCGCAGAGCTCGACGCCCTGCGCCGCTCCACCCAGGACGCCCGCGAGGCCGCCTCGGCCGAGTCTGGAGTCGTCCGGGGTCAGCTGCAGAGCCGCCTCGCGACCCTCGAGCCCCTGCCCGAGCAGCTCGAGGCCGCCCGCAAGACCCTCGAGACCGTACGGCGAGACCGGGACACCCTGGCCGAGTCGACGGCCGCCGAGATCTCCGCGCTCAAGGGGCAGATCGACCAGCTGCTCCCCCTCGAGGAGCGGCTCAAAGACAGCCGCAGCGAGACGGACAAGCTCCGCACCGAACTCGCGAACCTCGAGGCGACCTCCGCCAACCACGAGTCCGAGCTGCGGGAGCGCATCACCGAGCTGGAGCCGCTTCGGGAGCAGCTCAGCGCCACGCAGAGCGACCTGCGGAACTCGCGTGACCGGGTTATCGAGCTCGAGCCGCTGGTCTCTCGTCTGGCTCGCGTGGAGACCGAACTCTCCGTTGCTGGAACGGCGAACAGCTCGCTGCAGACCTCAAGCGAGGAGGAGATCGACACGCTCGAGGCGCGGATCGAAGAGCTCGAGCCGGTGGTTGTTGAGCTGGCTCGCCGTGAGGGTGAGCTCACGGTCATGCGCGAGCGCATGCTGGCGCTGGAACCGCTGCCCGCGCAGCTCCGCGACCGGGAAGCTGAGCTGGAGGCGCTCCGTGCGACCTCCGAGACGAGCGAGGACAGTGCACGCCTGCGGGAACGTGAGCTCGGGCAACGCTTGAAGCAGCTCGAGGGCATCGAGGACGAGTTCCTCGCGACTCGCAAGGAGTTCGGCGACTTCAAGAAGGCCGCCGCGCGCGACGCGCGGGCGTCGGAGCTGGAGGCCAAGCGCCTCGCGACGGCACTCAGCGAGCTGACGGCGCGCGCCGCCGAGGTCGAGACGCTCCGCGGGCGACTGACCGAGCTGCAGGCCTCTCAGAAGGCGGACCAGCGCGAGGCGCATCAGCTGCGTGGCCAGTCCACGAAGCTCGAGACGCGCCTGACGAGCACCAAGCTCAAGCTGGACGAGCATGCTGCGCAGCTGAAGGAGGCGCGGACGGAGCTCACCAAGCTCCGCCGGGTAGCGGCTCGTGCCGAGGCCAAGGACCAAGCGTCGGCGGCCAAGGCGGCCTCGACCAAGGCCGCAGCCGGCGTGAAGCCGCAGTCCACCAAGGCCGGTCTGGCCCCAAAGAAGACCGCCGCGACGCGCGCTGAGACGAAGGAGAACGTCAAGACGATCCAGCCGGCCCCGCGCCGCGGACAGGACGACCTGACGGCGATCAGCGGCATCGGCCCCAGCTACGAGAAGGTCCTCAAGAAGGCCGGGATCCACCGCTTCGAGCAGCTGGCCACCTTGACCGCCCCCAAGCTCTCCGCCCTGGCCGAGAAGATCGACATCCCGGTGGACCGGATCAAGAAGGACCGCTGGGTCCAGAAGGCCAAGGCGGCCCACCAGAAGAAGTACAAGGCGTAGGCCCGCGCGCGGCAGCATCAAACGAAGAGCCCGGCTGTCCACGCAGCCGGGCTCTTCTGTGTTCGCAGCGGCGCGCGGGCGGCCCACAATAGGGCGATGCCCGCCCGCCCGACGACCAGCGCCGCCCGACCGCAGACGGCCCGGCTCCCCTATCGCGACCGGTACTCCCTGGCCGCCTGGGTCTACGACATCGCGACAGCGGGCTGGAGCGGGGGCGCGATCTGGCGGACGAGGGCCCGGGCGCTCGTGCACAGCCCCCCCGGGTCGACGGTGCTGATCCCCGGTCCGGGGACCGGCAGGCTCGCGGTGGAGGCCGCTCGCATGGGTCTCCGGGTGACCGCAGTGGAGCGTTCACCGCGGATGCTCGCGCGCTTCAAGAAGCGGGCCGCACGCGATCGCCTCGAGGTCGAGGCACAGCTAGGGGACGCCCTCGAGCTCCCCGCCGAACCGCTCTACGACACCGTGGTCCTCGAGCACTTCCTCAACGTGTTCCCACCCGAGGAGATGGTCCACGTACGGGACCAGATGATCGCGCGGGTCCGCCCCGGGGGCGTTCTGGCCGTGGCGGACTTCACTCCCCTCGATCCGCGGGCCTCTGGGCTCGCAAGGCTGGCGCAACGGCTCCATCATGTGACCCCGCTGGGGGGCTGCGCGCTGCTCACGGGAAACGCCATGCACTCGATCTACGACCACGGCCTAGACCTCGAGGGGAGGCCCGACCTCTCCCTGGTGGAGGTCCACGACGAACGCAGCTTCCACCTCGGGCCCGCCTGGTTCCGGTGCTGGATCTTTCGCCGGCAGGAGGCCAGCGAATGATCTCCCCGGCTCCTTCGGTCGCCCGCGCCACCGCAGTGGCCCTCGCCAGCGGGGCACTGCTACTCACGACCTTCTTCCTTCTGGGCTGGAGCGATCTCGACGCGGCCTGGGCCGGGCTCGACTTCAACGCAGCGCTCTTCGAGGACTTCCTGGGCCCTTACTGGCAGACCGCGTCGGCCCTCGCCGCCGGGGACTGTGAACCCGCGGAGCTCTACGTCTACCCCGCCTTCGGCGCGTGGCTCCTCGCTCCCCTCACGGTGCTCGGCGACGCCGCGGCGTCGTGGAGCTGCGCGGCGCTCATGGTCGGCGCCGCCTCACTGCTGCTCGCCAGCCTCTTCACCCTGCGCCGGCCCTCGAGTTCCTGGGAGGCGGCGGCCGTGGGCGTCGCGGCGCTCCTCGCGCACCCGGTGGTCCATGGGGCCTACTGGGGCCAGGCCGCCCTGCCGGTCGCCGCGCTGACCCTGGCAGCCCTCGCCGCTTGGTCCCGCGGCCACGCCATCGCAGGAGGCGCCCTCCTCGGAGTCGCTGCTGCGATCAAGTTGACGCCTCTCGTCTTCCTAGCCGCTCCTCTCCTCGGTAGAGAGCAGCCCGGCCTGCGGCGAGCCCTCACCTGGGCCATCGGCTCGTTCCTGGCCTGCGCGGTCCTCATCCCGCTCGTGGCCATGGGCCCCGCGGGGTTCTTGGAGTTTCACGTGGAGGCCGCCCGGCACCTGCGGGCCCTCGCGAGCGAGGCTTCCACCGCGGCTGGCGGGCGAGGGAGCCAGGACCCCGGGGCGCTGCTCGCGCGGTCCGCTGGGGACGGCGCGTTCTGGTTGGGCAAGGCCATGGGCTTCGCCGTGGCCGCCCTCCTCGTCCACGGAGCCCGGGCCGAGCTCAGGGGGCCTGCGCCGCGCTGGGACCTCGTGTTCGTCCTCCTCGCGGCGCTCCCCTGGCTCCTCGTGACCCCCACCTGGACCCACGGCCTCATCTGGATCGTGGTCGCCTGGCAAGCTGGATGGAGTGGCGGCCTCGTCGGAAGGGGCCTCGTTCTCACCTCTATGATCCTGGGCTCCCTCCCCCTACTTCTCTGGACAGACGATCCCGTCCGTCACGCTGAGCTCGGGATCCCAGCCGCCGCGGCAACCGTCGCGCTCATCGCCGCCCTCCTCTCCAGGCAGAGGCCCGAGGCGGCGCCTCACCGCTAGGCCGATCGCGGCCGGCTGAGCTGGCTCAATCGTCTGGCTCAATCGTCTGGCTCAACCGTCTGGCTCAACCGTCTGGCTCACTGATCTGGCGGCCCGGCCCTCCGCTCCGTCTGCCGCGTCAAGCCGGGTCCCCGACCGACCGGAACGACCGAGTTCCGTTGCGAGTCGTCGGCGAGGGCTCTGGTCGCACGCGCTCTGGATCCCACGCGCCCTAGATCCCACACGCACGGGATCCCACACCCCCGGGACCCTCGCCGAGTCGCAGGTCAACGGGAGCCTCGATCACAAGACCAGGCTCGCTGGGACCCGCTCCTTGGGCCTCGCTCGCTGGACCTAGCCCACCGGAGCGTCGCTTCCCGGCGCCGCCCCACGTCCCAGCCGCCGCTCCGCCGCAGCCTCGACCGCGTCCAGGGCGGCCCCCATGCGCTCGACGGTCTCCGGGGACTCCGTCATCGCCATGATGGGCTCGAGCTCGATGGGCTCCCCCACCTCGATCGCGATGCGGCTGAACGGGAACGGGACCAGCAGGCGGTCCCAGGTCTTGAGCTTGATGCCCCACGAGCAGGCGAAGGAGATCGGCACCACCGGGCTGCCCGAGAGGCGCGCGAGCATGATCGCCCCCGGCTTGAACTCGTGCGGCGGCCCCTTGGATCCGTCCGGCGCGATGAGGGGCGAGAGGTTCGCCTCCTTGATCGCCACGTACATGTCGCGCATGGCGAGGGCCCCGCTGCGGCGACCGGACCCGCGGATAGCGGTCACGCCCAGCTTGTCCAGCAGCCGCGCCCCCAGCTCGCCGTCCTTCGAGGGGCTCACCAGCGCTCCGGGCACGACCCCCCGGGCCTGGAGCCGGCGCAGGTAGGCGACCCCCATGATCTGGCGCTGGTGCCAGATGCAGGGGATGAACCGCTCGCCGCGCTGGAGCAGCGGGTCGAGGTGCTCCTCCCCGTGCACGCGGATGCGGAGCGACGCCCAGTACAGGCGCAGCGCCTGGGCGAGCACCCAGGCGAAGCGGGGGAAGAGCTCGGTCCGCCAGCGCGGCATCGGCTTCTGGGCGCGCGGCGCCCCGCGCTCGCGATCGGGAAGCGGCGGCCGCTCCGGTTCAGTCTGCGATCCGCCCATCGGGTTCAGCTGCTGCCGATCTTGCCGGCCTGAATGCGCTCCGAGAGGACCACGGCGAGCCCGCGAATCGTGGGCTGGTCGAAGAAGTCGCGGATGTCGAGGCCGCCGGGGTAGCGGGCCTCGATCAGGCCGTGAATCTCGGCGAGGTCGATGGAGCTCATCCCCTGCTCGAAGAGGTTGTCCTCCGGGCCGAAGCGCAGCCCGTCGAGCACGTCGCCACAGAAGCCGCTCATCATCGCCTCCATGTCCTCCGGCGCGGCCGAGCCGCCCGCCTCGGCCGAACGGACCTCGGCCGAACGGACCTCGGCCGGGCTGACCTCAGGTTCATCGGAGTCGCCCTTGGACGGGGGTGCGAGGACCGCGAGCGCCTCGTCAAAGGCCCCGGCGAGCAGCGCCTGCGCGAGCTGGGCGCGCTGGACCTTGCCGCTCGTGGTGCGCGGGATCTGCTGGACCGGGACCACCAGGTCCACGCCGATACCGTAGACGTCCGAGAGGTGCTGTCGCACAGCGACTGCGGTGTCGGCGAAACTCGACGGGTCGCCACGGTGCACCATGAAGACGGCCGCCTCCTCGGCGGCTCCCTCGCGTTGCACGGGCGCCACGGCGAGGCGCAGGGCATCCACGCCGAGGGCTCCCTGGAGGCTCTCCTCGAGGTCGTGCGGGTACAGGTTCTGGCCGTTGATGATCACCAGGTCCTTCAGGCGACCGGTGATGTGCAGGGCGCCGCCCCGCATGAAGCCAAGGTCCCCGGTGTCGAGCCAGCCCTCACCCTGCAGCGCCGCGGCGGTGGCGGCGGGGTCGTCGAGGTACCCCTCGGTGACGTTGTCGCCGCGGATCCAGACGCGCCCGACGTGGTCCTCGGAGAGGCCCCCCCCGTCTGCGCCCGTGATCCGGACCTCCACGCCAGGGAGCGGTCGTCCGCAGCCCACCGTCACCATGGCGTCCCCCCCGTCCGTCTCCTGGACGCGATCCCCGAGCCCTGAGGCTTCGCGGGACAGCCGGAGGCCGTGGATCACCTCTCCCGCGGCGGGGAAGGTGACGGCCAGGGTCGCCTCGGCGAGGCCGTAGACCGGGAAGATCGTCGAGCGAGCCAGGCCGACCGGCGCGAGGCGGTCGAGGAACTCCTCCGAGAGGGCGAGAGAGATGGGCTCCGCGCCGTTCATGATCAGCCGCACGCCGGAGAGGTCCACTCCCTCGGGGACGCCCTTGCGGGCGATCGACTTGAGGGCGTGGCGATAGCCGAAGTTCGGGGACGACAGGATGGTCGACCCCAGGGCGGCGGCGTCCTGGAGCCAGACGAGCGGGGTGCGCGCGAAGGCCGAGGTCGGCATCAGCGCCTGGTCCGCTCCCCAGCGCAGGGGCGCAAGGTGGAATCCCACGAGGCCCATGTCGTGGGACAGGGGCATCCAGCTGAACGTGCGGTCGGCGGCGTCGAGCCCGATGCCCTCCCCGATAGAGTTCAGGTTCGCGAGGGCCTGCCCCTGGCGGATGATCACGCCCTTGGGCGCGCGGGTCGAACCGGAGCTGAACTGGATGAAGGCGATCTCGTCGGCCTCGCGCGTCACCTCTTCACCCGGGGCGCCTTCACCCACAGGCCAGGTCCAGCGCTCAGCGAGGTCCGTCAGCTCAAGCTGACCGAGCCCTGCCTCCTCGATGACGAGCGCCGCGCCCGCGCGGCGCTCGAGGATGTCGACGATCTTCGACCGGCTCGACTCGTTGGACGGCGGCGCGAGGGGCACCGCGATGAGCCCGCCGAGCTGACACGCCCAGAAGATCTCCACGAAGGCCGCGGGGTCGTCCACGGGCATCACGACCTCCTGACCGCGGGTCAGCCCGGCGCGCTGGAGGTCGCCGAGCCGCCGGAGCGCGGCGTCCCGCAGCTCGTTGACGGTCATCCATCGGTACTGGCCGGGCTTCTCAAAGAAGCCGAGCCGCTGCTCCCCGCTCCGCTCGGTGCGGAGGAGGTCGACGAGGGTCTTGGGTTCGGACATCGGAGGCGTTCGCTATCTGCGCGTGACGCTCAGCGGGATGGGGTCCCGCGCCCGGAGGTTCACGCCGGGCTCGATCGCCGGCGCCTCGGGAGAGAGCGCGTCGAGATGGTAGCGGGAGGACGCCCAGACGAGATGCTGGACCGTGGCGTTCAGGGCGAAGCCGTCTCCGGCGCAGCGACGCGGGCCGGAGGAAAACGGGATATAGGCCCCCCGCATGGGGGCGATCCCCGACGAGGGGATCCTGGAGGGGTCGAAGCGCTCAGGGTCCTCCCAGTACGCCGGGTGGCGATGGAGGATGTAGGGGGTGATCAGGATCTGGGTGCCTGCAGGCACCCGATGCCCGGCGAGGACGTCGTCCTTGAGGGCCTTGCGGGTGAACATCCAGACCGGAGGGTAAAGGCGCAGGGTCTCGTGGATGACCCGCGAGCCCAGGTCGTAGTGGCCCTGGACCATCTTGCCGTCCATCACCGCCGGCCCGACCGCGTCCACCTCCGCCGCGAGGGCGCGCTGGACATCCTGGTGGCGCGCGAGCAGGGACCAAGCCCAGGCCGTGGTCGCCGCCGTGGTCTCGTGACCGGCGACGAGCAGCGTCATCAGCTCGTCCACCAGCCCCTCCATGTCGAGGGGCTCACCGGAGTCGCGGTCCCGCGCAGCGAGATAGCGCCCGAGGAAGTCCTCCGACTCTCCGGCCTCACCGCGGGCGCGGCGGGCCTCCACCAGCTCGCGCACCACCGGCCAGAGCTGGCGGAAGCGCATGGCGAACATCAGATCTCGTTGGACGGTGTCCACCACGAGATTGAAGGGGTTGCCGCCCTCGCGCGCGTCGAGCGCGTCGAGGTCGTCCCCGAAGACCGAGCGCAGGATGATCCGCAGGCCGAGGCGGTTGGCCTCGTCCACGATGTCGAGCGGATCGCCGCTGTCCGCGTGCGCCTCCCAGATCTCCGCGCGCTCCTCGATGCAGCGGGCGATCAGCCCGCCCATGGCGCCGA
This sequence comes from uncultured bacterium, assembly GCA_938083085.1. Taxonomy (GTDB): domain Bacteria; phylum Planctomycetota; class UBA1135; order UBA1135; genus Saltatorellus. Next base: position 66,331 of record CALLKX010000057.1, read on the forward strand.
CGCTCGGCCGGCTGAACGCGGGCTGGAGCATCTTGCGGCGCGTGCGCCAGTGGTCGCCGTCGGACACGATCAGCCCATCCCCCAGCAACATCTTCACGCGCTCGAAGCCCACGCCCTTGCCGTAGTCCGGCTGCCGCCGCGTCAGGATCTCATGAATCGCCTCGGGGTCGTTGAGGACCCAGACCGGCAGGCCCCCGTCCCCCGCGACGTTGCCGGCGCCACCCTGCGGCGGGATGGCCCAGATGTCCCCGTACTCCGCGAAGCCTCGCTGGAGGAAGTCCAGGGTCTCCTGGTTCGCGTCGAAGGCGAAGGACGACCCCGGGCCTGGCAGTGCGGCGTTGGGGCGCGGCGATTGGGTCATGGCGTGCGAGCCAGCGCTGGCTGTTACGTGCGCGGAGGCAGATGTGGTGGGCCCTGAAGGACTCGAACCTTCGACCAAGCGATTATGAGTCACCTGCTCTAACCGACTGAGCTAAGGGCCCGTTCGCCGCGTTCGGCGTCCAGAGGGTAACCTCTCGCCATGCCGTCCACAGAGATCGATGTCCGCGGAGAGTTCGCCCGCTTGCACGAGGCGTTTGACGCCTTCGAGTCCATCCGCCAGGAGGGCGAGGCCGCCTGCCGCGCCCGGGCCCCGGAGGTGTCCGGCTGGAGCGTCGAGCAGCACCTCTACCACATCGCGCTGGCCACCGACCTGGCCTTCCGCCACGTGAAGTCCCTGGTCGCTCGCAAGGGCGGCCTGATCCAGCAGGAGGGCGCGATCAAGGAGCGAGCGGCCGAGGTGCTCGAGAATGACACCACCCCACGGGGAGAAGCCAAGGCCCCCCGCATGGTGACGCCCGACGACCTCGTGGAGCCGCGCTTCCTCGACATGGAGCTGAGCGGCAACCGTGAGGCCCTGGCCGGGCTGGAGGCGATCGCCGACGAGATCGCCGCCGCCCCCGCCTGGATCCCCCACCAGGAGCTTGGCCCCCTGTCCGCCGCCCACTGGCTCCGCTTCTCGGCGCTCCACGCCCGCCACCACTGGGCCATTGTCCGGGATATCCGGGCCGCGCTCCCGAGCTGACCGCCCCCCCGGCTTCAGCGCGACGCGGATCCTGCTGCGCCGCGACAGGCGTCCGCCATCAGGTCCCAGGTCCATGACGGTCAATGCGCCGATGCCCGCCGCTGGATGCCCGCCGCTGGATGCCCGCCGTTCGACACCTGCCGCTCGACACCTGCCGCTCGATGATCACCACGCTCCTCGCCACTCTGGCCCTCGCCGCTCAATTCCCGTCCGAGCCCAGCTTGCCCCGGGCCGACGACAAGGTCGACGTCTGGACCAGCGGCGAAGAGGGCTACCACACCTACCGCATCCCCGCGGTCATGCGGGCTCCCGATGGCGCGCTGCTCGCGTTCTGCGAGGGGCGCAAGGTCGGGCGCGGCGACTCGGGGGACATCGACCTGCTCATGAAGCGCTCTGACGACGGCGGCGCCAGCTGGGGAGAGCAGCGCGTGCTGTGGGACGACGGGGACAACGTCTGCGGAAACCCCTGCCCCGTGCTCGACCGGGACACGGGGATGATCTTTCTCTTCCTCACTCACAACCTCGGGCACGATCGCGAGGGCGAGATCATCGCCGGCACATCGGAGGGCACTCGGACCGTCTGGGTCATGACGAGCGCGGACGGCGGCACGGAGTGGTCTCCGCCGCGCGAGGTCAGCGCCTCGACGAAGCGAAGAGACTGGACCTGGTATGCCACCGGACCAGGCGTCGGCATTCAGCTCGAGGTCGGGCCGCACGCGGGCCGACTCGTGATCCCCTGCGATCACATCGAGGCCGATTCCCAGCGCTACTACAGCCACGTCCTCCTCTCCGATGACCACGGCGCCACCTGGCGCATCGGCGGCCGGTCCAAGCGGGACCAGCTCAACGAGTGCCAGGTCGCCGAGCTCGACTCTGGTGAGCTCGTACTCAACATGCGGAATTACAACCGCCAGAAGCGGGCCCGCGCCGTCGCGCGCTCGAAGGACGGCGGGGAGAGCTTCGGCGAGGTCACCTGGGACGAGGAGCTGCCAGAGCCTATCTGCCAGGCAGGAATGGTGACCGTGCGCGCCGGCCGCGGCGGCGGGGTGGTCGAGCGCTGGCTGGCCTTCTCCAACCCAGCCTCCCCCAACCGGCGCGAGCGGATGCTGGTGCGGGTGAGCTACGACGGCGGGCTCAGCTGGCACACCGCGGCCCTGCTCCACGGCAAGGCCGCGGCTTACTCCTGCCTGGTGGACCTCTCCGATGGCAACTCCCCAGCCGTGGGGTGCCTCTTTGAGCGCGGCCGAGAGGGCCCCTATGAGCGGATCACCTTCCAGCGCGTGAAGCTATCCCCTCCGCACGAGCCCGCCCCCAGCCCGGTGCGCTGACCGCGGTCAGGCCTGGTCCGCGGCACGGGCCACGATCATGGCCACGCAGGCGGTGAGCCGTTCCGCCATCTCCAGGTGCAGGAACTCGTTGGGCCCGTGGGCGTTGGAGCCCGGGCCGAGCACCCCGGTGATGACGAACTGCGCCTCGGGAAACGACTCGCCCAGCAGCCCCATCAGTGGGATGGTCCCGCCTTCCCCCAGGGAGACGGCGTCCTTGCCGAAGAACTCGCGGCTCGACTCCTGGATGGCCCCGTCAAGCCAGGGGGTGAAGGGGGGCGCGTTCCAGCCCGTCGCACCATCGGCGTTCTCGAAGGAGACCTGCGCCCCGTACGGCGGGTCCGACTCCAGGGTGTCCTTGATCGCGGCGAGCGCGGCGTCCGGATCGGTGGTCGGCGCGGTCCGGAAGCTGAGCTTGAGAGCCGTCTCGGGGCGCAGCACATTCCCCGCGTGCTCGAGCGGCGGCATCCCCGCGGCGCCGGTCACAGAGAGCGTCGCGCGCCACGTGCGCGCGATGACCCGCGAGGTCGCGTCGGCGCCCATGGGCTGCACGCCTGGCTGGAAGGGGTACTTGTCGTGCACGCTCTCACCGAGCACACCCGCGGCGGCCTCGGCCTGGGCCATCCGGTCGGCCGGGACCTCGGCCCGCAGCCCGGGGAGCAGCACCTCACCGGTGTCGGCGTCCTCCACTCGGTCCAGGAGGCGTCGCGCCACGCGGAAGCTCGAGGGCACCACGCCGCTCGCGTCGCCGGAGTGGATCCCCTCGGAGACGGTCGACACCCGGAGGTCTCCGTTGACGTTGCCGCGCAGCGAGGTGCACAGCCACATGCGCTCGTAGTCCCCCGCGCCGCTGTCGAGGCACACCACCAGCCCCGGCGTCCCGATGCGCCCCTTGAGGTGCTCCACGTAGGCGGCGAGGTCCGGGCTCCCGCTCTCCTCGCTGGTCTCGATCAGGCAGACGCAGCGCGGGTGCGGTGCGTCCTGGTCCTGCAGCGCCTCGAGGGCGCCGAGGGACCCGAACACGGCGTACCCGTCGTCCGCCGCCCCGCGGCCGTAGAGCTTGCCGTCCTCCACAACGGGCTCCCACGGCCCCTTGTTGTCGTCCCAACCAGTCACCTCAGGCTGCTTGTCGAGGTGGCCATACATGAGGATGGTGCCGCCGTCGGTTCCCGTCGGCATGCCGAAGGCCGGCACCTCCACCAGCAGCGTGGGCGTCAGGCCCTCGAGTCGGATGATCTCGACGGTCATCCCCGCGAGCTTCCGCTCCCGGCACCACGCGGCCGCCAATTCAACGGCCTCATCCAGGAAGCCGTTCGCCGCCCAGTCCGCGTCAAAGGCCGGCGACTTGGCCGGGATGCGGATGAAGTCGGAGATGGCAGGGAGGATGGAATCCCGCCAGGAGCGGGCGACGTGATCCCGGAGCGCAGCCGGGTCGAGCGTGGCGGAGGTCATGACGCTAGTGTGCAGGGAACATGGTCCCCCGTCACCCCGCACGCCTCTGCGCTCTCACACTCCTCGCCACCACGCTCGCCTGCGGCGGGGGCGGCCCCGGGGAGGCCGAGGCGCCGGCCCAGGGCCCCAACCCCGATCCCCCCACCGCCCGCTGGGTCCAGGTGGAGGAGTTCCGCGCGGACCTTGTCGCTCCCCGCCACCCCTCCGACGGCAAGGGCCGGGTTCGCGTGACCCGCGCCCCCGAACGGGTGGTGGCCGGCGGCGTGGGACGGTGGACCTTCGAGTTCGAGGTGGCCGACACCGGGATCGCCCTGGGCGGCTCGATTCACTTCATGCCGGAGCCCTTCTGGGGCTGGTCGACGCCCCAGGTGCAGCGCGCTGAGCTGCCGGGCTACACCAACATCGCCGTCAGTCGGGCCGGGACCTCCCTGGCGGCCGACACCTTCGGCGGCCAGGACTCAGGCCTCCTCATCCTGACCGTGAGCGGTGAGGCGCTGCAGGGCGGCGACAGGGTCACCCTCGACTACGGCGCAGGCCCCGCTGGCGCGAGAGCTGATCGCTATGCGGGCCGCGACGCCCGGCTCTGGTTCTCCGTGGACGGCGACGGCGACGGGATCCGGGCCATCGTGCCGGCCTCACCCTCGGTGGACGTCGCGCCGCGCGGGCCCGCTCGCGTGGTCGTGCTGGGTCCGAGCACTGCTCGCCCGGGGGAGATCGCACGATTCCACGTGTCGGCCCTGGACGGCTGGGCCAACCGGGCGCCGGAGATCGACGGGCGGCCGTGGGCGGGCAGCGTCCAGCTCGAGGTCCTTGGCGCGCTCTCCGAGGACCTCACCGTCCCCGAGTCGGTGAGGCTCGATGACCAGGGGTTCGCGACCTTCGAGATCATCGCCCCGCCGCTGGAGGCCCCCGAGGTACTGCGTGTTGAGGCTGCTTTGACGCTGCCGGACGGGTCGATCGCTCGGTCGGTCTCCAACCCTCTGCTCATCGACCTCAACGCTCCACGCATTCTCTGGGGCGATCTCCACGGCCACACCGGCCGCTCGGACGGGACGGGCGCGGTCGAGGACTACTTCCTGTACGCCCGGGACACCGCCCGCCTCGACGTCCTCGCCCTCACCGATCACGATCACTTCGGCCCCCGCTTCCTGGACGAGGTGCCCGCGTGGCAGGAGGAGATGCGGGAGGTGACCGAGCGCTTCAACACCCCGGGGGGGCTGGTCACGCTCCACGGCTACGAGTGGACGAGCTGGATCCACGGGCACCGGCACGTCCTGCGCTTCGACTCTGGCGGACCGATCCTCTCGTCCATGGACCCGGCGACGGACACGCCTGCGGAGCTGTGGGCCGCGCTGGAGGGCGAGCCAGCCATGACCATCGCGCACCACAGCTCGGGGAACCCGATCCCCGTGAATTGGACCTACACCCCGGATCCGCTGATCGAGCCCGTCACCGAGATCGTCTCCGTCCACGGTTCGAGCGAGGCCCGGGACGCACCCCAGGTTGTCGCCGGGAGCCGGGACGGGTGGTTCGTCCGGGACCAGCTCGATCGGGGGCTGCGCCTGGGCTTCATCGGCTCGGGGGACTCCCACGACGGCCACCCCGGCCTCCCCCACCTTTCGCCCACCTACGGGTGGCGGCCCGCGACCGCGCGCTCGGGCGAGGTCCCTGGAACCGGCGGGCTGGCGGCCATCCTCGCCCCCTCCGGGGATCGAGCCAGCGTGATGGAGGCGCTCCGCGAGCGGGCCACCTACGCCACGAGCGGCCCACGCCTGATCGTGCTCGTGGATCGCTCCGAAGAGGGCTCCTCTGATCACCCTCAAGCGAGCTCGCGGGTCGCGATTCGCTTCCACGGCACGGCTCCCCTGGATCGAATCGACCTCATCTTGGGCCCCTCTATCGAGGGGACAATCCCGTCCGAGGTGCGCACCTTGCGGCCCGGAGCGGCCGACGCGGGCTCGCCCGACCCTCCGACAGCAAGCCTCTTGGACGCCGCCTTTGAGATCGATCTCCCCGAGACGCTCAAGCGCCGCTACTTCTACCTACGGATCGTCCAGGTCGACCGGGCTACCGCCTGGATCGGACCGTGGTGGCGGAGCGGCCTCGCCGGTGATGACGCTCAGGCCGAGTGGCGATCGGACTGACTCGCGCTCGATGGTCCGGCTGCGCCAGCCGCGCTGCATACCCGGTTCCGCCCGTTTTCCTTGGCCTTGTACAGGGCCTCGTCGGCGGCCTTGATCAGGTCATCGAACGTCTCCATCTCCGGCGTGGCGGTCGCGACCCCGAGGCTCACCGTGACGGCCTCGTGGAAGTCCCCGTGCTGAACAGCCTTCGCCTCAACTGCAGCGCGGAGGCGCTCCGCCGCGAGGACAGCCGTCGCCGGCGTGCCGCCCACGCTGAGCACGATGAACTCCTCTCCACCGAGACGGCAGAGGACGTCTGAGCCGCGGGTGTGGGCCTGCAAGTGAAGCGCGACGGACCGGAGGACCGCGTCGCCGGTGTCATGGCCAAACTGATCGTTGACGCGCTTGAACGCGTCGATGTCCACGATCGTGACCGCGAGCCCTCGCCCGTTTCGGTGCATCCCCTCCCACTCCTGCTTGATCCGCTTCATGGCGTAGCGGCGGTTGGGGAGGTGGGTCAGGGCGTCGGTGAGCGCCGCGGCCCGCAGCTTCCGGGTCATGATCCCGAGCTCGGTCACCTGGCGAAGGCGCGCCCGCTCTGCGGCCTCCGCCCGCTCGCGGAGCTGAATCGCCCGCTCAGCCGCGCCCACTCGTGCCAGCAAGATCCGAGGATTGAAGGGCTTGCCGACGAAGTCATCGACGCCAGCGTCAAAGGCCTCGACGACCTGCTCGTCGTTGCCACACGCCGTCACGATGATGAGGTACATGCGGGCGCCGGCCTGGCTCCGACGGAGGGTCCGGCAGAGATCAATGCCGCTCATCTCGGGCATCATCCAATCGGTGATCACGATCTGCGGCGAGTGCTCCAGCGCGAGCGAGAGCCCCTCGGAGCTAGAGCTGGCCGTCAGGACATCGAAGTTCTTGCGCTTCAGGTGGTGCGCGAGCAACCGCAGCATCTGCGGGTCATCCTCGACGACGAGGATGCGGGAGGGCGCCTGTCCCTCACCGCTGAAGCTGTCCAGCGGCAGCAGCGGACGGTCGAGGTCCTCCTGGAAGTGATTGGGCTCGTACGTCTCCCCGGCGAAGTCGACTCCGATCTCGAACGTGGTCGAGATGAGGGCGGACCGCATCCCTCGCCGCTCCATCTCGGCGGCGGTGTCCTGGAAGCTGCCTCCCGTGTGGACGGGCAGGTCGATGATTTGGCCCCAATCCTCGAGGCTGGGGACGATGGCGTCGCAGATCGAAAGTAGGGCGTCGGCGTCCATACCGAGCTCCTCACCCACATGCTGCAACGACAGGAAGAGGCCCCGCCATCGGGCGTCCTCGATCTCCCAGCTCCCGTTCATCACGCGGGCGATCTGGCGACCACTCCGGACAAGGTCCAGGAGCTCCGGCGGCCCTCCCATGTCCGAGACGTCGTCTCCTGACGAGTCGAGGTCCATGGCGCGCAGCAGCGCGACCTCCTGGAACTCCCCGGGAAGGCCCCAGTGAGCCATCAGCTCCGAGGTGACCTCGAAGTGGTCGATGCCAAACTCACGCGCCTCGACCTTGGCCAGCGCCAGGTCTGGAGCGTCTCTGTTGGCCGAGATGATGTCCGAGTACCGCTCGGGGTGGACGCACGCCAGCGCCAGCTTCCCGACGTCACAGAGCAGGGCACAGGTGAAGGCGGAGGCGGGGTCGGGGAACCGCGTCACCTGGGCCAGCATGTGCACGGCGACCGCGGTCGCGAGCGAGTTGGACCAGTAGGTCTGAAAGTCGAAGTCCTTCGCCGTCCCGCGGCGGTTGTCCGCGATCAGCGAGAACCCGAGCGCGACGGATCGGACCGCGCGCGCCCCCAGGCGCATGGTGGCCTGCGCCACCGTATGAACCGGAGGCAGACCGTCCCGATACGCCGAGTTGGCAATCTTGATGATCCGGCCCGACAGGGCTGGGTCCGCGAGCACCGTCTTGATCAGCTCGTCGTAGGCGAAGTCATCCTTCGACGTGAGCGTGAGGATCCGCATTCCCGCCGCTGAGGGGGACGGCAGAGAACCCGTCAGCCGGAGCTCATTGAACTGGGGATGCATGATCGGAGCGGTGGTCGCAGCCGCCCTCAGGCCGACAGCCGCCGCGTTGTTGATTCATCGGCGCATGGGGAACTTTCCCTCGCCCCGCGAACCTGATTCCGGCCGAGGTTCTTCGCCTGATACACCGCTTCGTCAGCGGCCTTCATCATTTCAGACACCCCGGTGAAGCCCTGATCAAAGGACGCCACACCGAGGCTGACCGTCACGCGGCCCCGATAGCCTTCGGCCTCGACGATGTTCCCCTCGACGACGAGCCGAACTCGCTCGGCGAGGATCCGGACCTCCTCCAGTACGGCCCCGCGAACGATGATGAGGAACTCCTCACCGCCAAACCGCGCGACCTGGTCTTCACCCCGGAGCGTGCTGCTTATGGCCTGAGCAGTCGACTTGAGGACCCGATCACCTACGTCATGGCCGTAGTTGTCGTTCACCGCCTTGAAGTGGTCGACATCAACCATGACCACGGCGAACTGGGTGCCACTCCGCGCGGCGGACTTCCACTCTGATTCGACCCGCTCCATCGCGTGGCGGCGGTTCGGGACCTCGGTGAGCAGGTCAGTCAACGAGAGCATTTTGAGCCTGCGGTTGAAGTTGTTCTTCTCCGCGAGCTGCCTGAGGATGGTGCGGCGGTCCTCTTCGACTCGACGCTGGAGTCCAACGATCCGCATCCCCGCTCGGAGCCGCGCAACGAGGAAGCGCGCGTCAAATGGCTTCTGGACGAAGTCATCGACGCCAGACTGGAAGGCTGTGACGAGGAGGTCCTCGGCTTCGGCTCCGGTCAGCAGCACGATGTACATGGACGACCCGCGCTTCGAGCGGCGTAGCGCACGAGTCAGCTCGAGGCCGCTCATCTCCGGCATCTCGTGATCAGCGACGATGATGTCCGGCCCCTCGCGCATGGCGATGCGCATGGCCTCCGAGCCGTTCTTGGCGAAGGTGACGTCGAAGCCTTGCTTGCGCAGCGTTGCGACAAGCAGTCGAAGCGCGACGGGGTCGTCGTCGACGGCCAGAATCTTGATTCGCTCAGTCCCGAGCGCACGACCGTCCTCGACGGCTTCTGCGGTCGTCACGATGGTGTCTGCGACCACCGACTCGCACCTGATGCCGCCGCCTGTCTGCAGGGCGACCTCATTCTTGAAGGCCTCGCGACCTCGCGCGGTGGCCTCCTTGATGCTCGAGAAGCTCACGTCGCAGGTCGAGATATCGAGGCGCTCCCCCCACCGGCTCCACTCGCCTGCGATCTGCCCGATCAGGCGGTCCAGGTCGGCGTCGCTGTAGTCGAGGACCTTCTGAAGGAGCTCGATCTGCTCACCCACCTCGTTGATCCTGCGCGGCGGCGTCGTCGCCGTGAAGAGCATGGCCGAGGAGAGCGCGTCTGCGAAGCGAAGTAGATCCGACAGAGAGTTGAGCTCCGCCGCTCCCTCCTTGGAGAGCCTCTCGAGGTTGAAACTCTCCACAGCGCCGGCAAACGCGTCAGGGAGGCCCCAATCCAACATCATGCAGTAGCAGATGGTGGCGTGGTCGATATCGAACGCTGCGTTCTCGGCGGCGAGAACGACGCTCATGGGCTGACCGCGTGTCTCGAGGAGGACCTTCGCGTAGGGCTCGCTGTGCACCGTCGCCAGCGCGAGCACCCCCACCTCGGCGAGCAGGCCCGCCACATATCCCTCCTCAGACGAGACGCCAGGGACGTGCTGCGCAAGCGCCTTCGCGGCGACCGCTCGCGCGAGCGAACCAGACCAGTAGAGGGGATAGTTGAAGGCCTTACACGACCCATCGTCCCGCTCGGAGATGACCGAGAACGCGAGCGCCAGGTTCCGGACCGTCGTCGCCCCGAGGCGCATGATGGCCGCCGAGACCGTGGTAATCGGCTCCTGGCCCGCCCTGTCGGCGGAGTTGGCGAGCTCGAGGATTCGACCCGTGAGGGAGGAGTCCGACATGATCGCCTGGCCCATGTCGTCCGCACTAAACTCGTCGGTACGGGTGATCTCAAGGATCTTGATTCCGACCCCGGCCGGCGACGGCAGTGTTCCAGAGCTCTTCAGCTCCTCGAATTCGACGGGGATCGCGCGCTTTTGCATGGGTATCGAGTCCTGAGCTAGTTCAGCTCAACGCCAGTAGTGCCTTGAGAGCGGTTTGGACCTCGGAGTACATAGCCACCGCCCGGCGACCGGTCAGAACAAGGTCCTCGCCCTGGTCTTCCAAGCGGCAGAGGCTCTCGAGCTCTGCGCAGCAGCGCGAGAATTCGACGGCGCCGACGTGCGCACTCGACGACTTGAGCGCATGCGCAGCCTGGAGGACGCGGCCCGTCTCAAGACCTTCCAACCCAGCGTGCATCTCACTCACGCGCATGAGGCCCTCGGCGAGGAAGAGCTCAATGATCTCGGTGAGGAACTCCACGTCATCCCCGCCCAGCTCCTTGAGGACGTCGATCGCGTTCGCGTCCAGGATGACGCCCCCGCCGTTCCCGGGGCTGTGAATGTGGGCAGATAGCCCACCTGAATCGCCGCTGATGCTCATGGTCATTGGTTTCCCAATCGGAGTCATCGGCCCAGGGGGCGCAATCCCTTTTGCCCGCGGCGCAGAAAGCGAATCGGATCCCTTGATCGGAAGAAGTTTCCGACCAGAGCGCCGCTAGGTCACTTCCCGGGAACCGGTGGACCCGCGCTGGCGAAGGCGCCCGTGAGGGCCTCCTTGAAGCGTTCCATGAGACCTTCCGGCTCCTCGCGGCCGTGATCTACATGATCCTCGACGCGGGTCATCACGTCGCCGCTCAGCCCGCAGGGCGAGAAGCTCTGGTAGGCGCCCAGGTCGGTGGTCACGTTGACGGCGAGGCCATGCCAGGTCACCCACCCTCGGACGGCCACACCGATGGAGCAGACCTTCTGGGCCCCGATCCAGACTCCGGTGAGCCCCTCCTTACGGCAGCCCTCGACCCCCACCGCGGCCAGCGCTTCGATCACCACACCCTCGAGCCAACGGAGATAGGCGTGCAGGTCCCGCTGCCCCTCCACCAGCTTGAGGATGGGATACGCGACCAACTGTCCCGGGCCGTGGAAGGTCGCCTCCCCGCCACGCTCGATGGTCACCACGGGGAAGGGGACCCCAGCCGTATCTCCTTCCGCGGACCGCCTGCCCCGCGTGACCACCGCGTCGTGCTCCACCAGCAAGAGCAGGTCGCCGACCTCATCGCTCAGCCGCGCCCGCAGCAGATCCTGCTGCAGGCCATAGGTCTCCTCGAACCCGCGACGGCCAAGGTCACGCACCTCAAAGGAGGGCCCGGAGATGCTCCTGACCTCAGCTCGTTCGGGGCGGTCGTCGCTCGAGGTCACTTCTTCTTCGGCTTCTGAAAGATGTGGACCGCGGTCCCGTGGACCGCCTCGGCGGCCTCCATCATCGACTCAGGAAGAGTCGGGTGGGCGTGGATCGTCCGCGAGATGTCCTCGACGGTCGCCCCCATCTCGATGGCGAGCGCAGCCTCCGCGATGAGCTCGGTGACCTCCGGTCCGACCATGTGGACGCCGAGGACCTCGTCCGTGTCCGCGTCGCTGATGATCTTGACGAAGCCGTCCGTCTCCGAGAGCGTCATGGCGCGGCCCGACGCAGCGAAGGGGAACTGGCCCGTACGGTAGTTGAGGCCCTTCTCCTTGCACTGGTCCTCCGTGAGGCCCACCGAAGACATCTCCGGCGAGGTGAAGATCACGGCGGGCACGCAGCGCGCGTCGTACTCCTCGTCCTTCCCTGCGATGACCGCGGCAGCGACGAGGCCCTCGTGGGACCCCTTGTGGGCCAGCATCGGCTGACCGGCGATGTCGCCCACCGCGTAGATGTTCGGGACGCTCGTGCGCATCTGTTTGGAGACCTCCAGGAAGCCCTGCTTGGTCACCGCGAGCCCGGCGTTCTCGAGCCCGAGCCCCTCGCTGTACGGCCGGCGACCGACGGTGGAGAGGATCTGATCGCACTCGATCGTCTGCTCGCCCTTCTTACCCTTGTAGGTGACGACCTTCTTACCACCCTTGTCCGCCCAGCCCTGAGCGAAGGCTTCGGTGACGAGCTTGATGCCCATCTTCTTGAGCGAGCGCTCGATGACCTTGACGCAGTCGCGCTCCTGACCCGGCAGCGCCCCGGGCGTCCCCTCGAGCACCGTCACCTCCGAGCCGAGCTTGCGGTACATCATCCCCAACTCGAGGCCGATGTAGCCGCCGCCGATGACGAGCAGGTGCCCCGGGATCTCCTTGGGGGTCAGGGCTCCTGTGGAGGACCAGACGTTGTCCTCATCGCAGGTGAAGCCGGGGATGTTGATGGGCTCGGACCCGGTGGCGATGACGATGTCGTCGCACTTGATGGTCTGGTCGCCGTCCCCGCCGGTCACCTGGACCGTGTTCTTGTCGACGATCTTCGCGGCCCCCATGACGACCTTGGAACCGTAGTTCTTCAGGAGGCTGTGCACACCGCCGGTGAGCTTGCCCACGATCCCGGTCTTCCATTCGACGAGCTTCTCCACGTCGAGGTCGACCCCCTGGGTCGTGATCCCCATGACCTGGGCATGCTTGATCTTATCCAGGAGGGTGCCCGCGGCGATGAGGGCCTTGGAGGGGATGCAGCCGACGTTGAGGCAGGTCCCGCCCCAGTACTGCTTCTCGACGACGGTCACGTCCTGGCCGAGCTGAGCGAGACGGATACCGCAGACATAACCGGCCGGGCCGGCGCCGATGACGACGACTTTGCGCTTGGGAGCCATAGCTTGAAATCAGAGGGGGAAGGCGCCGTCGCCGGGCTGGGCGTGGCCCAGCTTCTCCGCGACAGCAATGAAATCGTTGTATTCGCGCCGGAGGTGGTAGGGCACCTCGGCGTAGACGTCTTCGACCAGAGTCTTGAGCGCCATGGGCGGCGCCGCCTCCTGCTCGTGAATCACGGCGTCGATCTTGACGAGCAGCTGCGTCTCGAGGTCCGCGCGCTCTCCCTCGGAGACCACGCCGCGCTCGATGAGGTAGCGCTCGAAGCGCGCGATCGGATCGCGCTTGGCCCAGGCCTCCACCTCCTCGTCAGCCCGATACTTGGTCGGGTCGTCGGAGCTGGAGTGCCCGAGCATCCGGTAGGTCTTTAGCACGAGCATCGTCGGCCCCTCGCCGCGCCGCGCGCGCTCGATCGCGTCCGCCATGGCGCTCTGGCACGCGAGGACGTCGTTCCCGTCGACCTCGACGCCTGGGAAGCCATAGGCCGGCGCCTTCGCCGCGAAGGACTTGGCCGCGGTCTGAGCCGAGGAGGCGACGGAGATCGCCCACCCATTGTCCGTGCAGACGAAGACGGCCGGGACCTTCCAGACCCCCGCGAAGTTCAGGCCGCTGTGGAAGCCGTTGGAGCTGGTCGCGCCGTCACCAAAGTGAATGGCGTGGACGGTGTCTTCGCCGCGCCGCATCGAGGCGAAGGCCGCCCCGACCCCGTGGGTGATCTGCGTGCCGATAACGCTCGACCAGCTCGGGTAGTTGGTGCCCTTGTGCTGGAAGTGATTGCACATCTGGCGGCCCTTGGCGGTGTCATTCGCGTTGCAGTACATCTGCGCGACGTACTCCGCGAGCGGCAGGCCCCGCATCACGGCGGCGCCCCCTTCCCGCAGGCCAGACCACAACCAATCGTCCTGCCGGAGCGGCGCAGCCGCCCCGACGAGGGTCGCCTCGAGCCCCGTGGCCGTGCCCACGAAGCCGATCCGTCCCGCGCGCTGCAGCTTCAACATGCGCCCGTCCATGCACCGGATCTGGAGCATGTGCACGAACAGCTCCCGGAGCTCCGCATCGGAGAGGCCGGGCAGCTCACCGACGACGGAGCCGTCTGGAGCGAGGATCTGTAGCGCGGAGGACATCGTGGAGGTCCAGGGAGAGCTCAGAGGCTCAGCAGGCCCGGGTCCTCGAGCAGCACACGCATCCATGCGAGGAAGCGCGCCGCGTCGGCGCCGTCCGCCAGGCGGTGGTCCACGCTGCAGGACAGGTTCATGTAATGGCGGACCGCGATCTCGTCACCGTCCGGGGTCTCGACGACGCCCGGGCGCTTGACGATGCGGTGGACACCAAGGATGGCGATGTCCGGGAAGTTGATGACTGGCGTGGCGAGGGTGCCGCCGATGTTGCCAGCGTTCGTGATGGTGAAGGTCGAACCACGGAGCTCGTCCGGCTTGACCTTTCCGTCCCGGGTGCGCTGGGCGAGATCGGCGAGCTCCGCTGCGAGGTGCAGCATGCCCTTCGCCTCGACGTTCCGGATGACCGGAACCACGAGCCCGTTGTCAGTGTCCGTCGCGACGCCAATGTTGACCTCGTTCGGGAGGACGATCTCCTCGGCGGCCTCGTCCAGGTGCCCGTTGAGCGACCGGAAGCGGGTGAGCCCGTTCGCCACGGCCTTCATGATGAAGGGCATGTAGGTCACGTTGACGCCGTGCTGCTTGCCCACAGCCTTGGCCTTGGAGCGAGCCGCGACGAGCTCTGTGACGTCGATCTCCTCGACCACCGTGAAGTGCGCGGCAGTGTGCTTGGAGCGCGTCATCGCCTCGCCGATCTTGCGGCGGATGCCGCGATACGGGGTCTTGCGGACCTCGTGGAGCGACGGGATCGGGGACAGCGCTGCGGCCCTGGAGGCGGGAGCCGGAGCCGGGGCGGGCGGAGCGGCCACCGGGACGGGGGGCGCAGCGACCGCGACAGCGGCCGGCGCGGGGGCCGCGGAGGTTGCGGCGCCCGACTTCGCGAAGGCCTCCACGTCAGCGCGGCGAACGACGCCACCCCGACCGGAGCCACTCACAAGGGTCAGGTCGACGCCAAGCTCGCGGGCCACGCGGCGTGCGCTGGGCACGGCGAGGACCTTGCCGTCGGCCGCGCTGACGCGGGCCGGCTGGGCAGCCCCCACGCTGGCGGGAGCAGCAGCGGCTGCAGCGGGCGCGGCGGCTGCCGCAGGCGCAGCAGCGCCAGCGCCGGTCACGAGGTGGAAGATGACGTTCCCCACCGGGACCGTGGCGCCCTCTTCCACGAGGCGACTGGAGATCGTCCCCGCAGCCGGAGCAGGCACCTCGACGGTGGCCTTGTCCGTCATGACCTCGACGACCGGCTGGTGCTCCTCGACGGAGGCGCCCTCCTCGACAAGCCACTGAACGATCTCGCCCTCGGCGATGCCCTCGCCGATATCGGGCAGCTTGAACTCAATCGTCTTCCCGCCGGCGGCGGCGGGCGCAGCGGCCTCGGCGGGCGCAGCAGCGGCCGGAGCCGCGGGCGCAGCAGCGCCGTCCTCCAGATGGAAGATCACGTTGCCGACAGGCACCGTGTCTCCTTCACCCGCGAGGTGCTTGACGACGGTGCCGGCCGCAGGCGCGGGCACCTCCACAGTGGCCTTGTCCGTCATCACCTCGACGACGGGCTGGTGCTCCTCGACGACGGTGCCCTCGGCAACCAGCCACTGGACAATTTCGCCCTCAGCGATGCCTTCGCCGATATCGGGCAGCTTGAACTCGATCATTGGATTGGGGGGGGAAGCGCGGTGTGTCTGGCGGTCGAGGCGGGAGCTCAGAAGTCGTAAACCGACTCGATGGCGTCGAGGACGCGGCGGTCGTCGGGAAGGTAGTGGTGCTCGAGGGTGTTCGGGAACGGGGTGTCGAACCCGGTGACGCGGCGAACCGGCGCCTCCATGTACTCGATGCAATGTTCTGCGATCAGCGCGCTGATCTCTGCGCCGTACCCGCAGAAACGAGGCGCCTCGTGGACAACGACGACCCTGCCGGTCTGCTTGGCAGCCTCGAGGACGCCCTCCTCATCCAGCGGCATGAGGGTCCGGAGGTCGACGACGAGGCAGTCGATGCCCCGCTGCTCGGCGGCCTGGGCCGCGGCGCGCTCCACCACCGGGACCATGGCCCCGTAGCAATAGATCGTCACGTCCCCGCCCTGGCGGACGGTCCGCAGGGTCGAGAGGTCCACCGTGTACTCACCCTCGGGGACCTCTCCCTTCACGGAGCGATACAGGGCCTTGGGCTCCATGAAGAGCACGGGATCGGGGTCCTGAATGGACGCGATCAGCAGGCCCTTGGCGTCGTGGGGCGTGGAGGGGATCACGACCTTCAGGCCCGCGGTGTGGGCGAAGTACGCCTCGCCCGACTGGCTGTGGTACAGCCCACCCCGGATCCCGCCGCCGTAGGGCGTGCGGATCACCATGGGGGCGGTGTACTGGCCGCCGGAGCGATAGCGGAGCTTGGCCGCCTCGCTGACGATCTGGTCGAAGGCGGGGAAGATGAAGTCCTGGAACTGGATCTCCGCCACGGGTCGGAGGCCGTTCATCGCCATCCCGATCGCGGTGCCGATGATCCCGTCCTCAGAGAGCGGGGTGTCGAAGCAGCGGCTCTCGCCGAAGTCGGCCGTGAGGCCCTCCGTCGCCAGGAACACGCCGCCCTTGGGGCCAACGTCCTCGCCGAAGACGACGACCGAGTCGTCCGCCTTCATGACGGTTCGGAGGCCGTCGTTGACCGCTTGAATGAGTGTGAGATTCGCCATGTCGAGTGGGTGCAGGCGCGCGTGAGGCCCGGACGGGGATCAGAGCGGAGCCAGTTCGGGGGTCAAGGCAGGGCCAGTTCGGAGATCAGAGCGGGAACTCGCCGTCGCCGGCGTCGGCCTCGCCGCGGCGCTGGGACAGGTCGAAGAGGAATTCGCCCTGCTTGCGGATGTGGCTGGGGACCTCGGCGAACACGTCGCTGAAGATCGTCTCGAGTCCAGGAGCAGCGGTCGCCTCCGCGGCCTTGGCCGCGCGGTCGATCTCCGCCAGTGTATCGGCGCGCATCGCGTCGTTCTCCTCAGGCGTCATGAGGCCCTTCCGTTCGAGGAAGCGGCGGAAGCGATCCACGGGGTCCTTCTGCTTCCACTCCTCCACGAGCTCGGCCGGCACGTACTTGGTGGGGTCATCGGAGGTGGAGTGCCCGCCCATGCGGAACGTGACCGCCTCGATGAGCGTGGGGCCCTCCCCCCGGCGCGCGCGCTCCGCGGCCTCGAGGACCGCCTGGCGCACCGCAAAGAGGTCGTTGCCGTCCACTGTGGCATGGGGCATGCCGTAGGCCTCGGCCTTGACCGCGTAGCCGTCGCTGGCCGTCTGCTGCTCCGAGGGGCAGGAGATCGCGTAGCCGTTGTTCTGGCAGAGGAAGACGACAGGCGACTTCCAGACCGCAGCGAAGTTCATGCCGCTGTGGAAGCCGAGGCTCGAGGTGCCGCCGTCGCCAAAGCTGACCAGGTGGACGGTGTCCTCTCCGCGGAGCTTCGAGGCGTGGGCCGCCCCCACCGCGTGGGGCAGGTGCGTGCCGATCGGCGAACTGATGCTGTAGAAATGGATCGGCTCGACGAAGGAGAAGTGCACGGGCATCTGGCGGCCCTTCGCGCTGTCCTCGGCGTTGCCGAACATGTTGTGCATCATCTCCACGGCGGGAATGCCGTGGTAGAGCGCCATGCCGAAGTCCCGGTAGCTCGGGAAGATCCAGTCCGTCTTGCGCAGGGCGCTCGCGGCGCCGACCTGGGTCGCCTCGATGCCGAGGTTCGGGATCGAGAACCCGATCCGCCCAGACCGCTGGAGCTTCAGGCAGATCTCGTCGAAGGACCGGACAAGGAGCATCGTCCGGTAACAATGCAGGAGTTCCTCGTCGGGGAGGCCGGCCTCAAAACCCTTCTTCGTGGCGCCGTCAGGCGCCAATACGGTGAGCATGTCTGTCATGGTCAATCTTGGAGGCGAGGGTCGGCGGTCAGCTCTTGCGGCCCCGGCGCGCGTTCACGAGGCGCGCCGCGAAGAATTCTCCGGCCTTGTAGCTGGAGCGGACGAGCGGACCAGAAGCCACATAGAGGAAGCCCATGGCACGGGCCTCGATCTCCAGCTCCTTGAACCGCTCGGGGGTCACGTAATCGCGGACCGGAGCGTGGTTGGGCGAGGGCCGGAGGTACTGCCCCAGGGTCAGGAAGTCGACGCCAGCGTCCCGTAGGAGGCCCATGGCGTCCTCGAGTTCGGCGTGGGATTCGCCCAGGCCCACCATCAACGACGACTTGGTGAAGGCATCGGAGTCATGGTCCTTGGCCTGGCGCAGGACGTCCAGCGAGCGCTCATAGCTGCATCGCGGGTCACGGATCTTGCGCTGAAGGCGAGGGACCACCTCCACATTGTGGGCCAGCACATCCGGGCGCGCCGCCATGAGGGTCTCGAGCTGCGCATCCACGTAGTCGGGGATCAGCACCTCCACCACGGTGCGCTCGGCGTGGGCGCGAATCGAGCGGATGCACTCGGCGTAGTGCCCTGCCCCCCCATCCGGGAGGTCGTCGCGGTCCACGCTGGTCAGGACCACGTAGTCGAGCTCCATCTGCCCGATGGCGCGGCCGACGTGCTCGGGCTCCTCCGGGTCGGGCGGCGCGGCGCGGTCCACGGTCTTGACCGCGCAGAAGCGGCAGCGCCGGGTGCACTCATCTCCCAGGACCATGATCGTCATGGTCGCGTGGTCCCCCTTCCAGCACTCCCCGATGTTCGGGCAGCGCGCCTCCTCGCAGACCGTGTTGAGCTTCAGATCCTTGGTCAGGCTCTTCAGCTTGCTGTAGCCCTCCCCGCCAGGGAGAGGGACCTTCAGCCAGGGAGGCTTGGGCGAACGCCGGGCCTTGCCTTCCGCGACGCCGGTGGGCGCTGAGAGGTCAGCTTGGCTGGGAGCTTTGGGTTCGAGAGACGTCATCTGAGCGGCGAATTGGGCGCGAGAGAATAACAGAAGGGGCCGCCCTCCGTCGGGCGAGGATCTCCTCTGTCGCCCCTGCGCCGGGAGGAATCGACCCCAGGATCGCAATCAACGGCGCCGGGGCCTCCAGATGGGTCGCGAGTTGCGCTCTCAGCGCCGGCCACGGCGCTCCAGGAGGGTCCAGACCACGCTCGAGACCTCGTCCTCGTCGACCCTTCCGCTTCCGTCGAGGTCCCAGCGTGTGAAGAAGTCGTCCGGGCCGGACTCCACGCCCCACCTCAGGAGCACCGCCTCGGCGCGCTCGAGCTCATCGGGCTCGACGATCGAGGAGCGGTCCACATCCAGCTGGGCGAACAGGAGCGGGCGGCGGCGGCACTCACGCTTCGTGAGCTGGCCGTCCCCATCCGCGTCCAGTCCCTCGCAGATGGACTCCACGCTGGAGCCCGGCGGGAGGTCCAACCGAGGCCCCCGGCGCCGGGAAGGCCACTCCGTGTCCCTCGAGACCACTTCCCGGGCCCGACGGCTGGCGAAGCGCGTCGGGTCGAGCTGGCAGAAGCCGTCGTCGTCCCGGTCGAGCAGCCGCCAGTCCTCGTCCCTCAGGGTGAACTCTCGCGGGCCAATCGACCCCCCCCCGGACCGGTCCAGGGCCTCGAAGCGCGCGAGGCCCGCCCGATCCCCAAACCGCAGCTCCCGCAGGGGCCCGGGGTGCCGTGAGAGTTCGTGGAGGTCAAGGCGCTTGCTCCCGTCCAGATCCAGGGCCGCAAACACGGCCCGCTCCGCCTCCTTGCGGTCCAGCTGACCGTCCTTCTTGCGCTCGAAATCGAACGGATCGATCCCATCAAGGAGGCGGGAGAGATCGCCATCCGGGCTCACCCGCTCCTCGGGGTCAGCGATCGGCTCCGACTCGAGCACCGCGCTCCCCTTGTAGTCCTCAGCCGCCCGGGCGAGCTCCGCGAGAGTCACGCGCCCGTCTCCGTCGAAGTCCACGCGCGCCCCCCCCACCTTCTCGATCTCCGACCCCACCAGGAGGCCGCTGCGATCCACGTCCGCGTGGCCGAACAGGCGACGCGCTGAGGCCGCGGCGGCGATCGACTCCTGGGCATAGGGTCCCAGGGTCCCGAGCACGTCGCCCTCCACATCCAGCAGGTTGGCGATCTCAGCCCGCATCAACCACCGGGACTCGGGGTGGCTCACGTCCTTCAGCCGCCGCCCATCCTCGTCGAGCATCTTGTCGAGCGGGAACCGCTCGGCGCGGAGCACGTACCCCTCCTGGAGGCCGAGGATTCGACCGAGCATCACCGGCTCAGCGCTGTTGGTCATGTCGTTGACGATGACGCCGTCCTCGCCCGGGATGAAGGCGTACTTTCGGAGGAACGGGGGCGTATACCACTCCCCGATCTCAAGCAGGTCCGACGCTCCACCGGAGGGCGTGATGGACGCCTGCTCCTGGGACTCGGGATCGGTCACGTCGACCACCCGCAGGAAGGAGTCCTGCTGCCCGTTGTTCTGGGTGCGCTCCTCCACGAAGTACATGTAGTCCCGCTCGCGCGTGCGGTCCCCGCCCTGGGGGGACGCGAGGTCGACGTGGCTCCGGAGCACCACGCTGTGGTAGACGGCGTTGTCGCGGCGACGCTCTGCGGCGCCTGGCCGTCGGCGCGCCGACTCGATCAGCTCGAGGTGCGCGGGCTCGGTGGCGTCGATCAGGATCGGTCCAGCCTCCTCGTCGCAGACCGCCACCAGGCGCCTGGCCGGGGTCCGCTCATCCGACGGTTGTCCCTCCTCGTCCACCATCGGCCGGCTGAATTGGAACATCACGTCGAGGTCCACGGCGCCCGCTCCACCGCCGTCCAGCGCGAGGCCGCCGATGACCCTCGGCTTCACGGGCAGGCGCACGTCGACGACGATCAGCCCTCCCGGCCCGTCGGCCACATACGCGTAGGGCCAGCGAATCTCGATGTCATGGGCGTCGATCGTGGGCAGCGCCGCCACCAGCTCCAGCTCGCCCGGTTCACTGACGTCAAAGACCTTCACGCCCCCCACCCCGTCGGCCACCCAGAGATGCGTGCCCGCGAGCGCGAGGCCCCGCGGCGAGACGGTCATGTGGAAGTCGGTGCGGCGCGGGGACCTGGGGTCCCGCAGGTCGATCGCATGGATCCCCCGCTTGCCCTCGGACACGTAGACGTGCTGCACGTGCCCATGGAGCGGGTCCGTAGCCAGCTCCATGTCCACGATATCCGGCAGGACGAAGCGGCCGAGCGGCGCGCTCTGCTGCGGGTTCTCGCGGTCGAATCCGACCACCTCCAGGCCCCGCCGGTCCGCAGCGACCACGACCTGCCGGCCGAGCTGGAAGTTGTTTGATCCCATTCCCCACGTCTCCGAGGCCCGGTGGCACTCGGCGCACGACCTCGCCGTCGGCCGGGTCGAGTGGAGCTGGTGATGGATCATCGTCAGCCCGGAGAGCCCGTTGGAGGTGACGGGGAACTCCTGGTCGAGGATGCGCTTGCCCTCGGCGTCGTCCACGGTCCCCATGGTCGAGAAGCCGGTGAGGTAGGGGGCGACCCGGCCGCGCTCGTCGAGGCCGGCGTAGAAGCTCTTCCAGGTGGTGAACACCTTCTCCTGGGTGGTCACCCGCCCCGGCGTACGCTGGCCAGACAACAGGTCCAGCTGGCTCAGGGCCTCGTTGCGATAGAAGTGGAAGCCAAGGAAGTTCACGTTCCACCCGCCGTGGCACGTGTAGCAGGCGACGTTCCCGTGGGCCGAGGTCATGGCCAGCTGCGCCTCGGGGTTGTAGTCCTCGTGCCCGATGTCGATCACGTTGACCGCCTGCTTGATGCGGTGCTCCTCCCCCGTGACCTTGCTGCGCATCCAGACCTCTCCGTCGCGCTCGAAGAGGTGCTTCAGGCGGGTACCGCGCTCGGTCCGCATGGTCGCGCGCTCCTCGATGGAGCCGTGGCAGGCCTCGCAGGAAATATGCGTGGCCTCCTCCATCTTCGAGAGGAGCCGGCCGTCGCCCATCACCCCCTCGAGAGTGTGGCAATCGACGCAGTGCAAGCCCGAGGCGTGGTGGACGTCGGGCGGCGTGACCTCGGGGTCGTTCACGAAGAACGCCCGGTGCAGGAGGCTATCCGTCGTGCCGGGGATCTCCGGGCCCCCCGGGGCCCCGGGGGGCAGCTGCGAGAGACCCCGGAAGTGCAGCCCGATGGACGCGTCTCCGTAGTGGCAGGTGGTGCAGGTCTCCGTGGGAGGCGCGGTGAGCATGGTGTGGGCGCGCGGGTGACCAGGTTCCACTCGCTTCGCGGCTCGGTCTGCAGACTCGCTCAGCCCATCCTCGCGGTACGGCACGTGGCACGCGGCACACCCGGCGCCGCGATATTCGCCGTCGAATCCCACCCGGCCGCGCAGAGCTCGGCCCTGGGACCAGAGGTGGCACTGCATGCACTCCTTTCGAACGAGGTCGGGGAAGTGAGAGGCCAAGTCCCCCTGCTCGTCGGAGGCGTCGAACTTCGGAGGCTGGAGCAGGCGATCGATGGTGCTGCCCTCGACGCCGCGCGGCGCGGAGACGGGAAACACGGCGTAGCGAGAGTCTCTATCGTCCTGGAGCCCTGTCTCGAAGAAGCCGTCGGAGAGGTGCGCCGCGGTGGTGCCGTGGAGGGACACCATCAGGTGGTCGATCAGCTCACCGTGGCAGTCTCCACAGACTCGCTCTGCGACCCGGAGGTCCATGGGGTTGACGAAGCGCAGGTAGGCGGGATCGTGGTTCTCGGGCAAGACCCGCTCGTTCGTCTGGACCGGAGCCGCCGGCTGCACGTGCGCCCGGACCTTCTCCCGGGCATCGCCGTCCCCCCCGTGACACTCCACGCAGGACAGCGGGAAGCCGGGGTGCATGTCCTCAATGCCCTCGTGGCACTTCATGCAGCCCTCCGAGTCCGCGGATACGGGCGCCGCCACGACCACGGGGGCCCCCGGAATCGGGGCCGCGCCGCGGTCGCCAGAGGCGAACGCTCCGCCGACGATGGAGGCGAGGAGCGCGACGATCGGAGCCGCCGCTCGGAGGGACATCAGGCGTAGATCTCCCGGAGCACGGAGCCCTTCGCGTGGCGCGGGTCGGCGCCGAAGAGGTCCGCGATGGTCGGCATCACGTCGATGGTCCGCCGGTCGTCGTTGACCACCTTGCCGCGCTTGAAGTCCGGCCCCCACGCCACGCCATGGACAAAGCGGAGGTCGTCGGAACCGTCACCGTGATCGAGGCCCCTCCGCGAGTTCAGGTCCGCGTCGCGGCCGAACTCGGGGAGCACTACCACAGCCGTAGAGTCTCGCAGGGTCTCGTCACCACGAATCGCGGCCACCAACTCTCCGATCGCCGCGTCGTTGCGCCGGATGACCTCCGTGTACCCGTTGAATGAGCCGTGCGCGATATCAGCTTGCTGCAGCACCACCCCGATCATCCTGGGCCGGAAGACCGACAGGAGGTTCCTCGCGAGCTGGATGGCCTTGGCGTCGCCCGCGCCGGCCCCGGTCATCCCGGTGACCCCGCGGCCGAGCTCCTCAAGGATGTAACGCTCGACCCTCGCGCGCGACTCCTCCGCCGCAGACGGCGGGCCGCCTCCGCGCAGCACACGGCGAAGCTCCGCGACCCGCTCCGCATCGGAGCCCGCGAGGGGGCGCGGCGTCCCGAGCTTGGACACGATCCCCTTGAACTCCTCGTTGAAGATGCCGTCGCCGTCCAGCGTGGTTGCCCCGTACTTCTGCCCGTAGTCCGCGTGCAGCCCGTAGGCGTAGTTCACCTGCTGCGCCCCCCCAGAGGTGGTGACCCACACATCGCTCGCAGCCAGCCCCAGGTCCTTGCGCACGTACTCGAACA
Organism: uncultured bacterium; assembly: GCA_938083085.1. Taxonomy (GTDB): domain Bacteria; phylum Planctomycetota; class UBA1135; order UBA1135; genus Saltatorellus. The sequence continues at coordinate 89,935 of CALLKX010000057.1, forward strand.
ACGTCGGGTCAGGCGCCCGGCTGTTATCCCGGATCCCGCGGGCCTCGGAGATCCCGGTCACGATCGACATGGACGCCCCGAAGTGGCCGAGGTTCGCGGTCCGCAGGCGGGTGAACAGCACCCCCTCGTCCGCGAGCTGCACGAGGTTCGGAATCTGCTTCGGAGACCCGAACGTCTCCCGGCTGCGCACGCCCCCGGCCATGATCACCAGCACGACGTGCTTCGTCTTGTAACCGGGGCGGATCGGCCCGATCGCGGCCGCCAGGGGCGAGGCCAGGCCGATGGCGCCGGCTCCGGCGGCAGCCCGGAGGAGGTCGCGCCGTGAGGGGTGAGTGTGATCGAGGATGCTCATGATGACTCGTACTCCGAACTGCTGAGGAGGGTGTAAAGGACGAGGGTGGGGCCGTCCCCAGTTCCAGATGCGACGCGGGTGAAGGCGGCCTTTTCCTCCTCGGTGGGCGCTCGGCCCAGGAGCCGCTGGAAGACGTCCCCGACCCAGGCTCCCGCGTCCTCGAGGTCGGGGCCGCGCGGGGCCCTCGTCCCCTCGGCGTCGAGCAGCATCCGTGCGATGGTCGACCGCAGCGGCGCGGGGTCACCGAGGCCGTCGAGGGCGCTCCTGAGCGCCTCCGTCGTGGCGCCGCTCGGCGGCGCCGCGCCGAGGTCCACGTGGACCGCCCGAACCCAGGTGCGGTTGGACATCAAGGCACCCCTCGAGACCCGCTCGGCGTAGGCCTCGGAGCTCATCCACTCCTTCACGAGGTCCGAGTAGGCGCGAGGCTCCCTGTGGAGCCGCTTCCCGGCCCGCGCCCGGTCCCGCTTCGCCATAGGCGCGCGCGTCAGCCGCTCGTACTCGCGGCCGACGAGGAACCGTGCCGCGTCCTTGTGCCCGGCCGCGACCTCCACCACGTCGGACTGACTCTTCGCGCGGCTCCCCATGAAGACCCCCGCCCGGCCGTCGTAGGCGCCCTTGCCGATCTCGAGCTCCCGCCTCGACGACTGCACCTCGATGCCACAGAACTGCTCCATCACCACGGTGACGAAGGTGTCCGCCCCAGGGTTGCGCAGGTCGAAGCTCGTGGAGAGGCCGATGCGGTGCAGGGCCTCACCCGCGGTCAGCGTCCCCTTCTGGAGCCTCCCAGGGAGCTCATCCAGGGAGGTCCCCACCGGTCGAAACTGGTCGATCAGCATGAAGTAGTACAGCTGCTCCTCGAGCCAGTGCGCCCAGGTCATCTCGAGGCCCCAGAGGTCGTCCAGCACATCTCCAAGGGGCTTGCCGAGCCAACGCTCCCGCTCCGACGTCAGCGGCGGGCGGCCGAGGAGGTCGATGCAGAGCGCGCGCAGCCAGCGATCGTCGATCGCCGCGGCGGGGTCCAGCTCGAGCTCAGATCGGTGGTAGAGGCGCATGGAGGGAACGATGGGAGAGCCGCTCAGGCCTCTCTCCTATTCTAGGGGGCGGCGCTGATTTGTAACGGGTGATCCCAGGTGGTCTCGCTCCCCGCCCGCCCAGGCTGCCTTGAGCCCCTCCCTTGAGCTCCAGAACGACTCGCGGCCGCCGCGCTCCTTGGGGGAGAGCGGCGGCCGCGCGTGTCAGTGTGGACCGCAAAGGTGCGGGCCAATCGTCACAGGAAGGGGTCGATCGCCTTCCGGAGGTTCGGCGTCTTCATCTTGGAGATGGCGCGGACCTGGATCTGGCGGATCCGCTCGAGGCTGACCCCGAGCTTGGCCGCGACCTCGCTGAGAGTGTGCTCGCGCTGCTGGTTGATCCCAAAGCGCAGCTCGATCACGAACCGCTCCCGCTCCGAGAGGCGGTCCATGGCGTCATGGATGCCCTCCTCGAGGGTGATGTCCTCCATGCCGGTGGAGTAGACCGTGCCCTCATCGGCCTGCCCGAGCACCTCCGCGAGGCCGCCCGAGGCGTCGTCGCCCGAGCTGAACGGGGAGTCGATGGAGAGGGTCGAGCGGCTGGCGGCGAGCGCGCTCTCGACGAGATGCTCTCCGAGATCAGCCTCCTCCGCGATCGCCGAGATCGGGGCGTCGGGGCCGAGCTTGTCCACGGCGGCGCGGACGTGCTTCATCGCCTTCTGCAGGTACACCGGGACCCGGACGGTCTGGCCGTTGTTGTAGAGGTAGCTCCGGTAGGCCTGGTTGAGCCAGTGCACCGCGTAGGTCCTGAAGAGCAGGCCGCGCTTCCAATCGAAGCCGTCGACGGCGCGGAAGAGGGCCGCGGAGCCCTCCTGGATCAGGTCGAGGCGTGACACGCCGAGGTGGGCGTAACGCTCGACGTTGATGATGGCGAGGTACAGGTTCCGCTCCACAAGCTCGGTCCGCATGTGGTGCAGCTCGAGCCAGCGCCGGCAGACGTCCTCCGGGAGTGAGCACGCCGCCGACTCCACCTCTCTGTAGGTGGCGGGGTCGTACTTGATCTTCCCGTCGATGTCGTCGCTGGACAGACCGGCGCACTTGAGCGCGTGCTCCAGGCGGAAGCTCGCGAACTCGATACGTCGCGCATGCCGCGCCTCCTCGGCGCGGTCCATGATCGTGAGGTGATCGATCTCAGCCCTGAGCTGCTCCTCGATCGACGCAACGGACCCGCGAGGCGCGTCCTCGGTGCGGTGGGTCTCCTCCTTGCGCCAGGCCGCCGGATCGCGCAGTTCGATGTCGAACTTCTGGCGGTTCCAGTCCTGTCCGCGGCGCTTGGCTTTGGCGGCGAAGCCCTCCGGCTCCTCCGCGTAGCGGTCGAGAATTCGGTCGAGCTCTTCGAGGCTCTTGAGTGATCGGGTGAAGGTCATGGTCGTTCTCCAGGGCAGCCCCTCGTCGACGGCTGACCCGCGCGGTATTGCCGCGCGTCAGCTTGGTCGGTTTGAGGTGGCCTGTCTTTCAGGTTGGGGGCCTGCCGTGCCGCGACCTGCGACAGCGGAGACTCCCGCGGATAAAAGCCAGTACGAGCGCCGTGCCGAATCGTGTTCTTCGACTTCCCCGGGGGGGATCTGGCCCGCTCTTGCTTCCGCCGCGTTCTTCGCCTCCTGTACGCCGCCTGACGCCGAATAGTTGGGTTCTTGTGCGGCGAAAGAGAGTGATCGCCGGCGCTTATGACCCCTTCCCGTCGGCGCCAGCGTGGACCTCGATACTGGAGGCTTACTGCACCCCATCGAGATTCCGGCTGCCCGGCTCTGCCAACGGGGCAGGACCCCCTCCCGAACCGAGAGAACTCACGTCAAAAGGGCAGCGGCCGCCCCCCTGGACAGGGGAGCGGCCGCTGCGTGACCGAGGCGAGCGGTGCGTCGTCGCGCGACCCGCTGCCGTAGCGATCGGAGGCTCAGGGTCAGGCGTTGAGATCCTCCGCCCCGTAGCGCTCCTGGGTCTCCGTGGGGATGAACTCCTTGAGGTGCTCAAGCTCGCCGGCCTCACGGATGAGGTGGCGCGCGATGACGATCCGCTGGACCTGGTTCGTGCCCTCGTAGATCTGGAGGATCTTCGCGTCCCGGAAGAACTTGGCGATCGGGTAGTCCTCCATGAAGCCGTAGCCCCCGAAGACCTGCACCGCATCGGTGGCCACCTCCATGGCGACGTCACTGGAGAGGCACTTGGCCATGGCCGCCATCTTGGAGTTCATGGGGTTGGGCCCCTTCTCGTCGATCGCGGCGGCCGCGGCGTAGGTCAGCTGCCTCGCCGACTCCGTCTTCATCGCCATGTCAGCGAGCATCTTCTGGACCATCTGGTGCTGGCTGATGGGCACCTTGAACTGAACGCGGCGGTTCGCGTAGACGTTGGCGAGGTCGAGCGCCCCCTGTGAGGCACCGACGGCCTGGGCTGCGACACCGGGACGCGCGTGGTCGAGCGTCATCATGGCGTGCTTGAAGCCCATGCCCTCGCGGCCGCCGATGAGGTTCTCGGCGGGGACACGGACGTTGTCAAAGTGGGTCTCGACCACCGGAACGCCGCGGATCCCCATCTTGTTCTCCACCTTGTTGATGGTGAACCCGGGGGTCCCCTTCTCGACGATGAACGCGCTGATCCTGCGCGACCGCGAGGTCCGATCCGTGACGGCGAAGACCGTGTAGATGTCGGCGATGCCGCCGTTGGTCGTCCACTTCTTCTCGCCGTTGATGATGTAGTCGTCCCCGTCCTTGACCGCCGTGACCGCGAGGCCGCTGGCGTCAGAGCCGGCGAACTTCTCGGAGAGGCAGAAGGCGACGAACTTCTCACCGTTGCCGATGAGCGGCAGGTACTTCTTCTTCTGCTCCTCCGTTCCACCGAGGACGATCGGGAAGGAGCCGAGGGCGTTCACGGCGAACGCGACCCCGAAGCCCGAGTCCGCCTTGGCGAGCTCCTCGGCGATGAGGGAGAGCGCCAGCACGCCGGCGCTGTGTCCCCCGTACTCCTTGGGGATCCAAGTCTTGAAGAGGCCGGCCTTCGCGAGGGCCTGCGCCGCCTCCATGTTGTACTCGTGCTTCTCGTCGAGTTCGGCGGCCTTCGGGCGCACGACCTCGTCCGCGATCTTTCGGGCCAGGGCCTGGAGTTCCAGGGCCTGCTCGCTGAAGACAATGTTCTGCTGCATGACGTTCTCGGCGGCCTGCATGGGTCCGGACGCTCCCCGGCGGGGAGATGGACGGCCGCGCTTCGGGCGAAGAGTCTAAGGGCAGGGACGATCCGTCCGATGTCCATTCCGCGACAGACCGTCAGGAACGCGCCAGGACGACCTGCCGTTCGGCCTGCTCGGGGTCGAAAGGCTCCCCCCCGAAGCTGCCAGCCCGCCCCACCACGGTCAGCCCCCGGGCTCCCATGAGGGCGTCGAGCTCCGTGGGCTCGTACATCCTGACCTCCTCACGCCACCGCCGAACCTCGCCGCTGGCGAGGGTCAGGTGCACCTCCTTGACCACTCGGCGGCCCCCGTCCTCGAGGGATCGGCGGGCCTCAAGGATGATGCCGTCGCGCTCCTCCCTCGAGCTGGGCCGCAGGCCGCGACGGATGGCTGCTGGGTTCATCAGGTCCATGACCAGCGTCCCGCCAGGGCGAAGCACCCGGCCCATCTCGTCCAGGGCAGCGGCGTCTCCAGTGTCCCCGAGGTAGCCGAACGAGGTGAAGAGGTTGACCACCGCCCCGAAGGAGCCGTCGGCGAAGGGGAGGGACCGCATGTCCGCCTGGCTGAGCCGGCCAGCGAGCCGGTCACGCGCTCCCTCCATTTCCCCGGAAGAAGCGAGGAGGTCGAGAGAGAGGTCAATGCCAAAGACATCGAAGCCTGCCTCGGCCAAGGCGAGGCTGTGGCGACCGAAGCCGCAGCAGTCATCGAGGACCGGCCCATCGACGCCGGCGAGCACCTCGCCCGCGAGCCAACGCACCTCCTCCCTCGCCGCCGCAAGATTGCGGTGGGCGTAGACGTCTCGATAATCGCCACGGAACGCCTCGACATACCAGGGTGCAGACATGGGCCAGAGGATACCGGCCAGGTCGGGGCTCGCACCACCGCGCCCCGGCCGCCGAGGGCGATGACTTGCCCCCCCCGCCCTCTCCCCGGCCGGGGTGCGAATGAGGCGACCGGTTCCCCCACAGGACAGGGCGGCCATGCGCCGGGAGGCTGATGGAGCCGGGATGCGGATGGAGCTGGGATGCCGATGGAGCTGGGATGCCAATGGAGTTGGTGCCCGCAGACGGTAGGCTCCCCGACACCGCGCCCCCCCTCGCCCGTCCGGGCAGGAGCACCCCGCATTCGGCGGGCCCCAGGCCCATGAGCGACCCCGTACCCGATTCCATCTGTGACCGCGCCACCCGCGAGCGCAGAGAGGCCGAGCAGCTTGCGAGCTACGCCATGCGCAGCGTCGACTCGATCGGCCGCCACTACCCCGAGTCCCCCGATCCCCACCGCACGCTGTTCGAGCGGGACCGCGACAGGATCACCCACTCCACCGCCTTCCGTCGGCTCCAGTACAAGACCCAGGTCTTCCTGAACGACGAGGGCGACCACCACCGCACCCGGCTCTCCCACAGCCTCGAGGTGTGCCAGGTGGCGCGTAGTGTCGCGGGGGTCCTGCGCCTCAACGAACCGCTCGCGGAAGGGCTCAGCCTCGCCCACGACATCGGGCACCCGCCGTTCGGTCACCGCGGCGAGTGGGCACTGAACGACTGCATGGCCGACTATGGCGGCTTCCGGCACAACGCTCAGGTCCTCCGAGTGGTCGACGTGTTGGAGCGGCGGAGCCCCGACCACCCCGGCCTCAATCTCACCCGAGAGCTACGGGAGTCCCTGCTCAAGCACGAAAAGCCGGAGGACTGGCCCGAGGAGTTTGGTCCGAAGCCCAGGCACCCCGTGCTCGAGGGCCAGGTCGTCGATCTCGCAGACTCCACGGCCTACAACAAGCACGACATCGAGGACGGCCTCAGCGCAGGCATGTTCGCCGAGGAGACCCTCGAGGCCGAGGTTGAACTCTGGCGCGTGGCACGAGCCCGTATCGAAGAGCGCCACCCTGGCTTCCTGCGCCAAAGCCCCGACGACCCGCGCCTCCAGATCGGCCGGACCGCGAACGAGGTGATCGGGATCTGCATCGTCGACCTGTGCCAGGCCACCCTCCGCAACGTCCAGGACAGCGGCGTGGAGTCGACGGCCGAGGTCCGCGCGCACCAGACCATGCTCTGCGCTCACTCACGCGAGGTCCAACCCATGGTCGCGGAGCTACAGCGCTTCCTCTACAAGCACTTCTATCGGCACCCGTACCTGCAGGCCTTCCGCCTCTGGGCCAAGAACGTGATCAGCGCGCTCTTCGACGCTTATGTCGCGGCCCCGTCGGAGATGTCCATCTGGTTCCATGAGTGGAGCGACCAGGTGGGCACCGAGCGCGCGATCTGCGACTACATCGCCGGGATGACGGACCGATTTGCGGTGCAGGAGTACACTCGCCTCATCGGGCCCGTGCCCCCGCTCGAACGCCCCTGAGACTCGATCCCGGCTGGCCTCCCGCCGCCCGAATCCTCCATCCCCCCTACCCAGAACAGGCCATGGCCAAGCGAATCGACTGGATCTACCACCGCAAGGGCTGAACCAGCTGCAAGCGCGCCGACGCGTTCCTCGAGAACGCCGGCGTGACCGTCCGTGAGACGGTCAATGCAGCGAAGGAACGAATTGGAGAGGCGGACCTCGCCGAGCTCTTCGAAGGGAGCCGCAAGGTGACCGCAGCGAAGGGCAAGAAGGTCGTCGTCCTCGACCTTGCGAAGGATCCCGAGGCCCAGCAGCAGCTGGCCGCTGTGGTCCTGGGGCCAACGGGGAACCTGCGGGCTCCCAGCGCCAGGGTCGGCAAGAACTGGCTGATCGGCTTCAGCGAGGACGAGTACGCCAAGGCCTTCGGCTGATCAGGCGCTGAGCCACCACGGCCCCCGGACGCCCGGGCTGTCTCCATCCGGGGCAGCCCGGGCGTCCTTTCGTTTCAGATCAAGCCCTGCCGGCGCTCCCAGCCGCTCCAGGTCAAGCGGGCGCCCCGGCCCGGTCGATCTTGGAGGAGAACGTCCGTCGCCGGGGCAGCGCTGTCCGGGTGGAGCGAATCGTCAACCACCTGGAGTGCACCTTGGCCCACACCTCTGCTTCGACCCCCACGCGCGCTGCGCAAAAGGCGCTCGACTCGAACTCCGTGACTCCCGTCGAGTCCGCTGTCGAGAAGTTCCTCGGCATCCTCCGGGGCGCGGACATCCCGGTCGTCGCGACCGTCGGGGCGCGCTTCGCGCCCGTGCTACGCGACCCAAGGGGCCTCCAGTTGATGTGCCTGCCGCGGCACCTCAACCGGGTCACGCGATTCCTGCAGCACGCGCTCGACACGGAAGGCGTCTCCGTCGTCTGGTCGAGCCGGGAGAGTGGGGCCGTCACCTTCCAGCTGTATGCCTTCTGCGGGACCGACCGACACCACCACCTTCGGCTGGAGGTGAGCACTCGCCGCCAGTGGCGCGGCATCACGTATCTCGGGGCCGACGAGATCTTCCGCAATCGTGACACGAGCCGTAGCCCCCACCGACCGGCGGCGGTCCTCGGGACCCTGACCCACTTCCTCCCCGCGTACCTGACTTCAGGGCACATTGAGAAGGAGTCCACGACCCGCCTCGTGGTCACCGCGGACACCCACCCCGCGCAGCTTCGAGCCGTGCTCGGCAGGATGGTCGGGACCGGGGCCGCCGATCGCTTCGTGGCCGCGCTTCGCAGCGAGGAGCTCACCAGGCTGATCAAGGAGGCCCCGCGCTTCAGACGGGCCCTCGTGCGTCGCTCGCTCATCCGTCGCCCCCTCCAGACCTTGACCGCGCTGGCCTTGCGCCTCATCGGCGGAGAGCGCGAGGACCCGGGGTTCCTCGTGGCCGTCGTGGGGCCTAAGGGAGCGAAGACCCAGGCGCTTGCGGCCGAGATGAGAGCCGAGCTTCGCGCCCCCTTCAGCTCTAGCACCTGCACGTCCCTGCAGCCCGCCGAGGACCCCTGGTCCGCGGGGGACGAAGCCGCGGAGCCCTCCGCCGGCCGCCTCGCTTCGTGGTGGCGAGCGACGCGCAGCTTCCTCGCGTTCTGCCGCAGCTACCGCTCGTTCGTCGAGCCTGCCCTCCACGGCGGAGGCGCCGTGGTGGTCGACGGTTGGATCCATGACTGGGCCCTCGAGCCCGGACGCTTCGGCCTCAACAACAGCGGCGCTCTCGTCCGCTGGATGGCAGCCAGGGCGCGGCGACCCGATGTCATCCTCGTCTGCTCTCCGACGTCGACCGAGCTGATGCAACGGCGCCCGGAGCTCACCCGGCGGGAGGCCCTCGCGCTCACCGCTGCTTATGACGCCTTCGCAGCGAGTCAACCGACGGCCTTCGCGGTCCCCTGTGAGGGCGACGAGGAGCCCGCCGTCGGCCTCGCCATGGCGGCGACCCTCGCCGGCATGGAAGCCCTGACGCCGGGCGCGGCGCTCTTGAGCCTCTCCGGCCGCGACCGGCCCTCCGAGCAAGCGGCCTGATGGACGCCGCTGGGCTATTCATCGACCGCTGGTACGCCGTCCTGCGGGGGGGGCCATCCCCGGTGGCCTGCCTCGACCTGCATGACCGGCAAGACGCCGAAGCTGTGCGGGAGGCCTGGGCCGGACTTGGCCCCGGTGAGCGGATCATGATCCGGACCTCCGGCAGCGCCGCCTCCCGGTCGCGGCTCGCCCGGCTTCAGTCGCTGCTCGAGACTCCCGACGCCGCCGAGAGCTTCCTGGAGTTCGGAGCCGGGCGTCGCGTCGTCACCCTCCTGCCTGCCGACGCGGGCCCCGCCCTCCGCGGGAGCCTCGAGCTGCTCCCTGCGGACCTTCCCGGCGGGCGAGCCCTGGCCGCCTTGCTCCGCCTCGCGAGCCCCTTCAACATGGCCCAACGCTTCGGGCGTCCCGAGGTCTCGGTCTGGACTCGCCTCGGTCGCGCGCTCCCCGCCCAGGACCTGCCGGTGCTCCCGGTGGACGGCCATGTGGCGGTACAGGTGAACTCCGCCGCCCCCGGCCAGGCCCTGACCGTGCGCGCCCTCGACCGCCGGGGCGACGCCAGGGTGTCCCTTCAAATTGGCGTCTCCCCCGCCTCAGCGGTGTCCGTCCAGCGCGGCGCCGAGGCGCTGGCGTTCCTCAGGGAAGCAGGGCTCGAGCAACACGCATCCCTCTTCGCGAGCGGAGAGCGTGAGGGCTGCCCCTGGCTCGCCTCGGACGCCGCCCCGGCGACGAGCCCGGCCCTGGAAGGCGCCTTCGGCCCCGCGCACACGCACTTTCTCCTGGGTCTGCTGGAGCATCGAACCGCCGGCGCTCCTCTCCCGGAGACCGCGGTCTTCGTCGACTCCTGGCGACACCTCGCCTCCCTGCGGAGGGACCAGGACCCGGAGTGGCACGACGACTACTCCGCGCTCGCGAGGACCCTGGAGCGCTCCGCTGCGGGCGCTCCCCTCGCCGCTGGCCCCGCTCACGGCGACTTCACCCCAGGCAACGTGCGCGTCGAGGGGCCCCTCGTGTTCGCGTCGGAATGGGGGAGCTTCGCCCGCCAGGCGCCGCTGCTCTACGACCTGCTTCACTTCATCACCGCAACCGCCGGCCCGAAGGGCGTCCCCAAGGGCGGCGAACACCTGACCGCAGAGGGCCAGAGCGTGGCCGTGTGGGAGGGGCTTAGACGGGTGCTCCTCGGCCCCGCCCGCGACCTCGTCGCAGCGAGCCAACTCTCAGACCATTCCCTCGCCCTGCACCTCGGGCTCACCGTGTTGATCGACGGGACGTCGGCCGAGATGAGGGCCCGGCTCGGGCCGGCATCGGATCGCCACCTCGAGCCGCAACGCTCCATCCTGCACCAGCTGGCGCGGCGCTGCCGCGAGGTCCTCGATGGCGAACGGCGTGGCCCATGGCGCCGGGACGACGAGCACCGCGAGGCCGCCTGAGGCCGCGCCTCGGCGCCGGTCCCTGGGAACCTGGGGCCCTACAGGACGGCCCCTCGGCTTGTCCGGCCCAATTGGCTGACCCAGCTGGCTGAACCAGCTGGCTGACCCCGCTGGGCCATCCCGCTTGGCCTGCCCGGCTGACCGCCCGGGACGGGTCGCCCCTGGCCGCGTGGTCCTGACGGCCCCATGGCGACGGGACCCTTTAGAGCGGGACCCTTGAGAGCGGGCCCCTTCGTTCCTGCCGGTCGGCCATGCAGGGCTGTGGGCGACGGGCCTGCGCCGCCACAGGCCCCCAGCCGGGGCTGACCCGCCTTCGAGGTCGGCGGCACGTTTGGTAGCGTGCGCGCGCTTGGGGCTGACGCATCCCCTCGGCACCGCCCCGGCTCCACGTCGACCGACAGGAATCCGCGCTCGACCCCGCCTGGTGGCGGGCGAAGCCGCGCAAGCTCCTCCTCGCCCTTCGCCGCCCCAGCGGTCGCTGATCGTCCGCTCCGCCCTGCTCCCTGGCTCTCTCCCGCCCCCCCTGGCCTGGTCTCCCTGGCCTGGTCCCCCTGGCCTGGCCCCCCTGGCTCGGTCCCCCCTGGCCCTCTTCCGATCCCTGGCTCTCCGCCGGGCTCATCCCCCATGGTCCTCCCCTCCCTCGCCACCCTCCTGACGTCCGCCGAACAAGCCGACGGGTGGGCGCCCATCAAGGATCTCATGGCGCGACTCGACACGCCGCTGGAGCGCCTCGTCGCTGGCTGGGTCGGGGTCCTTGTGCTCGCGGTGCTCGCCAACATCGTGGCCCGCCATGTCATCGTGCGCGGCATGCACGCGGTGGTGTCACGCACCAAGACCCGCTGGGACGACGTGCTCGTGGAACACCGCGTCTTCGAGCGGCTCAGCCACCTCGCCCCCGCGCTCGTGGTGTATCTCGCGGCGCGCGTGCTGCTCGACGCCGAGGACGAGCGGATCTATCAGGACTACCTCCGACGCGTCGCGAACGTGTGGATGATCCTCGCCGGCGCGAGGACCGCCCACGCACTCCTCGACGCGGTCGTGATCATCGGCCTCCAGCGCGAGTCGACGCGCATGAAGCCGGTGCGGAGCTATGCCCAGGTGGTCCAGATCCTGGTCTGGGTCAGCGCTGGCATCCTCTCCGTCGCGGTCCTGATGCAGAAGAGCCCGACGACGCTCCTCGCAGGGCTTGGCGCCATGACCGCCGTCCTCCTCCTGGTGTTCAAGGACACCATCCTCGGCTTCATCGCCAGCATTCAGATCGAGGCCAACCAGATGCTCCAGGTCGGCGACTGGGTCGAGATGCCGAAGTACGACGCCGACGGCGACGTGACCGAGATCGGCCTGCACACGGTCAAGATTCAGAACTGGGACAAGACGATCACGACCATCCCGACCCACACGTTCATGAGCGACAGCTTCAAGAACTGGCGCGGGATGACCGAGTCCGGCGGACGGCGGATCAAGCGGTCGCTCAACCTCGACATGAACAGCGTGCGCTTCCTCGAGGAGGCCGACATCGACCGCCTGCGGCGCGTCCAGGCCCTCCGCCCCTACCTCGAGTCAAGGACCACCGAGGTCGCCCGCTGGAACGAGGAGAACGACGTGGACGGCGCCAGCCCTATCAACGGCCGCCGACTCACGAACCTCGGGACGTTCCGCGCCTACGTCGAGGCCTACCTGCACGGGCTGGAGCCGATCCGCGAGGACATGACCTTCCTGGTCCGTCAGCTGGCCCCTGCGTCGGAGGGGATCCCCATCGAGATCTACGTCTTCAGCGGCGAGCAGCGCTGGGTCCAGTACGAGGCCATCATGGGCGACATCTTCGACCACTTGCTCGCGGTCCTCGAGCAGTTCGACCTGCGCGTGTTCCAGCAGCCTGGAGGCGCGGACCTCTCCGAGCTCGCGCCGCTCGTGTCGGCTCAGGCGGACTCGAACCTGCGCTGATAGAGCGCGAAGGCCACCGCGAGCATCACGGCTCCCCCGCTCCCCAGGACCACCAGTGGCACCATCACGCCCCCCAGGTCCGGGGTGCTGAGGACGCCCTTGCCGTACCAGAGGATGCCGTGGAAGGCGTCCATGGCCCACGCCACCGGGGTCACGAGGCCAGCCGTCTGGAACCACTCCGGAAGGATCTCCCTGGGGAACCAGGCGCCGCCCACCGCGCTCATGACCAGGATCACGAGGGTCGAGAGCCCCTCCATCTGCTTGCGTGTCCGGCACGCCGTGGCGAAGAGGAGCCCGAGGGCGCTGGCCGCGAAGGCCCATGCGAAGCTCGCCGCGGCCAGGGCCGGCAGGTGCTCCATCACAGGGACCCTGAACGCGAGCGCGCCGAAGGTGAAGAGAACCACGAGCTGCACAATGGCGAGGAGCATGGTGACAAGCAACTTGCCGAGCAGCACCGCCCGGCCAGCCTGGGGCGTGAGCCGCAGGCGGTCGAGCGTCCCCTCCGCCCGCTCCTCGAGGAGCGTGCCCGCGAAGGCCACCAGGTTGAACAGCAGCATCATCACGGCCATGGCCGAGAACGCATGGGACGCGCCAGCGCTGCGCGGGAGGCCGTCCGCACGCGGCGGTGAGAGGTCCTCGATCTGGAGCCCCATGAGCCCCGGGAGGGCCTCCATGATGCCCACCTCCCCCGTCGCATCCGGTTCGGTCGCGGAGGTGACGGGCGGCGCGTCGTCGTCGCGCTCGGCCTGGGTTCCGGCCTCGGTCCCGGCCTCGGTCCCGGCCTCAGCAGCGTCTTCAGCGGCGGCCGCCTCGACCCCGTCCATGATGTCCTCGACCCGCAGATAGGAGCCGATCAGCTCCTTCGTGATCGCGCCCCGGCTCGCCTCGGGCAGGTCCATCAGCTCGGTGACCCGTCCCATCATCCGCGAGCCGAGCCCCTTTGCGGTCTGCTGGAAGAGCACCGGTGAGAGCTGGAACACCATCACCTGGCTCGCGATCTGCTTGGCAGGATCCCTGTAGAGGACGAGGTCCGGCGGCGCGCTACCGCTCGAGAGCGCATCACCGTAGCCCGCCGGGATCACGAGCCCGCCGGCTCGATCTCCGTCGGCCACCAGCCGGCGGACGCCGGCCGTGACCTCGACCCGCAGCTCTTCGATGCTGCGGACCGCCTCGACGAGCTCTTGGCTCCGGGGCGTTCGGTCGAGGTCCTCGACCGCGATGGCGATCTTCCGCGCCTTCGAGCCGCCGCCCATCATCCCACCCCCCATCGCGGTCCCCATGATCGCGCCGAGGCCGACGGGGAGGACGAGGAGGAAGAAGAGGGCAGTCCGGTCGCGGGCGAAGAGGCGCAGGTCCTTTCGCAGGAGCGTGAGCGCGGTCTGGATCATGAGGGGACCTCCTGGCTCTCGTCGCGCAGGGCACGGCCCGTCAGGGCGAGGAAGATGGACTCGAGGTCGGGAGCAGCGCCGCGGACCTCGGCGCCCACGCCGTGCTCCCGCAGGATGGCCGCGACCCGCTCGAGGTCCGCGCCCTGCTCGAGTTGCAGGCCGCTGCCGAGGCCAGCGCGGACCTCCTCCAGGTCACGAAGGACCTCGAGGGATCCCTCGGCCAGGCACCGGCCCTTGTCCATGATCATGATCCGGTCGCAGAGTCGCTCCACCTCGCCCATGGCGTGAGTGGTGTAGACCAGGGTGGTGCCCCCCCGGTGGATCGCCTCCACCTGCTCGAACAGGTGATTGCGAGACTGCGGATCCACACCGGCTGTCGGCTCGTCGAGGAAGACCAGCTCGGGCTCGTGAAGGAGGGCCGCCACCAGGTTCAGTCGGCGCTTCATGCCGCCAGAGAACTCCGAGACCAGGGAGCGCCTCCGCTCCACCAGGCCCGCCGTCTCCAGCCCCCACTCCACTCGTTCGCGGAGCCGGGCTCCGCGGAGCCCGGAGAGCTCCCCGAAGAGGCTCAGGTTCTCCTCTGCGCGGAGGCCGTGGTAGAGCGCGATGTCCTGAGGAACGACGCCGATTCGAGACCTCAGGGCCGGGCCGTCCTCGGCAGGATCCAGCCCCAGGACCCGGACGGTCCCGGCGTCCGCCCTCAGGAGCGTGGAGAGGATGCGGAGCGTGGTGGTCTTGCCGGCTCCGTTGGGCCCGAGCAGGCCCAGCGATTCGCCCTGGCGGACCACGAGATCCAACCCTTGGACCGCCGGGACGTCACCGAAGGTCTTCTGGAGCCCCCTGACCTCGATGGCGTGGCTGCTGGCCTCGGCGTCTCGAACCTGTGCTGGAATCGGCTGCATGCGCGGCAGGCTACGGCTCCAGCCGAGGGTCTATTCGATGCAATCGCCAACCACTGGCGTCGTCGCGCCACTAGCCCGGCTTCTTGGGCAACGGACAGGACTCAGACACGACTCGGCCGTGCCGGCACCTGCGGGGGTAGACTCCGGCCCCGCGCCCTCGCGCCCCCGCTCCCACGTGTCCACGCCCCTCGACCCGTTCCACCGCTTCGAAGACCCCGACCTGGGGCTCCTCGCGCTCACCCACTCCTCGTCCGCCAAGGCGGACGCGCGGGGCCGTAAAGACAACGAGCGGCTGGAGTTCCTGGGCGACACGGTGCTCGACCTGATCATCGCTGAGACCTTCTTCAGCGATCGGGAGGGTCACCCCGAGGGAGCCCTGACCGAGATGAAGGCCCAGGTCGTCTCGCGCCAAGCGCTCGCCGGCGCTGCCCACCGCATGGCCCTCGCAGATCACGCTCGCCTGGGCCGCGGCCTCGACCGGCGGGCCCTGTCACGGTCGATCCTCGCCAACCTGTACGAGGCGGTAGTCGGAGCGATCTACCTCGACGCCGGCATCGAGGCGGCGCGGCACTTTGTCCTGGAGACCCTGGGACCCGAGCTCAACGCCGCGCGCCAGCGCCGTGGGAGGCCCAAGCCCAAGCAACGCTTCCAGGAGGTCTGCCAGCAGCGCTTTGGCGAGCCACCGTCCTACGAGCTCCTCCAGCGCAGGGGCGACGACAATGCTCGGGCTTTCCTCGTCGCCGCGGCCGCGGCCGGCGAACGTTTCCCTGGAGCCTGGGGCCGCACCGTCAAGGAGGCGGAGCACTGGGCCGCCTTTGAGGCGCTGCTGGACATGGGCCTCGACGCCCACCCCTGACCTGAGGCCACCCGTATCTCTACCTTCCAATGACCGAGTCCGACGCGAGGATGAGCCTCCTCGACACCTCCGACAAGGAGGGGCATGCCGGTGAGGGCGTCTCCGGAACGGGGGTCGTGCTCGTCAGGGCCAGCGAGGTGCCCATGCCCCATGCGGATCTCGCCCGGACCCTGCGGGCGCTGAAGCGCAAGGGTGTCGTCTCGGTCGGCAATGTGTGGGGTGCCGCCCAGGGGCTGATCACGGCCCAGATCGCGGCCGAGCTCGACCGCCCGATCCTGGCCCTGACCTCCACTGACGGCGAGGCTGAGTCCTTCGCCTTGGACCTCGCGGCCTTCGGGGTCCCGGCGACCCAGTTTCCCTCGCGCGACGCGGGCGCCAAGCGGGGCGGCGCGGACGCGGCCTCGATCCGAGCGCGACTGCAGCTGGCCCAGTCCCTGGCGGGCGCCCCTGAGCGACGGCCGAAGGCCATCGCGGCCTCTGTGCAGGCCCTTCTCCAGCCGATCCCGAGGATGCGCGACCTTGAGTCGGAGTTCGTCCGCCTGAAGGCCGGCGAGGTCCTCGACGTGCGCGCCCTGCTGGAGCGCCTCGTCAAGGCCGGCTACACCCGAGAGCCCCTCGTGGAGGAGGCCGGACAGGTCAGCCTGCGGGGGGACATCCTCGACCTCTTCCCCTTCGCCTCGGACGAACCGATCCGGATCGAGATGTTCGAGGAGGAGATCGAGTCCCTGCGCTGCTTCGACCCCGCAGAGCAGCGTTCGGTCTCCACCCACGACGAGCTCGATGTTTGCCTGGCCTCCGATGCGGGCGGGGTGGAGGACGGCGACGGGATCTCGCTCCTCGAACTGCTGGATCCCAGCGCCCTCTGCGTCCGGGTCGAGCCCCTGCGCATCGACGAGCGCGGGAACGCCCTCAAGGTTCAGTCCGCTCACCACGAGCGAGCGCTGATGGGCCTCAGCGCCGCCCTTGCCGACCGGCTGGTGCTCGACATCCAAAGCCTCCCCGGAGACGACGTGTCCCTTGACACCCGCTCGGTTCAAGGGCTCAGCTCCGGGGTCTCCGCATCGGCCCCCGAGCTCGCGCGCCTCGCGGCCGAGGGGACGCGGGTGATCGTCGCCTGCCTCACTGAGGCCGAGCGAGATCGCGTCAGCGCCCAGTTCGAGAAGGCCGGCGCGTCCGGCCTCGAGCTCGTCGTGGGGTTCGTTTCTCGTGGCTTCCGCGCCCCCCCCTTGGGGTTGCTCATCATCTGTAGCCACGAGCTAAAGGGCACCCTCGGCGCGCGCAAGCGAGTGAGCGCGCGTGCCCACCAGCACAAGGTGAAGGCCCTCCAGAGCTTCTTCGAGCTCCGGCCCGGTGACCTGGTGGTCCACGCAGTCCACGGGCTCGCCCGGTACCAGGGGCTCAAGCGCATGAAGCGCGGCACAGGGGAGGAGGAGCACCTCCACTTGATCTTCGGCGGCGATGTCGCCCTCTATGTGCCCGCGAGCCGGATCGACATGGTCCAGCGCTACATCGGCGCGGGGGGATCCGGGCTGGCCCTGGACAAGATCGGCGGCCAGAGCTTCCGCAAGCGCAAGGAGAAGGTCGAGCAAGGCCTGTTTGACCTCGCCTCGGAGCTCATCGAGGTGCAGGCCAAGCGGCAGCTCCGAAAGCGCGACCCCTGGGACGGGGACCCGGAGCTCGTGCAGCAGTTCCTGGACGAGTTCCCCTGGGACGACACCGAGGACCAGGTCGAGGTCACCGCCGAGATGGCCCGCGACATCGCGTCCGAGCGCCCGATGGATCGCCTGCTGTGCGGCGACGTCGGCTTCGGCAAGACCGAGATCGCGGTGCGCGCCGCGTTTCGGGTGGTGAACGGGGGCGGCCAGGTCGCGGTCCTCGTCCCCACGACGATTCTCGCCGAGCAGCACCTCACGACCTTCCAGTCCAGGATGGCCGACTTCCCCATCACGGTGCGCGGCCTGTCCCGCTACACCTCGGCGAGTGAGCGCAAGGAGACCCTCGAGGGGCTCCCCCTCGGGCACGTGGACGTCGTCATCGGGACGCACCGGATCCTCTCCAAGGACGTGAAGTTCAAGCGCCTCGGCATGGTGATCATCGACGAGGAGCAGCGCTTTGGCGTCACCCATAAGGAGCACTTCAAGAAGCTCCGGGCCAACGTGGACATGCTGACCCTCACGGCGACGCCCATCCCGCGCACGCTGCACATGTCGCTCTCTGGCGTCCGTGACATCTCAGCGCTCAACGCGCCGCCCCCCGGACGACAGGAGGTCGAGACCGTCCTCGGGTACCGCGAGGACGACGCCGAGATCCAGGCGGCCTTCCGGCGCGAGCTCAACCGGGGGGGACAGATCTTCTTCCTCCACAACCGCGTGACCTCGATCGAGGCGGTGTGCGCCCACCTGCGCGACATCGTCCCCGATGCGCGCTACGCGATCGGGCATGGTCAGATGCCGGCGTCCGAGCTGCGAGACGTCATGACCGCCTTCCGTGACGGGGAGGTCGACGTGCTCGTGGCGACCACGATCATCGAGAATGGTGTGGACGTCCCGACGGCGAACACCATCTTCATCGACGACGCCGACCACTTCGGACTCTCAGAGCTCCACCAGCTCAGAGGCCGTGTGGGACGGGGGTCGGTCAAGGCGCACTGCCACCTGCTGGTCGAGAAGCACAAGCCCCTCAAGCAACACGCCCGGGAGCGGCTCAAGGCGTTGGAGGAGATGAACCACCTCGGGGCGGGTTTCGGGATCTCGGTCAAGGACCTCGAGCTGCGCGGGGCCGGGAACATCCTGGGGCCGCAACAGTCCGGGCACATCGCCGCCGTCGGCTACGACATGTACTGTCGGCTCTTGAAGCTCACGGTGGAGCGGCTCGCTGCGGGTGAGACCACCGACCGAGAGCGCCCGCGCTTCGAGGAAACGGAGGCTGGATGCGAGCTGGAGGTAGGGCTCCGGGCCTTCCTGCCCGAGACCTGGATCGAGAAGGCAGACGAGCGGCTCGACGCCCTCCGAGCCCTGTCCCAGAGTCCCGATACAGAGATCCTGGAGCAGTCCTTCCAGGGCCTGAGGGACCGATATGGCCGCCCGCCGGCCGAGGCCAAGGAGCTGCTCCGGCTCTTCGAGCTGAAGCTCCCCCTCGACCAGGCCCGGGTCAAACACGTGGCCTGGCACGGAGACCGCTATGTGATTCAGTACTCCGACGCCGTGGCGTTCGAGCACCTCTTCGCCGGGCAGCGCGCGGGTGGGCGTCAGCTCGACATCCGGCGGATCAAGCCCGGAGTGGCCCACGTCGTGCTTCCAGGGCACCTCGCCGACCACCCCGAGAAGGCCGTCCGCTGGCTTGAGAAGCTCGTTCAGTCCTCCACCAGTTGATCTCGCCCCTCGCCGCGCACAAGATCCTGGCATGCGCTCGCTCCGCCTCACCCAGCACGCCCTCGTGGCTGTCGTCCTCGTCTTGCTCTCCGGTGGCCCACTGACCGCGGCACCGGCGCAACGGCGAACCGTGAGTCCAGCCTCGACCGGCACGAGCGCTAGTCGCCCTGCCGCGCAGGACCAGCAGGGGAGGCCCACCCAACCGGAAGGAGAGGATCCGGGTCAGCAGCCGTGGGCTCCTCGCACCCCGTTGGAGATCGAGCTGATGAGCAGATTCTCCGACTGCTTCTTCATCGTGGTCGGGGACGAGGTGGTGACCCAGAGCGACCTTCAGCAGATGGTCGCCAGTCCCAGCTTCGAGGATCCGACACCGTTTCTTCCTGCGGATATCAGTCCCCGAGAACTCGCCCGCGAGCGACTCATGGCGGCAGCGCTGCAACAGACCGAGGCGCAGCTGAAGATCGAGGGTGGCCAGAACCAGGGGTTCGAGCCAGAGTTGATCGAGCGCGCGCTGACGGGCGATATGGAGAGGCAGGTCATCGCCAGGGGTGGCCCAGTGAAGTTCGGTGATTACCTCGCGTCGATCGGCCAAGACGCGGACTCATTCCGCGCCATCCTGCGCACGAGGTTGATGTCTCAGATCTGGACGGACTCCGTGACAGGCCGGACGGAAGGGGCCACCGGCCGGATCTATGTGGACAGCTATATCCGTCCGAGCACCCTCTATCGGAGATACCAGGCCGACCTCGCCACCCCCGACATCCAGCGCGCAGCCGAGGTAGGACGGCAGCCGGCGAAGGTGTCCATCAGGCGGCTGATCATCAGCAGTCAACTCGAGGGGGACGAACAGAAGGCCTCGGATCTGGCCGAGGCCTGCCGCGAATTTCTCCTCACCGGCGCGGGCTCCTTCGAGGACCTCGTCAACCAGTACGCCCCTGAGGACAACAAGGGGAGCGGCAGCCGCCTCAACGAGAGCGAGCAAGACATGTCCCGATTGCTCCAGAGATTCCATCCCGGGCCCGCGAGCGCCGATTTCCTCGCCACAGCGGCCCCTGGGGACCTGTCACCCGTGCTCATGTTCTCGGCGGGGGATGGCTCGTCGTACTTCATCCTGTACCGATTCGAAGGCCGTAGCGAGGCGGTCGAGGCCTTCCCCTTTGGCGACCTTGAGCTCCAGCAGAGCCTCCGAGAAGCGATCTCCAATGAGAATCGGGGCCGCCGCATCACAAGAGGCGTGAGCATCTTGGCCAGGACCACCCGCGTCTCGGATCCGGCGGTTCGAGAGATCCTCATCAAGGGAGGCGGGGCACGCTGAGGCGCCCAGGCACCCCTGGATCTGCCTCCAGGCTGGCTTCCCTGCCCGTCAGCGGTAGCCGAGAGGAGAATCGCTGGATAACCTCTGAACCCCGCTCGGCGCCCCGCGTTGAGTGGCTGCCCGGTCGGCAACCGCTGCCCGCGCACCTCGTACTCCACCTCCATCGGTCACCGGATCTCCGTTGACCGCTCCCACCCAACGGGCGGCCTCTCCAGGGAGCCACCCCCAGGAAACCGCCCCGGGAAGCCCCTCTGGCCGAGCAGCCAGCCCGGCGACGTCAACGCCATGAGCAACGACTACAAGGACATCCAGATCGAATCCTCCATGCCCAAGCCCTGGGAGGAGGAGGAGACGTTCAACGACGTCCTCTACGAATGGATGAAGAGTGGGCCCTGGCTGCTGCTCTCCGGCGGCCTGCACCTAGTGGCCTTCCTCATCGTCGCGAACATCCCGTGGAGCATCTTCGACTCGACCCCGGACCAGAACGTCCAGGCCTCGATCGAGCAGGCTCCCGAGCCCGAGGTCGAGGAGCCCGAAGAGCCCGAAGAGGAGATCGAGGAGGAGACCGAGGAGGAGCCCATCATCGAGGACTTCGAGGTCTCCGACCACAACGAGACGGACACGAACGAGGAGTTCGAGCAGTCGGAGGGCGACCCGACCATGGATTCGGACTCCCCCTTCGACAAGAACAACAGCAACTCGCTGCTCGGCATCGGCGGGGGCGCCGGTGGCAAGTATGGCGGCCGCTTCGGTGGCAAGCGCAACCTGCGCGCCGGCGGTGGTAAGGGCACCGAGCAGGCCATCAAGGACGGCCTTGAGTGGCTCAAGAAGCACCAGGACAAGGACGGCAAGTGGGCCTGCGCCGACTTCATGAAGCACGACCCCCCCGGGGATAAGTGCGACGGCGGCGGCGACGAGATCCACGACATCGGCGCCACAGGGCTCGCGCTGCTGGCCTTCCTTGGAGACGGCCACACCATGACCCGCGGCACCTACAAGGACGTGGTGAAGCGTGGGATCAAGTGGCTCGTTCAGGAGCAGGACCGCGAGAGCGGTCTGTTCGGTGACGGGGTCGGCAAGCACTACCTCTACGACCACTCGATCGCGACGCTCGCCATGTGCGAGACCTTCTACCTCGACAAGTCGACCCTGCTGAAGACCAAGGCCCAGAAGGCCATGGCCTTCATCAGCCGCGCACGAAACCCGTACGGTGTTTGGCGCTACGACGTCCCGCCCAACGGCGACAACGACACGTCGGTCACCGGCTGGATGGTCTTCGCCATGAAGTCCGCCGAGGAAGGCAAGCTGAAGATCGACCGTCAGGCCTACAACGACTCGATCAACTGGTTCGACGAGATGACCGATCCTGGCACGGGCCGGGTCGGGTACACGGCAGACGCTGGCCCCGGCACCCCGAGCTCTCGCGTGACGGGTATGAACGATCAGTACCCCGCCGAGAACGGCGAGGCGCTCACCGCCGTGGCCTTGCTGTGCCGGTTCTTCCTCGGCCAGAACCCCGACGACAACCCGGTCATGAAGCAGCACGCTGACCTGCTGCTCCGCGACCTCCCCGAGTGGGACGGAAAGGACGGCCTGACCAACGACATGTACTACTGGTACTACGGGTCGTACGCCATGTTCCAGATGGGCGGCAAGTACTGGAAGGCGTGGAAGAAGGCGCTCGAGACGGCGGTCCTCCGCTCCCAGCGCAAGGACGGCTCCTCGAAGGGTTCCTGGGACCCGAACGGCCCCTGGGGCTACGCCGGCGGCCGGGTCTACTCCACGGCGACCATGGTGCTCTGCCTCGAGGCGTACTACCGCTACGCGCGCGTCCTCGGCGCTCGCTGATCCAGGGCGGATCACTCCGCCAGCCAGAACGCCCGCGTGGTCCTCGGACCGCGCGGGCGTTCTGCGTTGAGGCCAGAACGGGCCGGCCGCAGCGGCCCCCCCCCCGCCGGTTCAGTCAAACACGACCTTATTTTGGGCGTGAACCGACCTCCTCGACCTCCGTTCCCGGTGGCGACCACGTGATCGCCCGAGCGGCGAGGAGCCCCTTATGAAGACTGAATCGACCCCTGCCATCGCACCCCGCACCACCTCCTGGGAGGAGGAGTCCTTCGGCGACGCGCTCTACCAATGGATGGATCGCGCCCCCTGGATCGCGATCTCCGGGATGCTCCACCTGGTGGCCTTCCTGATCCTCGCCGCCATCCCCTGGTCGATCTTCGACGAGGAGCAGCCGCAGGTGATCACCACGGCCATCGAGCCGGTCGAGGTGCCAGAGATCCTCGAGCCCGAGGAGCCCGTCGAGGTCATCGAGCCCGAGCAGCTGTCCGAGGTCGTCCCGGAGGTCGAGATTGACCAGCCGGTGCAGAGCGAGCTGTTCACCGAGGAGAACTCCACGACACCCGACGGCGACCCCATGCTCGACAGCGTCGCTCCCTTCGACAGCGTCAGCCCCGAAGCGATCGTCGGCATCGGGCCCGGGGGTCCTCCCGGAAGCGCCGGTCGCTTCGGGACCGGCGCCGGTGGGCCGGGCGGCAAGCCCGGCGCAAGGTGCGTGAAGATCGCGCTCGACTGGCTCGCCGAACACCAGGACGCGGACGGGGGCTGGGATGCCGACGGCTTCATGAAGCACGACCCCGCGGGCGACCGGACCGACGGTCCCGGCTACGCGAACCATGACATCGGGGTCACCGGGCTCGCGCTGCTCGCCTTCCTCGGGAACGGCCACACCATGACCCGTGGCGTGCACAAGGAGGTCGTCCGACGCGGCATCAAGTGGCTCGCCAGCGAGCAGGACCGCGAGTCGGGGCTGTTCGGCGAGGAGATCGGCCACGCGTTCCTTTACGACCACGCCATCGCCACCCTCGCCATGTGCGAGTCCTACTACCTGGACCGCTCGACGGTGCTGAAGTCGAAGGTCCAGCGCGCGCTGAACTACATCAGCCGCGCGCGCAACCCCTACGGCGTGTGGGGCTACTCCGTCCCCCCGGACGGGACCAACGACACATCCGTCACCGGCTGGATGGTGCTCGCCATGAAGTCGGCCGAGGACGCGGGCCTGCGGGTGGACCGCGAGGCTTTCGTCGCAGCCGCCCAGTGGTTCGACGAGATGACCGATCCGGGGACCGGGAGGGTGGGCTACCGGGAGACCGGCTCCGCCAGCTCACGCGTGCGCGGGATGAACGACCAGTACCCGGTGGAGAAGGGCGAGGCGCTGACCTCGGTGGCCCTGCTGTGCCGGTTCTTCCTCGGCCAGGACCCGGCGGAGGAGCCGCTCATGGGCCAGCACGCGGACCTGATCCTCAGCGCCCTCCCCCAGTGGGACCCCGAGGGGCTCGGCTGCGACATGTACCACTGGTACTACGGCTCCTACGCCATGTACCAGATGGGAGGCGACCACTGGCGTCGCTGGCGCAAGGCCATGGAGCCCGCGGTCATCGAGTCCCAGCGCAAGGACGGCGCGGCTCGAGGGTCCTGGGACCCGGTTGGGCCCTGGGGCAAGCCCGGCGGCCGCGTCTACTCGACGGCCACCATGGCCCTCTGCCTGGAGGCCTACTACCGCTACGGGCGAATCCTCGGCGGCAGGTGAGGGCCGGGGGGGAGGGCGCGGGGCCGATCCCGCGCCCCTGCCCCCCCTCACCCTGACCGCCGTGCCCGCGGGGGCACGTCGTTCGACCAAGTTCGGTGGCCCGCCGGCGCTCGATCGCGACGGACTTCGCTCGCCGGCCTGCCCGTGCCGGGCCGCAAGATGTCCAGAATGGGGGCGGCGCCGAATCTGTCGCCGAGCCCTGCGACCATCACCCGCGGAAGGGCCTCAAGTCGCTACCAGCGGACCAGTTGCGGCGTCAGGGCGGACCACAACATTTGGGGTGCACCAGCCTGAGCTCGCCCATATACTGGGGCCATGACGCCTACCCATCCGCTCTTCATGGAGAATGACCACAAGATGTTGTGGTCGAGCTACCGAAGAAGTGGACATGGTCGACGCCACGCCGACAGAACCTACAGGGGGCACGAGTCAGCCCGATCTGCCAGGCACGGGGCCTCCCCCGGCCGCTCGATCCCCCTACCCAGCCTCCGGCAGCCCTGTCCGATCCGACCTTCAGGGGTTCGGCTCTGTCCAGGGCCAGCGGGCAGGTCACGGGGCTCCAGCTAGCCCCAACCTCCCGGCCGAACCGAGTTTCGAAGACACCGCCATCCTGAGGGAACCGGCGTCCGAAACCACCGGCCCCGCGAAAGGCTCCAGCGCGCTGAGCCGATCGCAGAGCGACCTGACGGGTCGCGGAACCGGCGCGGATTCCCTAGGGGGAGCTCCGCCCACCGAGACCACGCCCCGTCCGCCCGCTGGAGCCCCCCCCCACCAAGCGCCACCCGCCTTTCCCGAGACCCTCGCCCCCCAGCTCGAAAGCATGGATCGCACCCACGCCGACGAATCGAACGCCGCCACCGCCGCCCTCCCCGAGTCCACCGCCAGCGCAAGCAGCGGCAACCCACCGGCTAACGCCTCACCCGGCGCTGAAGCCCCCGGGATGCGGGTCAGCAAGCGCGACGGGGGCCTTGAACCTGTCGACCTGAACAAGATCGTTCGGGCCGTGAGCCGCTGCGCGGAGGGGCTGACGGATGTCGACCCTATGCGCATTGCCACCCGCACCATCAGCGGGCTGTATGACGGAGCCACGACCTCCGAGTTGGACCGACTCTCGATCCAGACCGCGGCCTCACTGACGGCCGAAGAGCCGGCGTACAGCCGCCTGGCCGCCCGGCTGCTCGGCACGTACATCGACAAGGAGGTCCAGAACCAGGAGATCTACTCCTTCAGCCAGTCTGTCCGGCTGGGCCATGAGCTGGGGATCATCAACGATCAGACTGCAGAGTTCGTCTCCGCCAACGCACGCAAGCTCAACGACACGATCGAGGCTGACCGGGGCAACCTGTTCGAGTACTTCGGCCTCAGGACGGTCTACGACCGGTACCTGCTGAAGCACCCGAGCAGCCGGCACGTGCTCGAGACCCCGCAGTATTTCTTCATGCGGGTCGCCTGCGGCCTGGCCCAGTCGCCGAGCGAGGCCCGGGACTTCTACCGCCTGATCTCCTCGCTGCGGTACCTCCCGAGCTCCCCCACGCTCTTCAACTCCGGCACGCTCCACCAGCAGCTCTCGTCGTGCTACCTGCTCGACTCGCCGCAGGACGACCTGGAGTCGATCTACGACCGCTACCAGGACATCGCGCGGCTCTCGAAGTTCGCGGGCGGGATCGGCGTGGCGTACCACCGCGTCCGCTCGCGTGGCTCCCTCATCCGGGGCACCAACGGGGAGAGCAACGGGATCGTCCCGTGGCTCAAGACCCTCGACAGCTCCGTGGCCGCCGTCAACCAGGGCGGCCGCCGGAAGGGCGCCGCGTGCGTGTATCTCGAGACCTGGCACGCTGACATCGAGGAGTTCCTCGAGCTCCGCGACAACACCGGAGACGAGGCGCGCCGGACCCACAACCTGAACCTGGCGAACTGGGTGTCGGACCTCTTCATGCGTCGCGTGGAGCAGGACGAAATGTGGTCGCTGTTCGACCCCAAGCGTCACCCGCTGCTGTGCGACACGCACGGCGAGGAGTTCGAGCGCATCTACCTCGATGCCGAGAAGAAGGGAGAGTTCGAGCGTCAGGTCAAGGCGCGCGACCTCTACTCCCGGATGATGCGCACCCTGGCGCAGACGGGAAACGGCTGGATGACCTTCAAGGACACCAGTAACCGAACCTGCAACCAGGCGAAGGTCGCCGGTAACGTCGTCCACCTCTCCAACCTCTGTACGGAGATCCTCGAGATCACCTCGAAGGACGAGACGGCGGTCTGCAACCTCGGCTCCGTCAACCTCGGCAAGTTCGTCGCGATCGACGAGGCAGGCACCGCCAGCTTTGACTTCGAGGCCCTCGGAGAGGTCGTCCAGACCGCGGTCAAGTACCTCGACCGGGTCATCGACATCAACTTCTACCCCACCGACGAGGCATCCACCTCGAACAGCCGCTGGCGACCGGTGGGGCTCGGGTGCATGGGCTTGCAGGACGTCCTGTTCAAGCTGCGCCTGAACTTCGACTCTCCGGAGGCCCTGAAGCTGACCGCTCAGATCCAGGAGCACGTGTACCTGCACGCGGTCCGTACCTCGGCGAAGATCGCCGAGGAGCTCGGGGCCCACGAGGCCTTCGATGACACCTGGGCCGCCGAGGGCAAGCTCCAGTTCGACCTCTGGGACGTCAAGCCGACCCTCACCGAGGAGTGGGCCGAGGTGAAGGCACAGATCGCCAAGACTGGCCTGCGCAACAGCCTCATCATCGCGATCGCCCCCACGGCAACGATCGCGAGCATCGCCGGCTGCTACGAGTGCATTGAGCCGCAGGTCTCCAACCTGTTCAAGCGGGAGACCCTCTCCGGGGACTTCATGCAGATCAATAACTACCTCGTCAACGACCTGAAGGAACGCGGCCTCTGGGATGACTCCATGCGGCAGCAGATCAAGCAGGCCGAGGGCTCCATCCAGGGGATCGATTCGCTTCCCAAGGAGCTGCAGGAGCTCTACCGCACCGCGTGGGAGGTCCCCCAAAAGGCTCTCGTTGACCTCGGCGCCGCTCGCGGCCCGTTTATCGATCAGAGCCAGTCCCTGAACCTCTTCATGGCCTCTCCCACCATCGGGAAGCTCTCCTCCATGTACCTGTACGCCTGGAAGCAGGGCCTGAAGACCACGTACTACCTCCGCTCACGCCCGGCGACTCGCATCCGCCAGACCGAGGCCTCCAGCGCCGCCACGGTGTCCGACGCGGACGCCGTCGCGTGCTCGCTGGAGAACCCGGAGTCCTGCGAGTCCTGCACGTGAGCCCCAGCCGCCGGCGCGCTGCGCCGGCGGCCACCCGTCCAAACGAACCGCACCACCCCCCTACCGCAACTGCACCGCTCATGATCCTCGACCCAGGATTCGACCTAACCCTCCGGCCGATGAAGTACCCGGTCTTCTTCGAGATGTACCGGGACGCCATCAAGAACACGTGGACCGTCGAGGAAGTGGACTTCTCCACGGACACGGTGGACCTGCAGAAGCGTCTGGACCCCGCGGAGCGGCACCTGGTGAACCGCCTCGTGGCCTTCTTCGCCACGGGTGACTCCATCGTGTCCAACAACCTCGTGCTCAGCCTCTACAAGCACATCAACGCCCCCGAGGCGCGGATGTACCTGTCGCGGCAGCTGTACGAGGAGGCCCTGCACGTGCAGTTCTACCTCACGCTGCTGGACACCTACATCCCTGACCTGAAGGAGCGGGAGGAGGCCTTCTCGGCCATCCAGAACATCCCGTCGATCCAGCGCAAGGCCGCGTTCTGCTTCAAGTACATGGACTCGGTCGACACGCTCGAGGCCTGCGAGACTCCGGCAGACAAGCGGAAGTTCCTGCTGAACCTCATGTGCTTCGCCTGTTGCATCGAGGGCCTGTTCTTCTTCGCGGCCTTTGCCTACGTGTACTTCCTCCGGAGCAAAGGCCTCCTCAACGGCCTCGCCTCGGGTACCAACTGGGTGTTCCGCGACGAGAGCTGCCACATGGCCTTCGCGTTCGAGGTGGTCAGCACCGTCCGCAAGGAGAACCCGGAGCTCTTCGACGACGAGCTCCAGCAGCAGGTCATCGAGATGATGAAGGAAGCGGTGGACTGCGAGATGCAGTTCGCTGACGACCTCCTCTCTGGCGGCGTCGCTGGCCTCTCCCAGTCGGACATGCGCAAGTACCTGGAGTTCGTCGCGGACCAGCGCCTGCAGAACCTCGGCATGCCGGCCTACTTCGGCTCCAAGAACCCCTTCAGCTTCATGGACCTCCAGGACGTCCAGGAGCTCTCGAACTTCTTCGAGCGGCGCGTCAGCGCCTACCAGGTCTCCGTCACAGGCGACGTCGCCTTCGACGAGGCCTTCTGATCGCCCCACGGGCCATCCGCACCCCCCCATCACCGCAAGGCGGCCCGGGCTCCGAGAGGAGTCCGGGCCGCCAACTTTTGTCTCTCGCGTTTGCGCCCCGCGCGGACGCTGGTGCTCAGAACTTCGGCTTGTCGATCTGAAGCGCCTCGAGCATCCGCATGACCAGACGGCAGATCCGACGGACCTTGTCGTAGTCGATCTTGTCCGGGGTATCCGTCGCCTTGTGATAGTCCTCGTGAACGTCGCAGAAGAGGAAGGCGACGGGGATGTCGAGGTTCTTCTCGAAGTTGGCGTGGTCGGACCGCTCCCAGTAGGAGTCGGCCGAGCGAACCTTCTTGAACCCCTCCTTCTTCATGTTGGCCTCGGCCACCTTGGTCAACGCGCTGTACGCCTCATGCTTGCTGGTCGGCGTGATCATGAACTCGTCAGCGGCGTTCCTGCCGATCATGTCGATGTTGATATTGCACAGGGGCTTCAGGCCACCGGGAAGGTACGGGTCCTTGGTCCAGGCCTCCGACCCCAGCAGTCCCTTCTCCTCCGCCGAGACCCAGATGAGCATCACGGAGCGGCGCATGGGCCCGTACTCCTTGAGTGCCTCCGCGATCGCGAGCAGGCCGCAGGTCCCCGAGCCGTTGTCGTCCGCGCCGTTGTAGATGTCTCCATTGGCGCGGTACCCGACGTGGTCGTAGTGCGCCGAGATGATGATGAGCTCGTCCTTCAGCTTGGGGTCCGAGCCCGGCCAGATGCCCACGACGTTCTCCAGCTGAGCGTCATCGAGCTGGCCGTAGCCGCAGCTCTCGGTGATCTCGAGGGGCAGCTTGCTGCCGAGCTTACGGCTCTTGGGCATCATCCCGAGGACCGCCTTGGCCGTGTCCTCACTCAGGTGAAGGACCGGGAATCCCTCGCGGGTGGAGGCGTTGCGCGACAAGCGCGGCGCCTTGACGTTCGCGAGGGTGCGCCCGAAGGTCTCCTCCACGGTCTTCTTCATCTTGCGCTCATCGGGCAAGACGATCACGCCCAGCGCGCCGCCCTCCTCGAGGGCGCGGCGGCGCTTGATGGAGAGGCCTCGAGAGTTGGTCCCGACGACCCACTTGCCACGCGCCTTGAGCTTGTCCAGCGACTTGGAGTTCAGGTCATCCCCCCAGATCGCATCGCCGCTCACCTCGCGCATGCCGAGCGCGGACTGGGGCATGAAGTAGCCGTCGCCCATGGCGAGGCTGAGCTGCGCGCCATCCTTGCCCTCGATCGCGAGGGAGGTCCGGTCCATGTCCATCCCGCTCTGGGGATAGGTCCAGTCGTACAGGTAGGACTCATCCTGAGCCCCTGGCTGGAAGCCAAGACGCATGAGCCGCGCGCGGATGTAACGCGCAGCGATCTTGAGCTGGGGCGAGGGGGAGTCGCGCCCCTTCATCGCATCGGAGGCAATGAAGTACAGGTCCGAGCGGATCTCATCCGCCGTGATGGTGTCGAGCGCGCGGTCGAGATTGGACTCGTCGACGTCGCTCGTCGGGAGCGCCATGGAGGCGCCAAGGATCAGTGCAGATGCAATCAACTTCATGGGAGGGTCCTTCAAAGACGCCGGGATCGTAGCCGCGCCGGCCTTCGGTGTGCTGTTCGCCTTGCGTAGCCAGGACTCAACGCATGGAGCACCAGGGCTCCTTGGCCGATCCGATCGGGCTGCCAGGGGGGGCTTGAGGCTCAGTCGTCGCGGGGGACGCGGCGGGGCCCGAGACGGAGCGCGTCAGAACCCGCTGAACCTGGACCTGAAGGTCGCCGAGGCTCGTGCGCTCCGCCACCTCCGGGTCCGTGGCGAAGGCGGCCAGGGACGGTCGAAGAGCCGCTCGAACCGCCCGCGGGGTCCCCGCGCGGAGGTAGGTCGAGAGGCACTCCTCGGCGACGACGGCCAGCACCACCTCTCGGAGCGCTCGCTCCTCCTGAGGAATCGCGTCCGCAGACGCCATCGGCATCGAGACCGCGGGCAACAGCGTGGACCTGAACATCGCGGCGACCATCGCCCCCGCGTCCACCGACGGCCGCTCCTCCGTGGCGGACTCCGCGGCCTGCAACTCAAGCCGCATCAGCCGCTGCGGGTCCAGCAAGCCCGAGACGGTCATCCGAGCGGCCACCTCCGCGGCCCCGAGCCAGTCGAAGGCCACGCCCGCGTCACGCGCGAACACCTCCCGAGAGCTCCCGTAGCCCGGCGGCCGGGGATAGAGCAGGCGTCGGACGGGGGCTGGAATCGAGAGCACCTCGGGGCTGAGCGTCTCCATCAGGGTCCTGAAGGCGCGCTGTTGGTCCGCGCTCGGCACTGACCTCATGGGCCTCGGCCGCTCGCCGTTGACCTCGTGCTCGTACAGCACGCCGCCGACCATCTTGACCGCCGCCTCCACCTGATACCGATGGTGCAGGTAGAGCGGCACGAAGACCTCCTCCAGCTCGGCCAGCGGCCTCCCGACGGCGAGGTTACTCGCGCCGAATCGGCGCAGCCCGATGCTGCGGACATCCAGCGCCTCGCGCAGGGCCTGAACGGGATCGTCGCCGTCGTCCCAGAGGTTGGCGTAGGGCTGCGCAGCCCCCGCGGAACGGGCGTCTTGATCGGTGAGGTAGCGGAGCCCGCGGTCTGCCGCGCGGCGGCTCAGGCGATCGTGGAATTCCGCCGCGGACTCGCCCGCCGGGACGGGCGCGTAGAGCATGCGAATCGCGTGCACGTCCCAGGCTCCGACCCCCACGCCGTAGGCCTCGGAGACGTCCAGCCCCCCACTCCTGTCCGAGCGGACCCGCGGCGCGGGATAGTCCATGACCGACGCTCGCCCGGAGGCGCTGGCGGCGAAGTTGTGGGCGAGACCCAGGGTGTGGCCCACTTCGTGCGCGGCGAGCTGCCGGATTCGCGCCAGGGCCAGCTGGGTCGGATCGTCGAAGGAGCCTGAGCCTGTCTTTTGCACGCCGAGCAAGCCCTCGAAGAGGAGCCGGTCTTGACGGACACGGAGTGAGCCGAGGCTGACGTGCCCCTTGATGATTTCACCCGTCCTGGGGTCGCTGATCGCGTTGCCGTAGCTCCAGCCCCGCGTGGACCGGTGGACCCACTGGATCACGTGATGGCGGACATCCAGCAGGTCGAGGTCATCGGGGGCCACCTCGACCCTGAACGCGCCGGGGTACCCGGCCTCGGCGAACGCCTCGCTCCACCAGGAAGCGCCCTCCACGAGCGCCGATCGCACGGGCTCTGGCGCCGCTGCATCGACGTAGTAGACGATCGGCTCCACCGCTCCAGTCTCGGGGTCACGGGTGAGACGGTGCCGCACCGCGAGGCGCTGCGTGAGGGGGACGTCCAGCGGCACGCCGTAGTCGAGGTAACGGATGGAGAAGGCCCCCATCCTCGGATCGAAGCGGCGCGGCTGATAGCCGCCGCCTGGGAGACGGAGGAAGCCCTGCCGCTGGACAAAAGTGAGCGCCGCCCCGTCCGGAGCGCTGCTTCGGGCCAGCGGGCCCGGCTTGTCTGTGGTGAAGGTGAGCAGCGCGCCGAACTCGACGTTGTCGGGGAACGCCCGGCAGCGGCTCTCGTCCAGGGCGGACCGCACCATGTCGAGCTTGTAGCTCCCCTGACCGCGACTGGACAGGGTGCTCTGAATCCCGTGCGCGTCGCGCACCAGGAAAGAAGTGAGGTCCACAAGGACTCGACCATCCCGGGCGCGCTCGACGGGGGTCCCCCCCCAGAGCACCGAGCTCGCGAAGGACTGCCGCGCCGCCTCCTGCTCGAGTGGCCCGCCCGATGACGCCCGGTAGTCGGTGTTGATCTGCTCGAGCAGGACCTTGCCCCCGAGGCTGCGGAAACGAACCAGGCGGGCGCCCCCCATCTGGCCCCGATCCAGGCCCACCTCGTTGGCGCCGAGGCCGGTCTCGATGCCCTCCAGGTGGAGCAGCCGCAGGTGCTCGCCATCCGCGGCGGCGGCAGGGAGCCAGACCATCGCTGCGCCCGCCCCATCGAGGCGAACATCGAGGAGAGGCGCGTCGCCGCCGCTGGCGGAGACCGCGGGTGCCTCAGTGGTGGCGGCCGCCGGGGGCTGCCGGTCGCCCGAAGCACATGCGACGATCAGCCCCAGGCTGAGCACTTGAATGGCGTTCCTCATCCGTCGAGGGTACGAATCGGGGCCTCGATGGCACCTTTCTGTGCGAGGAATGAGGGTCAGGTCTGCGTCTCGTCATACCCTCCTCGCATGACCGGTTCCCCCCACATCGACGGCAGCCTTCAGGGCCTGTTCTCACCCAACCGGAGCGGCGCCTCCGACGAGGAGATCCCCTCTGGCCTTGAGCCCATGCTCGAAGAGAACCTCTGCACGCTCGTGGGGGATTCAGCCGGGGAGCAGCTCATCGAGCGCATCCTCTTCGCCGACAGCGGCAAGCACGTGATCATCGGGGGCCCCAACCCCCCGCTCTACCGCTTCCGGGGTCGACTGCGCGAGTTCCGGGTCTCGAAGAAGGAGCTCGAGGCGTCGGTCGCCGAGGTGGAAGACGGCGAGACCGTCTTCCTGTTCGGCATCAGCCTGGGTGAACAGGCGGCGCACATCCTGCGCACGCGCCCCAACTGCAAGGTCATCGCTTGGGACCGCGACCCCTGGCTCATGCGCCTCGCCCTCACCAGCCAGGACTACAAGTACTCCCTGGGCACCGGCCGCCTGACCCTGGCCCTGGGCGCCGACCTCATCGACTATCTCCCCTCTCTGCCCGACTACCGGCTGGTGCTCCACCCGGTCCTGCGGGAGTTCTATGAGGACGAGCTACTGCTCACCAAGGAGGCGACCCGCGGCGAGCACCCCGGTGAGGGGCGACGTTGGATCGGCCTGGGTATGGGCGGTGTGGTCTACAACGAGCTGAGCGCCGCGGTGCGCGCGGAGGGATACTCCGTGTTCCCCCTCGAGGTCCGTCGCTGGGACCCCCGCGAGACCCGGATCGCGCTGAAGACGCTGCGCCCCGAGCGCGTGGTCACCATCAACTACGACTCCGAGGTCGCCGCCGTCTGCCACGAGCTCGAGGTTCCGCTCGTGGCCTGGGAGGTGGACCCCAAGACGGACCGCCCGCCCGTCCCGCCCGCCGGAGGGGAGGACTTTCGTGTCTTCACGCTCCACCCCAAGGACGTGACCCAACTGCAGGAGGCTGGCTTCTCCTCCGTGGAATACCTCCCCATCGGCGTGGACACGGACCGCCGCTCCCCGATCGAGCTCAGCGAGGAGGAGCGCAGCCGCTTCTCGGCACGCGTCTGCTTCGTCGGCTCGAGCCTCATCGACCGGGCGCGGCGCTTCAAGCGGCTGTTCCTCCAGCTTCACGCCTCCTTCAACTGCTCCGCCGAAGAGGGCTTCGACGAGACCTCCGAGCGACTCGAGCGGGTTCTCGCGGCGGAGCGGGCCAACTACGGCATCTATGCGTCGGACCAACTCATCGAGGAGCAGTTCGGCGACTTCCTCGAGGCCGCGATCCGCAACGGCACGCCGGATGACCCGAAGAAGTGGGTCGCCGAGATCGTCGCTTCCCAGAAGCGCGTCGCCTATGTCTCGGCGCTGAGCGAATTCGGCATCCACGTCTGGGGAGATGAGCGCTGGAGCGAGGTCTCCTCCGCTGCCCCGGGGGTGCACTACCGCGGTCTCGCCGAGCAAGGTCGTGAGTTGACCTGCGTCTACAGCGGCGCCGAGGTGCACGTGGACGTCAACCGCATCTACCAGCCCGAGGCCATCCCTATGCGGGTGATCAACGTCATGGCCTGCGGCGGCTTCCTGATCGCCGAGCACTCCGACTCCATCGAGGAGCTGTTCGAGGTGGGTAAGGAGGTCGAGACCTACCGCACGATCGACGAGCTCGAGAGCAAGGTCGCGCACTTCCTCGCGCACCCCGGAGAGGCTCGGGAGATCGCGCAGCGCGGCCTCGCTGCGGTGCGTGAACGCCACACCATGCGCATCCGAGCCGCAAAGCTGCTCGCCTGAGGCAGACTCGAGTCTGCGAGATTCTCCAAAACAACGGGTTGCAGTCTGGCCCCCAGGCCCTACTCGTTGTGCTCGCATGAACGTCTCGATCAGCAACGCGTCGCTCCATCATCACTTCGACCCCTCCCGGGTCGGGTGCTGAGCACGCGTGTGACACTGACGTCCCACCGCTCAACGCCGGCCCACCAGCCGGCGTCTTGCGTTGACGGCGGTTTGTGGGCTGGCCTCCTCTCACCCGGAAGCCACCGTGACCCTCGAACTCGACTCCATCCCTGAGGCCGCCGCCACCCGTGCAGCCTCCGCGACGCTTGCCCCTCTCCGGCTCGCGCTCCCCAAAGGCCGCCAACAAGACCAGGTCATCAGCCTGCTCGCCGACGCCGGCGTGTCCGTCACCATGGGCGGTCGCGCGTATCGCCCCACCGTCTCGCTGCCTGCCGTCGAGACCAAGCTCCTCAAGCCACAGAACGTCGTCGAGATGCTCGGCGCCGGAGCACGCGATGTGGGCTTCGCTGGCGCGGACTGGGCCGAGGAAAAGGCCGCACCAGTGGTCGAACTCCTGGACACCGGGCTCAACCCCGTACGAATCGTCGCCGCAGCCCCCCGCGCTCTCCTGGACGAAGAGGGCCAGCTCCCGCGCCGCCCGCTGGTGATCGCCACCGAGTACCGGCGGCTGACCGAGACCTGGATTCAGAAGATGGGGATCGACGCCAGGGTGCTGTCCACCTGCGGCGCCACAGAGGTCTTCCCTCCCGAGGATGCGGACCTGATCGTGGACAACTCCTCCACCGGCTCGACCCTGCAGGCCAATGGACTGGACGTGATCGCGGAGCTGTTCTCATCCTCCACCCGGCTCTACGCGAGCCAGGCAGCCGCCGCTGACCCCGGGCGCCGGGCGCGCCTGGACGAGCTGGTGCTGCTCCTCCGCTCGGTCCTCGACGCCCGTCAGCGAATGATGCTCGAGCTCAACGTGGCCGCAGCGGACCTCGACGGGGTCCTCGACGTCCTGCCCAGCATGCGCCAGCCCACCATCGCCGCCCTCCGCGGCGAGGCCGGCTTCGCCGTGCGGTCTGCGGTCCCCCGTTCAGCCATCGCTGACCTCGTCCCTCGCCTGAAGCAGCTCGGCGGCAGTGACATCGTCCTCTCTGGCGTGAGCCAACTGGTGCCGTGATGACGTCTTCTCCCACCCAAACCGCGGGCTTCACCGCGCAGCCTGCGGGCCCCACCACCGGGGCCTCGAAGCCCGCGGCGGGCGCAGCCGGACCCCAGGCCAACCCGGGCGTCCGCGTGCCCTACCGGACGGCCCGCCCCCTCGCCCCGTGTGACCTCTGGCTCGCTGGAAACGAAGGGCGCCCGCCCGCGCCCCTCGAGTCCCTCATTCCCTCGGAGGAGCTTGGCCGTTACCCGTCGTCCGCTTCGCTCGAGGCTGCCGCTGCGGAGCGCTTCGGGGTGGAGCCCGCTCAGGTCCTCGCGACCGCGGGTGCGGACGACGGGCTGCTACGCCTGGCCCTGGCCTTCCTCGCGCCCGGCCGCGAGCTGATCCTCCCCACTCCCACCTTCGAGATGATCCCGCGCTATGCCGCTCTCGCCGGCGGCGACGTGGTCGAGGTGAACTGGGCGGAAGGAACCCCCTATCCCGTGGAGGCAGTGCTCCGCTCGATCTCCCCTCGCACGTCCCTCATCGCCGTCGTCAGCCCCAACAACCCCACCGGTGCGGTCGCCTGTGCGGAAGACCTGCGGCGCCTCTCCGAGGCGGCTCCCAACGCCCTCCTCATCGTCGACCAGGCCTACGCAGAGTTCGCCGATGAGGACCTCTCGGCGCCGGCCCTCAAGCTGCCCAACGCGGTGGTGCTCCGCACCATGTCGAAGGCCTACGGCTGCGCTGGACTCCGGGTCGGCTTCAGCCTCGGTGCCCCGGCGATCCTCGAGGTCCTGCGCGCGGCGGGCAACCCCTACCCCCTCGCCGCCAGCTCGCTCAACGCCGCCACCCAGCGCTTGACCGACGACATCACCCCGTCCGTCCAGCGGGTCCGCCGGGAGCGCGAAGCCCTCCTCGCGACGCTTGGGGAACTCGGTCTCGAGGCGTCCCCGAGCCAGGGCAACTTCGTCTTCGTCCGCACGCCCCGCGCTTCCCAGGTTCGCGACCTGATGGCGGGTCTCGGCATCGCGATCCGCGCCTTCCCCGGCGTCCCCGGGCTCACCGATGCGCTGCGAATCACGCTCCCCGGTGACAGCGTGGACTTCACGCGACTGGACCGGTCGATGCGCGGGGCCTTGGCCCCCGAAGCCGTCCTCTTCGATATGGACGGCGTCCTCGCTGATGTCTCCCGCTCTTATAGGACCGCCATCCGCGAGACCGCGGCGAGCTACGGGGTCACCATCACGGATACCGAGATCGAGGCCGCCAAGGCCGCGGGCGACGCCAATGACGACTGGCGCCTGACCTGGAGGATCCTCGTCGACCGGGGCGTCGACTGCACGCTCGATGGGGTCACGGACCGCTTCGAGGCGCTCTACCAGGGGACCTCCAAGGCGCCCGGCCTGCGCCGAGAGGAGACGTTGCTCCTCGATCGAGCAACCCTCGAACGCCTCGCTGCCGCGCGCCCGCTCGCCGTGGTCACGGGCCGGCCCCGCTCGGACGCGCGGCGGTTCCTCGAAGAGCAGGGCATCGCCGACCTATTCGGCGCGGTGATCACCCGGGACGACGCGCCGCTCAAGCCGGACCCAGAGCCGGTCCGCCGCGCCATGGACGCCCTGGGCGTGCGCACAGCGTGGATGCTCGGCGACACCCGCGACGACATCGAGAGCGCGCGCGCCGCCGGCGCCGTGCCCGTCGCCGTGCTCCCGCCCGGCGGGAGCGACGACGCCCGACGCACCCTCAAGGCTCAGCTCTGCGCCGCAGGCGCGGGCGTTTGCCTGGACCGTACCACTGACCTCGAGGAGCTCCTCCCGTGACCGACACCCTGCCCATCGCCCGCGCTCCGCGCGTCACCACACGCCGCCGCGACACCGGCGAGACCTCCGTCGAGCTGCGGCTCGACCTGGACGGCTCTGGCCGCACGGAGATCTCCACCGGGCTGCGCTTCCTGGACCACATGCTCGACGCCCTCGCGCGCCACGCACGCCTGGACCTGACCCTGAGGTGCGAGGGCGACCTCGAGGTCGACGACCACCACACCGTGGAGGACTGCGCCATTGTCCTCGGCGGAGCCCTCGACGAGCTGCTCGGCGAGCGGCGCGGGATCACCCGCTTCGGGAGCGCCTACGCCCCCCTCGACGAGGCCCTCGCTCGGGTGGTGGTCGACCTCTCGGGTCGCCCCTGGCCCGAGGTCGACCTCGGCCTCCGGCGCGAGCGGCTCGGGGCCGTGGCGTGCGAGAACCTGACTCACTTCCTGCAGACCTTCGCCATCGAGGGCCGCATGGCGCTGCACGTCGATGTCCTGCGCGGCGCCAACGACCACCACCGCGCCGAGGCCGCCTTCAAGGCCCTCGCCCTCGCGCTGCGCGCGGCCCTCACCCGCGACGGCGCCGACGCCGTACCCAGCACCAAGGGGGTGCTCTCATGAGCCCTGACGTTGTCCTCGTACGCACCGGCGTCGCGAACGTCGCGTCCGTCACGGCTGCCCTCCAGCGCCTCGGCGTCGAGCCCCGGCTCTCGGACGACCCCGCCGTGATCCGCGGGGCGGCCGCCGTCGTCCTCCCCGGCGTGGGCGCCTTCGGCGCAGGCATGGAGCGGCTCGACGCTGCTGGGCTCGTGACCCCGCTGCGGGCTCGTGTGGAGCGTGGCGAGCCGACCCTCGCGGTCTGCCTCGGCCTGCAGCTCCTCGGCCTCGAGAGCGAGGAGGAGCCGGGCGTTCCCGGGCTCGGCGTCGCGCCGACGCGCACCCGCAGGCTCACCGGCGCCCCCCGTCTCCCCCACTTTGGATGGAACCAGGTGGAACCAGATCCCGGCTGCACCATGCTCACCGCAGGCGAGGCTTACTTCGCGCACAGCTTCCGCCTCGACGACTCCCCCGCCCTCGCGGCGGAGGGCTGGTCCGTGGCCCGCTCACTGGAGGGCGAGCCCTTCGTGGCCGCCATCGAGCGCGGGGCCGTGCTTGGGTGTCAGTTCCACCCCGAGCTCTCCGGGACCTATGGCGCGGCGCTGCTGGAGCGCTGGCTCGAGCGCGCGGCGCTCACCTTGTCCGGGGGGGCCGCCTGATGGTCCGCCTCAGAGTCATTCCCTGCCTCGACGTGAAGGACGGCCGGGTCGTGAAGGGTGTCCGCTTCCAGGGCCTCCGCGACGCGGGCGACCCCGTGGAGCGTGCGGTCGCCTACGCCGAGTCCGGCGCCGACGAGCTCTGCCTCCTCGATGTCTCAGCCACCCGAGAGGGGCGGGCGAGCGCCGTTGAGACGGTCCGCGCCGTGCGCGCCGCCATCGGCATCCCCCTGACGGTGGGCGGCGGTGTGCGACGTATCGAGGACGCCGCGCGGCTGCTCGACGCGGGCGCAGACAAGGTGGCGGTGAACACCGCGGCCCTCGAGCGCCCCGAGCTCATCGCAGAGATCAAGGCGCGCCTCGGCGCCCAGTGCACGGTCCTCTCCCTGGACGCCGCGCGCCGCGAAGACGCCGAACGCCCGGACCGCCCTCCGAGCTGGGAAGTGGTCGTCGCAGGCGGCACCCGCCGCACCGGGACCGACGCCATCGAGTGGGCCCGCCGGGCGGTCAGCCTCGGCGCTGGAGAGATCCTCGCCACCAGCTGGGACCGCGACGGGACGGGCGACGGGTACGACGCCGAGCTGCTCCGCGCCCTCGCCGGCGCCGTCTCTGTCCCCCTCATCGCCAGCGGCGGCGCCCGCACCGCGGGCCACATGGAGACCGCCCTGGACGCCGGCGCGAGCGCAGTGCTCGCCGCCTCCATCTTCCATGACGGCGTGACCACCGTCCGCCAGATCAAGCTCGAACTCGCCCGGTCAGGGCGCGACGTCCGCCTCCCTCTCTGCCCCCCCAGCGTCCAATGATCATCCCCAGCATCGACCTCATGCGAGGCTCCACGGTTCAGCTCGTCGGCGGCGAGGAGCTCGCCATCGAGGCCGGCGACCCTCGCCCGCTCCTTGACCGCTTTAGCCGCGTCGGCGAGACCGCCGTGATCGACCTCGACGCCGCCACGGGCGAGGGCTCCAACGAGGCGCTCATCACCGAGCTCTGCCGCCGCGGCCCCGTCCGCGTCGGCGGCGGTATCCGCGACCTCGAGACCGCCCGGCGCTGGCTGGACCGCGGCGCGGC
Organism: uncultured bacterium; assembly: GCA_938083085.1. Lineage (GTDB taxonomy): Bacteria > Planctomycetota > UBA1135 > UBA1135 > Saltatorellus. Next base: position 129,275 of record CALLKX010000057.1, read on the forward strand.
CAAGATCATCATCGGCACCGCCGCCAGCCCTGAGCTCCTGCGCGAACTCCCGAAGGAGCGCGTCATCGTCGCCCTCGATTGCCGCGACGGCGAGGTCGTCGTGGAGGGGTGGCGCAAGCGGACGGGCCGCGGCGTGGCGGAGCGTATGGCCGAGCTCGCGCCGTTCACGTCGGGCTTCCTTGTCACCTTCGTGGAGCTCGAGGGCCGCCTCGGAGGCACCGCCCTCGACCGCGTCCGCGGGCTGGTCGAGGCCGCCGGGGACGCGCGCGTCACGATCGCCGGTGGCGTGACCCGGAGCGAGGAGGTCGCCGCGCTGGATGCCATGGGCGCGGACGCCCAGATCGGCATGGCGCTCTACACGGGCGACCTGCCGCTGGTGGACGCGTTCTCTGCCCCGCTGACCTCCGAACGATCCGATGGGCTCATCGCGACGGTCGTCACGGACGAGGCGGGGCGCGCCCTCGGGATGTGCTGGTCCAGCCGCCGGAGCCTGGAGTACGCGCTCGAGAACGGGGTCGGCGCCTACGAGAGCCGCCGCCGAGGCCTCTGGGTGAAGGGCGCCACCTCGGGCGCCACCCAGGAGCTGATCCGGATCGAACCCGACTGCGACCGAGATGCGCTGCGCTTCGTCGTCCGGCAGGCGGGCGCCGGCTTCTGCCACCTCGACACGGAGAGCTGTTGGGGCCCGGCCACGGGCCTGCGTGCCCTGGAGCAGACCCTGGCCCGGCGCCGCAGCACCGCCGAGGAGGGCTCGTACAGCCAGCGGCTCTTCGGAGACGCCGAGCTCCTCGGCGCCAAGCTTCGCGAGGAGGCCGCCGAGCTCTCGGAGGCCTCGGGCCCCGAAGAGGTGGTGCACGAGGCCGCGGACGTCCTCTACTTCGCTTCCGTCGCGATGGCCCGCGCGGGCGTCACCCTCTCTGACGTTGAGCGTGAGCTCGACCGCAGGGCGGCCTCGGTCACCCGCCGGCCCGGGAACGCCAAGCCGGAGGTCGAGCGATCATGAGCGACGCTATCCGCGAGGCTCCCCTGCTGCGGGAGATCACCCTTGGTCAGATCGAAGCCTCCGCGCCGAGCGCGGTGGACGAGGTCACCCGGGTCACGGCACGGTCCATCGTCGACTCCGTCCGCGCCGGCGGGGAGCCGGTACTCCGTGAGTACTCCATCGGGCTGGACGGCCTCCCGCCGTCCGCCCCCCTCGTGCTCGACCGGGCGGCGCTGGAGCGGGCCGCCGAGCAACTCGACGTCCCCACGAGGCAGCTCCTCGAGCGGACGGCGGAGCGGATCCGCGCCTTCGCTGTCGCCCAGCGGGGTGCCCTCTCGGCGCTCGACGTCGCGGTCCCCGGCGGGCGCGCGGGGCACGAGGTCGTGCCAATCGAGGCGGCGGGCTGCTACGCGCCCGGGGGGCGCTATCCGCTCCCCTCGTCCGTGCTCATGACCGCGGTGACAGCGCGGGCCGCCGGGGTTCAGCGGGTCGTCGTGGCCTCACCCAACCCGAAGCCGATCGTGGTCGCTGCGGCTGCGATCGCGGGCGCCGACTGCCTCTTGGCGGTGGGCGGAGCGCAGGCCATCGCGGCCCTCGCCCACGGCGTTCCCGGGCTCCTCGACCCCGTCGACGTCATCGTTGGGCCAGGGAACCGCTGGGTCACGGCGGCCAAACAGTATGTCTTCGGGGACGTGGGCATCGACCTCCCTGCAGGCCCCTCCGAGCTGGTGGTCCTCGCCGACGCCTCGGCAGACCCCGAGCTGATCGCCGCGGACCTCCTGGCCCAGGCGGAGCACGACCCCGATGCGAGGCCGGCCCTCATCACCACAGAGTCGAGCCTGCTGCCGAAGGTCGAAGCGGCCCTCGTCCGCCAGCTCGCTTCGCTGGACACAAGGGAAGTCGCCTCGCAGGCTCTCGCCGCAGGATTTGCCGCGGTGGCTCCCTCCATGGAGGCGGCCCTCGAGGCCGTGGACCGGCTCGCGCCCGAACACCTCCAGCTTTGCGTCGAGGATCCCGACGGTGCGCGGCTCCAACTCAAGCACCACGGCGCCTCGTTCCTCGGCGAGGGCTCGGCGGAGGTGTTCGGCGACTACGGCGTCGGCCCGAACCACGTGCTCCCCACCGGCGGGGCGGCCCGCTACTCGGGGGGCCTCTCGGTCTTCAACTTCCTGCGGATCAGGACCTGGCTGCGCCTCGATGACCCCTCGCTCGTCGCGGGAGACGTCGAGGCGCTGGCCCGGGAGGAGCGGCTGACGGCCCACGCACGAGCCGCCGCCGCGCGGGTCAAGGCACCAGGCTGACCTCGGCCACATTGGCCCAGCTGATCTCGCTACGAGGGCTGGGCACGTCGCGCTAGACCGCCTGGAACATCCACGCTTCCCCTGCCTGGGCGCCTGCATACCTCTGGGGTCCGGGACGGAAGTCCTGGGCTCCAGAGGCTCCCAGGGCGAGGCACCGGGTACGCGCGCCGACGCTGGCCAGGCCGCCGAAGCTGATGCCGGCCTGGGCACTCCCCAGAGCACCACGGCCATCGACGGCGCCTTGCCGTTGAGGTTGAGGCGTAGGTCGTCGCTCAGGACGCTCGAGCAGCCGCCGGCCCCCAGCATCGAGCCGAAGCCGGGGGAGCTCCGGCAGCCGTAGGGGACCCCTGCGCCGGGGTCGTTGCCGCAGGGGCAGGGCATGCTCGCACCAGGGAGACAGACAACGCTCCCGGTGGACTGATCAGGCTCACCCTAGATCCGAACCATGCCCGCGCTTGGCGCGATCAGGTGGCTCTCCACGGATGCGGACTGGGCCGTGACCGATCCAGAGGGGATCAAACCGGTCACCGTCATGAGGGAGAGGGCAGGGACACCGCGTTAGCTGCGTGTGCTCAAGCAAGGCCTCTGGGGCGTGGCCTGAGGCTGACGATTCAGGTGGGCCCCGATCCCAGGGAGACAGCGCCCCGAGTCGAATCTGGCTTCGAAGTCCCGCTCACGACCTTGGGCCGAGCAGTTCTCCTTGGGATCCGCGACACCGGCAGGCCAGCATGGACCTGGGTGCGGAGAGACCGCCCCCCCTTCTCAGCCATGACCACCCTGCCCCTCGACTCCGCGCTCAACTCCGAGCAGCTCCACGCCTTCTGGAAACCCACGCGGGACCGACTCGTGCGGGAGGGCCGCGAGGAGGAGCTGCGGATCCGGATCCATCGCGCCTGCGCGGCCCTGCGACAGGCAGAGCGCGTGGAGGCCGACGCGAGCCGAGCGGGGCAGGACGCCGCGCTCGTCTTCCGCTGGGTCTCGCTCAATGCTCTGTACGGCGACTGGGACTACGACAGGGGGATGCCCACGGGCGACCGGCGGGCCCTGGACCTGTTCACCAGCGCGATCTGCGGCGCCGACGCTGCCGGCCGGATCGCCCGCGCTTTGACCGCACACGCCCCAGACGCGAGGGCTCTGGTGGAGAGTCCCTTCCTGATCGAGCGCTTCTGGAGCGACGGCGAGTGGGATCAGGTTCGCCCTCGGCGCGGCCGCGCCCGCAGGCTGCAGGAGGACCTCGACGGTCAGCGGCCCAGCGCGGCCCTCCAGCAGGTGCTCATCGCGGTCTACTTCCTGCGGTGCCAGATCATCCACGGCGGCGCAACCCTGGGGAGCGGGATGAACCGCGTCACGGTGGACCCCGCTTCTAAGCTCCTGCGCGCCCTGTGCGGACCGATCATCGCCGTGAGCATGGAGCACGGGCTCGAGATGTCCTGGGGTGAGCTCTGCTACCCCCCGGTCCGAAGCGCGGACCCCTCCTGAGACGCCCCGCACCCGAGGCCCCCTCGCCGAGCCGCTGCGAACATGGAACGCGGCTCCTCGCCGCCTCGTTCTCACGCTGGAGGGGTATCTTGGAGGCCTCCATGCGCTCCAGTGAACGACCCCGACCCGCCCGCCTCTCGCCCAGCACCATCCTCGCCGCGGGGGCCGCACTCACGACCGTCACGCTCGGGTGGGCTCGACCCACTGTCGTACACGCACCCGCAGCACCGACGCACGACGAGGTCTATGAGCAGACCATCGCCCCGATCTTCGAGGCCACCTGCGTCCAGTGCCACGGCCCCCTGAAGCAGAAGGGTGCCTTCCGCCTGGACGAGCTCGACCGGGACTTCGTGGCCGGCGAGGACGCGGAGGAGTGGGACTACATCCTCGATGTCATCCGCAACGGTGACATGCCGCCGTCGAGCTTCGAGCGCCAGCTCTCCAGCGAGGAGCGGGCGGCAGTCACGGGCTGGATCGAGGCTGGCCTCGAAGCCGCCGCGCGGGCCAAGGAGGACGACGTGCGCCCGGTGCTCCGCCGCCTGAACCGGGCTCAGTACCGCCACACCCTCCAGGAGCTGCTCCAGCTCCCCGTCGACTTCGGCCAGGACCTCCCCGGGGACGCCAAGTCGAAGATGGGGTTCACGAACAACGGCGCGACCCTGCAGGCGTCCACGCTGCACCTGGAGACGTACCAGGCCATCGCCCGTCGGGCGCTGGACGAGGCCATCGCCCCCGGGCCCCGGCCCGAGTCCACCATCTATCGCGTGCGCTTCGGCGAGGGGATCGGCAGGGGCAAGGTGGGCGGCCGGACCGGCGGCTACCAGTCGGTGATCCTGAACCCTGACCAGTTCACCGTCGAGATCATCGGCGCCGATGGCGGGCCCAAGGGGAAGGCCGCGTCCGAGGAGGAGCGCAAGGCCCTCGACGCGATCCGCAAGAAGATCAGCGTGGGCCTCCGGGGGTCCCAGCAGAACCGCTTCCACATCGCCGCGGACGGGCTCGTGCTCTACGGCGCTGTCCCTCACAAGGAGAAGGCCCCCGGCGCGTGGCAGGGCCCCTCCCCCAACGCGAAGCTGGAACTCCAACGCGTCTTCCCCGAGCGGGGCGACCTGGTCATGCGTGTGAGCGCGGCGCGCGGCGGGGTCAAGCGCACCAGGGACCCGGTGCTGCTCAAGCTCGAGGACGAGGTGAACCACGTGCAGGTCTCCCTCTCGGAGGCCGAGCAGGAAAGCGAGACGATCGACGGCGAGGAGGTCGAGGTGCGCGAGCGCGCGCTCTCGATCGCGTCCGCCATGGAGACGATCACCGCGGAGGCCGCGAAGAGCGACCAGCGTAAGAACGTCCGGCTCGAGGGAGACGTCCTCGTCGCGGAGGACGTGACCCAGCCCGCGGACTCCCGCGTCGCCGTCCAGATCCCAGCGGAGGGCTTCTACCGCGTCCACCTCGTCCACCCGCCGGTGCCAGTGGAGCAGATGCCCTCGGTGCGCCTCTCCTACGCCGGCAAGACCCTCGACTCGCGCCCGGAGATGACGCCCGAAGAGCTCGCCCAGGAGCGTGTCTCCACGGTCATCGGCGCGGCGTACATGCGCGCCGGCCGCCAGCACCTCAAGCTGGGCGGCCCGTTCTTCATCGGCTACTCCCACGTGGTCCTCACCCCCCTCGCGGAGACGCACCCCCTGGCGGCGGCCCTGGGTCAGGCGACCGCCGACCTGGAGGCGCGCTTCGACGGGGTGGACCCGGTGCTACGGGCCTACGCCGGGACCCGCACCGACGATGGGATGGACTACTCCACCTTCGACGGCGCCGCCGTTGTCACCGCGCCCCGCGGGGCGCCCGAGACCTACACCTTCGTCGGGCGGCTCGAGAACCTCCCCATCCCCGAGCCCGAGTCCGGGGACAACGAGATCCTCTCCGGCATCCTGCTGCTCGGCGTCTGGAATGACCACCTCATCAAGGACCGGCGCAGCCCCGGCCCGCCCCTGCTCGTCGAGCAGATCGAGGTCGAGGCGCCGTTCCATCCGGTGTGGCCGCCCGCGTCCCACACCGCCATCTTCCCCGAACGCGGAGACCGCGAGAGTGATGAGGCCTACGCCGAGCGAGTCCTGGTCCGCTTCATGTCGCGCGCCTTCCGGCGGGCGGCGGTGGCCGGCGACGCCGCACCGTACCTCGCGTTCTTCCGCGAGGTGCGTCCGGAGGTCGACACCTTCGAGGACGCCATCAAGGAGACGCTGATCGCGGTGCTTTGCTCACCGCGCTTCCTCTTCCTCGTGGAGGGTCCCGGCGAAAGAGCGGACGAGCTGCTCTCCCCCTTCGCCCTCGCGAACCGGCTCAGCTACTTCCTCTGGAACGGGCCGCCGGACGAGGCCCTGCGGAACGCGGCGCTGTTCGGGACCCTCGACGGAGCTCTCGAGGCCCACGTGGACCGCATGCTCGACGACCCGCGGGCGCGGCGCTTCGTGGACGCGTTCGCCACCGAGTGGCTGCGCCTCGATCGGCTCGAGGACATGACCATCGACGCGGATCGGTTCCCGAAGTTCACGCGCTTCGTCAAGCGCGACATGCGCGAGGAGACCCTGCGCTTCGTCCACAGGGTGTTCGCCGAGGACCTCGACGTCATGACGCTCGTGGACTCGGACTTCGCGATGCTGAACCAGAACCTGGCCGAGTTCTACGGCGTGGCGGACGTGGTCGGCCCCCACTTCCGGCCCGTGGTCCTGCCCCGCTCCGAGGGTCGCGGCGGGCTCATGAGCCAGGGGGCCTTCCTCGCGGGACACTCCGACGGCCTCGAGCCGCACCCCATCAAGCGCGCCGTATGGGTGAAGGAGAAGCTGCTCGGCAGCCCCCCGCCCCCGCCGCCGCCCAACGTCCCCGACCTCGACGCCGAGGCGCCGGAGATGAAGGGCTTGACCCTGAAGGAGCAGCTGGAGCTGCACCGGGACACCCCCTCCTGCCATGACTGTCACGCGAGCTTCGACCCCTTCGGCGTGGCGCTGGAGCGCTACAACGCGGTGGGCCTCCTGGAGACCCAGCGCAAGGGCCGCCCGATCGACGCCAGCGTCGCGCTCCCCGACGGCACGGAGATCGACGGTGCCCCTGAGCTGAAGGCGTACCTCGCCGGACCCGCGCGAGAGCGCTTCATGGGCTCGGTCGTGGAGCACCTCTTCGCCTACGCCCTCGGCCGAGACTTGGTGTTCAGCGACGACCAGGAGCTCGAGGCCATCGCCCGCGAGACCGAGGCCAGGGGAGGTACGGGGCGCGCGCTGCTGCGGGCCATCGTCACCTCGCCCTCCTTCCGCCAGTGACCGGTCCGGGGCCCCTCCCGGGTCCCGCGATGAACCTCGGCAAGAACTTCGCCGTCCATGCCGTAGGGCCGCGGCCGCCCCGCACCCCTCTTGGCGGGCCGCTCAGCTGGCCTCACGGGGAGGGACGACCTGTCTCGCATTGCCGACCGGGTCACGGCGCGCGGGTCTTGGGAAACGACCCCCCTCCGAATCCGAGGTTCGCCAGCTAGGATCAAGGGGCGCCCTCACGGGCGAGCCACCATGAGCCGCAAGTCCTGGCACCTCTCTCGACGCACCTTCCTCCGGGGAGCCGGCGTGGCCGTCACCATGCCCTACCTCCATGGCATGGAGCGGGCCGTGAAGGATTCGGTGAAGCTCGGCACCATCGCTCCGCCGCGGCGCCTGGCCTACGTGTACTTCCCGAACGGCGCGAGCTCGCCCCCGATGGACAACGCGGAGGCCATGGAGTGGAGCTGGCTGCCCATCGGCCCGGGCGCCGACTACCGCTTCAGCAACGTCTCCAAGCCCCTCGAGAAGCACCGTGAGAACGTGAGCTTCCTGGGCGGCCTCTCCCACCCCCGCAGCCGTCAGCTGCTCGGGCACCTCGCTGGCGACACCTGGCTCACCGCCGGGGACCTGCGCGGCGACCGGTACCTCAACAACGAGTCCGTGGACCAGGTGGCCGCGCGCTCGCTGAAGAAGCACACCCGCATCCCGAGCCTGGTGCTCTCGACCGACGGCGGCGTCGGCTACAAGTCACGCCTCTCGACCCTGTCCTTCGACCCGACCGGCAGGCCGATCCCCTCGGAGCACCGGCAGCGCGCGATCTTCGAGCGCTACTTCTCGGAGGGCGCGGGCACCACCGCCGAGCGGCGCGAGAGCCTCGCCCGCGGACGCAAGATCGTGGACCTCGTGCTTGAGGACAGCAAGCGCCTGCGGCGCCAGCTGGGCGGCGAGGACCAGGAGAAGATGGACGAGTACCTCTCGTCCCTGAACCGGGTCGAGGAGCAGGTGCGGCGCAACGAGGCGTGGCTCAACGTGCCCCTCAAGCCTTTCAGCGCCGAGAACATCCAGCTCGACCCCAACCCCCGCACCGTCCCACAGGACTACCTGCGGGCGACCTTCGACCTGATGGTGCTGGCCTTCCAGACCGACCTGACCCGCGTCGCCAGCTACATGATGGCGCGCGAGGACGGCATGGGCTTCGGGGACAGCTTCCCGAAGATCGCCCTGGGCATGAAGAAGAGCCACCACACCATCAGCCACGAGACCAACTGGAAGGAGTGGGGCACGTTCGACCGCTGGTACATGGAGCAGTTCACCTACTTCATCGACCGGCTGAAGGAGGTCACCGACGAGCACGGCTCGGTCCTCGACCGCACCCTGGTCATGTACGGCAGCTGCTGCAGCACCACCCACAACGCCCGCAACCTGCCCCTGGCCCTGGTCGGCGGCAAGGACATGGGCGTGAAGCACGGCCGCTACGAGCGCTACGGCGAGGAGGTCCCCATGTCGAACCTCCTCCTCTCCACGCTCCACGCCGCCGGCGTCCGCGACGAGGCCTTCAGCGACAGCACGGGCCCCATCCCGGGCCTGGTGAGCTGAGCCCGCAGGGGGTCCGGGCCAGCCTCAGCTGCTGACCGCGCGTCCCGCTTCCACGTCCGCGCGGTACTCCGCGAGGACCTTGCCGAGGAGCGCAACATCGGCCTCGAAGGTCTCGGGCGGCAGGGCTCCGAAGGAGAAGCGGAACCACCCGTGATAGGGCGAGACGTACGCGGGGTCCTTCTCGTGGGGTCGCGCCATGTCGCAGTCCATCCCCTCAAGGATCGCCGCGCCGTGCTTGAAGAGGCGCCGGTTCAGCTCCTCGGCCTCGAGCCCCTCGGGCAGCTTCAGCCAGTGGTAGAAGCCGCCGTCTCCGGTGAAGACCCCGAGTCCCATCTCGCGGAAGGCCGCGCCGTAGCGCTCGCGCTGCCGGCCGTAGTGACCTGAGACCGCCTCGCGCGCCAGCGCGACGCGCCCCGGCTCCAGGAGCTGGGCGGCGTAGAGCTGGGAGGGGTGACTCACGCCCCCCATGCCGAAGCTCGAGAAGTTGGAGAGGGTCTCGACGTTCGAGCGGCTCGCGATGACCCAGCCGATGCGGATCCCAGGACTCTGGAGCCCCTTGGTGCAGGCGCCGAGCAGGAACACGTTGCTGCTGTCGAGGTCCTTGACCCAGCGGATCCCGCTCACGCCCTTGGACGGGTGGAACATCTCGTAGGCCTCGTCGAGCAGGATGCCGTTCCCAGGCCGCTCGGCGAGCTCCATGAGGTCCTCAAGCTCGGCGCCGCTCCGGGTGTGCCCCGTCGGGTTCCCCGGGTTGCTGATGATCGGAAACACCCGGCCATCGGGGGCCGCCGCGGACCGCTCGAAGTACTCCCTGTTCGACGGATGAAAGCCGTTCTCCTCGGTGAACGGCACGACCCGCCAGTCCGTGCCGGCACGGGTCATGATGTCGAGGTACGCCGGCCACTCGGCGTTGCCGATGCTCACCTGGACGTCCCGCTTCAGCAGCGAGAGCACCGCGAGGATGCCCGGCCGACCGCCGGCGAAGACCATCACGTTCTCCGGCGCGATGCTCGATCCATAGAACCCGTTGTAGTGGGCCGCGATCGCCTCTCGCAGGGCGGGGTGCCCCCACGCTTTGGGATAGAAGCGATCCTCTGCGGTCACGTCCACATGACTCGGCAGCGGAGGCCCGCCCTCGAGCTGCGTGGTCAGCGGGAAGCCCTGCGACCAGGGGTGAGTGCCCTCGGTCCCCATGAACTGCCCGAAGCTGTCACGGAACGCGTAGAGGGTCTCGTAGATGCCCATGGGCGGGCAGTCATCGGAGAGGAAGGAGTCGTACGGCATACGAAACGGCTTGGAGGAAGGCGAGAGGGAGCGGAACCGTGAACCGAGTCCACCCGCAAGGCTAGCTTGCCTGCCGCGCAGCGGCGATGCGAGGCCCTGATCTGGGCCCTGATCCTGCTCCACCACCACCGGCCGGCGCCACCCCCGTCCCGCGCCATGCCCCCTCGGACCGTGCGTCTCTCTCTGGCCGACCTCGCTCCAACCGGTCCCATCCCCCGGCCCTCGCCTCCCCGCCCGATCTCTCGCCTGCACCTCCAGTCGGCAGCGGCAAGCGGCGGCGGCAGGCGAGCCGGCCGTCCCCTTGTGCCCCAAGGGAAGAGAGCCGGAGAGGAGACGGGCCGAAGAGCAAAAGCGCCTGTCGGCACCCTCCCTGGCATGGATTAGATTCGGGAGATGCTGACCACTCTCCGCCTTGCCACCGCTGGCCTGCTCCTCGGGCTGTCCGTCCTCGCCCCGTCACTGGCGTACATCCAGTCCCCGGAGGCCCAGCCCCATGAGAGCCGGCCCCATGAGAGCCGGCCCCAAGAGAGCCGGCCCCAAGAGAGCCAGCCGCTCGCCTCCCTGGCCGGCGAGTACCGAAGGGAGCCGGTCCAGAACGGGTACCACAGCGGGGTGCTCACCGCCAAGCAGGAGAAGGGCGCGGAGATCCTGGAGTGGACCAACGCCGCCGGCATCTCGTTCAACCTCTACCCCACCGGCCGCCGCGACATCCTGAAGACCGGACCGCGGGAGCCGTACGGCGACGAGAACCACGCGCGGCTCTTCATTCAGCGCGACGGTGAGCGTGTCTTCGGCTTCACCCTGGCCGACGAGCTCTTCCTGCGCGACGGGGAGCGCCCGCCCGAGCCGCCCGCCGACCTCGCCATCCCGAAGACCGACGAGGGGCTGCCGGGGAAGGGCACGATCCGCCGCTACGACTGGTTCCGCAAGCTGTGGTTGGAGAAGCGGAGCCGATGGTTCCGCCACACGGCGCGGGACCAGGGCGCGGTCGTGTTCCTGGGGGACTCCATCACGCAGGGGTGGGGCGACGACCTGGGCGGCAGCTTCGGCCCGCTCAAGGTCGCCAACCGAGGCATCAGCGGTGACACCACCCGCGGCATGCTGCTGCGGCTCGAGCGGGACGTGCTCGCCCTCCACCCGCGCGCCGTCGTGATGCTGATGGGCACGAACGACCTCGAGGAGGGCGACAGCGCCCGGGAGATCGCCTCCAACGTCCGAGCCATCGTCCGGCGCCTGGTCCGCCAGGACCCGAAGATGCCCATCCTGCTCTGCAAGGTCTTCCCCAGCTCCGAGACGATGCGGCGGTCAGCGAAGGACATCCGGCGCGTCAACCGGCTCTGCGCCAACTATGTCGAGCGCATCCCGCAGGTCACCGTGCTCGACACGTGGTCCATCTTCGCGAACGAGGACGGAGACGCCACGCGGGCGGAGTTCCCCGACCTGCTCCACCCGAACGAGCAGGGCTACAAGAAGTGGGCGGACGCCCTGCGCCCGGCGCTGGCGAAGCTCACCGCGACCCCGTCCTCCCCCGCCGAGGCGGGGGCGCATGCCGAGGGCGCTGGCGGCGGCGAGCAGGACGGCCTCGAGCCCTAGCGCGCCGATGAGCTGGGCGCCGTGGCGAGACGACGCCGCGGTCGGATCCCGGGAGCGCGCCTCCGCCAGATGCCATTCGCCGCCCTTCACCCGCCGCCCTCCAATCGCCGCGGTCTCTCCGCAGCCCACTCCGCAGCCCACTCCAGCCGGGCGCCCTTCGGGAGCCCGGCTTGTGGAGCCCGCCCACACCGCGACCTGCGACACGAACCGTCCCCTGTCCTCCAGCCAGACGAGGTGTGCTCCACCACGAGAGGACCCCGTCGATCTCCCGGCCCCCGGCCCCGGCCCCGGCCGACCGGCCTGTCCTTCCCTTCCTGCGCGCGATACCCTCCGGAGGAGCGCCGAGGAGGGAGCCTCATCGCCCCCGGTCGCGTGGCCCGTTGCTGCGAATCTCCCCGTGCCAACCAGCACTTGAAACGAGCGGTTCCCATGTCCCTCTTCAACGAGTTAAAGCGACGCAACGTGATCCGGGTCGCCTCGGCCTACCTTGTGGTGAGCTGGCTCGCCATCCAGCTGGCCGAGATGCTCTTCCCGGTCTACGGCCTCTCGGACGCGGCCATCCGGATCGTGGTCGGCTCGCTGGTGCTCGGCTTCATTCCCGTGGTCGTGCTGAGCTGGACGTTCCAGTTCACCTCAGAGGGGCTCGTGCGCGACGAGGACGTGGACCCCACGAGCCCGACGCTCCATGCCTCCACCCGGCGACTCGATCGGTTCCTGATCGCCTCGCTGCTGCTGGCCACCGCTTACTTCGCGCTCGACAAGTTCGTGCTCGATCCCTCTCGCGACGCGGCGCGCCAGGAGAGCGCCAAGCAGTCGGGCCGGCTTGACGCGCTCGCGGAGCTCTCCGCCCACGAGGCCGGACAACGCCTGCCCCACTCGGTGGCCATCCTGCCCTTCGACAACTTCAGCCCCGACCCCGAGGACGCCTACTTCGCGGACGGTATCCACGAGGCGGTGATCAATGACCTCGCGAAGGTCCGGGCGATGAACGTCATCGCACGCTCCACGGTGGCGCGCTTCACCGGTACGGCGCTGAACCTCCGCGAGATCGCCGAGAGCCTCAACGTCGGGAGCGTCCTGGAAGGGACAGTCCGCTACGCCGGCGACAAGGTCCGGATCGGCGTCCAGTTGGTGAACCCGGAGACCCAGCTGAGCCTCTGGGCAGAGCAATACGACCGCGACCTCGCGGACGTGTTCGCCATCCAGTCCGACATCGCCCGCCGCATCGCGCAGGCCCTTGAGGCGCGGCTCCTGCCCGGCGAGCGGGAAGAGCTGGACACGGTGGCGACGTCGTCGGGCGAGGCCTCCGCGGCCTTCTTCAAGGCCATGAGGGGCGTCCGAGGCGGGTTCCGCGTAGCAGCGTCGCCCAGCACCAGGGAGTCCATCCAGGCCTACCTGGACCTCGCCCTCGAGGCCGATCCAGACTTCGCCCTCGCCCACGCCTGGAAGGCGCGTGTCTACGTGGCCTCCCGGCTCTACGACCCCGTCGCTCCCGGCGACTGGCCCGCCTTCAGAGACGAGGTGGAGGGCCTCGTCGAACTCCACGCCGCCAGGGCGCTGGAGCTCGACCCGAACATGGGCCTCGCCTACTCCGCCCTGGCCGACCTGTACGCGCACAACTGGCGATCCGAGGACGCAGAGGTCGCTGCGGAGGAGGCGCTGCGGCTCAACCCCAACGACCCTGAGGTGCTCGTCCGCCAGGCTGGCTTCGACATCCACCGCGAGCGATTCGAGGATGCGATCCGTCACCTGACGCACGCCAGGGAGCTGGACCCGAGCAGCGGCCGGGTCTTGCACGAGCTGGGCTACGCCTTGCACGCTTCAGGGCAGGACGAGGCAGCCTGCCAGGTGCTGGAGCGAGCCCTCGAGCTGAACCCGCGCGACGCGCTGTGCGCGGTGATGCTCGCGCGCGCGCGCTTCGCTCTTGGTGACAGGAAGGGAGCGCTGGAGTCCCTCGAGTTGACCCAGCGACTGCTCCCCTCGGACGCGGCACCCGGCATCCGCGGTGAGATCGCCTGGGGCTTCGGCCTGCTCGGTCGGCCCCGGGAGGCGAAGCGCGCCCTGGACCGGGTCATGGAGATCGCCACCCGACGATATGTGGACCCTGCCGTGCTCGCCTGGACCTACCTGGGGGTGGGCGACGAGGAGGAGGCCGCGCGACAGCTGCAGCTCGCGGCGGAGGACCTCTCGCGGGTGCAGGACTCCTACCCCGCGCACTTCATCCGAGAGAACAGCTGGTCGGACCCGGTGCTCGAGCAGGAGCGCTTCCTCCAGCTGAGAGAGCGCCTCGCGCTGCCCTGAAGGGCCGCCGACCAGCTCCACCACCTTGGACCCCTCCTGGCCGCGCCGCAGCCAGGCCGCGGCGCGCCGTGAATGCGCCCCGCGGGTCGCCGGCGATCTCGCTTGCCCCCAACCTCGATCGCCAACGCCTCCAGCGCCCGATCCCCCGGGCCCCCCGCCTCGGGGAGGAGGAGCCGCGGCCGCGAGCCAAGCGCCGCTGCCGCGGGTGAGGCGGGCGCGACGATCCAGGACGAGCGCCGGTGAACCCAAGGGGCTCGCTCGCGCCCGGCAGGCGCCGGCGGCGCGAGCCGTCGCCCCTGGAGCCCCACCCGCAGCCCCGCACCCGCATCCCCGCACACGGAGCCCCGCGCACGGAGCACTCGCGTGCCCTTGAATCACCGGGCGGGAGAGGCCCGCCGCTCCGACCGGGGAGGCCAACAGGCGCGAATGTGGATAACTCCAGAGGGGTCCTAGGTCCGTACCACGAACCACTGAATTTCCATCTGAGGGGTGCGACGCCGCGTCCGGGGCCGCCTCAGCGTCAATTTCAGGGGCGGGCGCGGCCCCAACGGGGCCACGGACACTTCTCTGCTATGGTCTCGGCAATGACGTCCGAGGAGGCCCAAGCGCTGAGAAGCACGAGTGTCACGTGGGGTCCCCCTGGGTCCGACGATGAAGCCGTGCTCGCGTGGGCGGCGCTCAAGGAGAGCGTGGAGCGCGTGCTCTTCGACGCCGCGGCCCTGGGTCCGATCCCCTGCCTCGCCCGGCTGGCCCTCGAGGACCTGGGTGACGCGAGGGAGCTCTGCTCCCTGGACGACGAGCCCCTCCACGGGCGCTGGGAGCGGGCCATCCGCCGCCAGATCCTCCGCTTCTCCACCCAGCCCCTCGCCTTCCAGGACCCCACCGTCGAGCCCTTCCTCACGAGCTGCACCACGGCCTTCGACCTGGAGCAGGACCGCGGCGAGGAGCTCATCCAGCGCTTCCACGGCCTCGGCGAGGCCCACCGCTTCGGCCTCTTCCTCCACCTCGAGGCCCGCGAGCCCTTCCGCTACCTCGCCCGACAGATCGAGACCAACCAGACCCCCCGTCCCCTCACGCCCCCCGACGAGGCCCTGAGCGATCTCATGGCCCAGATGAGGTGAACGAGATGAAGTACGACTCCGGCCCCCCCACGGCGACCCTCGCCAACACGACCCACCGGCTGCGCCAGCTCCT
>CALLKX010000058.1 GCA_938083085.1 uncultured bacterium
AGCCGGACCGCTTCACGGTGGTCGGTCTGGTCAAGAGCGCCGGAGCCCTCGAGTACGCGCCGGAGACCGAATACAACCTGATGCAGGCCATCGCCATGGCCGGCGGGGTGGACCCCATCTCCGACCCGCCCTACGCGACGGTCTTCCGCAAGGACCTGGAGACGGGCGAGATCCTGCCAGCCACGTTCCCCATCAAGGGCAACGGCCTTGTCCAGTCGTCTGCCCTCGAGATCAAGCCCGGCGACGTGATCTACATCGGCCACTCTGCGGGCTCCTGGACCCGGGCCTTTGCCGCCGAGATCTTCCGGATCAACATCGGCTTCTTCATCGACCCGAAGAGCGTCTGATCCGGCGATCGCCTTCGCCTGCCTGCGCTCCCCACCACCACAAGTCCTGGCCTGTCCAGCGAGCCGTCTGCCCAACTCGCTTCCCGCTTGCGCATCTCTGTCATCACAGCGGTCTACAACCGCGCCTCCACCGTCCGCGAGGCCATCGCCAGCGTCCATTCGCAGCGAGGCGCCGAGATCGAGCACGTCCTCATCGACGGCGCCTCCACGGACGGTAGCCTCGCGATCATGGAGGAGATGCGTGACGACAGAACCGTGCTCGTGAGCGAACCCGATGAGGGGATCTATGACGCCCTCTCCAAGGGCTTCGAGCAGGCCACGGGCGATGCGCTGGGGCTGATGCACTCCGACGACCTGTTCGCCGACGACGAAGTCCTCAGCTCCGTCACCGAGGCCTTCGAGGACCCGACGGTGGACGCGGTCTACGGCGACCTCCAGTACGTGGCCCAGGACGACCCGACCCGGGTGATCCGCCACTGGCGATCCGGCGAGTTCCACCCAGCCCGCCTGAAGCGCGGTTGGATGCCGCCCCACCCGACCCTCTACCTCCGCCGGTCCGTCCTCGAGACCCACGGTAGCTTCGACCGGAGCTACCGGATCGCAGCGGACTACGACGCCATCCTCCGCTACTTCGGGAGCCCTGGGTTCAAGGCCGCCTACATCCCGCGGGTCCTGGTCAAGATGCGGGTGGGCGGCGAGAGCAACCAGTCCCTGCGCAAGATCCTCCGCAAGAGCCGGGAGGACTACCGCGCCCTCCGCCGGTCAGGCGTTGGAGGCATCGGGACCCTCGCCTTCAAGAACCTCAGCAAGCTCGGTCAGTTCGTCCGCAAGGGCTAGCCAAACTCCCATGTCCAAGAAAGCACTCATCACCGGCATCACGGGCCAGGATGGCTCCTACCTCGCCGAGTTCCTTCTGGAGAAGGGCTACGAGGTCCACGGCATCAAGCGCCGCGCTTCGTCCTTCAACACCCAGCGGATCGACCATATCTATCAGGACCCGCACACGCCTGATCCCAAGCTGACGCTCCACTACGGGGACCTCTCGGACGCCTCCAACCTCACCCGGATCATCCGCGAAGTCCGGCCGGACGAGGTCTACAACCTCGCCGCGCAGTCTCACGTGGCGGTGAGCTTCGAGGCGCCCGAGTACACCGCGGACGTGGATGCCCTCGGTACGCTCCGGATCCTGGAGGCCATCCGCTTCCTGGGCCTCGAAGAGAGTACGCGCTTCTACCAGGCCTCCACCAGCGAGCTGTACGGCCTGGTCCAGGAGACCCCGCAGAGCGAGACGACCCCCTTCCACCCCCGCAGCCCCTACGCCGTCGCGAAGCTCTACGCGTACTGGATCGCGGTGAACTACCGCGAGGCCTACGGGATGTACGCCTGCAACGGCATCCTCTTCAACCACGAGAGCCCGCGCCGCGGCGAGACCTTCGTGACCCGGAAGATCACCCGGGCCCTGGCCAACATCGCCCAGGGTCTCGAGCAGTGCCTGCACCTCGGCAACATCTCCGCTCTCAGGGATTGGGGTCACGCCAAGGACTACGTGAGGATGCAGTGGATGATGCTGCAGCAGGAGGAGCCCGAGGACTTCGTCATCGCGACGGGCGTGCAATACTCCGTCCGCGAGTTCGTCACTTGGTCCGCCGCTGAGCTCGGCATCGAGCTGGAGTTCGAGGGCCAGGGGGTCGACGAGGTCGGGCGAGTCGCCTCGGTCTCCGGGGACGCGGCGCCGGCCGTCAAGACGGGAGACGTCATCGTCAACGTCGACCCGCGCTACTTCCGTCCAGCCGAGGTGGAGACCCTTCTCGGCGACCCCTCCAAGGCCAAGGAGCGGCTCGGCTGGGTCCCCGAGATCACGACCCAGGAGATGTGCGCCGAGATGGTGGCCGAGGACCTCAAGACCGCCCGCCGCCACGCGCTCCTCCGGGAGCACGGGCTCGACGTTCCCGTCTCCCGAGAGTCCTGAGGCCATGAGGATCTTCATCGCTGGCCACAGGGGCATGGCAGGCAGCGCCATCCGCCGGCACCTCGAGGCCCTCGGCGGCCATGACCTCCTCGTTCGGACCCGTGATGAGCTCGATCTGACGGATCAGCGAGCCGTGGCGGGTTTCATGGAGGCCGAGCGTCCCGACCAGGTGTACCTGGCGGCGGCCAAGGTCGGAGGCATCCACGCCAACGACACCTTCCCCGCCGAGTTCATCCACCAGAACCTCAACATCCAGGGCAACGTCATCCACGGTGCGTACACCGCTGGCGTGAGGCAGCTGCTGTTCCTCGGGTCGTCTTGCATCTATCCCAAGCACGCACCGCAGCCCATGCCCGAGGCCTGCCTCCTGGACGGGCACCTCGAGCCCACCAACGAACCCTACGCCATCGCCAAGATCGCGGGGATCAAGATGTGCGAGGCCTACAACCGGCAGTACGGCACGGACTACCGGAGCCTCATGCCCACGAACCTCTACGGCCCGGGAGACAACTACCACCCGGAGAACTCCCACGTGCTCCCCGCGCTCGTCCGGAAGTTCGCCGAGGCGCAGGCCTCGGGGGCCGCCAGCGTGACGCTCTGGGGGTCCGGCGAGCCCAGGAGAGAGTTCCTGCACGTGGACGACCTCGCGGCCGCTGCGGTCTACTTCTGCAACCTGGACGCTGAGCGCTGGGGCGACCGGTCCTTCGTGAACATCGGGACCGGCGTGGACCTGCGCATCCTCGACCTCGCCCGGGCGATCGCCGCGGAGGTCGGCTTCGAGGGCGAGATCGAGCTGGACCGGAGCATGCCAGACGGGACACCGCGCAAGCTCCTCGACGTCTCCGTGGCCACCTCCCTGGGCTGGACCTCCTCCATCTCCCTCGAGGAGGGGCTGCGCCGCACCGTGGCAGAGTTCAGCGAGGCCACGCGGCTCTGAGGAGAGAGCGAAGGCGCGGCACCTGCCTGGGGCTTGTACCGCCAGTCGCCCGCGAGCCGCCCGCCCACCAGGTGATCGCGATCGCGCCGCGCGCTTCTCCCGCGAGGAGGCTCCCTCAGGAGACCACGGTGGCGGCACCGGGGCGGGCCTTCCCCCCTTCGGTCGCCCTGTCCGGCAGCCGCTCCAGCCCGTTGAACGAGAGGAACGGGTGAAAGAGGGCGAGGCGGCGACCGAGGGTCGCGGTGCTCGCGTCGTGGGAGACCGATGCCCGCAGCACCAGGATTGACCCCTGTCGCCGGTCATTCACCGGGATCTCGATCCTCGTGACGAACCCAGTGGGGGCGGGGGTGGTCTCCGACCGGTCCGGTTCCCAGCACAGCTGAAAGGGGCTCCCGTCCCGACGCTCGCCCTCCATGGAGAGCTCGGAGAAGCCCAGAACATGCCCAGCCGTCGTCACGACATGCCACCACTCCTCGAGGGTCCCCGCCTCGCGGAACGCGAGGACGAGCTCATCCACGGCGTGCTTCTCGTCGCTCAAGGACCTCGCTGACGAGGCCACCTGTCGGAACGCTTCCACCGACTCCTTGATCCGGATGGCGCCGGAAGATCTGAAGAGGAGACACAGTCCGAGGAGCGCGAAGCCAAGCGCACACAGCTGCGCCGCGTCCCCCATGGTCGCGGCAACGACCACCACCGACGTCGCCGCGGCGGAGGTGCCGACCAGGACCGCAACGGCCTTGCGCTGACCGAAGCCGAGCTTGATCAGGCGGTGGTGGATGTGGCTGCGATCCGCCGACATGACGGAGCGCCCCTCGATGAACCGGCGGGCCATGGCGAAGCTGATGTCGAGGATCGGGATCCCCAGGGCCACAAGCGGGATCGAGAAGCCCGAGAGCGTCGAGGCTCCGGACGCGACCAGCGCCGCCGAGGCGGACAGTATGAATCCAATGGAGAGGCTCCCCGCGTCGCCCAGAAAGACCCGCGCGGGGTGCAGGTTGTGGGGCATGAAACCGCCGATGGACCCCATCAAGGCGATCAACATCAGGCCGGCCGCCACCTGCCCCCCCTGAAATGCGATCCAGGCGATCGCGCCACATGCCACCACGCTCAGCCCGCTGGCAAGGCTGTCGAGGCCGTCGATGATGTTGAGCGCATTGGTGGCGCCCACGATCCAGATGATCGTGAGGGGCACCCCGAAGACACCGAAGTCGATCCGCGTCCCCCCCACCTCGTAGTCTCCCAGGAAGCTCAGGATCCCGATCCCCTCGGGGCGGGAGAGCCAGATCCCGTCGATGGAGACCCCGGAGAGCACCACGAGCCCCGCGGCAGCCAGCTGGACGAAGAGCTTCGTCATGGCCCCCATGCGCAGGATGTCGTCGCGGAGCCCGACCCCGAACATCATCAGCCCGCCGACAAGGATCGCGATCACCTGCCGGTCCAGGCGGACCTCCAGGGTGCCGACCACCGGCAGCCACGGAGCCGCGCAGATCGCGAACAGGAACGCCGCCATCACCGCCGCACCCCCAAGGTACGCCACCGGTTCCCGGTGGATCTTGCGGAGCCCGGGCTGGTCGACCCAGCCGTTTCGACGGGCGATCGCGCTCGTGATCGGCGTGATCAGGAGCGCCGCCAGGAAGGCACAGATGGGGAGAACGAGGAGGAATGACATGGCAGGTCGGAGGCTCAGGTGCTCATCGAGCGCGTTGCTGGAGCCGTGGGCTCACCGCTCCGCCTCGCTTCCCCGCTGCCGCCTCGTCGAGGGGGCCACGTCGACCCGGCTGGGCAGCTCGTCCCCGTCAGCCCCGGCTTGTGCTCCGCCGCCGATCGGGCCGCCGATCGGGCCGCCAGCTCGCTCGGAAGAGGCGACCTTCGACGGGGGGGGCGCGGTAGCTCCGGCGAGGACAGGCTCACCCCATGCCTGGGTCGTGCCCACAGATCCTGCGGCCGGCGCCTCGTCGGCGCCGTAGCCGTAGCCGTAGCCGTAGCCGTAGCCGTAGCCGTAGCCGTAGCCGTAGCCGTAGCCGTAGCCAATCCCCGTGGGCATCGCATTCATCACCACTCCCAGGACCCTCGCCCCGACGGAGTTGAGCCGTTCGTAGGCCGCGGCCGCTGCACCGCGCTTGGTCTTGTCGACCCGCGCCACGAGGATTGTCGCGTCGCAGCGGGTGGCCACGATCCGTGCGTCCGTCACGGCGAGGACCGGCGGCGAGTCCACGATGACCCGGTCGTACTCGGCCGCGAGGGCCGCGAGGAGCTCGTCGAAGCGCCGGCTGTTCAGCATCTCCGCCGGGGCGGAGGGGATCGGGCCCGCGGTCAGGACCTCGAGCCCCCCAAGCTCCGTCTTCTGGATGAGGCCTGCCAGCAGGGCGTGGGGATCCACGAGGGCGTCCGAGAGCCCCCCCTTGTTGGGGAGCCCGAAGACATCCTGCTGGCTCGGCGAGCGGAGGTCGGCGTCCACGAGGATCACCGACTGCCCGGCCTTCGCCATGGCGATGGCGAGGTA
>CALLKX010000059.1 GCA_938083085.1 uncultured bacterium
GCTCGCCGCGTCAGACGGCGATCAGATCGCCGCCGGCTCGGCCTCGGAGACCTCCTCTTCCGCCAGCTCCTCCACGGAGGGGCAGGTGCAGATGAGGTTCTTGTCGCCGAAGCCGTTGTCGATCCGGCCCACCGAAGGCCAGAACTTGAAGTCCACGACCCAGGACGCGGGGAAGGCCGCCTGCTCCCGGGTGTAGGCCCGCTCCCAGGTCGTACCGGTGACCGCCGCGGCGGTGTGCGGGGCGCCCTTGAGGACGTTGTCCTCGCGGTCCGCCTCGCCGGCTTCGATGGCGGCGATCTCGGCGCGGATCGAGACCATCGCGTCACAGAAGCGGTCGAGCTCGGCCTTCGTCTCGCTCTCCGTGGGCTCGATCATGAGCGTGCCCACGACGGGGAACGACATGGTCGGCGCGTGGAAGCCGTAGTCCATGAGCCGCTTGGCCACGTCCTCGGCCACGACGCCCGAGGTCTTCTCGAAGGGCCGCAGGTCGATGATGAACTCGTGGGCGGAGCGGCCGCTCTCGCCTCGGTAGAGGACGTCGTAGCTGCCCTCGAGCCGCTTCGCCATGTAGTTGGCGTTCAGGATGGCGATCTCCGTCGCGCGGCGCAGGCCCTTGGCCCCCATCATCGCGATGTACATGTAGGAGATCGGCAGGATGCTCGGGCTGCCCCAGGGGGCCGCCGCGACCGTGCCGAAGGCGCGCTCGCCGCCCATCTCCACCAGCGGGTGGCTCGGCAGGAACGGCGCCAGGTCGGCGACGACGCCGATCGGCCCCATGCCGGGTCCGCCTCCCCCGTGGGGAATGCAGAAGGTCTTGTGCAGGTTCAGGTGGCACACGTCGGCGCCGAAGTCCGCCGGGCGGCAGAGGCCGACCTGGGCGTTCATGTTGGCGCCGTCCATGTACACGCGGCCGCCGTTGTCGTGGACGATCTGGCAGATCTCCTTGATGGCCGACTCGAAGACCCCGTGGGTCGACGGGTAAGTGACCATGATCGCGGCCAGCTGATCGCTGTGCTTCTCGGCCTTGGCCCGCAGGTCCTCGACGTCGATGTTGCCGTGGTCATCGCAGAGGATGGCGACGACCTTCATGCCCGCCATGACGGCCGACGCGGGGTTCGTACCGTGAGCGGAGGTGGGGATCAGGCACACCTTCCGGTCCTCATCCCCGTTGGCGCGGTGGTAGGCGCGGATGGAGAGCATGCCCGCGTACTCGCCCTGGGAGCCCGCGTTGGGCTGCAGGGAGATCGCGTCGAAGCCGGTGATCTCCTCCAGTGCGTGGGAGAGGCGCTGGAGCATCTCGGAGTAACCCTGGGCCTGATCCACCGGAACGAAGGGGTGGATGTCACCGAACTCCGACCAGGTCACCGGAAGCATCTCGCTCGTGGCGTTGAGCTTCATCGTGCAGGAGCCCAGCGCGATCATCGACGTCGTCAGCGACAGGTCGCGGGCTGACAGCCGGTGGATGTACCGCAGCAGCTCGTGCTCCGCGTGGTACGAGCTGAAGACCTCGTGGGTCATGAACGCGCTGGTCCGACCGTGGGGCGCGGCGACGGCGAGCTCTGCCTGCTCGCTGTGTTCGACCACGGACTGGTCCCCGGCGCCGAAGACGGCCAGCAGCCGCGCCAGCTCCTCGGAGGTGGCCCGCTCGTCGAGGGTGATGCCCACGCTGGTGGCGTCGATGGGGCGCAGGTTGAAGCCGTGGCTGCGGGCGGACTCGTGGATCCGCTCGGCGTCCTCGACGTGCACCCGGAGCGTGTCGAAGTAGGGGCCATCCGCGACCTTGACGCCGGCGGCGCGCAGGCCCGAGGCCAGGGTCTCGGTCATCCCGTGGACCCGGTTCGCGATGTCCCGCAGGCCGTCGGGGCCGTGGTACACCGCGTACATCCCAGCCATGACGGCGAGCAGGACCTGCGCCGTGCAGATGTTGCTGGTCGCCTTGTCGCGTCGGATGTGCTGCTCGCGCGTCTGCAGCGCCATGCGCAGGGCGCGGCCGCCGGCGGAGTCGCGGCTGACGCCGATCAGGCGCCCGGGGAGGCTGCGCTTGTGCTTCTCCGAGGTGGAGAGGAACGCCGCGTGGGGCCCGCCATAGCCGAAGGGCACGCCGAAGCGCTGGCTGTTGCCCACCACGATGTCAGCGCCGAACTCGCCCGGCGCGCGGAGCACCGTGAGGGCCAGCAGGTCGGCGGCCACGATCGTGAGCGCGCCCGCTTCGTGGACGCGCTCGAAGAACGCCGAGTAGTCCTCGATGGTGCCGTAGGTGGTCGGGTACTGGACCACCGCGCCGAACACCCCGTCGAGGTCCGCTGAGCGAGCCTCCCCCACCACGACCTCGATATCGAGGGCCTCGGCGCGGGTGCGGATCACGGCAATGGTCTGCGGGTGGCAGTCCTCACTCACGAAGAAGCGCTTCTTCTTCTGGCGGCACGCGTTGTAGGCCATCCCCATGGCCTCCGCCGCGGCGGTGGCCTCATCCAGCAGCGAGGCCCCCGCGAGGGGTAGCCCGGTGAGGTCCGCGATGACCGTCTGGAAGTTGAGCAACGCCTCGAGGCGGCCCTGGCTGATCTCCGCCTGGTACGGGGTGTACTGCGTGTACCAGGAGGGGTTCTCCAGGATGTTGCGCTGGATGATCGGCGGCGTGATCGTGCCGGCATAGCCGCAGCCGATCAGCGAGCGCATGGCCACGTTCTTGCTGGCGATCTCGCGGAGCTCCTCGAGCGCTTGCTGCTCGCCCTTGCCGTCCTCGAAGCCCGGACCGAGCTCGAGGTCCCGGCCAAGGCGGATCCCGGCGGGGACCGTCTGGGAGACGAGCTCCTCGAGGGACCCCGCGCCGCAGGCGTCGAGCATCTCCTCGACCTGCTGGTCGTCAGGGCCAATGTGGCGGCGAACGAAGGTGTCCGTCGGGTTCAGAAACGAGGCGCGGGGGTCGGTCAACGAATCGAGCCGGCTGGGGGGTCGGCTGAAGGGCGTCCTGGGGGAGAAGCAGCCGTGGCTGCCGCGGAGAATGGGCCCGCGAGGCGCGGGCTTCGCAGGTCCATAGTCTACCGATCGCCCCGCTCCGACGACTGATCGCTCCGATTCACTACCGGGTGCCGTCTCAGACCGTCGCCTCTCTTGCCCTTGGTGCAATCACCGCGCGCCATTGCCGCAGGGCCCCGGGGGGGGGCGCTCAAGGCCTCCCGTCGACGGCACCGCCCCATGGATCCCAGCACAGGTCACGCCGGCGAGTCCGACCGACGGCACCGCTTGCTGGCCCCGCTTGCTGGCGGCGCCAGCCGCAGCGGTCGCCGGTCACCCGTTCAGGCTGCCCGCAGTGAGCGGCTCCAACTCCGGGATCGCGGGGTCGAGGTAGGTCGATTCGTCGCGGGCGACTACCTTGGGCCCCATGGATAGCAAGGCACTCCTTGGGCTTGAGGTGGTGGAAGACCGCACGGCGAACGCACGCTGCGACGAGGGGTTCCTCACGCTCCGAAGGCTCGTGCTCCGCAACCTCTATGGGGACGGAAGCACCTCCGCCCCCTATCCCTGCGACGTCCTGGAGCGACCCGGAAGCGACGCGGTGGTGGCCGTGCTCTACGAGCGCCTCAGCGGAGGGGTCCGCGTGCTCCTTCGTGAGTCGCCCCGCGGTCCGATCTTCCTCCGCAAGCACAAGGCGTTCGTCCATCCGGACCCGCGCGAGTACGTCTCCATCCTCGAGGTGGTGGCGGGGCTCGTCGAGTCCGGCGACGCCCCCGGCCCCGACGGCCTCCGGGCCCGCGCCGTGATCGAGGCCCGCGAAGAGGCCGGCGTCGAGATCCCCGCCGAGGCCTGCGTCATGCTGGGCGGAGAGACCTTCGCGAGCCCGGGGACGACCGACGAGAAGCTCTACTTCTGCGCCGTCGAGACGCCCCTCGAGGACCGCCTGGAGCCCACCGGCGACGGGACGGTGATGGAGGAGTGGTCACGGGTCCACCTGGTGAGCCTCGGCGAGGCCATCGCCATGTGCCGGGACGGGCGAGTCCCCGACATGAAGACCGAAGTCGCGCTCCTCCGGCTCGCCGATCACCTCGGATATATCCCCGCGCTCGACGCCTTCGTCGAGGACCTCCCCCAGCGATGAGCGAGGGACGCGGGAGCGGTGCCCCCCTGCGCGCGGGGATTGTGGGCGCGCGACGGGTCCGCCAGGGCCTCGGCCCCTTCGTGGCGCGCGACCTCTCCGCGTGCGGTGTCGAGGTCCACATGGTGCTTGGCACCACGGAGGACACCGCACGGGCCGCCGCTGACCAGGTGGGCGAGCAGCTGGCCAGGACCACCGGCGCCCCCCCGCCGCGCTGGACCGACGACCCCGACGAGTTCGACGCCGCCGACCTGCAGATGGCCTGCGTGCTCAGCCCGGCGGGCACCCACCTCGCCCACGTGGAGCGAGCCCTCGCCGCCGGTCGCCACGTGCTCTGCGAGAAGCCGTTCCTCTGGGAGCCCGAGGCTCGCTGGAGCGAGACGGCTGCGGACCTCGAGGCGCGCTTCGACGCCGACCAGCGAATCCTCGCCGTGAACACCCAGTGGCCCTGGTCCCTGGACGCCCACGCCGCGGCCACCGGCCCACGGGCAGAGACCGTGGGCAGCCTGGCCATGGGCCTCTCGCCAGCTTCCCGGGGGCTCCAGATGATCGGTGACGCCCTCCCCCACCCGTTGAGCCTGGCCCAGGCCCTGCGCCCGGACCTCGAACGACTCGTCAGCGTGGAGGTCCGCGCCGAGGCGGAGCAAGACATGGTGATCGAGGCGCTGCTCGAGGGAGCGGATGGGCCCATGAGGATGCAGGTGCTCCTCTGTGGTACGGACTCGCCCGGCCCGAGGGAGGCCTGGTACTCCGTCGATGGACGCCGCGCCGATCGAGTCATCGACCCGGCGGACTACTCGCTCTCGCTCCGTGCGGGTGAAGTCCTCGTGCCCATGCCAGATCCTCTGACGGCCAGGATCGCGTCGTTCGTAGATCAGGTCCGCCGGGGTCGCCCATGCCCCTGGACCCGCCCCGGCGACCTCGCACGCCGCGCCTCCATGCTCGAGGCCGTGGCCGCCGCCTGCCGTGCCGCCCACCCCTGACGCGCCTGGCCCGACAATCGGGCCCGCGTCGCGCCGAGGCGGCCGCGGCCCCCTATGATCGGCCCCGCAATTGCGCCCATGAAGCACGCCATCCACGACTTTTCCGCCAAGCTCCGGCAGCCCTCCGTGGCGCCGACGCTCCAGGCCTACGTGGAGTGGCGCCGCTCCGTCGAAGCCACCCGCGAGACGGACGCCCCCGCCCCGCCCATGCCGCCCATCGCGCCGGTGTCCATCAACCTGGACCTGACCGTCGCCTGCAACTATCGCTGCACCCACTGCATCGACTGGGATGTGCTGAACACCAAGCACCGCCTCGCAGAGGATGAGCTGCGCGCGTCCATCGAGCTCATGCGCGAGCGGGGGCTCAAGTCGGTGATCCTGATCGGCGGCGGTGAACCCACCCTCTATCCGGGCTTCGTCGGCTTCGTGGAGTTCCTGAAGGACCTCGGCCTCCAGGTGGCGATCGTCACCAACGGGAGCCGCGGAGACCGGCTCATGGACGTCGTGGGGTTCCTCGACGAGCGCGACTGGATCCGGATGTCCCTGGACTCCGGTTCCAACGAGCTCTTCGCGGCCATGCACAAGCCGACCTCCAGCAAGGTGACCCTCGACGCCATCTGCGAGTGGGTCCCGCGCATCAAGGCGGCCAACCCCGCCCCCCGCCTGGGCTTCAGCTACATCATCGTCTGGCAGGGCGCGACCCGCGACGAGACGCCGCTGCACGAGAACATCCACGAGATCGTCCTCGCCGCCCAGCGCGCCTCCGAAGCGGGCTTCGACTACATCTCCTTCAAGCCGATCCTAGAGCGCCAGGCCGACGGGGCGGAGGTCATGGATCCCACCAAGGCCGCCGCGGAGGAGCAGGACGTCGTGGTCCGCATCCGCGGCGAGGTCGAAAAGGCCAAGGAGTTCGCGAGCGAGTCCTTCGACGTGTACGAGAGCGTCAACCTGCGGATGCTGGAGGACGGCTCCTGGCGCCAATCCACGAAGCAGCCGGCCACGTGCCACATGCAGGCCCTGCGCCAGGTCTTGTCTCCCCTGGGCGTCTACAACTGCCCCGCCCACCGCGGCGTGGACAAGGCACGGGTCGGGGACAAGCCGGCCTACGCCAGCCAGGAAAACGCCGCCGCGACCGGTGAGGCCGTCGCCGGCCTGCTCGACCAGTTCGACGCCAGCCACGAGTGCCGCCAGGTCACCTGTCTCTACCATGACGTGAACTGGTGGATCGAGGGCATGGTCAAGGACGGCGCCGATCCGGTCGAGGTCGGCGTGGAGAGCAACGACTACTTCCTCTAGGTCTCGGCGCCCCGTGCGCGCCTCCGCGGCCTGAAGGCAGCGGAGCCATCCCACCGGCGGGCTCCATCGGAGGAGTTCCGCCAGGCGCTCCCCGACATAAGGCTGCCCTCATGCGGCCGGCCCAAGCGAGTTGGCTCGAGCGAGCAGGTTCGAGTCAGCGAGTTCGAGTGAGCAGGTCTCGGGGGGCGGGCTCGGGCAGAGCGACTCGCTCCGCCCTGGACCCGGTGAATGGGGCCCGGCGGATGGGACCCGGTGGATGGGACCCAGTGGATGGGACTCGGTGGACGGGATCCGGTCAGCGGGATCCGGTCGTTACGGCTCGACGAACCCGGCCACTCGCGCGGACAATCCCCGGAGATGCCCGCCGCTCCTCAGGCCCCCGCCCGGATCTACGTCCGCCTCCCCAACTGGGTGGGAGACGTGGTCATGTGTACGCCGGCGCTGCGGGCGCTCCGGCGGAGCGCGCCGCAGGCCGAGATCATCGCCGAGGGCAAGGCCTTTCAACGCGACATGGTCATGGCGCTGGACAGCGTCGACGGGTTCATCGCAGATCCCGGACGGCGGCCGGCGGACCTCCTCCGCCACGGTCGCTTGCTCGCAGAGGAGCGCTTCGACTGGGCAGTGCTCCTGGGCGAGTCGGAACGCGCCGCCATGCCCGCCTTCCTTGCGCGAATCCCGGTCCGCGCGGGCTATGGCCGCGGTCTGCTGCGGCGCGCGATGCTCACCCACCGCCTGCGCCGACCGAAGGGACCAGGCGGCGAGCCGCTCGCTTTCTCCATGATCGAGCGCTACTCGCGGGTCACGCGCGCTCTCGGGGTCCCCGACGACGGCTCCGGCATGGACCTCCAGGTCCCGGAACCGGCCCGCGCCGCCGTCGAGACCCGCCTCGACGCGGAGGGTCTTGGCGCGGACGCCCGCCTGATCACCGTCGTGGTCGGCGCCGCGTTTGGCTCCTCGAAGATGTGGCCGCCCGGGCACTTCGCAGCCTCCTGTGACGCCCTCTTCGAGCGCCACGGTTGGCGCGCCGTGCTCGCTCCAGGGCCAGGTGAGGAAGCCCTCGCCGAGGAGGTCGTGGCCCTCGCGAAGCACCCCGTGCTCTCGATCGCCAACCCTGTCCTCGATCTGTGCGAGCTGGCGGCGCTGCTCGAGCGCTCGCAGCTGGTAATCTCGAACGACACCGGGCCGCGGAGCATGGCCGTCGCCCTCGGACTCCCCGTCGTGGTCGCGGTCGGCCCCATCGCCGACGGCCACACGCGACACCACCTCAAGCGGCAGCGCGTCCTCATGGCGGACGTGCACTGCCGCCCCTGCAACCACCCGGTCTGCCCGACCGACCACCGCTGCATGACGCGCATCACGCCCGAACAACTCGTGTCCGCCGCCGACGAACTCCTTGAGGCCGAGGGGCCTGGTCAGGTGCGCCCGTGAGCCAGCCCGAAGCGCCCTTTGACTCCGCCGACGAAGGCGGCGTCTTCTTCGAACCCAAGGACCTCCCCCTGCGCCGAGATGTGGGCTGGCTCGGGCAGCTCCTGGGTCGGCTCCTGCAGGAGCTGGGCGATGAGGACCTGTTCCCTGCCGTGGAGGGCGCGCGGCTGCTCGCCCGCCGCCGGCGGCGCGGCAGTGAGGAGGCCGAGGCGCAGCTGATCAAGCGGCTCGACGGCCTCGACGATGACATGAGCCACGAGGTGGTCCGGGCCTTCTCCGCGTACTTCGGCCTCGTCAACATGGCGGAGCGGGTCCACCGCATCCGCAGGCGCGTCGATCGGCTCCGGAACGGCGAACCTCAGCCCGGCGGCGTCCGCGCAGTCCTCAGGTCCCTGGCCGCCGCGGGCGTGGAAGCGGACGAGGTCGAGCAGGCCCTGGACGGCCTGCTCGTGGAGCCCGTGTTCACCGCCCACCCCACCGAGGCCGTGCGCCGGACCATCCTCCGCAAGGAGCAGCGCATCGCGAGGGTCCTGGTAGAGCGCTTCCACCAGGGGACGATGACGCCCGAGGAGATCGCCACCGCGAGGCAGCAGGTGGAGCTCGACATCGCGACGGCATGGCAGACCGATGAGCAGCTGCAGGACAAGCCGACCGTCGGCGAGGAGCTCGAGCATGTGCTCTTCTACTTGACGGACGTGATCTACCGGGTGGTCCCCGCCCTTCACGCGGAGATCCAGCGCGGCTTCGAGGAGGCGTACGGGCGCCCCCTGGTCCTGGAGCGCCCCCTCGTGAGGTTCGGGAGCTGGGTCGGCGGGGACATGGACGGCAACCCCAACGTCGGCGCCGACACGATCCGCGCCACCCTCGCGCGGCAGCTCGAGGTTGTGGTTGAACGATACCGCGCCGAGGTCACCGAACTCTTCGGCCACCTCTCCCAGTCCACGAGCCGCGTCGGCGCCAGCCCCGCGCTCCTCGGGCTAGTCGATGACTACCGAGGGCGGTTCCCAGAGGCCTTCGAGAAGGTGCCCGACCGCTACGCCGAAATGCCGTACCGGCTCGCGCTTCAGGGCATTCACGCGCGCCTCGGTGCCACCCGGCAAGGGGACGAGGGTGCCTATCCCGGACCCGGAGAGTTCGAGGCGGACCTGCGACTCATCGCGGCCAGCCTCGACGAGCATCGCGGCGCGAGGGCGGGTATGGAGCTCGTCGAGCGCCTGCTCATGCGCGTCTCCACCTTCGGCTTCCACCTCGCCACCCTCGATTGCCGGCAGGACGCCGAGGTTCACCGCCGCGTGGTCGGGGAGCTCCTCGCCGTCGATGGGTTCGTGGCCCTCTCCAGGGAAGAGCGGACCGCCCGGCTCGCCGCCGCGATGGCCGCCGAGGAGTCTGAGGGCGAGGTGTTCGCGGCCGTGGAGCCGCTCTCCGACGAGGCCATCGCGACGCTGGCTGTCTTCGAGACCCTCGCTGAAGCGCGCCGCCGACACGGAACAGAGTCCGTGGGGACCTTCGTGGTCAGCATGGCAGAGGGGCCAGACGATGCCCTCGCGGTCCTTTGGCTCGCGCGGCTCGCTGACCTCGTGGACGAGGACGGCGCCGTCCCCCTCGACGTCGCTCCGCTCTTCGAGACCGTGGACGACCTCGAGCGCGGTCCGGCGGTCCTCGAAGTGCTCGCGGCAGAGCCCGTCTACGCCAAGCACCTGGAGCACCGTGGCCGCCGCCAGATGGTGATGCTCGGCTACTCAGACAGCAACAAGGACGGCGGCATCACGGCCTCGCGCTGGGCGCTGCAGAAGGGCCAAACGGCCATGGTCCAGGCCGCTCGAGCGGCGGGACTGGAGCTCACCTTCTTCCACGGCCGCGGTGGCTCCGCGAGCCGAGGCGGCTCGAAGCCTCGCGCCGCCTTCATGGCAGCGCCCCCGGGGGCCGTCGCTGGTCGAGGCCGGACGACAGAGCAGGGTGAGGTCATCCACGACAAGTTCGGCCTGCGCGGGACGGCGCTTCGCACGCTCGAGCTGGTCCTTGGCGCGGTCCTCGAACGCACGGCGACCGGCGACGCGCCCCCCCAGCCCGAGGCGAGCTGGGTCGCAGCCATCGAGGAGGCCGCGCTCTCCAGCCGCGCACGCTATCGGCGGCTGGTCCATGACGACCCGGGCTTCCCGGAGCTGTTCCGCGGCATGACCCCCATCGACGTGATCGAGCGCCTGCGGATCGGCTCTCGCCCTGGAAAGCGCCGGCAAATGCGCGGCGTCGAGGACCTGCGAGCCATCCCGTGGGTGTTCGCCTGGACCCAGGCCCGGGTGATCCTCCCCGGCTGGTTCGGAGTGGGGTCCGGCCTTGAGCAAGCGGTCGCCTCACACGGCATCTCGACCCTCCGCGAGATGGCCAGGCGCTGGCCGTTCTTCGACACCTTCCTCGCAGACGTCGAGATGGTCCTCGCCAAGGCGGACCTCGGCATCGCCTCTCGCTACGCCGAGCTAGCCGGGGAGACAGGCCGCCGGCTCTTCCCCGAGATCGAGGAGGAATTCGACCGTACGCGCGCAGTGATCCTCGATCTCCGCGAGACCTCGACGCTGCTCGAACGAGACCCCACGCTCAGGCGATCCATTCAGCTCAGGAACCCCTACGTAGATCCAATGAGCTTCCTTCAGGTCGACCGCCTCAGACGGTGGAGGGAAGGAAACCGGGAGGACCGCGCCCTCGAGCGCATTCTGATCGAGACCGTTCGGGGCATCGCTCGAGGCCTCCGTAACACGGGCTGACCTGGCCACCGGAGGGGGTTCAAACTGACACCGTGTCACAGGTCAGTTTTTTGACGGTTTATTTGCCCCCCCCCCTACGATCAAATTGGAAACGGCCACGAGAGCATGCCGCTCAGTGGACGGACTTCAGGTGGATCTTCCCACTTGAGCCGAACATCCCCCAACCTGCCATGACCCCCCAACGAATCCTCCTCGCGGACGACCACCAGATTTTCCTCGAAGGCCTCGAGCGACTGCTCAGGAAGGACTTCGAGATCGTTGGGGCCGCGCAGTCGGGGCCGGAGCTCGTGAAGCTCGCCAGTGAGTGCAACCCGGACCTGATCATCACGGATTGGTCCATGCCGGAGCTCTGCGGTCTGGAGGCGGTGAAGGAGATCCGCAAGAACGGCCTGGATCCCAAGTGCATCATCCTCACGATGCACGAGGATCCCACCTATGCGTCCGAGGCGATCGAATGCGGCGTGCATGGGTATGTCCTCAAGCGAGCCGCCACCTCGGAGCTGGTCTCTGCCATCGAGGAGGCCCTCTCCGGCGGTTGCTGGATCTCTCCTGCGCTCGCGGCGAAGATCATCCGAGACCGGAGCCAGGAAGGATCGGGTGAGGCCGCCGCTGCGGCTCCGGAAGCGTCCCTGTCCGACCGACAGGTGCGCATCCTGCGGTCGCTCGTCGAGGGCAAGATCGCCAAGGAGATCGCCGGCGACCTCGGGATCTCGCGCAAGACCGTCGAGTACCACAAGTACAAGATGATGAACCAGCTGAAGCTCGGTTCGACCGCGGAGCTGATCAAGTTCGCGGTGCAGAACGGGCTCGATTCCTAGAACCAGATGCCCGGCGCTGGGGCTGAGTCCGGCGCCTGGATTCTGCTGCCGTGGTTCTGCTGCCGTGGTTCTGCTGCAGGGCGCGATGGTCACGCCGAACCGCCGATGATTGAGTACGCGGAACACCCGCTCCTCTGGCCGGCCGCATTCGTGGCCCGCTTCGATGCGCCGCTTCGGCACATCAAGACGCCCCCCCACATCCGAGCGGCCCTGGTGCAGGGGGTGCTCACGGATGGAGTCCTGCAAGCTGACGCGCCGTTCGATGCGAGGCTGCAGGGTGGGGCTCTCGAGGGTGAGGCGCCGGCGAGAGGGACATCGGGAGCCAGCCCTATGTTTCGGATTGGTGAGCTCGGGGCAGACACGCGCGAGGCCCTCAGGCGCGACACCCGTTCACTCCTGCGGCACGGCGGGTACAAGCCCTCTGGCCGCGGCAAGCCCTCCGCCGAGTACCTCGCCCGCGCAAGCGAGGAGAGCGACCTCCCGTCGATCAACATCGCGGTGGACTCCTGCAACGCCCTGAGCCTGCACTCGGCCCTCCCGATCAGCGTCGTGGACCTCGACTTGCTCCGGCCTCCGTTCAGGGTCGCCAAGGTCGATCGCGGGAGCTACGTGTTCAACGCGAGCGGTCAGGAGATCCAGCTCGACGGATTGCTCTGCCTGATGGATGCCGACGGCCCCCGCGCCAACGGCGTCAAGGACTGCCACGAGACCAAGACCCACGGAGAGACCCGCGCGGTCCTCTCGATCATCTGGGGATCCAACGAGCATGCAGATCACTGCGAGAGGGTCCTGGAGGCCAACATGGGCCTCCTGCGCGGGGTCGGAGCGGAGGTGCAGCGCGTCGGACCACAACGACCCCGGGCCGCGCCGGTGGCCTGAGAGCCTCTCGCCGAGCGACCGACCTCGCGCTGTTCACTGCCGTGAGACCTCGGCGGCTCCGCTGGGCGCACACCTATCGAACCGAGGGGCGACCGCGCCGTCGAACGCGCCCTGCCCTCCGACACCCCGGAGCGACCGCTTCGCCGAAGACACTGCCGCCACGAGGACACTGCCGCCACGGGGACACTGCCGCCACGGGGACACTGCCGCCGCTAAGACACGGCAGCCGCGAAGACACGGCAGCCCAGGAGACACGGCTGCCCCAGAGACACGCCCGAGCCAAGTCCAGGGGCCGGGGGGGCGCCCCTAAGGGGGCTCGCCCCCGCACATCGACCCTGCGGGCCGGGGGCCATCGAGGGCGTCCACCTTGAGATGGCGCCCCCCTCTGAGCACTCCTGGACCCGCGCCGGGCGGCGCAGGTCAGCGGCTCGACCCCGGCCCCACCAGGGTCCTTCCAACAGCTCCCGCTGAGCGGAGAGATGGTCGGGCCGAGAGGATTCGAACCTCCGACCTCTGCAACCCCATTGCAGCGCGCTACCAAACTGCGCCACGGCCCGACCTGTTGGGGGCAGAAGGTTAGGGCCGGAGGGGGTGCGCGTCAATCCAGGGAAGTGGGTTGCCCGACCGAATGGACCGGAAGACGCCTTCCGGGGGCACCAAACTCTCCCTTTGGGCTACAACCGTCCCATGCCCCGCACCATGCGCTCCCAGGCGGTCCCCAACAACCGGGTCCGCTTCCGACACCGAAGCTGGATGCGGTCCATGACCCTCGCCACCGTCGGCTGGGGCGTGGTCTGGTGCTCCCTTGCCGCGGCCAAGTGGGGCCTCGCTGCCCCAGCCGGCGCCGTCTACCTGGTCTCCGGAGTCCCGGCGGCCATCGGAACGTTCCTCGCGCTGACGACCATCCGCGCCCGCAAGCCCTGGGTCCTGATGACCCTGGTGGCCCTGTTCGCGAATGCCTCCCTGCTGGCCCTGCCGGCACTCTTTGACGACGACATCCGCGCCGCGCTCCTCCGCTGAGCGCTGAGCAAGACGTGTGAGCTAGCGGGCTGCCCCAACAGGCTGAACCATCAGGGGAGGCAGCGACCCGCGCCACGAACGGGCCGTGCCCCACGCTCGGGCTCTTGGCTTCTGGAACCCCGTGGGTCGGGATCTGGCGCCCGGAGATCCGCGAGGCCTGAGCCTCGAACCCAGGGCCCGACGGTCCAGGCGGAGTCAGACAGGATGGAGGGGCTCGGCGCCCATCAGCATCATGACCCCGGTCACCGTCGCGGCGACCGTCAGTCCGAGCGCGACGTAGGCCCCCACGTGGTGAGCCTTCCGGGAGACCTTGCCCCGGGCTGCCAGGGGACCCGTGATCAGCGGCCAGAGATAGGCCGCCGTGGTGAGCCGCGCCAACCCGAGGTGGATCGGGGTGATCCGACCCGCCGCCTCAAGGTCGTAGATCTCCCCCACGCTGAGCGCAAAGTAGATCGCGACGCCGAGGGATACGACGGACCCGAGCACCATGGCGACGTGCGCCCGGATGCGCCTCATACGGCCGGTCACCGCAGCCCCCGCGAGAAAGGCGACGGTGACGAGCAGCGCGGTCAAGAAGCCTGCGACCGGCCCCATCAGCCTCGACCAATCCCCTCGAAGAGGCCCGCCATCTCGTCCGTCGGCTCCCGGCTCATGAGGTCGAGGACCGCCTCGCGGGGATCCTTGGACTCAAAGAGCACCGCGTGCACCTGCTCGGCGATCGGCATGGAGACGTCGTCCTCGTTGGCCTCGGGGCCGAACAGCGCCTTGGTGGTCCAGACCCCCTCGGCCACCATATTCATCTCCCCGAGCACCTGCTCGAGGCTCTTACCGCTCCCGACGGCCTCGCCGACCGACCGGTTCCGCGAGTGCTTGGACGTGCACGTGGTCACGAGGTCCCCAAAGCCCGCCAGCCCGAAGAAGGTGCGGACGTCTGCGCCGCGCGCCTTGCCGAAGCGGGCCATCTCCACGATCCCGCGCGTCAGCAGCGCGCTCTTGGCGTTGTCGCCGAGCTGCAGCCCATCACAGATGCCAGCCGCGATCGCGATCACGTTCTTCAGCGCGCCAGCGAGCTCGGCCCCGTAGCCATCGGGCGTGGTGTAGACCCGGAAGGAGCTGCTGTTGAATGCCTCCTGAACCCGAAGCGCGAAGTCCCGGTCCTCGCACCCGGCGACGACCGAGGCGGGCAGGTCGTGAGCCACCTCCTCCGCGTGACTCGGGCCCGTGAGGACGCAGACAGGGCGCTCCCCAAGGATGCGGCGGAGGATCTGGCTCGGGGTCCGGAAGGTCTCGATCTCGAGCCCCTTGGAGGCCGTCACAAGGGGGATCCCCCCCGGCAGAGCGTCCTCGAACCTGAGCGCCACCTGACCGACAAACTGGGTGGGCACCACCGACACGACGAGGTCGGCACCCTCCGCGGCGCTGAACGGATCGGCGCTGGCGACGAGGTTGGAGGGAAAGGGGACCCCGGGCAGGTACGCCTCGTTGGCGCCCGCCGCGGTCATCGCCGCAGCCTGCTCGGGGAAGGCGCTCCAGAGGACGGTGTCGATCCCGTTCTTCGCGAGGCGCAGCGCGAGGGTGGTCCCCCAGGAGCCGTCGCCGATGACGAGGGCCTTGTTCACGGTGTCGGCGGTCGGTTCAGTCATGGTTTCGAGTCCTTCTCAGGGGCAGGGGGGGCGTTCCCCTTCTGCCCCATGCGCGGTTCCGTTCCGGCGAGCATCCGCGTGATGTTCGAGCGATGCCGAACGACGACGAGCAGGGAGAGCAGCCCGCAGGCGAAGACAAAGGCGCCTGCGTCCTCGAGGCGGATTGCCGCGACCACCGGGAAGGCGAGCCCCATGGCGATGGACGCGAGCCCCACGTAGCGGGTCGTGACGAGGCAGGCGACCCATACGAGACCTGACAGCACAAAGATCAACGGGTCCACCCCAACGATCGCGCCGCAGCCGGTGGCGACGCCCTTGCCGCCCTTGAAGCGGAGGTAGAGCGGGAAGCAGTGGCCGACCACGGCCGCGGTGCCGCACAGGGCGGCGGCGAGCGACGGCGCCGTCTCGTTGAGGACGGCGGCGTGCGGCGCGAAGAGCAGCGTCGGGACGAGGCCCTTGCCGAAGTCCAGCAGGAAGGCCACGAGCCCGAGGGGCTTGCCGAGGACGCGCATCGCGTTCGTCGCCCCGATGTTGCCGCTGCCGACCTCCCGCAGGTCCACGCCCTTGATCACCCGCGCCATGACGAGGCCGAAGGGGACAGATCCCAGCAGGTAGGACGCGAGAATGGCGAGGACAGGCGAGAGCATGGAAGGAGTCGGAAGCGCGGAACGCGGGGCGACCATGTTATTCCCGCTCCTATCCGCGCGTACACTCGTATCTCATGGCCGCGCCCCCCTCTGACCACGCACCCTGCCCCCTGCCTGCGGGGACCCGCGTGGGCGTCGATACTGGCGGGACCTTCACGGATCTGGTCCTGGCGGTGCCTGGGGAGCCCGTCCGTATTGCCAAGGTCGCCTCCACCCCCGGTGACCCCGGCCAGGCACTCCTGGAGGGCCTGCGGCAGCTTGGCGTCCCGGACGCCCGGGGGGCGACGGTCGTCCACGGCACCACCGTGGCCCTCAACGCGCTCCTGACCGGCCGGACCGGAGACGCCGCCCTCGTCACCAACGAGGGCTTCGAGGACCTCGTGGAGATCGACCGCCAGGCGCGGCCCGACCTCTACGCCATGGAGCCCCAGCGCCCCGCCGCGCTGATCCCGCGAGAGCGACGGTTCGGGCTCCGGCAGCGGAGCTGGCCCTCTCCAGGGCCCGGGGGAACGGTCGAGCAGGCCGTCTGCCCCACCGAGCAGGAGCTCGCCGACCTCTGCGACCGCGTGGTGGCGTCGGGGGTGAAGAGCGTGGCCGTCTGCCTGCTACACAGCTACGCGGACCCTGGACCCGAAGAGCGCGTGGCCCGCGCCCTGAGGGAGCGGGGACTCGAGTGCACCACCTCCGCAGGGCTCATCTCGGAGTATCGCGAGGCGGAGCGCTTCTCGACGGCTGTCTGCAACGCCGCGCTGATCCCGGTGGTGCGCTCCTACCTGGAGCGGCTCGACGGGGCACTCCCTGAGGCGCGGCTTGAGGTGCTTCAGAGTTCGGGTGGAGGTCTCTCCGCCTCCCGCGCGGCGCGCGAGCCCGTGAGGGTCCTTCTCTCGGGGCCCGCTGGAGGAGTGGTCGGCGCGGCCCGCGCCGCCGCAGCCGCCGGACTCGAAGCCATCGCCACCCTGGACATGGGCGGCACCAGCACGGACGTCGCCTTCCACTCCCCCGGCGCCGAGCTGTCTGGCTTGGCCGAGGAGGTGCGAGTCGCCGGGCACTCGATCGCGGTCCCGACCCTGGACATGCACACGGTCGGCTGCGGCGGCGGGAGCATCGCCCGAGTGGACGCGGGGGGGGTCCTGCGCGTCGGCCCCGAGAGCGCGGGCGCCGACCCCGGGCCGGTCGCTTTTGGTCGGGGCGGGACCCAGCCCACGGTCACCGACGCCCAGGTGGTCCTCGGCCGGATCGCCCCCAGGACCGCGGAGGGTGGTTTCCTCGGAGGGTCCCTCGAGCTCGACGTCGACGCGGCCATGGCCGCCTACGACCGCCTCGGCGCCGCCCTCGGGGTGAATCGAGTCCAGGCCGCCGAGGCCGTCATCGACGCGGCCAACGCCTCCATGCGCCGCGCCCTCGGCGTGATGACCATGCAGCGCGGTCGGGACCCCCGCTCGACTCCCCTGGTCGCCTTCGGGGGTGGAGGCGGGCTGGCCGCTGCAGACCTTGCTCGCGGCCTCGGCATGCCGTCGGCCCTCATCCCCGCGTCCCCCGGCGTCCTCTCCGCCCACGGGATGACCGAGGCGGAGCGGTCCGTCGACCGCTCCGCCTCGGTCCTCCGCCCACTCCGCGACGTGTCTCGTGAGGAGCGCGGCGCGCTGATCGAGGACCTGCTGAAGCAGGCCCAAGAAGCCCTCGCCGAGGGCGACCTCCTCGAGGCCCCCCTCCGCCACGAGGCCAGCCTCTCCGTCCGCTACCGGGGCCAGTCCTACGAGCTCTCGATCCCTGACTGCGAGGACCCAGAGGGCGCCTTTCATCGCGCTCACCAGGATCGCTTTGGGTGGACCCTCGGGGAGCACGAGGTGCAACTCGTCCACGTCCGCCTGCGGGCCACGGAGGCGCTCGAGCGCGGAGCCCGCCCCGCAGCCAGCGCCTCCTCGGGCCCGGACCCGACCCCCACTGAGCGACGGTCCGTGGTCTTTGGCGGGGAGCACGTGATCGTCGACGTCCACGAACGCGCCGCGCTCCCGGAGGGCGCCCGGGTGAAGGGGCCAGCGATCATCGAGGAGTACTCGGGGACCACGGTCCTCCCCCCCGGCTCGGAGGCGCGCGTGGTCGGCGGGCTGGGCCTCCTCATTCGAGAGACGACGTCCTGATCGCCCCGATCCACCCAGCCCATGCAGCTCCCCTTGTTCCAGGTCGACGCCTTCGAGGAAGGTCCCTTCACCGGTAATCCGGCGGCCGTCGTGCCCCTCGAGCAGCCCATCCACGACGGGCTGATGCAGCAGATCGCCGAGGAGAACAACCTCTCCGAGACCGCCTTCACGGCGCCTATTCCCGACGCGGAGGGCGACGCACCGACGTTCGCGCTGCGGTGGTTCACCCCGACGACCGAGGTGGATCTCTGCGGCCATGCCACCCTGGCCGCAGCCGCCGCGCTCCGTGACCTCGGGGCCCTCGAAGGAGCCGCTCGCGTGCACTTCTCCACCCGCAGCGGGCCCCTGACCGCGTCGCTCGGGCCCGGTGACCAGGTGGAGATCGACCTACCCGCGGCGGTCCCGACCCGCGCCCCTGGCCGCGACCAACTTGACGCCATCGAGCGCGCCCTCGACGCTCCCGTGGAGGCGGTCTTCCTCCACCGCTACGCCCTCGCGATCCTCCCCTCCGAGGAGGCTGTCCGCGCCCTCGACCCCCGCGAGGACCACCTTCGACGGGCAGAGATCCCGATCATCGCCACCGCCGCGAGCCCCTCAGCCGGGGTGGACTTCGTCAGCCGCTTCTTCGCCCCGACCCTCGGCGTGCCGGAGGACCCGGTCACCGGCTCTGCCCATTGCCAGCTCGTCCCCTACTGGGCCGCGCAGCTGGGCAAGCACAGGCTCACGGCCCGACAGGTCTCAGCCCGCGGCGGCCTGCTCCATTGCGAGCTCGAGGGCGAGCGAGTCCGCATGGCCGGCGGCGCCAGAATCTACCTACGCGGCACGATCCACGTCGGCTGAGTCCCCGGTTGGAGCCCCATTCGGGTCCCCCGACCGGTTCCCTGACCGGGTCCCCGACCGAGTCCACCGTCAGGCAAGCCTCCGCGCCCGCCAGCGAGGGGTCCGCCAGCGAGGGACCCCACCAAGCTGGGGGCAAAGCAAAACGCCGCCCCGACCTGAGTCGGAGCGGCGTTCTGTTGGACGATGGAGCGGCTGATGAGATTCGAACTCACGACATCAACCTTGGCAAGGTTGCGCTCTACCACTGAGCTACAGCCGCATCGCGGGGAAGGATAGCGCCCCAGCCGGGAGAGGCAACCCCGACCTCAGAGAACCTGCACAACCCCTAGGAGTTCGACTGCTGAATCCGGCCGGAGACGAAGTCCCCTGCGCCGCGAGCGGCCTCGGCGAGGGGTGCTCCGCGGGCCAGACCACACGCCAGGGCTGCTGCGAACCGGCATCCCGAGCCACGAATTCCCTCTCCGGGAACCCGGGGGCGCTCGACCCAGATCGGTTCCGCCCCTGGTTCCAGGACGAGATCGCGCACGATCTCTCCGTCCGCCCCGTGCCCACCGGTCGCCACGACCCCGCTGACGCCCGCTCGGAGGAGCCGATCAGCAGCCTGAACCCGGGCCTCGGGGGATCGGTCCATCTCAGCCCGGTCCGACCAGGTGAGCTCCGCGAGTTCGTCGAGATTGGGGGTCAGGATAGGGCCCGAGACCAGGAGGCTGTCCCGCGCCTGGACGAGCTCCCGGTCCGACCAGAACCGGTATCCGCTCGACGCCTTGATCACCGGGTCCACCACCGCCGGGATCCGACGGGCCCCGTGGCGGCCCCGGGCGATGAGCCGCGCGGCTTCCACGATCGAGGCGATCCCCGGCAGAAGCCCGAACTTCATGACCGCGAGCTCGCCACCGTCGAGGTGAGCCTCCGCCTCGGGGGCCCACATCATCCGCTCCTCGACCCGATGGACCTCGAAGAGGTCCTGGTCGGTCATGGCGCTGGCGACCTCGTGCGAGGCGCACTCGAACGCGAGGGCCGCGTCACGGTCTGCGTCGAGGCCGGCACCGCCGGAAGAGTCCACACCGCCCACGAGGAGCACCTCGGGGAGGGACGCTGCGTCTGCTCTGCTCATGGGCAGAGCCTATCCGACGGGGGGCGGCGGCAGCTATTCATGCCCCCGGCGAACGCTATTCGTCCAACCGGCGACCGTCGGGAGCCTCAGCTCCTTCTTCGCTCGACGCCGAGATGACCGCCAGCGCGTTCTTCAGCAGCCTGCGCTCGATGCTCCCGATGGCGCTCTGGCCGAGATCCTCCATGGGGATCCGCCCGCCGGCGATGTGGCCGTGCCCGCCAAAGGACCCCTCGTCGCCGAGCACACGCTCGATGAGGGGGTACGCCTTGCCGAAGGAGTAGTCGGTGCGCAACGACAGCACGTACGACTCCTCGAACGCCCCCCCTGCAACGACCCAGGAGCAGCCCTTCATCCGGAGGAAGAAGTCGGCCATCTCGGCCACGTGCTCCGGGTTCTGGACACGCCCGAGGAGCGCGATGATCAGCGGGCCATGCTGACGGGCCGTGGTCAGGGCCTGGGCCACGTGGCGGTAGTAGCTGCGGGACAGAGGCGGATTATCGATCGCCGCGATCCTGGGACGGTCCCCCAGCTTGAAGGTCTCGATGTACGCCTCCTCATCGAGCGAAGAGGCGTTCCTCGACAGGTCTGCGGTGTCATACCGGATGCCGCAGAACAGGGCAGACGCGGTGCGCTCATCGAGCTCGACGCCCGCGTCACGCAGGTACTCGAACAGGATCGACGACGTCGCGCCGAGGTCGATTCGAACGTCCTCGTGGGGGATCTCCGCCGAGTCCTCCTGGGACTGCGGCGAGCGGTGGTGGTCGAAGACCGCCACGACGGCGGGCGCGGCGGGGACGACCGTGTGCCGGAACGCCGGCTGAGTGTCGACGAGGAGCACGCCGCAGAATCCGCTCACGTTCGTGGTCTCGTAGTCCGCCAGGTCCAACTCCAGGGTCTCGAGCAGCGCCACATTCTCCGCTCGGTGCACCTTGCCATGGGTGGCGACCACGCAGTCGTGCCCGAAGCCCTTCTCCAGAAGCAGCCGGAGCCCTTCGCAGGCGCCCAGCGCGTCGGGGTCGGGCCCCATGTGCGTGAGGATCAGAAAGCGACCGCGGACGTCGGGAGCGCTGGACTCACAGCACGCGGTCAGGACGCTGCGGAGGTGCTCCACGGGCGTGGCCCCTCCGAAGCGAGGAGCGGCTCCTTCAACGGATTGACTCGGCGAGTCCACCGTGCGTTCGGCCGGAGCCGTCGTGGGGCCATTGGAAAGTTCGGTCATGACAGAGGTGCGCGCCAAGGAACACGACGCACGACGGAGCATTATCGAGCCTATGGGGGGGACGAGGCCATGACCCTCTACGAGAACTGCTCCCCCACCGGCACCTAAACACCATGTGCTAAAGGGCTTCTGACATGCGCCTGAATCCAGCCCGTTGCGAGACGAGTCGCCCCAGATGGCCTGCGCCAGAGGCCAGGCAGCGGAGCCCTAGAAGCCCAGCCCCAGGAGGAACTGCACCGATGCCAGGACCTCAGGCCGTCCGTGGGTCGGGTCGACATCGACGACCCGGGCGCAGTCCTTGGGCAGGTACTCGCTGACGAGCTTGAAGTCGACCTCGCCCAGGCTCGGCGGGAGCCCAAAGTCCGAGTCGGTGGCGTCCCGGAGGTGTACGCCGAGGGCGCGGCCGGAGAAGGCCTGCAGCCACGCGCCCTGATCCGGAATCCCGAGCTTGCCCCGGCGGTGGATCCGCGCCGTGTCGTGCCAGTACCCGACCTTGTGCGCCGCGAGATCATCGAGGATCCACTGCACCGCCTCGAAGCCGAAGAGGTCGTCCAGATCGTTGCCGGGCGCAATGGCGAAGAAGGTCTCCGGGAATTCGGCGCGGAGGGTGTGGACGGAGCGGCAGAAGTGCTCGACCTGGCGCTGCGACCTCGCCTGGAGACGGTGGACAAAGTCCCGCGTGCGCTCCTTGACGACGTCGAGGTCGTCCACGTGGGTGGTGGAGTGGTCATCGATGAGCTTCGCCGCCTCTCGCTCCAGCTTCGCATCCTCAACGGCGCAGCCACGGAGGATGACGACCGGCGCGCCCAGGCTCTGGGCGAGCTGGACGTGACGGCGCGAGCTGTTGAGCGCCATCTCGCGCTGGTCCGCGTCGAGGCTCCCGAGCATGCTCCCCGTCATGGACGGGGTCTTCGGCTTGAGGGAACCGACGACCAAACACGACATCTCGATGCCCGTCTCCCGGCGAGCGTCTGCCCAGCCGCGCAGCTCCGGCGGCGTGGCCGAGAGGCCGAGTTCGATCTTCCGGAAGCCCATCGCGACCGCCGAGAACGCCTGGTCCTCGATGGAACGGAGCCGCGGGCCGTAGCACGACGTCGAGAGGACGAGGTCGTTGGGGATGCCGGGCTTGGTCACGTTCGGTTGGGGGATTGGGGGGGGGGCTCGTGGGGACGCCGCGGGGAACGCTATCCGGCTGGAGGGAGCCGTGTCGGCTCAACGCCGCAGGTCGTGTCGCGGCGAGGTTGCAAGCGGACCGGGCGTGTGTCAATCCGTGGCAGCAGACTCCACCGCAGCCTGTGACAAATGGCCGAGCCCCCCCCCACCAGAGGCCCTTGGAGGGCCAGACCGGGATCAGACCCGGATATCGGCCTCTCGACGGGCGATGTCCGCGTACTTGCTCAGGACCGGGTCCACCTCGGCCTCGAGGAACTCCTCGACCTGCTCCGGGGCCCTCCCGACGTACCGGCGGCCGTCCAGGAGGTCGTCAAGGATGCCGGCCACGGCCTCAAAGGCCGGGTCACCCGCAAGGCGCTCGCGCAGGTCCGGCTCCCGACCCGCCTTGAGCTCTCCAGCCGCGGCGTGGCTGTGGATCCGGATCCGCTCGTGGAGGTCTTGGCGGTCGCCGCCGGCCTTGACCGCCTCCATCAGCACCGCCTCGGAGGCGAGGAAGGGGAGCTCGGCGTCGAGGTGACGCGCGACGATCGGGGGGTGCACCAGGAGTCCACCCGCGACGTCGCAGTAGAGGCTGAGCACGGCGTCCGTGGCGAGGAAGCCCTCGGCGATGGAGAGTCGGCGATTCGCCGAGTCGTCCAGGGTGCGCTCGAGCCACTGGTTCGCCGCGGTGTGCGCGGCGTTGCCCAACAGCTCGATGACAAAGCGCGAGAGCGCGCAGATGCGCTCGGAGCGCATGGGGTTGCGCTTCCACGGCATCGCGGACGAACCGATCTGCTTGCTGCCAAAGGGCTCCTCCAACTCCCGCTTGTTCGCCAGCAGGCGGAGGTCGGTAGCGAACTTGTGAGCCGACTGCGAGATCGAGGAGAGGACCTGCATCACGCGGAAGTCGAGCTTGCGCGGGTAGGTCTGCCCGGTGACGCCGAAGGTGCGGTCGAAGCCCATCTTGGCGGTGACCAGCTCATCGAGCTTGCGGACCTTCTGGTGATCTCCCTCGAACAGCTCGAGGAAGCTGGCCTGGGTGCCCGTCGTGCCCTTCACGCCGCGGAAGCGGATCTGGGACTCGACCTGCTCAAGATCGTCGAGGTCGTGCACGAGGTCCTGGATCCAGAGGCAGGCACGCTTGCCGACGGTAGTGGCCTGCGCAGGCTGGAAGTGC
Organism: uncultured bacterium; assembly: GCA_938083085.1. Lineage (GTDB taxonomy): Bacteria > Planctomycetota > UBA1135 > UBA1135 > Saltatorellus. The sequence continues at coordinate 23,207 of CALLKX010000059.1, forward strand.
GTGAACCCGAGGGTAGGCAGGTCCTTCCACTCGCGAGCGAACGCCGCGAGCTCGGCCAGAACGCCGACCACCTGGCCGCGGAGCTGACGGAGCCCCTCGCGCATGATGATCAGGTCGGTGTTGTCGCCGACGTAGCAGGAGGTGGCGCCGAGATGGATGATCGGCCGCGCCTTCGGGCAGACGTCCCCCCACGCGTGAACGTGAGCCATGACGTCGTGGCGGAGCTCCTTCTCGTACTTCGCCGCGAGCTCAAGGTCCAGGTCCGTGGCGTGGGCGCGCAACTCGTCCAGCTGCTCGTCGCTGATCGCGAGGCCCAGCTCCTGTTCTGACTCCGCGAGGGCGATCCAGAGGCGACGCCAGGTCGTGAACTTGGTGCGGTCGGAGAAGTTGGCGCGCATCTCCCGGCTGGCGTAGCGCGCGCCGAGAGGGCTGATGTACTGCTCGTCACTCATGATTCAGCGGGGGAGTCTACGCGCACGGTTTGCGGGTGAGGGCTCAGAACAGCCAGAGCCCTTCGCTGAAGCTCGCGTCCCACGCCGTCGCGAGCGCCGCGGCGGCCGCGCATGCGACCAGGCCCCCCAGGAAGCGAGCGCGCAGTCCGCCCGGCTGTGGCTCTTTCCGCCCCAAGTAGAGCACGATCACCACCACAGCGGTCGCCCCCACGCCGTCTGAGAGCACGTCCAGGAGGGAGGCGTCGCGACCCGGCACGATGGACTGGTGCAGCTCGTCGGTGAACCCGTAGAGCGTCACAAGGGCGACGGTCCAGATCGCGCCGATGCCGCCCATCGACGTCCAGCGGCGCCCCCCCTGGACCCGCCTCGGGGCGATCGGGACGATCAGCAGCGCGAGGAGGCCGAAGACGACCGGGTGGGCGAAGTTCCAGATGAAGCCCTGCAAGGGCAGCACCGGGAGGTCCTCCAGCACGCCTTCCGAGGCGGACATGCTGAAGATGACGGCCGCCCAGGCGACCGGGGCGAGCCAGGAGAGCAGCCTGGGCTGGGTCAGGAGCGCGTGCCCCACGCCCCGCAGCCAGCGCTCCCCCACGGAGGACGGGGCGGTCTCAGGCATTCGAATCCATGGTCGCTTCGAGGCTGAGCCCCTTCCCGTCGGGGGAGGTCGTCACCCCGAGATGATCGACCATCTCTGCCAGCAGAAAGAGCCCGCGCCCGCGCTCGTCCTCGAGGTCGGGGAACCCGCTCTCGGGCCGAATGAACCCCTCAACGGCGGCCACATCTCCCCCCCCTTGATCGTCCACCCGCACGGCCCAGGCGCGGCCGTCTCCGGCGTCAGAGCCGAGGCGAACCACCATCCGCACCCGTACGTTGCTCGCGAGATCCGAGAGGTGATGCGCGGCGTTTCCGCCCCCGTGATCGATCGCGTTATCGACGAGCTCTCCGACCACGAACTGGAACGTCTTGACCAGTCCGCGGTCGAGGCCCCTTTCCTCGGCGAAGTGGGTCGCGACCCGACGCGCCATACGGCCGTGGGCGTGGGTGGCGGGGAGATCCAGCTCGAGCGTACCCTCGCTCGATTGCACGCACTGCACCTCGGAGCTCGGCCCCTCCTGCGGGACCACGAAGCTCAGCTGAAGCGAGAGGTCGAGCGCCCTCGGCGAGTGGGTCAGCGCTCCCATGGAGATCCGATCCACCCCGGTGCCCGCCACCGCAGGGAGCGTCTCGAGGGTGATCCCGCCCGACGCCTCCAGGGCCACAGGGCGGCCACGGTCACTGGCTAACTCGCGGAGCGAGGGGACCAGCGCAGACATCTGCTCCGGCGTCATGTTGTCGAGCAAGACCACGTCTGCGTCCCCGCGGACGGCCGCCTCGGCCTCCTCCCGGTCGCGAGCCTCGCAGGTGATTGTCACGGCCGGACCGAGGTCGGCGCGAAGGTCGGCCAGCAGCACCTCCACAGTCCGGCCCGAGAGGTCGATGTGGTTCTCCTTCACCATCGCCTCGTCGTAGAGCCCGACCCGGTGATTGGCCCCGCCCCCAACCCGCACGGCGTACTTGTCGAGCAAGCGGAGCCCCGGGGCGGTCTTGCGCGTGTCCAGGATACGGACCCCCGTCCCCTCGATGCGGTCGACCGCTTCCCGGGTCCGCGAGGCGACACCGGACATCCGCTGCACCAGATTCAGGGCCGTCCGCTCGGCCACGAGCAGCGCGCGAGCCTCGCCGCGAGCGTGCAGCACGACGTCTCCGGGGACGATGATCTGCCCGTCAGGCACGACGGCGTCCACCGCGGAGCTCGGGTCGAGCATCCCGAGGATCCGCTCGAAGATGGCGCCCCCGGCAAAGACCCCCGCCTCCTTTGCGAAGAGGGTTGCGCGCCCAACGACCCCCGCCTCAACGGCGTTTCGAGTGGTCACATCCTGATGGACGAGATCCCCCACCGGCGTATCCGCAGTGACCTCGATCCCGAGATCCTCGGAGAGCGCCCTGCAGAGGACCTCATCGAGCGCCTGGTTGAGATCTCCGGGGTTCATCTTCGTCTCGAGCAAGGTGGGCTGCCGAGGCGAGACAGCGCTGCGGCGGGCAATAGTCTAGCCATCAGACCCCGCGATGGAGGGACTCACGCCACGAGGACCTGACGCCGGGCCCGGGTTTGATCGGCGCGTCGCCGCGGGGGCCTCCCGCGCGAGGACCTCGCGGGCCGCGCGGGCCGTCCGAGGTCCGATGCCGGCAAGGGCCTCGAGGTCGGCGTCCGCACCCTCGCGCCACAGGTAACGGGCGAGGTCCACCGAGCGCCTGGGGCCCACACCAGCCGCCCCCCGCAGGCACCTGGGATGGGGCAGCAAGGACCCCGTGGTCTGGAATGGCCCCGCCACCGGTCCGAGGGCGAGCGCCCATTGGGTGGCCGCCAGCGCGCCTTGCTGCTCCGACGCCAAGGCCCCTGCCCACCAACCGACCAGCCAGATCAGGGCGAGGCCACGCGTACCGCGACGCGCTCTGTGGGCCTGGTGGGCCTGGTGGGCCTGGGGCCGACCAGGCGTCCGGCACATGTCCACTCCTTGCTCGTGCTTCACGCCCGGTCGGACGGACGAGCGCCTGCCCCGTCACGGGGCGCACGCGAAGATCTCACGCCCAGGCACCCAGGCCCCCAGGCTCCCCGGCCCTCAGGCCCTCAGGCTCGGCGGGTCCGAGGGGGCTCGGTGGACATCTCCTCGAGGCGCCCGCCAGCACCCGGCCCTTCAAACCCCTGGAGTTGAGCCAGCAGGTCGCTCGAAACCCTCTCCAGCGCCTGCGCGATCTTCGACCCCGGCTCCCCGGAGACGACCGACTGGCGGCGCTGCGTGCACCGGAAGACAGCTCGATCCTCGGGCATCCAGCCGAGCACCTCGAGGCGCTGGTCGAGGAACTTGCGCGTGACCTCACTGAGGCGGCCGCTGACCTCCTTGGCCTCGTTCTCCGAGGTGGCCCGATTCACGACGAGCAGAGGCAGCTCGCGGCGCTGGCCCAGCGCAGCGCACTGCCGGACGAAGACCTTGAGGAACGCGTACGCGTCCGTCATCGCGGTGACGTCCGGGGTCGTGACGAGGACGGTGCGGTCGCAGGCGGCGGCGAAGGCCACCGTCTGACGAGAGAGGCCTGCCGCGGAGTCCACGAGGAGGAAGTCGTAGTCTGGCTCGATCCGCGCCAGGCCGCGCCCGATCATCTCGAGCTCGTACTCACGCAGCCCGGCGAGGCGGCCAACGCCAGACCCGCCCGGCAGAAGGTCAAGGCCCGGTGCGCAGGGGGTCACGATCTCATGGACCCCGCGGTCACCTGCGACGACGTCCGCGAAGCTGTGCTCGGGGCGGACGTCATGAAAGATGTGAGCGTTCGCGCAACCAAGGTCCGCGTCCAGCAGCAGCGCGCTCCCCTGCAGACGGAGAAGATCAGCGAGGGCTGCGGTGATGGAGGACTTGCCCGTCCCCCCCTTGCCGCTCGCGATACAGATGGAGCGGCAGCGGACCGAGCGCGGTCCTGGCTGCGCGCGCTCCGCCGTGGCCCGGAAGGGCTCCTCCGGAACGTCCCCGCCGGTCTCGGCGCGGCGGCCGATCCGGAGCAGTTGGCGCGCGTGATCCCAGCGGTTCATCGTTCCACGTCTCCTGTTCCCTGCGAGGGCCTGGTTTCCCGAACGACCTCCGGACACGACATCACGTGAACAGGTCTGAGGGGCGCACCTTCCCCGGGGTGGGTAAGGGAGCTCCCTGTGAGTCACAGCGGCGGGCGGGGCGACGCTCCGCACCCAAATCGCGCTGAATTGTCGCGATTCGCCCCGGCGGCCCCTGCGTTGGGACCAGGGAGAGCCGGCGGCTCCCCTTTAGCGCCAACGAGTGGATCCCTTGGAGGGCCTGAAGGGCCCCTCGCTCGAGGCCCACCCGCCCCACCTGCGAAGGCAAGAGCGCGCAGCTCGGCATCAGCCCCACCCAGACGCCGGGATCCTACCTCAGCCGAGCCGGTTCACGAACCGCTGCCGGTGGACGTAGGTCAACGCCAGGGCCAGAGCGTCTGTGGCGTCGATCGGTTCGGGCACGACCTCCAGACCGAGCTCCGCGGCGACCATCGCCGCCACGCGCTCCTTCTTGGCCTGGCCGTCCCCCACGACCGACTTCTTCGCCTCAGACGCCTGGTACTGAACGACCTCGGCGCCGTGGACCACCGCGGCGGAGAGCGCCACCCCACGACCCTCGCCGACGCGCAGCGCCGACTGCATGTTGATCGCGGTGAAGGCGTGCTCGACCACCACGACGCTGGGGCGAAGCCGGCTCAACAGCACATCCAGCTCCCGTCGGATCTCGCCGAGCCGCGTGGGGACGTCCTTCGAGGGCCCCCCCCGAATGGCCCCTGCCGCCAGCATCCTCGGGCCGTCGGAGTGATGGATGATTGCGCCGTAGCCCATCAGCCTCGTCCCCGGGTCGATCCCAAGGATCACCGGCCAGGCGAGGCCTTCGGGGATCTGGGGAAGTTCTGAGGTGGACATGGGCGTTGTCACTGTGCGGCGGTGACGCCTTGAGCCTACGTTATCGGCGCCGCGTCAAGAAACGAGCCCTGCACACGGGCCGCGCGGCAATTCAAATGGAGCTCAGAGACCCACAAGAAGGCCCGGCACTCCGGACCGCCGCCGTCCTCCTTGCCGCCGGCGCCTCCACACGCATGGGCGGCGAGACCTCAAAGGCCCTGCGCGAACTCGGCGGCCGGACCATCCTCGCGCGCTCCGCCGCGGCGCTGCTCGCGGCCCCCTCCGTGGACGAGCTGGTGGTGGTGATCCGGGAAGCGGATCGCCGCGCCGTGGAGTCCGCCCTCGAGGCGCACCGCGGGGCGATACGCGCGCTGGTCGAGGGCGGCGCGGAGCGAACGGACTCGGTCCGCGCCGGTGTCGAAGCCGCGTCGGACGACGTGGACGTGATCCTCGTCCATGATGCCGCCCGGTGCTTCGTCGAGCCTGATCACGTGGAGGCGGTCGCGCGAGCCGCTTACGAGCACGGCAGCGCGCTGCTCGCGACCCGGGTCAGCGACACGCTCAAGTTCGTCCCCAACGGCTTCCTGTCCGAGGAGTCCATGGATCGCGACCAGTACTGGGCCGCGCAGACGCCGCAGGGCATGCGCGCCGCGCGCTTCCACGACGTCCTGGCCCGCGCCGAGCGGGACGGCTTCCGGACGACCGACGACGCGGCCCTGCACGAGCACTATCACGGACCATCGCGGGTCGTCGAGGGCTCTCGCAACAACCTGAAGGTGACGACGCCGGACGACCTGCTGCTGGGGGCTGCGCTGGCCACGCTCGTTGATCGTCCCGGAGGGAGCAAGTCATGAGCATGCGAGTGGGCCTGGGCTTCGATCTCCACCGACTCGAGGAGGGACGCCCCTGCGTCCTGGGCGGCATCACGCTCCCGCACCCCACCGGACCCGCTGGACACTCTGACGGGGACGCCGTCCTCCACGCGCTCACCGACGCCGTCACCGGCGCCGCTGGCCTGGATGACATCGGCACGCTCTTCCCCGACGACGACCCGCGCTGGAAGGGCGCGGACAGCGCGGCGCTCTTCAGCGAGGCCGTCCGCCTCGTCCACGCCGCCGGCTGGACCCTGGTGAACCTCGACGTGGTGATCGCCACCGAGGGCCCGCGGATCAAGCCCCATCGAGCCGCCATGCGTGCCCGGATTGCGGAGCTTTGTGGAGTGGACGCCGGCGCGGTCAACGTGAAGGGCAAGACCCTGGAGGGGATGGGCGCCCTCGCCGGCGGCGCGGGTGTCGCCGTCCAGGCGGTCTGCCTGCTCGAGACCAACTGAGATGATGCGAAACAGGGGCTTGTCCCCTCTAGCCAGTTCAGCAGAGACCGGTAGGGTCGGTCGAGTGCGGCGCCTTGCTCCCTCCTCCATGTCCATCGACGCCCTCACCAAACCGTCGGCCCGGCCGATGACCCGTCCATCGATGAGAGGCTGGCGGTCGCTTTGGGCCAGCCTCTGCTGCACCGCCCTTCTCGTCGCCATGACCCCTTCGGCCCTCGCCCAGAAAGGGCAGGACGGGCCGGCACCGGGCATGAGGAAGGTCCCCCTCAAGCTCCAGAGCGACATCAGCAAGTCCCTCGACCTTGGCATCGAGCACCTGCTCGCGCTCCAGTCGATGGACGGCTCGTGGCTCCAGAACCTGGACAACTACGGTCCAGGGATGACCGGCCTCGCTCTGTATTCGCTGATGAAGTCGGGGCTCTCCCAGGAGCACCCCGCGATACAGCGCGGCTTCGCGTTCATGGAGCGCCACCCGCCGAAGAAGACCTACAGCCGATCCTGCGTTCTGCTCGCGGTCGCCACCCGCGGGCTCAAGCAGGACGAGGAGTGGATGGAGCTGCTAGTGGAGGAGCTGCTCGATACCCAGGTCAACGAGGGGTGGGCCTACCCGACCAGTCACCCCGACCTCTCCAACACCCAGTACGCAGCCATGGCCCTGCGGTCGGCGGCAGCGGCCGGAGTTTCGATCCCGTCCAAGGTTTGGAAGCGCCTCGCCGACGCCGTGCTCGACTACGCCGAGCCGGTCGAGGGCGTCGAGAGCGGCCTGCGCGCCCGCGGCTTTCGCTACACGACCAACGCGGAGCACGCGACCGGCAGCATGACGGCGGCGGGCGTCGCGGTGCTCTCGATCTGCATCGAGCAGATGAGGGGCCGAAAGGGCCCTTACCAGCGGGCCCTGGCGGAGGGGAAGCACTGGATCGACGTGCACTTTGACACCGAACGTAACCCGGTCCCTACCTCCGAGTCGGGGTCCATGGGGCGTTACTACTACTACCTCTACGGCATCGAGCGGGTCGGCTCGCTCCTGAAGGACGGGCTCATCGGCGGCAAGCCCTGGTACCAGCTCGGCGCCGAGAGCCTCGTCGCGAAGCAGACCGAGCAGGGGCGATGGGGCAACGAGGCGGAGACGGCCTTCTCGCTGCTCTTTCTCTCCCGCGCCACGGGCTCCTTCGGACCGATCTCCGGCAAGACCAAGGCGATCAAGGGCAACCGCTGGGCCTTCGGCACGGACGACCCCAAATCGGACGTCTCCCTGCGGGCCAACGGGCGCTCCAAGACCACGATCTGGATCTCTTCCTTCGGGGAGGACGCCTCCTTCAAGTACGCGTCAGGACAGGACGGTGACGGCCCGGTAGAGGTCGAGCGCGTCGAATACTGGCGGCCGCCCTTCGAGGGAGAGACCGGACAGGTCCTCATCGCCACGATCGTCCCGGACAAGGAGGGCGCCGCGGCGCAGCAGCGCTACGCCATCCAGTGCGACCTCGAGGGGCCGCGCATGTGCGACGTCACCGCCCACGTCTTCGTTGAGGGCAAGTCCGAACCCCTGAAGTCCAAACCGCTGCGCATCCGGGTGGGCATGAAGAACCGCCCGGAGTGGGATGCGTACGCGACGGACATGGACCTGAACCTGCTCCGGATGGTCAAGGTTCAGGCGACCGCGTCCTCCGAGGGGACCGGCGCCCAGGGTCGGGCTGCCGGGGTCATCGACCGGATGACCGGCGTGGGCTGGAGTCCCGCCCCCACAGACGCCGCCCCCTGGGTCGAGCTCACCACCCGGAAGAAGCTCAAGACCAATCAGATCGTGCTCAGCCATGGGCGCCCCGGCAGCCCCCGCTTCGGAGCGTTCAAGATCACGATCAACGGTAAAGACAGGGACGCCATCACGGCCACGATGGACCCTGACCGCCGGGTGAAGACCACGATCAACCTCGAGAAGCCAGTGCCGGTGGGCACCCTGCGTATCGACTTCGCGGGGGGACCCTTCGAGAAGCCGCCGTCCCTCGGCGAGATCGAGCTGCGCCGCGTGCGCTGAGCGACGGCTCCTCCGGCCACGCCGTGCCACGACCCCCAGACGGCGGGCTCGGGTCCGGCGCGCGGGCTCGCCGCTGACTCCTGGCCGCCCAGAGGGCAGACCACAGCCCAAGCGAGCGCCGCCCATGGCAGCCCCACCACTTCCGCGGCGTGGATGCGAGCTCGAGCGACCTCGCTCCGCGCCGCCAGCTAGACCGCTCGGCTGATTCTGCCGGCTGGTGCAGCGCTGGAGCCGGCCGGGCCAGGGCGCCCCTCAGAGGGACTGAGCGTTGGAGAGGCGCGCGTACGCGCCGCCCGCGGCGACGAGCTCGTCGTGGGTCCCGCTCTCGATGAGGCGGCCCGCCTCCATGACCAGGATCCGGTCTGCGCTGCGAACCGTCGAGAGGCGGTGCGCGATGACAATGGACGTGCGCCCCTTCATCATCTCCTCCAGCGCCTCCTGGACCACCCGCTCGCTCTCAGTGTCGAGGGCGCTAGTGGCCTCGTCGAGCAGCAGGAGCTCCGGATCGCAGAGGACCGCCCGCGCGATCGTGATGCGCTGCTGCTGACCGCCAGAGAGGCGCGCGCCGGCGTCCTGGACGTCCGTCTCATACCCGTCAGGGAGTGAGAGGATGAAGTCGTGCAGGTGCGCGGCCTTCGCCGCTTTCTCCACCTCGGCGTCGGTCGCACTGGGACGCCCATAGCGGATGTTCTCGGCGATGGAGGCGTGGAACAGGAAGGGCGCCTGGGTCACCACCGCGTACCGCGCAGTCCACGAGTCGAGGGAGACCTTGCGGATGTCGTGGCCCCCCGCGAGCACGCGACCCGACTGTGGATCCACGAAGCGCGCCACCAGGTCGAGCACCGTGCTCTTGCCCGAGCCGCTCGCCCCCACCACGGCAACGGTCTCACCCGCACGGATCTCCAGGTTCAGGCCCTTGATCGCGAAGTCGCCCTCGCCCGCGGCCACACCGTCCTCCTCGGCCGGGTACTGGAAGCCCACGTCCTCGAAGACGATGCCCGAGCCGATGGTCGTGAGCGGCTCCGCCCCTTTCGCCTCCACGAGGTCCGGCGTCTCGTCGAGGAGATCCAGCAGGCGCTGCGCCGCTCCCTGGGCCTCCGCGACCTGGGCGACGACCCGGGTCGTCCGCTTCAGGTGCGACGAGGCCTGGCTGATCATCAGGAAGAACGTCAGCATCTCACCGCCGTTGTTCACCGCGTAACCATTGATCACGACGAACCCCACGACCACCACCAGCGCCGCCACGCCGAAGTTGGTGAAGAAGATCGTCCAGGCTCGCGAGAGGGCGGACGCGCGGATCATGCGCATGGTCGCCCGCACGAAGCCCACGTTGGTCTCCTCGAAGCGCTCCAGCTCGCGCTCCTCCGCCCGATAGGCCTTGACCGTGCGGATCCCCTGGAACATCTGGGTCAGCACCTGAAAGGTGGAGCCCAGCTGGGTTGCGCTGCGGTGGCTGCCCTTGCGCACCTTCTTCATCAGGATCACGATGGGGATCACAAAGATGGGCAGCCCGAGCACCACGAAGAGCGTGGGCAGCGGCGCGATCAGGAAGGCGAGGCCCAGGGAGACCAGGAACAGCAGGGGCTCCTGGATCAGGTCCTTGAGGATGAGTTGGACCACCTGGGTGGTCCGAGCCACGTCGCTGCTGATGCGCGAGAGCAGGTCCCCGAAGCGGCGGCCCGAGTGGTAGCGGAGGGAGAGCCCCATGAGGTGCCTCGCCAGCTGCATGCGCAGGGACACCACGAGGAGCAGGCTGACCTTGCCAGCGATGACGCCCATGCCGTACTGGGTCGCGCCGGCGAGCAGCGCCATGATGGCCACGATCGCGCCGACCATGAGCAGGGCGTGGAGCCGCTGGTCCTCGCTGTCCGCGAGGGTCGCCGAGTCCCCGAGGATCCAGCCCTTGGCCGCCGCCTTCTTCTCCTCGAGCGCCGCGTCGAGGGAGGCGAGCCATCCGGCCGGCCCTTTGGGCGCGGCCTCACCGCCGGCGCCTGCTGCCTCGGTGCCAGCCGACATGCCGGGCGCGTCCACGAGAGCTGGGGCTTCCTCTCCCGGGAAGAGGACCTCCCAGGTGGGCTCGAGGAGGAGGAACGTCCCCTTCTGGAGGAAGGCGCTGGTCAGCCCAAGGAGCACCACCGCGACGAGCGCGACGACGTGCGGACCAGCGTGCGGCCTGAGAAGGCGATAGAGATCACCGAGGCGATTCATGGGGCGCGAAGCTAGGGCGCTTCATGCAGGCTTCCACCCGGAATCGGTCCAAAACGGACGCGAGGCGCCCCCGGGTCATCCAAGGGCGCCTCGCGGAGCGGCAGTTAGCCTCGAATACGGCTCAGAGGCCGCGCGTCTCCGCCGTCGCGAGGGCCTCGTGCGCGTACGCCTGGAAGGCCTTGCGGACCCAATCCTCCTGGATCATCTGGCGGTGCCGCTCGGTCCGCAGGTTGAGCGGGTTCGTCGGGCGAGTGCGACCCTTCAGGTAGATGAGGTAGAAGCCCTTCGGCCCGCGGTAGGGCCCGGCGACGGTCCCCGGCTCCATGTCGAAGAAGATGGTGTCGACCAGGGCGCCGTTCGCGAGGAAGTGCTCGTACTCGGACTCGCCGATCGCGCGCTTCATGTCGTTGCGGGTCATCGGCTCCTCGTTGAAGGCGCCGAAGTTCTTGAGGCCAATGGCCGGCGGCTGCTTGCCCGTGGCGGGCAGCGGCGGGTCCCAGTAGTCGCTGTTCTGGCGGAGCAGGTCGGTCCACCACCGCTCGAAGGGAAGCAGCTCCTTCTCGGGAGCGAAGTTCTCGCCCTTCTCAACTGCGGCGGCCCGAGCCTCGGCCTCGCTCGAGAGCTCGGCGAGGTAAGAGTCGACCTGAGCTCGCAGGACAGTGGCGCGTTCGTAAGCGTCCTCCCAGCCGTTCTCCTTCCAGGAGAAGGACGGGAAGTCGAAGGCCGAGACCATCAGGATCTCCGCCCGCGCCTTCGCGAGCCCCATGATCCCGTTGGCGATCGGGAGGTGCGCCTGGAGCTCGGCTCCGAGCTCGCCGTTGTCACCGATCACGAGCGCTTCCGTGCGGCCCGACTTGAAGGAGTCGACCAAGCGGAGGTGCTGCTCATACGCCTCTGACGAGGGGAACCCGTGGCCCTGGAGCGCGAGGAAGTCCATGTTGAACATGGAGTTCGCCATCTGCTCGCGAATGCTCGCGACCATGGTCTGGAAGTCCTCGTCGCTGCTGAGGACCCCCTCGGCCTCGAGCTTTTGACGGGCCGCCTCGAGGAGCGCGAGGCAAAGCTTGGCGTCCTCAATGTCCTGTGAGCTGAAGGCCACGCGCATCTCATCGAACACGCCCTGGGTCGTGATCTCGGCGTTCCAATCGCCGCCGTCGATGACCATTGCGAGGTCCTCGGAGATCCCCTGGGTCGCCGTCTTGACGTCGGCGAGGCTCCAGAGCGCCTGCATCACGAAGTCGCGGAGGAGCGACATCATCATCTCCTGCTCGGCGACGATCGGCTCGCCGCTCTCCACCGAGACGGCGAGGCGGCGGTCGAACTCCCTCGCGTAGTCTGCGATCAGGTCCACCTGGGGAGATCCGCCCTGGATCGCCTCAACGGAAAGCATCGGCCAGCTGTCCGGGTGGTCCGGGAAGAAGAGCTGGTCGAACTCCATGGTCTGCCGGACCTGGTCTCGGTACCAGTCGCCGGATCCGTACGCGCGCCGGAGCTCGACCTCGTGGTCGAGCGTGGGGAAGCGCTCCTGGAAGCTGGCCTTCTCGGCCGCGAGCCGGCGGTCCACGAAGGAGGTGTCGAGGTTGAAGCGCTTCATGCGCTCGGCGACCTCCGCCGCGAGCGCCTCGTCGCTGGCACCGTCCATCTCAGCGGCGACCGCCTCGCGGACCTCGTCCACGCGAATCTCGCGCTCGTGGTCCATGAGGATCTGGAGCTTGCGCGCGTCCAGCCCGTTTCGGCCAGGGCCGTAGACGAGGAAGCGCTTGATCGCCATGTCGGAGATGCGCACCCCGTTCACGAAGACGGGTTCGCCAAACTCGGAGGTCGCGGCCGTCGCATCGTCCGCCTGAGGGACGGTGACGGGGGCCAACGGCTTGGCGTGGGCAGCAGGGACGGCGAGGCCGAGGAGCGGGAGTGTGAGGAGGAGGCGATTCTTCATCGGTCCAGTGGAGTTGGGCAGACTGCGCGGCGTTTGGGGCCCGATCCGAGGGGTGGGCCGGGTCGCGCGGGTCGATCAGATGGGTTTTCGGGAGAGGATCCTACGGAGCCACTCTCGTCGTGAGAGAAGAAAGCGGGAACTGGATCGCAGGGTCCTGAGACGCTGACACTTGTGGCGCGAAAGGACGCGGGGCGGGATCGGGCAGAGAGGGCCCGTCCCGGGTAGGTTGATCGGCATTCCATGGCCTATCCCACGCGCACAATTGCCCTCCTTTGCGAGCTTCTTCATCCCGCGATCGCGCCGGACCCGAGGCCTATCCAGCGGCTTCATAATGAGATGTTCGAGGGCGGCCAGCCCGCCTACGCGGGCTTCCAGGTGAGCCCGATAGGCCCCATCCTCTCGAACCCGATGGCCACGCCGGGCGCGGTGTCGCAGGTGGCCTTCCTGGCCGACCGGATGCAGTTCCGAGAGGAGAAGGGCACCCTCACCCACGAGGCCTTCGCTGCCCGGGTCCGCGAGATCGCCGAGCGCGCCGCCCCCCTGCGCGGTATCTCGACGCTCTCCGCCCAGCAGGTGGTCCTCCAGAGCCTCGTCAATCCACGGACGCAGACCGACACGCGCGCATTCCTGAAGGACCGCGTCTTCGGCTTCGGGGACGAGTTGAAGGCCCTCGGCCGGACCTCACAGCTGGTGGGCCTGCGGCTGGGCTTCAGCCCTGAACCCGGCGATGACAGCGCCTTCGGCCTCCGGGTCGAGTCCTACAGCGCCGATCCGCGCTCCCTCTACATCGAGGTCCACGGCACCTTCGGACCCGCCGACCCCGCGGGCGGGCTGGAGGCTCTGGAGCAGAACGTGCTGAAGACGTACGACTTCCTGGCAGGCCGCGTCCTGCCCTTCATTTCTAACTTCGACCGCAGAGAAGGAGGTCGAAACACGCCCCCCGAGGGGCAGTAGGCCGGAGGATGATCCACCCCATGCTTCGAACAGCTCTTCTCCTGGCGCCGGTCATGTGCTCGATCGGCTGCTCCGAACCTGCCACCGAGACCGTGGCGCCGAAGTCGTATCCCGAGGGCACCATTCTGCTCGTCGATCGGCAGCCAGTGCTCGCCGCAGATGTGGACCGCTTCGTGGACGCCATCGCCCGCATCGAGCCCGAGTTCGTCCTGCGCGACCACCGCCGCAAGGTGCTCAGCAACATCTCTATCCCCCTCGCCGCCGGCGCGGCCTTGGACCCCGCCGGGCGGGAGCAGGCCTTCGCGCGAGCCCAGGGCCTGCTGTCCAGCCTCCGGGAAACCGGTGAGCTGCCGCCTGACGCTCCCGAGCCGACGGTCGCGAGCGGGACCTTCAAGGAGGTCGGGCTCATTCCATGGGCCATCGCGAGCCAGATGGAGCCGCTGACCGTCTCCGACCTGCAAGAGACCCCAGGCGCCTGGACCTTCTTCAAGCTCACCGCGACCACCGACCTGCCCGGCGAGTTCGGAGGCCAGTCCCAGGTCACGATCGTCCGCTACGACGTGCCCTACCTCCCTCCTGAGGGCGTTCGGGACCTTGTGCGGGACGCCGTCCGGGGGTTCAAGGTCACGATCGTGGACCCTGAATGGGAGCCCATGGTGCCCCCCGCTTACCTCTACTCGAGCAAGGACACCCGATGATCTTCCAGCTCCTCATCGCCGCGCAGCCGCTCGGCGCCGCCCTGGCTCCTCCTCCTGCGGCCGCCGTCCCCTGCGTCGCGCCCATCATCTCAGTGGCCGGCGATCCGGAAGCGGGCCCCGCAGGTGCCGGCCCGCTCTCCGGCACCACCGCCGACCAAGAGGATGAGGTCCAACGAGCGACGGCCTGGCCAGAGGTCTCCAACAAGGCCGAGGTCAAGCAGAGCATCTCCAGGGTCCGCAAGGCGCGCACCGAGGAAATGGCCGTCAAGGGGGCGCAGCAGCTGAAGGAGTTTGGTCCGGCGGCGGCGCCGCTGCTGTTCAAGTCCCTCAAGTCCGAGAAGGACGCCGAGGCCCGCACGCGACTGGAGGCCGCCCTGGACTCGATCACGACCTCCGAGCACACGCGGCTCCTGGCCGAGGTCCTCGAAGAGAGCGCGGACGCCCCGCGCCGCTACGCCGCGCGCCGGATCGCGGAGCTTGGCGACCCTGGCCTGCGGGAGCGGTCCGAGGCGCACCTCGCCTCGCTCACGGCAAGGGCCGGGGACAAGAGAGCACGGAAGCCCGTCGAGCCCTTGGACCTGGACCTCGCGGCCGTCCTCTGTCTCTCCGCCGGCTCTCCAGAGGGGCTCGACCGCGTGATCGACCTCGCGGCCCCCGAACCGTGGAAGTCATGGAGCCCGGCCATCGAGCGGGCCTCCGCCCACGCGAAGGACGCCGGCGCCGAGATCGGCGCGGAGCTGTCGGAGCGGCTCTCAAAGGCCACGAGCCCCGCTGACCGCGTCGTGCTCCTGCGCCTCCTCACCTACTCGGCCTCCCCGGACCAGATCGCCCCCGTGGTGCCCCTGCTCGACGTCGAGCAGAACCACGTCAAGGTGGCCGCGATCAACGCGCTGAGGATGATCATCGACGGGGAGGCTCCCCTCAAGCGCATGTCCTCCTTCGATGCCATCGAGCACGCCAAGCGCTGGAAGGCGCGGCTCTGAACTCACCGACACCATGACTCGTTCACCCAAGATGATGCGCCTCTTCGCCACCGGCCTCGGGACGCTGATCGCCCTCGCGGCTGTCGCTGGAGCACAGAAGCCGCTCGATCGCTCCAAGCCTCTCACGGACCCGGCGAACGACCCCTACACACGGGGAGGTAAGCAGAAGTACATCGAGGCCGCTGGATACGTCTCCATGGGAGGCTTCGAGTTCGGCGCGGCCCCGGACACGACCAAGGAGGTCGCCGCGCTCCTCGAGGGGATCGACATCCGGTGGATCGAGACGCCCCACTTCGAGCTCGGCATCGCGCTGCCCAAGGTCAAGGTGACCAAGGAGGAGCGCAAGAAGGTGAAGGCCGAGCTCACGAAGCTCCAAGCCGCCCTGCCCGTCATCAAGCCAGACACGAAGATCCTGGACCCCTGGCTCCGGGCCCACCTCTACGCGCAGCGCCTCGAGGAGCACTACAGCCGCGTGCAGGAGATCCTGGGCGTCACGGACGAGACCTTCGCGGCCAACAAGGAGATCTGGGACATCGGGACGCCCTACTTCGGCATCGGCCCCTACATGGGCCAGATGGGGAAGTTCGAGGTCCTCTTGCTCCCCTCTGAGAAGGCGTCCACGAGGTTCCTCACCGCCCGCCTCGGGTTGACCACCAAGCTCAGCCAGCGCTGGAACATCCGGGACCGTGACGCGCTCTGCTTCATCGCGCACGCCGGTCAGGGCCAGCTCAACGTCGACGAAGGGAT
This sequence comes from uncultured bacterium, assembly GCA_938083085.1. Lineage (GTDB taxonomy): Bacteria > Planctomycetota > UBA1135 > UBA1135 > Saltatorellus. The sequence goes on from CALLKX010000059.1 coordinate 39,036, forward strand.
GCACGGCCACGCTGTGTTCAACGTCACGCAGATGATGATGAACGGGTACAAGCACTACTCGTACGACAAGCCCATCTGGATTCGTGAGGGGGCAGCCCACTGGTTCGAGCGCAACCTCAACCCGCGCTTCAACACCTTCGACTCGTCGGAGGGCTCGGCGGCCCAGATGTTCAAGAAGTCCGACTGGAAGGGTCCGACCCTGAAGCTCGTCAAGTCCAGCGACGCGCCCTCGTTCGCCTCGATGGTCAAGATGCGCACCTTCGCGGAGCTGGAGCGGCCCCATCACCTCGCCACCTGGTCGATCTTTGACTACCTGGTGCAGGTCCACCCCGAGTTCCTCCGGACCTACCTGGCCACGATCTCGGGCATCAAGAACGAGCAGCACATCGACGACGCGACGACGCTCCCGGACGTCCAGAGGAACCTGTTCCGCGACGAATTGGGGATGAGCTACGCCCAGTTCGACCGCGAATGGAAGGCGTGGGTGGAAGCAACCTACTAGAGACTCCCAGGTGGCCTCAGGCCCGAAAATGGGCAGGACAGGCAGGAGCGGCACGCCGTAGCCTCGGTCTCCATGCGGGACATGGGGCAATAAACCACGTCGGCTGCTCGCCACCCACGCCGGGGCCGGGCGCCAGCTGTCCCCCCACTGCACGGGCTCGGGTAGCCTGAAGAGCAGGGCAGGTGTCCCAACTGTCCACGCGGCGAGTTTTCGCAGAGATCCCCCCGACTGGACCCCCTCGTCGAGCCGATCTAAACCAAGTGGGGACGCCTCCCCCAACGACCTCCCCATGATCCAGCGCAAGAAACGCATCGTGCTGTTCATGCCCCACCGGGCAGATCCGGAGGAAGGTGTGCGCGTTGCGGCCGACCTCCTGCCGCTCGAGCTGCTCCAGATCGCCGCTTGGCCCGTCCAGGAGGGCTACGAGGTCGTGATCGTGGACGCCATGGTTCATGACGACTACATGAAGCGTCTGATGGAGGCGTGCGACGGGGCCCTGCTGTTTGCGACCTCCTGCATCCTTGGCTTCCAGGTCGCCCACGGCGCGCGAGTCACCAAGGCCATCCGCCAGCGCTTCCCGGACCTGCCCATCATCTGGGGCGGGTGGTTCCCGAGCGTGGCCCCCGAGCTCTTCTTCAAGGAGGGCATCGCTGACGCCGTCGGCCTCGGCCAGGGCGAGCTCACCTTCCGCGACGTCGTCCAGGCCATCGACTCCGGCGAGAGCCTCGAGACGGTCCCCGGCCTCATGGTCGAGCGCGACGGCAAGACGATCATGACGGACCACCGTCCGGTCGTGGGCTTCGACAAGTTCCCCGACGCCCCGTGGCACCTGATTGACTTCGAGGAGTACGTCGAGCGCCAGCAGAACCCGGGGCCGTGGAAGATGCGGCACAAGTACCCCGACCCCTGGGACATGCCCGCGGGAACCCAGGTCCGCGGCTTCAGCTACTTCTCCAGCTTTGGCTGCCCGGAGCCCTGCACGTTCTGCTGCTCGCCGATGGTCACCGGCCGTCGCTGGAAGGCCATCCCCGGCAAGAAGCTCGCCGAGGATCTGCTCGAACTGCAGGAGCGCTTCAACTTCAACGTGATGCGCTTCCAGGACGCCAACTTCGGCGTCGCGGAGAAGCGCTCGAACGAATTCACCGAGACGCTCATCGAGAACGGGTCCCCGTTCTGGTGGTCCGGCTGCTACGAGATCGAGACCATCGCGCGGTACAAGAAGGAGTCCCTGGACAAGCTCCAGGAGTCCAAGTGCCACATGGTCAGCCTCGGCGCCGAGGCCGGCTCTGCAGAGCAGCAGGCGGTGATCAAGAAGAACATCGACACCGGGCACTTCGAGACGAGCCTGGGCGCGATGTACGAGCGGAACATCACCACGGGCTGCTCCTGGATCATCGGCTACCCCGGAGAGACCGAGGAGTCGATGTTCTCGACGCTGCGTCGCGCCGCGGAGATGAAGCTCAAGTTCCCCCGCGCCGCCTCGGACGTCTTCCCCTTCCGGCCGATCCCCGGGACCGAGGACTTCGACAAGGCCGTCCGGCTCGGCTACAAGGCCCCCCGCACCCTCGAGGAGTGGGGTGGTTGCTTGGAGTACCGGGAGTCCTTCGATGACATCCAGATCCCCGAGGACGTGCTCCGCACCTGGAAGCGCTACGGGGTGGCCTCGACCTTCTACGACGGGCTGGCCATGGAGGGCGCCGAGTGGTTCCGCGCGGCGCTCAAGAAGATCTCGGCCTGGCGCCTTCGTACCGGCAACTACGGTTTCCCGATCGAGCACAAGGCCTTCCACACCTACGTCAAGATCACCAAGCAGACGAAGGCCGACAAGCTGAACGCCGCGGCCCAAGAGATCGCGGCCCCGGGCCTCGACCAGACCGTCGGCCTGACCACCAGCGCCCCCGTCTACACCCGGCCCGGTTCCTGATCGGCCCTCGAGCTCGACCTACCTCCCTTCCCGATGATCCAACGCAAGAACAAGATCGTCCTGTTCCTTCCCCACCGCGCCGACCCCTCGCGCGGTGAGCGGTTCAGCGCGGACCTCTTGCCGCTCGAGCTGCTGCAGATCGCCTCCGGCCCCGTGGCGGACGGGTTCGAGGTCGTGATGATCGACGCGATGATCGAGCCGGACTATCTCCGGAAGATCGACGAGGCCTGCGAGGGCGCCCTGCTCTTCGCCTCCTCCTGCATCCTCGGCTACCAGGTCTACGACGGTTACATCGCCGCGAAGATGGTGCGTGAGAAGCACCCCGACCTCCCGATCATCTGGGGCGGGTGGTTCCCCAGCGTGACGCCTGAGCTCTACATCGAGCAAGGCATCGCGGACGCCGTCGGGATCGGGCAGGGCGAGCTGACCTTCCGGGATGTCGTGAACTGCGTGGCCAGCGGCGGCGACCTCGAGGAGGTCCCCGGGCTCGTGATCAACCGCGACGGTAAGCCGGTCTATACGGACCACCGCCCCGTCGTCGGCTTCGAGAAGTTCGAGCCGGTGCCCTGGCACCTGCTGGAATACGACCGCTACGTCGAGTTGCAGCTCGCCCCCTCGGGGAACATGAAGGTCCGCCACCGGTTCCCCCTCCCTGGGCACTGGACGCCGGACAACCCGCCCAAGGGTTTCAGCATGTTCTCCAGCTTCGGCTGCCCCGAGCCTTGCACCTTCTGCTGCTCGCCCAAGCTCACGGGTCGCCGCTGGAAGGCGATCTCCGGCAAGGCGCTCGCCGAGGAGGTCGCGGAGCTTCAGCAGCGGTTCGGCTTCGACGTGCTGCGGTTCCAGGACGCAAACTTTGGCGTCGCGGAGAAGCGCACCAAGCAGTTCTGCGAGGAGTTGGTCAATCTCGAGGTGCCGATCCACTGGAACGGCACGATCGAGATCGAGACGATCATGCGCTACAAGGAGTCGACGCTCGATCTCCTGGAAGAGTCCAAGTGCCACCTGCTCTGGCTCGGCGCCGAGACCGGCACCGCGGACATGCAGGAGCGCATCAAGAAGCACATCGGGATCGACCACATCCCGATCGCCGTTGGCGAACTTGTGAAGCGCAACATCGTCCCCGGTACGTTCTGGATCATTGGCTATCCGGGCGAGACCGAGGAGTCCATGGCGGCCACCCTCAAGGCCGCGGCTCACCTCAAGTACCTCTACCCGTCGGCCGGCTCGGACGTGTATCCGTTCCGACCGATCCCCGGTACCGAGGACTTCGACCACGCGGTCAAGCTCGGCTACGAGGCCCCCACCAACTTCGACGAGTGGGGCAACTGCTTCGAGTACAAGTACAACTCGCAGAACACGCCGCTGCCCGAGGCCATCCGGAACACCTGGGCGCGCTACAACAACACGGCCGCGATCTACGACATGCACGTGCAAGAGGGGCCCATGTGGATGCGCAAGCTCCTCTCTCACATCGCCGGTCGCCGCCTCGAGCGGGGCGCCTACGGGTTCCCGGTCGAGCAGAAGCTCTTCGACCTCTACGTCCGTGCCACGGGCCAGACTCAAGAGGACCTCTCCGAGGAGTACGCACAGCTGCAACCGGAGACCGCCGAGCAGCACAAGGTCGCTCCCACCCCCTGAAGCCCAGGCCCAGAGGCCCAGCGCATGAGGCCCAGCGTCTGAGGCCCAGCGTCTGAGGCCCAGGCGCATGGGGCCCAACGCATGGGGCCCAGGCGCATGGGGCGCCGGAACCGCCGGCGGCAATGGCCCCCTGGGAGCGGCGCGGACGGAGGATCTTCCGGGCCAGGCCTTCACGGTCCCCGGAAGTCAGCGGAGACGAGAGCGCTCCAGGCCCTTTTCGAACGGGCGCCCGCGCCCCATCGCGCCGTCTCATATTGGGACACACCGAATTCTGCGGGCCGGAATGACCTCCACCCGAGCTCCCCTTCGGATGCCTGAGGAGGCAACAGGGGGGCCGGAAGCCCCCTTTCGAGCTCATTTCCATGGGCCGGAGGTCTTCCGCGGAGACTCCCCCTCCTGAGGGGGATAGGCTCCCCAGGGGAGGCCTGTGCACCACCCCATACGCCGCCCCAGACTCTCCCATGCTGAACCGCTCCGCCCACCTCGTGACCGTTTGGCTCCTCGTGGCCCTGGCTTTGACGTCTGCAGGGCTCGCGACCCCTCAGCGCATGGGCGGGCGCTCGCTCCCTGGGGTCGGGCTCCGGACGCTCCTGGGCCGGCCGGGCGGGAACCCCTCCGCCATGACCCCGCAGCAGCTGCGGACCGGCCAGGCGACGACCGCATGGCTCACGAGTATCGCGGTCCCCGCCCTCTCGGCCCCCAAGCTGATCCCCGGCATCGGCGGGACGGCATACGTCCTCCGCCTGTTTGTGCCGGCCACGGGGACCGACGAGCTCTTCAGCCTGTACGTGCCCAGCTCACCCTCTGGACAGGCCCGGCCGCTGATCGTGGGCTTCCACGGCTTCGGCGTCTCCCACCTGGACTTCTCCTACTACAACACCGACTTCCTCGCGGAGGCCGCGGCCCGCGATTGGTTCGTCCTCGCGCCGATCCAGATCAACCCGGTCCTGAACACCGGCGACATCAGCTTCGGCTCGGCCGAGAGCCAGTTGAACGTCGAGCACGTGCTGAACTACGTCCTCGACGAGTGGCCGATCGACCTGGACCGGATCTATGGCATCGGCTTCTCCATGGGAGGAGGCAACGCCGTGAGCTACGCCGCGCGCCACCGCGATCGAGCGACCGGCGCCTTCGCCGCCGTGGTGAACCACACCGGCGCGGTGAGCCCGTCCGACGTCTGGAGTCATGAGCCCGCGATCCGGGTACCGCTCGAGGCCACCTTTGGGGGGCCGCCGCCACGCTTCGAGTATCAGCGAGCAGGGGCAATTGACCTCTCCCTTGCCGATGGCAGCCTCCTCCCTGGCGGCCGCCACATGGCCACCAACCTCACCGGGGTCCCGGTCCGCACGTACTACTACATCAACGACCCCAAGTTCTATCTGAGGAGCCAGTCCGACCGACTCGACCAGTTCATGTCGAGCGAGCCGAGCCTCTCGCACGAGCTCCTCGTCGAGATGACCTCACAGCCCTGCAGCATCACCGGCCTCCCTGGCCACTGCTGGGACCTCCTGATCGAGTCGGAGGTCTGCGACTGGCTCGAACTCCAGAGCCTCTCGGCCCCTCCCTCCGCAGGGAAGGTCCTGGCCGACCGAGACACGCGATGGAATGGCTTCGGTGTGAGCGCCCACCAAGGCGGGACCTTCGCGGCCTTCGAGTATCGCGTACAGCCCGGCACGAGCGCGGCGAACGGGGTCGAGCTCTTCGACCGTGAGAACGTCGAGCGCATCACATTTGACGTCGACGAGTTCCAGCTGGACGCCGGGCTCGGCTTCGAGATTCAGACCTTCGCCATCGACGGGAGTCCTGTCGAGATGGAGGTCTCCGGGCTGACCGCCGCGCCGTCGAGCGTCCGGCGGAACAACCTGTCGATCACGGTCGGTTGCTTGAACGGGCCGGGAGCCGCGGAGTGGTGCTACGACGCGACGAAGGGCACCGTGCACCTGATCGAGGCCACCGGCTCCTTTGCTCGCTGGTCGATCATCCCCTGAGCCCCCTTGCCGGCCTCCTCCCCGGCTGAGTCTTCCCACCTCGGCCAGCCCCCCGCCTGATGAGCCACCCCCTCCCGGATCGCCCCTTTCAAGTCCTCGGCGTGCAGCAGATCGCCATCGGAGGCGACGACAAGGGGGCCCTCCGCGCCTTTTGGAGCGACCTCCTTGGGATCCCGCAGACGGGCTCCTATCGCAGCGAGAGCCACAACGTGGACGAGGACATCCTCGCCCTCGGCGCCGGGGCGCACGCCGTCGAGATTGACCTGATGGAGCCCATCGACGCGGACAAGAGCCCGCGCGTGAACTCCCCCGCGCTCAACCACCTCGGCCTCTGGGTCGACGATCTCCCTGCCGCCGTCGGTTGGTTGAAGGAGGCGGGCGTCCGCGTCCTCGGTGAGATCAGCCCCGGGGCAGCAGGCCATGACGTTTGCTTCGTTCACCCGAAGGGCAACGAGGCCTCCCCCATCGGCGCCACGGGCGTCCTCCTCGAGCTCGTGCAGGCACCACCTCAGGTCATCGCGGCGCTCGGTGGAGCTCCTCGCTGACCGGCACGGCGGCCACCGTCCCCCCTGGCGCGCGCCCCATGGGCTCTGCCCGGCGACGCCCTCGACCAGCCAGGGTCACGGCAGCTTGCGCCAGCCCTTGGGATCGACCTTCGGGACTCGCTCCCGGGCCCTACGCTCGGCCGCGAGCGTTGAGCGCCCGCCCTGGGTCCTTGCCGTTCGCATCCGCCTACGGCATCCGCCTACGGCATCCGCCTACTGAGTCCACCAACTGGGTCCACCAACTGGGTCCACCCCCAGCCTCGCCCCCGGTGGGCGACGTGCGGCCAGGCCGGTCAGGCCCCTTCGCCGCGTCGACCCTCGGTTCCCTCGCGAGGGACCTCGTCGTGCCCCGTCGAGCGGCTCACTCTCCGGGCCGGACCCACCGCCCGGATGAACCTGCGGCCTCGAGCCCCACGCTTGAGAGCTCAAGGTGGTTGGGCAGCGGCTGCTGCGCCGCATTACGCATGATCCAGCCATTCGGTACGTCGTGACTCGACTTGAACTCCAGGGTCTCGTTCGGCCGCAGCGTGGACCGCCCGAGCGGAGGCGCGCCCGCAGAGAACCCCTCGTACACCGCCAGCTCTTCGAGCCCGCAGCGATATTCGTCGTTGAGAATCACCTCCACGTCCCTGACCTCGGCGGAGGTCGTGTTGTTGATCGAGAACTCGAAGGCCACGCTGCCGTTGAGCTCCTTCCAGGACCTGCCGGTCACCTCGATACCCTCGAGCCCTGACCGCTCGTCATGAACGAACTCCATCGGCGGTCGGTCCTCCGCGCAGCCCACCAGGGAGAGGGCTCCCAACAGACTGGCTGCGAGGACGCCGCGGCAGAGGAGAGTGGATGACCGTGGGTTGGTGTACTTCATGGTCTAGCCTTCGAGGGGTATGGGAGTGATCACAAGGCGTCAGACCGGCAAGGCGCTGGTAGCGACGTCAGTGTAGACAGACAGGATCGATGTTCTCGTGACTGGAGTCTCCGGACGGGGTCTCCGGATCGGCCCCCTTCGGCTTGGGCAGACGCAGGTCTCGCTCGTCGCCGAACATAAGGGCAGAGGTCAACGGAGCACCTCAAGGCCCTGCAGCTGCGGGTCGACCCCCGGAGCCCGACGGCGCCCCTGAAGCTGGCGCCCTGTTCGGTGGACCGCGGAGGCCACGGAGAGGGCGCCGAGGGCTGTCGCGCCGAACACGAGGGCCAAGACCAGGACCATCGGGAAGCTCATGGACTCGAGCCAGACAGGGACCCAAACGTCCACTGAACCAAGGCTGGCACCGACCTGGACGAGGATCGCCAGGGCTCCAAGGCCATGAAGTCCAGCCACCCCGCCGAGCAGCCCCCTGGCCCGCCTGAGGTCACGCAGCTCCCGCCGGGAGTCTGGCCGCCCTAGGGGCAGGACAGAGGTTAGCTCCTGGGACTCCACCTCCGCCTTGGTCCGGTCCGCCGCGGCGAGGGCGTCAGAGGCGGCGAGCGGGTCAGAAGCGGCGAGGGCACCCATCGGCGCGGGCGTCCTCGCGGGCCGAACTTCGGCCGCGGCCGGGAGCTTCGAAGGAGCAGGAGCCGCGCCTCGGGCGCTCGCTTCACAGCACGAGGCGGTCTGCAAGGAGCGCTCGAGAAGCAAAGCTCCGCAGCTGGGGCAGGTGGGCAGAGGGGGCATCAAGACGATCTACGGACAGCGCCCAAGTTCATTTGGGGGCGCCCCGCAGATCCTGCTCCTCCTCCGCTCCAGCCTCCTGCAGAGGGCCGTCCAGCCCGGTCGCGAGGTGAATTCACCGCAGCCCCCTTCCTGGCCGCCGGCCCGCCGGCCTCCCCCCTCCTCCCCCCTCCTCCCCACGGACGCCGCGCTGCCGCCTGGTCCATACCGAAGGACACCGATTCGTCCTCGGCGTGCGCTGCCCCAGCCGTGCCGCCGCAGCGCCCCCAGGCCCACCCTGGACACAGAATAGACACGAGCGCATTGACCGCACGGGGGAGTGAGTTCAACGGCCGCCGTCTCCGCCGGAGAAACCCGAGGCCGGCTTCAGATCAGTGCCCGTCTTCTCGATATCGATAGCGGAATGAGCGTCGACAAGAAGCCACACAGACGATCGACCAACGTCGGACCCGTCTCCCTTGTCCGGTGGAAGGAATCCGAGGGGAGGGAGATCCTGGAGTCCTCGGGCGATTTGGCAAGGCAGCTCCGCACCCTTGGCATCGAGCACCTCGATGAGGTCCTCGGCGTGGAAGACCGCGAGAAGCTCGAGGACGCCATCTTCGACCTCGCCAGAGACTGTGGTAGCTCCGACCTGGGGCCTGTCAAGCTGCTCCTCGCTGAAGGAGAACCGGCCTGGTTCCACCTCACCGCGCTCGCCAGCGAGCCCCAGGGCCAACAGGGCCAGATGGTTGCCAGCTTCGTTGACATCAGCGGGCTCATCGACTCCCAGCGAGCGCTTGAGGCGAAGTCCGCGCAGCTCGAATTCGTGATCGAGGGCACTCGCCTGGGGATCTGGGATTGGAATCCCCAGTCCGGTGACGTCTGCTTCAACGAGCAGTGGGCACAGATGCTCGGGTACTCCCTCAGCGAGATCGAGTCCCGCCTCGACGAGTGGGAGAGTCGGGTTCATCCCGATGACCTGGCCCCGTGCTACGAGGCCATCAAGGCCCATCTCGAAGGTGAGACTCCCTTCTACGAGAACGTTCACAGGATGCGGCATCGGGACGGCCACTGGGTCCACATCCTCGACCGAGGCCGGGTGATGGAGCGCGACACAGACGGGCAGCCCATACGGTTCACCGGCACGCACACCGACGTCTCTCCGCAGCGAGAGGCCGAGCTCGCGGCGCAGGCCGCGAGCAAGATCAAGTCAGAGTTCCTCGCGACCATGAGTCATGAAATCCGCACGCCGCTGTGTGGGATGATGGGCCTGGTCGAGGTCTTGGAGTCCGCGGGCTTATCGCGGGAGCAACAAGAACACACAGAGCTCATCAAGCGCTGCGGTGAGCACCTGCGCGTTGTGCTGGACGAGGTCCTTGAGCTCACCCGGCTGGAGTCGAAGAGCGTGGAGCTGCACGAGGAGGCCTTTGACGTCAACGTGCTCTTTCAAGACCTCCACAACCTGTTCCTGGGCGAAGCTAATTCCAAGGGCATCGAGCTCAGGCAGGCGTCGCGCACCGAAGGGCCGGCGCTGCTCGTAGGAGACCGACACCGTCTCCTGCAGGTCTTCAGCAACCTCCTCGCGAACGCGATCAAGTTCACCGATGCGGGCTACGTACAGCTCGACTTCAGGCTGGAGGAGTCCCCCCTGCGCCTGCATGCGTCCGTCGAGGACACAGGAATGGGGATCCGGAACCCGGAGCGGATCTGGGATGGGTTCCAGCAGGAGGACGCCACGATCGCTGCGACCTACGGCGGGAGCGGACTGGGACTCACGATCACTCAAGAGCTCATCCACCTGATGGGAGGCACGATCGGGGCCCAGAGCGCTGCCGGGAAGGGCAGCTGCTTTGAGCTCACCGTCCCCATCCAGCGCGCAGAAGAGGCCCCCTCCAAGGCGTTGGCTCCCGGAGCTCCAGCACCGGGAGGCGCCGCGGACTCCGACCTTAGCGCCACAGCTTCCAGCAGCGCGGGCGTACCGACTCTGAGGGTGCTCGTAGCCGACGACAACACCGTCAACCAGAGGATCCTCGCCCACTTCCTCAAGGAACTCGGAGCGGACTTCGAGCTGGTCGAGGACGGTCAGGAGGCCATCGAGGCTGCCAGCCGGCGGACGTTTGATCTCGTGCTGCTCGACCTCCAAATGCCGAAGCGCTGCGGGCTCTCCGCCGCCAAGGAGCTCAGGTCACTGTCCTCTTCAGCCTCAGCGCGGATCGTCGCGGTGACCGCTGATGTCTTCAACTCGCTGCGGCTGGCAGAGGAGGAGACGCCCTTCGACGCCATCGTGACCAAGCCCTTCAGCCTCGGGGACATCCGCGAGCAAGTGCTCGCAGCCGCCGCAAGTCTCCGCTGAGAGTCAGACCGCCGCTCCCCCCTCAAGCTCCCCGCCATGACTCATCCTCGCCGCTCTGCCATTCTCCTCATCGGCTTTCAGAATGACTACTTCTCTCCTGACGGAGCGATGCACTCCGTCATCGAGCAGAACGCCCGCGAGAACGACGTCCTCGCCAATACGAAGCGCATCCTCGACGCCTTCGTGAGTCAGGACCTCCCGATCATCAACCTGCCCATCCACTTCAGCCCGGACTACGAGGAGCTCGGTCAACCGACGGGTCTCCTGGCGGCGATTCGGGACGCGGGGGCCTTCCGCCGGGACACCAAGGGCGGGGAGACGATTCCCGAGCTCCTCGAGTACGGGGACCGGATCCAGCACCTCAAGGGCAAGACTAGCTTCAACGCGTTCCTCGGCACCAACCTCGACGAGCACCTGCGGCGCTCAGGCGTCGAGCACGTCTTCGTCACGGGCGTCGTGACCTCGATCTGCATCGACTCCACTGCGCGGGCAGCCGCGGAACAAGGCTTCGCCGTCACCATCGTGCGCGACGCCTCCGCCGGTCGGAACAAGACCGAGCACGAGTTCTATTGCGAGAGTATCTTCCCCCTCTACGCCGAGGTCATCGGTACGAAGGACCTGCTGGACCATGAAGCCGATTCCCAGATCGCCCGCTGAGGAACGCGAGCTGCTGCTCCTGGAGATTCACTCTCTCCAGACGCGCCTGGGCGCCCTCGAGTCGATGCTCGCGGAGGAGATCACCGCCAAGGCTTCACTGTTCCGAACGATCGACGAGCATCAAGGCCGCTACGTCGACCTCGTCGAGTCGACCCCGTGGATCGTGGCGCGGGTTGACGACCATTGCCGCTACATCGACGCCAACTCTTACTTCGCCTCCAGCCTCGGGAGGAGCATCGAAGAGCTCCTCGATCAACCGGTCGGATCACTGAGCGAGGGAGACGAGTGGAGCGAGGCCGTCTCCGCCTTCGCGGCCTCCAGCCAGTACCGCTCGGAGCCCTGCTCCGTCCCGGTCTTCGTTCGCGGGCAAGAGCGCTCCTTCCTGCTCTTGATGCACCGCCCGAAGGCCGGCCCGAGCTTCACGATTCTCGCGCTGGATCAGACCGAACGCGACCAGGCGCTCGCACGTGCCGAGGCGTCCGCTGAGGACAAGGCCATGTTCCTCGCGGTCATGAGCCATGAGCTCCGCACCCCGATGAACGGGGTTCTCGGCCTGGCCGCGCTGCTCACAGACACCCCGCTTAACGAGGAACAGGCAGACCTCGTCTCGACCATTGAGAAGACCGGGACGACCCTCGTCCGGATCATCAACGACGTCCTCGACCTCAGCAAGGCCGAGAACGGCGCCGTGCAATTCGAGAGCGTCCCCTTCTCCGTCGAACAGACCGTGCACGCTGTGGTGGCGACCCTCGGCGCCGCCGCCAGGCAGTCCTCTGCGCGCCTCGAGGCCGAGTTGCCCGACGACCTCCCCGAGCTGGTGCTCGGAGATCAGCACCGGCTCCAGCAGGTGCTGACGAACCTCGCGGGCAACGCCCTCAAGTTCACCCCCGGCGGGCTCGTTCGAGTCCAGGTCGATCACGGCGAGGAGGATGGGGACCGAGCGGTCCTCAACTTCCGAGTCATCGACAACGGGATCGGCATCGAGGATGCCGAGCTCGAGCGCCTCTTCGAGGCCTTCACGCAGGCCGACTCGAGCGTCAGCCGCCGCTATGGAGGCACCGGGCTCGGACTGACGATCTCGAAGCTCCTCGTGGAAGGCATGGGAGGCCGCATCTCGGCCTCCAGCGCACCCGGCGAGGGGTCCACCTTTGAATTCACCCTGCGCCTCCAGCGGACCAACGCTGCCGCAACCTCCCTCGCCCTGGAAGCCGCACCAACCACGGGGACCACCGTCCCCATGAGAGTACTGGTCGCCGAGGACAACCTCGTCAACCAGAGGGTGGCGCGTGGACTGCTCGAGAAGCTCGGGCACGACGTCGCCGTGGTGTCCAACGGCCTCGAGGCCATCAGTGCGGTGGAGCAGGGAGAGGTCGACCTCATCCTGATGGATGTGAACATGCCTGTGCTCGACGGCCTCGAGGCGACCCGACGCATCCGGTCCGCCGCCGGCCCTGAGAGCGGGCTGCCCATCGTCGCGCTCACGGCGAACGCGATTGAAGGAGATCAGCAGGTGTGCTTGGAAGCGGGGATGGACTTCTACCTCTCGAAGCCCTTCTCAAAGAAGGAACTCGAGCGCTCCATCCGCGCCGTCACCGCTCGACGCTCCGCCTCCTGAACCGCCCGGCGAGACGCTGACCGTCGGCCCGGGCCACGTTGGGCCCAGCCCAGTCGGAACCCGTGCAGTGGGAGCCAGTGCAGTGGCAACCAGTGCAGTGGGAGCCAGTGCAGTGGGAGCCAACTCGGTGGGACCACTTCGGGTAGGAGCTCGCCTGAAGTGATCTCAACTGGCGACGCACTGCTGCGTGGGACCCAGGCCGATGGGCCTGAAGCTGACGCCCCCCCCCACGACCAGCGACGAACAGCGACAGCCAGCGGAGATCGGCCCTCGGACTCAGGCTGGTCCCCCACAACATCGGCCAGCAAGGCTGAGGGCGGCGACGCGCGGCGACCTCAATCCAGGCCAATCGGCCTGACGCCGACCTGCTCGCGGCTGGCGGCCACCACATCTGTCCAGGATTGGTCCACGGCCCCTGACCACGGTGCGGCCCGGGTCGAGCCAGGGGTGTCTCGACCCTGGACTGCGCCCTAAAACCGGCCCAGCGCCCTGTCGTTCCCCGTGCCTGCGGTACACTTCAGGGGTTGTCGTGGCTCCGGCCAGCAGCGCGGGCCTTCCATTAGGGATGACCCGCTGCGGCTCTTGCGGATTTGCCCGCCCGGACTGCCCCTCACTGCCCTTTTATTTCCTCAGCCACTGAGAGCAACATGCTCAAGACTGCATCCCTCCTCATCGGGGCAGCCGCCCTCGTCCAGGGCGCGCCCGGTCAATCCACTGCCCAGCTCCAACGGATTCCTGCCAGGGCTCCGATCCACGCCGGAACGTTCCATGCCGCGTCAGGACAGTTCATCCCGGCGGATCCGAACCAACAGTCGAGCATGGGCGTGGGTGGCGACATCTACACGAACAACTTCTACGCCGCTGTCTTCCTGGACATCAACGGCTCGAGCCTGGTCGTCGACGAGGGCCGGATCCCGAGCACCACGTCGCCGGCAACCACCAGCCCGGTGGTGAGCATCACGGGCACCCAGGACAACTATCGGATCGACAACATTCAGCTGGGGTACGCCACGGACTCGATGGGTGACGGCACTGCCCGCCTCTCGCTCCTCCCCCAGTACGACTCGTGCACCAGCCCGCTCGGCACCGGTGCGCCGATTCTCGACCTGATCATCACGGGTCTCCCCGGGACCATCTTGGCGGGCGCGATCACTCCCTACACCTTCGACGTCGACATGACCGGCTTCGAGTTCTGCATGCCTGCGGACGGTGATGGAAAGTACGACGACGGCGTCATCGATAACTTCGGCTTCGGTCTCCTCATGGCTGCGGACCCGGGCTCCCAGATCGGTCCGCTGATCGGCTCTCGCCCTGGCCCCTTCGCCCCGACCGGTGACGGCACGACTTTCCAGAACCCGGGCGGGGTCGGATCTGGCCTCGGGACCCTGGACCAGTGGTTCGAGCTCGAGCTGGGGACCGGCGCGACCAACTGCTACAACGAGGGCGGCTACGACCCTGTGACCAACAACCCGGCTTTCGGTTCCTTCTGGCTCGTGCTCGGCGCGGACCTGGGCTTCGACTGCTCCGGCTGCGCCGCCCGCCTCGACGACGTGTTCGAGGACAACGACGACTGCGGCTCCGCGGCGGCGCTGACCGCACCGAGCTTCAACTCGGGGCTGGTCGTCACGAAGACGGACAAGGACTACTACTCGATCGACATCCCCGCGGGGATGTCGCTCACCGCGAACGCGCTGTTTTCCCATGGGCAGGCCGACGTTGACACCATTCTCTTCAACGATGACTGCACGGTCGTCTACGACGTCGGCTTCTCCATCGACGACAACGAGACCGTTTCGTACACGAACTGCGGCTTGAGCCCCATTACTGCGAAACTCGAGGTCTCGGTCTTCCCGGGGAGCATCGGCGATTGCAGCGACTACGACCTTGAGCTGCTCCTCACGCCGCTGTGCGCGGACGACCCCCTGGCCGGCAATGACTCCTGCGCCACCGCGTTCCCGCTCTCGACGGGTCTGTCGGTCAACCTGGTCGTCAACTGCGTCGCGCCGGCAGACTACTACCGGCTCAGCCTGATCCCCGGCGAGACGATCGACATCACGATGACCCTCGATCCCACTGAGGCGGACCTCGACCTCTGGCTGTTCGCAGACAACGCGGACTGCGACGATGTCGCCGGGTTCATCGACGGTTCCTTCAACCTCGGCGCGACGGAGTCCATCACCTACACGAACAAGTCTGGCCAGCCCGAGACCTACGTGCTCAAGGTGGCGACCTTCGAGTTTGCGCTGGGCCAGAGCTGCGCCAACTACGTGCTGGACTACAACATCGGAGCCTCAACAGAGCTCGGGTCGAACTTCTGCTCGGCTGTCCTGAACTCGTCTGGCTTCGGGGCTCACATGTTTGCCACCGGCAGCGACCTGGTCGCGGACAACGCATTCACGCTCAACGCGGAGTGCCTGCCCAACAACTCGAGCGGCTACTTCTTCGTCTCACAAGGGTCGATCTTCGTCCCCAACGTGGGCTCCTCGACCGGCAACCTCTGCATCGGCGGTGGCCCGGTCGGCCGCTTCCTGGCCGGCGTGGTCAACTCGGGCTCGGGCACCTCAGTGACCGTCCTGACGGACCTCACCATGTGGCCGCAGCCGACGGGCAACGTGTCCGTCATGCCCGGCGACTCCTACAACTTCCAGTACTGGTTCCGGGACATCGGCAGCACCAGCAACTTCTCCGACGCCCTGTCGGTGACGTTCCAGTGAGCTGAGCGACGCCCGGCCCAATCACGGGGCTGAGCGACGTGAGAGCGCGCCTCCGGTCCATCCGGGGGCGCGCTCTCGCATATCAAGCTTCCTTCCATCGACGCCCACCTCATGGCGGGAGTCCCGCTGCGCGCTTCGCCTCGCGGCACGGGGAGGTATAGAATTCGGCTGGAAGCCCCTACGGGCCCCCACGGGGCCCACTCCCATGGTTCGCCTCGCCGGATCAGATCGAGGTCCCGACCTGCCAATCCGGGATCCAGCCCCCCCTCGCAGCCCATCTGCCGGCCGCTGCCTCCCCCACTGCTCGATGACACCGCGCCCCAACCAAGCCGCCAACCAGCAACACCTCGAGGGGTCCGTCCGGGCCCCGAGGATCGACCAGGTCATCGAGATGCTGATCCTGGGCCTGCTGCTCTACCTGCCGTTCGCCTTCGGCGGCGTGATGCCCATGAGCCGCGTGGTGATCACCGGCGTGGGCGCGCTCATCGCCGCCTGCTTCGCGGTCCGCTGCCTCTCGGAGAGCGCCAGCCCCGTCTCGACGCCGCGCACCATGATTCTGTTCGCCGGGCTCATCGGGCTGGCGGGCGCCCAGCTCCTCACGCTTCCGGCCTCGATGGTCGAGGCCATCTCCCCCACGGCCGGCGAGCTCTGGAGCCGCGCCTTCGGCGCCGCCGGCGCAGAGTGGCAGGCCGCGACCCTGAGCGTGTATCCCCACGCGACAGCGGTGCAGTTCGACCTCCTGACCATGGGGGGCCTGCTCATGCTCACGGCCGCCACGGTCTACCGTGACCGGGCCGCGTTCAAGCGCCTGCTGCTGGGCGTCTCGATGATCGGCCTCCTCGTCGCGCTCACCGGCCTGGGGCACCTCGCTCTCGGAGAGCAATCGATCTACGGAGTCTTCGAGGGCAATGGCGCGAAGGGCGCGCCGTTCGCCTCCTACAGCCACTACTCCGAGTTCATCAACCTGGCCCTCGGCTGCGCCTTCGGGTACCTGCTGATCGGGAGCAGCGCCCGTATCTCGGGGCGGACCCTGGACGTGCGTGATCTGTTCGGCGGGACGGGCCGGAGCCCCTCCCGGCTCGAGAAGCTCCTCATCGGGTTCCTCGTGCTGGGCGCCGTCGCCGTGGTCCTCTCGACCTCCAGGAACGGCCTGATCGCCATGATCTTCGCCGCGGCGGTCACAGCGGCCGCCATGCAGTTATCGAGGCGGGTCGACGGCATCGGCTGGTCCATCGTGGGGGTCGGGCTCATCGCGACGGCGGTCCTGCTAGCCCTCGGGATCGACCCGGTCATCAAGCGCTTCGAGGCCACCTCTGCGGACCCGTCGGGCGCCATGTCCACGCGGCTCGACCTCATCCGCGACACCGCCTCGATGGGCGCGGCCTTCGCCGCCACCGGCGCGGGCCTCGGCACCTACGCCCTGAGCTTTCCCGGGTTCGACACCACCGTCCGCTCCGGGACGGCGGAGCACGCGGAGAACCAGTACCTGGAGCTCTTCGCTGAGATGGGAGCCGGGGGCGCCCTCCTCGGGTTCGCCTTTCTGGCGATGCTGTTCCTGCGCCTCTTCCAGCGCCCGAGGGAGAGCCGCAAGCCTGCGGACCTCGGGCTCTTCGGCGTCCTCTTCGGCGTCTCCGCCCTCACGTTCCACTCCCTCACTGACTTCGGCATCGTGGTCCCCGCCGTCGGTCTCCTGGCGGCGACCCTGGCCGGGGCCGCGCTCGGCCGCTGCAGCTCGGACTGTTCTGCGGGCGTGGGGCGACGAGTCGTCGCCATGGGTGCAGGCCTCCTGGCCCTCGCAGCGCTCGGGGCGCGTGTCCCGGCCGCGATTCGCGGAGGGGAGGGGTGGGATCAGTACAGCTACGCAGAGAGGGTCCGGGAGGACGTGGCCGAGGCAGGCGGTGTCGGCACGCCCGAGCAGCACGCCGCCATGGTCCAGCACGCCGGACTCGCCCAGGAGGCGGAGCCAGCGAACGCCGAGGTCGTGTTCCGTGCGGTCCTGGCGCGGTGGAGCCTCGCCGTGGCGACGGCCCGGGGCTTCGACCTGGAGTCTCCCCCGGTCACGCCTATCAGCCACCCCGACCTCGCGGGCTCCGCCGCGGCAGCGGTGGCCGGCCTCCAGGAGGTCCTCCTGCTCGCCCCCACACACGGCCCCTCGTGGTCCGTCGCGGGCCAGCTCCGGCGCGTCTGGCTCGACGACGAGACGGAAGAGGCGGGCCAGTGGATCCTGCGGGGCAGAGCGCTGGCCCCCCACCACCCGGCGGCCTGCCTGGCCTCCGCCTTCGAGCTCATGCGGCAGGACCGCGAGGCCGAGGGGGTCCTTGAGCTGGAGCGAGCCGTCGGCGTCGGCGCACCGCGCCGGGACATCGTCGACCTCCTCGCGGCCTCGCTGCAGAGCCCCGTCCTCGCCCTGCCCTTCGTGGAGGGCGACCTCGGCCTCACGGCGCGGCTGCTCTCCATCGTCGAGGTCCAGGACGATCAGCCGCTCCTCCAGGAAGATCTCGAGGAGCGCTACGAGAACCTCCTCATCGCCGCCTGCGCCCGCCCTGGCGCCAGCGAGAGCCAGCTCTTCCGGCTGGCGGCCATGGAGCGAGAGCGGGGCAACCTCGACGAGGCCGCGGACCTCCTGGCCCGCGTGCTCAGCGCCAACCCCGCCTCCAGCGCCCGCTTCACCTACGCCGAGCTCCTGGCGGAGACCGGCGATGTCCGCGGGGCGCGCCGCGAGCTCCGGGACGTGCTCAACTTCCACCCCGGCATGGGCCAGGCGACCCGCCTCCTGGAGCAGCTGGACAGCGACCGGTCGAATTGAGGCTCGATTCGAGCCGATAAGGCCGGAGCGGCTCGTGAGGGCCACGCCCCCCCGACGATAGAGTCTGAACCATGAGGACCCTGCCCATCTCCCCCCCCCTCCGTGCCGCCGCGCTCTTCTTCACCCTGGGAGCCGCCTCCCTGGGGGCCGGCTGCACGGCCACGACCTACGACCTCAACGCCGAGGAGCTCGCCCGCTTCGAGGCGGCGGGCCCGATCACGCCCGAGTTCGACGAGGAGCGCCTCCTCGAGTCCATCCAGCCGCCGGGGGTATACACGGTCATCCCCGGGGACCTGCTGAAGGTCCGGGTGCCCCCGTCCATGGCGACCTCCGTCGCCGAGGGGCTCCCCCAGACCAGCGTGGAACACTACGCGCGCGTGGCGAGCGCCGGCTCCATCGAGGTGCCGCTCGCGGGCACCATCGAGGTGGCGGGCCTCACGGTCCAGGAGATCGAGGCCTCCATCGCGGACAGCGTCTTCCCCGATCTCCTCAGCCAGCGCCCCTCCATCGTCGTCACGGTCGAGGAGCCGAACACCATCTCGGTCACCGTCTATGGCGCCGTGGGCATCGCCGGCGTCCACGAGCTGCAGAGCGACCAGATGACCCTCTCCGCCGCGCTCTCGGCGGCGGGC
>CALLKX010000060.1 GCA_938083085.1 uncultured bacterium
TGTGACGATGAGGTAGGGCTTGAGCTCCGCGCGGTGGCCCCAGGGGGAGAGATCAAACGTGGTCGGACCTTGCGCACCACCGCGATGCCGGTCTTCCTGCAAGGCATCGGATGGTGCCCTCTCGGCGCCGCGGCCTCCGCCTCGTCGTCGTCGACATCAGCTCCAAGCCTCCCGCAACGATCGTGTGGGGGTGAGGGGGCGGTACGGCGACGGGGCCAGTGGGGAGAGGCTCTGGCTGTCCCGGACTTCCGATGCCGTGCGCGCCGGAGCCTTGGCCGCACCGCGTGGGTGAGCCGGTTGCTGCGGGCTGCTTGGGCGTGGTCGTCCCGCGTCGCACGTCGGGCTTGGGGGGCCGGGACAGGGAGGGGGAGCGGGTCGAAGGGGCACGCCGCGGCGCGCGACGCGCCACTTCGGTGGCGGGGTCTCCGGTCAGCGGATGGCCTCGAGGGACTTGCGGTCCTTGTCGCTGAGGCTGGGGTCCTTGGGGAGGGGAATCACAGGGACGGGCGACGGCTGCCCTGGCGCCGAGACGGCAGCCCGCAGGGTCCCCAAGCAACCGGAATCAGGCCTGGTCAGGTGCCGATCAGGAACGGTCAGAGAGTGATCCTCAGCGTTTCCCCGGGCTTCAGGCGGAGCTGCCGGCTGATCGATGGACCTCGAATGACCTTGAAGGTGACACCGTCCGGAAGGCCCATGACCTCCAGGCTCTCGGTGGATGGCAGCCCGCTCTGCCTGAGAGCGTTGAAGAGAGGTGCCCACACCGAAGCATCATCATCGAGTTGAAACTTGACCGCCTCGTATGCGGGGATGCCGCTCGCCGGAGACGTTTGAATCTGGAGCCTCGTGTCCCTGATTCGGAGGTCACCTTTCGAGGACTCGGATTCGTCCCCCAAAGGCGGCAGTGCCAGCGCCACGCGGGACAACTCTGACGGGGAATAGGCGATGCCCATGGCGAGCGCTCCCTTGGCGTCGTCGAACGAGAGCCGAGTGAGGCCACTCTCCAGCACGATGGAGCGGGCCACAGCCTCGCCCGACGCGTTCGAGAACGCCACAGCGAGCCAGCTGCTCCCCGGGAAGTCCTCGCTCACCGGAACGGAATAGAACCGTGATGCGTCACCTGGACTCCCGCTGGCGCGAAAGTCCAGCTCGTGGAGAAGTCCTGCTCCGACACTGACCTCCCGTGCATCCACGAGCAATTCTCCGAACGGACTTCCTGGCGTCAGGCGCGCGTACAGGTTGACCCGCACCGTTCCGACGGGGATCGAATGGAATACGGTCGATGCCGTCATTCCCCCGTCCGCGATGACCGTCTCCCCGGAAAATACATCCCGACTCGACGACTTCACGTCGACTCGATACCTCCCAGTCTCACTCGCACTCGTCGAGCCGAGCACATTCACCTTCACGGTACCGAAGGCCGAGAGCCGCGCCTCTTCAAGGTACGGCGCGACTTGCACGTCAAGGAAGCCCACGCTCTTCAGGAAGAGGGGCGCCTGTTCAGAGATCACAGCGAGGTAATACTCGCTCGGAACGGTGGCCTCCAGCCTGAAGGCGCCGGTCTCCAGTGACTTGCCGTTGCGCGTGAAGCCGGGGCGGTAGTTGTAGAGCTTCGTGGGGTCGAGGGGGCCATTCCCGTGTTGTCGCTGTGCCCTCGATAGCTCGTCTTCTCGGATCAAATGGCACTGAGCACCCTCCACCGCAAGGCCGTCATGCGTCAGGACCACACCCTCAACCACGATGGCCTTCGGCTCCCCCTTCACAAGCGCGATGTTGACTGGGGTGGACAACGGCTCGGTCCCGATCGCGTACTCGGGCGATCGGTAGTCCACGAACCCCTCGGCCCGAACGGTGAACGAGAACGAATCGATCAGACCTTCCACCTGGTGGAAGCCGCCAATGGAGAAGTCGGGCCCCGTCTTGATCTCGAATTCCCGAGAGAATGCGCGGTTGCCTTCGACTCTCTTCTCTCCCAGCCGACCTTGCGTCACGGTCACCAGGTATTCCTCGAGAGGCTCTCCGTCCGCGGCGCTTACAACGCGACCGATGACCTTTCGAGGCGCTTCCAAGGACACGCTGACGCTCTCTCCAAGATCATCACTCAGGTCAAGGTCGAGTGGCCGCCAACCATCGGGCGCCGCACTGATCTTCTGCCATGGTTCTTGTCGGCGGATCGAAACGCCGCGCTCGGTCGCAAACTCTGAAAAGACCGTTCTGCCTTCGCCGTTATGAACCGTGAATAGCGGACTCGACATCGGCAGGCAGTCGGTGGAAACGTAGAGCGTGCCGTTGGGTTGAGCACCGGCAGGCGAGCGGTGTCCCTCGTCCGTAGCGGACGGGATTTCAACGCCAGCAAGGGCGTCGTGCTCCATCCCATGCTGGCGTTCCCCTTGCGACTCTTCGGAGTGTTGCGATTCAACCCGATGGCTGGATGGGCGGGGCTGAGAGACGAACAAGGCCATGACGCCCAAGGCCGCCAAGAGGGCCACGAGGAGCATGCATTGACGGCGACTTGGATGCGGCATTGCCGATGCGTGGAGAGTGAAGAGTGAAGAGGCCGAGGGTCGCTCTGCCGTCGAGGGGGCGCACGGTCGTCTGGGGAATGATGTGCTTGGGAAGTTCGCCCGGAGAGTTTGTCTCTAACTGTCAGGGATTGACGCCAGCTGAACGTGTGTCAGCTGCTGCAATCCTCAGGGACCAACACCGCGCTTTCGACGTATCGCCTTCGCCCTGTTGGTCCCTGGTTCTGGACCTTGCAGACTCCAGTGAATGCACTTTGGGTGTAGAAGAAGCTGAACTCGTAGTCGTACCTTGCTTTCGTCCGTGGTGGAACTGGGGCAGTCACACACTCGGTGTTCTTCCTTCCAGTCTTCAAGGCGACGACTGAATGGGCGCTGACCTCCCAATTCACCGTTTCCTCGCTGCAGATCGTTTGGTTCAAGGTGGTTGCTGAAGCGCAATTCACGAGTTCGTTGTCGCCCGCTAACCACGCGGTGTAGGGATCAGGACACGGGTCCCATGGCCCCAACCCGTGGGGCCAATCGGCCGACGCCGAGGTCTGATTCGCGGTGGGTTGGGTGGTTGCCGTCGGCTGGAAGATAGGCGCGAGGGCAATCAGGAGCGAGAGCACTCCGAGGGAAGGGCCAATCATGGGAGTCTGGGGGCGGGTGAGCGATCCAAGCGGCCACCTGGCGGAGCAGCGGATCGTGGGGGTGGTTGAAGGGGAACAGAAGGCAGGGGCGGGGGGGCAGGTCGAAGGGGCACGCCGCGGCGCGCGACGCGCCCCTTCGGTGACGGGGTCTCCGGTCAGCGGAGTGCCTCGAGCTCCTTGCGGTCCTTGTCGCTGAGGCTGGGGTCCTTGAGCAGGGCCTCGACCATTCCGGCGACGGACTCCGCGTCGTTCCTGGACGCATAGTTGGAGAGCGCTCCCGACAGGTAGGAGCGGCGAAAGGCGGGGTCCTTCAGCGCGAGCTGGAAGGACTCACGGAACACCTCGGGCTTGGCGCTGCGGCTGAGGGCCATGATGGCGACGCCCCGGACCCTGGGCTCCGGGTCGTCGCGGAACGCCTTGGCGGCGACCTCGAACTTCAGGGCGGGGTCCTCGATGTTCCACGCCAGGCTCGCGATCGCCTGCTCACGGTGCTTCGGGTCGAGGTTGGCCGCGAGGCTCTCCTCGTAGCTCCCGAGGAGCTCGCCCGGCGCGCGTTCCGACAGGGCCCCATAGGCACCGCCGAAGTACGAGTACAGGGCCGCCCCCCGGAGGGCCTTCGTCACCGCGATGGCCCCCTCGACCTCGAGCTCCTTGGCGGCGAACGTGGCCATCTCGTTCATGGCCGCCTCGTCTCCGGCCTGGATGAGGCAGGCGACCACGAGGTCTCGGTACCTGGGGTCCTTGAGGAGCGCTTGCTGCGCAGCGAGCCCGAGGACCCCGCCCGAGGGGTCGTTCAGGTAGCGCAGCAGGGTCTCCACGTCGGTCGCACGCTCCTCCCCGAGCTGCTCCCAGAGGGTGACCAGCAGCACGCGGATCGGCTCGGCCATGTAGCTGAGGTCCCCGTAAGCCGTGGGCGCGAGGTCCATCAGCGGACCCTCGTGCTCGGGACCCATGTAGGGCTGGTCCTCGAGCAGGGTCTGGACCAGACCCGCGTATTGCGCGGAGAACGGGAGGCGCTCGATCAGCGAGGAGACCAGCGCGGACATCTGCTCGGCGCGGATGGAGGCGCGGCTCATCTGCTGGAGATCGAAGTCGAGCAGGAGCTGGCACGTGAGGGCCTCGGCCAGGGCCCGCTCGCCGCTCCAGGGCGAGGGGACCGCGTCGAGCTTGGTCAGGGCTCCCTGGCCGGCGGCGTGGCCGGCCTCGGCGATCTCCTTGAACAGCGCCGAGGCCTGGGCGTTGGAGCCCGCAGGGTCGAAGGGCTGACCGCTGCTGCCCCGGACCTGGGAGGTGAGGAAGACCTGGACCAGGTCGGCGTAGATCTCGTCGAACGAGCGGACAGCGAGGTCCGGCTCGGGCTCCTCAGGCTCCGCATCCTCGGCCTCGGCGGCGACCTGCCGTTCACCGCCGTTCTGGAGGGGGCTCGCCATCTGTGTGGAGGCCTGGGGACCGGCGACCTGCCGTTCCACGTCGGCGGACGCGGCCCCCGGGGACAGCAGGCGCCACCCAATCATGGCGCCTGCGGCGACGAGGACGAGGCAGAGGCGAAGGAGAGTCATGGATCTTGGGTTCAAGCGGTGGTCGCTCGCTGGAGGAAGCCGAAGCGCCCGAAGTGGCGCCCCAGCCCAGGAGCTGCTTCCGTTCGTACGCCTCTGGACCCCTCCGCCACCTCAAAATCCAGCCCGGCCGCCCCGCAGGCCCCTTCCGGGCCGACATCGAGCGCCGCCCGAGCCCCGTTCACCGATTCCCCCTCCGGCAACCGGACGCACCGCGAGTTATCCACAAGGCCCCGCTGGGGGAGGGCATCACCGCCCGCACCAGCCCTCTCCCAGCCCCAGCCTCGCGGTCCGCATCGCAGGCGACATCACCGCCGAGCGCCTCAACCTCCTACAGGAGGCCGACGACATCTGCACCGCCGAGATCCAGGCCGCCGGCGCCCACGAGACCCTCTGGCAGACCTTCGCCGTCCTCCTCCCCGTGAAGAGCGTCGGCGTCATGGGCGACCTCGACCACCAGCTCCTGCGCCGCATCTCCAACCGCATCATCAACGAGGTCTGGGGCATCCACCGCGTCGTCCTCGAGGTCAGCTCGCTCCTCGCAACGATCGAGTGGATACTCCGTTAGCTAAGCCACTGCAGCGGCGAAAGCCGCGAACAGGTCTCCGGGTAGCGGGTACCGAAGGCGCCAGGTGATCTGCATCGGGCGCTCGGATTCATGCTTCACATAGGTCGCTGGGCCCAAGCACCAGAAGGACCGGTCGTCGGCGCGGAGGCGGGCAAAAAGAAGGATGGTTGAGCCCTGTTCCGCGTGGCCCCGGTATCGCCTTCCTGTCCCAGACTCCGTGCGCACAGCTCCTTGGCTCTCCCAATGGATGAGGTCGGGGGCGATGGCGTAGTCCTTGTATCGTGTCGTCGGCGAGAAGGAGCCGCTGGACTTGTCGAGGGTGAAGGCAAGGAGGTCCACGTTGGCTTCAGGTACCCAGCGGACTCCCGTTTGCCAGGGGGCCACCACGGCGCGATCACCTCCGACGCCGAAGGCGGCCAGTAGCTCAACGCGCGTGTAGCAAGCGTGCACCATCAAGGGAGCGTCCGGGTGGGTCTCGAGTGGCCGGTGGATGTGGTCGATGTTGGAAGCCAAGACCTCGATCAAGTCAATGAGCTCTGCGCAGACCTGTGGGTGACTCCAGAGGACGCGCACGCCATCGGCTAGCGACGCATTCTTAGGAACGGCCTTGGCGGCAATCGAGGCGACGAGCATGCGTAGCAACCGTCGATCGCGTTCGTTCATCACCTCGGTGTCAGGGGGCGTGTCGTGCTGGAGAAACTCGCGGAAGCAACGCAGCCTTTGCTGGTCGTTGATATGAAGGACCCGGCCGCAGGCCCGACGAAGGACCGTCTCTTGAGGCCCGGGAGCTTGGTTCTGGAGTCCCGCCGACTCACGAAGGTCCGACCAGGTCTTGCTGCCTTGGAATACATCATCGAGCGCGAGACCGCTCTCCTCCAAGAAGTCACGCAGCGTTAGCTCTCCTCCTGGTCGTGTCGCCGCGACTCGGCGTAGCTCTTCCGCTTTGGCACCCCAATGACTCGGCACGGCCGCCTTGATGTTGCTTAGGACACGCTCACTAGCCACCGCGTCCAGCTCCATGTGGCATCCGGCAGGCAAGAACGGAAAACCACGCTCGATGTGCTGGATCAGGCGCTTCCTGCTGCCCTCGAAAAGGCCAGCGAATCGCCGGTCGAATCGGAACTCTTTATGGTGCTGACCGACAAAGTCTAGGACCGTGCAGGCCGTCTTCGTTGGGCTCTTGCGGAGGCCGCGGCCCAACTGCTGCAGGAACAGGGTGGCGCTGTCGGTGGGGCGCAAGAACAGGACCGTGTCGACAGCGGGCACGTCCACGCCCTCGTTGAATAGATCGACAGAGAACAAGACCTGGAGGTCGCCAGAGGCGAGTCGTTGGAGAGCGCCTGCTCGGTCCGCAGCAGAAGTTCCCCCGGAGATGGCCGCGGCGCGCACTCCCGCTTCCTGGAAGACTCGTGCCATGAAGCCGGCATGCGAGACACTGACGCAGAAGCCGAGGCAGCGAATCGTATCGATGCAATCGACGTGCTCCTCTAGCTTCTGAAGCACCAGGCGTGCGGCGGAGTCGTTTGCCGTCAGGATGTTAGTCAGCCCTTCGACGTCATAGCCGCGCCCGCGGCGCCAGGGGACGTTCCGGAGGTCCATCCCGTCACTGATCCCGTAGTACAAGAACGGGCAGAGCCGATGCTGATCAATGGCCTGCCATAGCCGGAGCTCTGCAGCGATACGGTCGTCGAAGTACGGGAGTACGGACAAGCCGTCGGCTCGCTCAGGCGTGGCTGTCAGGCCGAGCAGTTCCGCGGGCTTGATGTGCTCAAGAAGAGCCCGGTAGGAGGCAGCGGCTGCGTGGTGGAACTCATCAACGATGACGACGTCAAAGTAGTCTGGTGCTAGGTCTTTAAAGCCCGCAGCGTTCAAGCTTTGGATCGAGGCGAAGACGTGCTCGAAAGCCGTGGGGTGTTGACCGCCGACCCACAACTCACCAAATGCTGCGTCCCGCAGTGCATGGCGGAAAGTGGCCAGGGTCTGCTCGAGGATCTCCTTGCGGTGTGCGACAAACAGCAGTCGGGTGCGAGGCAGGCTCTCGCGGAGGCGCTGAAAGTCCACGGCGGCCATGACCGTCTTGCCCGTTCCCGTTGCCGAGACCAGGAGGTTTCGCCGGTGCCCCTGCGCGCGGGCCACTGCGACTTGTTCGAGGAGGCGCTCTTGGAAGGGGAAGAGAGTCACCTCAACCGGGCTGAGTTGAATCCCAGTTCGTCCTGCAGAAGACGGGGTGAGGCGTTTGAACTCTTCTTCGTCAAACGGACGAAAGTCGACGCTGTTCCAGTAGCTGTCGAAGACGGCCGCGACTTTCTCAGTCACGTCAGGGTTCCTGCTCCCGCTGATCCGAACGTTCCACTCGAGTCCGGATTGCTGTGCCGAGTAAGTCAGGTTTGACGAACCGACAT
>CALLKX010000061.1 GCA_938083085.1 uncultured bacterium
GGCCGCGGCGGGACGTCCCGCCGCGGCCTCCTGGCCGTCAGAGTCTTCCATCTCTGCCTGGTAGGGCCCCGCCCTCCCCAGCGCGACCTTCCCCAGCGCGAAGGGGGCCCCGATCCTTCGCCCGCTGTTCCAAGTAGCGACGGTGGAGCTCCGCCCGGCGCTCAGGCTCCGCCGCGCCGCAGTCCGTTGTCTCCTCCGGGTCCCTGACGAGATTGAACAGCTGCCAATCCTCGGGGCCCGTGACCGGCCCCTTGCCGTAACGGACGATCTTCCAGTCACCCCATCGCAGCGCCCTGCGATTGCTGGAGGAGCTCCACACCCAGTAGAGGTCGCGGGTCCGCAGGCCGTCCGGAGCCGCGAGCCCATACAGGAGCGGAGTGAGGTCGCAGCCATCCGTGCTGGGAGGGGCTTCCCCGCCAACGATTCGCGCCAAGGTCGGCATCCAATCGACCACATGGACGGGAGTCTTCACCTCTCGACCCTCGATTCGTCCGGGCCACACCGCGAAGCCGGGCACTCGAATGCCCCCCTCGTAGGTGTCCGTCTTCTTCCCACGCATGGGGAGAGGTTGGTTGAAGTCCGTCAGCTTCAAGTCATCGGGATAGGCGTTCCCCCCCCAGCTCCCCTGGGGTCCGTTATCGGAGGTGAAGAGGATCAACGTGTCCTCCGCCTGCCCGGTGCGCTCAAGAGCGTCCACCACCGCCCCGATCGCGTGGTCCATGTGATGGATCGCCGCGAGGAGCAGCCGCTTCTCGGGGTCGAGCTCCTTCTGGATCACGCCCTCGGGGTCGTGGAACCAGGGGATCTCGTCCTCGTCGAGCCACCGGGTCGGATCCTCCGGATCGAGCTGAGTCGGGCGGTCTGTGAAGCGGCCCCGCTCGTCGAGCGGCGTGTGCACGGCCTGGAACGCGAGGTAGAGGAAGAATGGCGCCTCCCGCTCGGTCTCGATGACGCGGACCGCCTCTGCCGCCAGGAGGTCCGAGGTGTGAACGCCATTCTCCCAGCCCGGGATCACCTCCCCGTTCCGGTGCCACGTCTCGGCGAACCTCCCGGGGCGGTAGCGATGGTCGTACATGCCGCAGGCGCCGGCCAGCGAACCGTAGCTCTGGTCGAACCCGTGCTGGTTCGGTCCATGCTCGCGCGAGGAACCAAGGTGCCACTTGCCCACGAGGTGCGTCGAGTAGCCGGCGGCCTTGAGGAGCGTGGCGAGCGTCGGCGTCCCCAGCGGAAAGGCCGGAGCGTTGTTCGCCTGCTGGGCCTGCGGGCCAAAGCGGGAGGGATAGCGCCCGGTCATCAACGCGACCCGGGTCGGGGTGCACTGCGGCATCACGTAGTGCTGGGTGAAGCGGACACCGGAGGCCGCGAGTGCGTCCATGCGGGGTGAGTACACCGCGGGGTTATGAAACCCTACGTCCCCCCAGCCCTGGTCGTCGGTGACGATCACCACCACGTTCGGCGGGCCCTCGCCGTGGGCCAGAGCGCTGGAGAGCAGCCCCAGCACGAGGGCAGCCTGGACGAATCGACGGGCCGTGGGGGTGGACTTCATACCGTGGAGCATATCCCCTCACGCTCAAGCGCCGCGCGCCGCCGAACGTGCCCACCTGGCGCGCGCCGGATCACCCCTGGGCAGGCGAGCCAAGCCCCTCCCTCCCCAGACATTAGAGCCGCCCCCCCCATGCAGGAGAGACGGCCACCATGCATTAGAGTTGAAGCGGTCGAGACCCCCTCCCCTGCAAGGCGCCCTGGGTCGCGCCCGCCATGCGCATCACAGCACTCCCCCAATACAAGCGCGAGACGGCTCGCTTCCTGGAGGTCACCGGGACCCTCGCCCGCTACGGGCTGGCCGAACACCTGGAGCGGATCGAGCCCGAGTTCCTCCAGCGCTGGCTCGGACACGAGGACCTCGACGAGGTGGCACGCCTGGGGCTTGGTGAACGCGTACGCCTCGCGTGCGAAGAGCTTGGCCCCACCTTTGTGAAGCTCGGGCAGATCCTCAGCACCCGGCCGGACCTCATCCCGCTTGAGATCGCGCAGGAGCTGGAGAAGCTCCAGTCGAGGGCGCCCGCGGATGACGCCGCCACGGCGCGGCGGATCATCGAGGAGGAGCTCGGCGCACCTGCGGAGGACCTGTTCGTCAACTTCCACGACGAGCCCATGGCCTCCGCGTCCATTGGCCAGGTCCACCGCGCCTGGCTCGCAGACGGCCGCGCCGTCGTCGTCAAGGTCCAGCATCCCGGGATCGAGGAGCGCGTCGAGGTCGACTTCGACATCCTCGCGGCGATCGCGGGCCTCATGGAGCGCCACGACGAGACGGCGCGCTCGCTGCAGCTGACCGCCGTGATTCTGGAAGCGCGCCGCTCCGTCCTCGGTGAGCTCGACTTCCGCCGGGAGCTCCGGCACCTCACCTACTTCCGGCGCGCGTTCGCCGACGAGCCGGGGATCATGCTTCCGGAGCCGATCCCTGAGCGCAGCGCGCGGCGGGTCATGACCATGGGCTTCCTGGATGGGCACTCGGTGGCCGACGCCAGCCACCTGCCTGAGGATGGACGCGACCGCCGCGAACTCGCGCTGACCGGCGCCCACGCGTTCCTGGATATGGTCTTTCGCGACGGGGTGTTCCACGCTGACCCTCACCCCGGCAACGTGATGGTCCTCGCGGACGGCCGCCTCGCCCTGCTGGACTTCGGCATGGTCGGTCGGGTGGACCGGGAGACCCAGGACGACCTGCTCGACCTGATGCTCGCGTTCGTGCAGGCCGACGAGCGCGAGATCCTGCGCATCGTGCGGAGGATCGGCGTCTTCCCCCCGGAGGTCGATGATGCTGCGCTCCGCCGTGACATCCTCGAGTTTCAGGGAGAGCTCTCCACAGCCCCCATCTCCGAGATCGAGGTCGGCGCTCTCCTCGAGGCCTTCACCTCCACCCTCCGCCGGCACCGCATCCAGCTCCCCCCGACGATCTCCATGCTGGTCAAGCTCTTGATCATGCTGGAGGGGACGTCGCGTCACCTCGACCCCGACTTCTCCTTGATGGAGGTGCTGCGCCCCTACTGCGAGAAGCTCGTCCTGCGCCGGGCGGGGCCTCGGGAGCGAGCGCGCCGCGCGCTGGAGACCGGCCGCGACTGGACGCGGCTCCTGGGCCGCTTGCCCGGCCTCCTCGACGACACCGCGCGTCGGATCGAGCGCGGCCAGGTCAAGATCGACATGGTGCACACCGGACTCGAGGCCACGGTCAACCGCCTCGTCTCCGGCCTCCTGTGCGCGGCCATGATGGTCGGCGGCGCCATGCTCTGGGCCCTGAAGGCGCCCCCGGTGATCTTCGGGGTCCCGGTCGTCGGCGTCTTCGCCACCATGATCGCGCTCCTCCACGGGATCCGACTGCTCTGGCAGGTGCGCCAGGCGCGCGGCTAGCGCGCGCCTGATAAGAGCGGCTTATTGCGTCGCATCGCGGCAGCGCCAGCAATGCGCCGAGGAGGCTCCGTAAAGTGACCAGCAAGGCCCGCGCCGTGGCCGTCCTCGAGTCCAAGCTCCGAGCCCCCGCCCAACGCCCACCTGCCATGATTCGACGCGCCCTCCCCGCCGGCCTCTTCGCCCCGTCCCTCATCGCCGCCTGTGCCTTTTGGGTCCAGGCGCCCACGCCCGCCCAGTCACGGCTCCTGGAACAGATCCCCGCCGAGGCGCACACGGTGTTCCACCTGCAGGACGCCACCGTGATTCTCGAGCAGATCAAGCGCAACGTCGTCTACCGCCTCCTGGGGGACGAGGCCGGAGAGCCCCTCTACGACCAGCTTCGAGGCATGTCGGCGAACGACTTCGACGACATGATCCACCTTGGCCAGGCGCTCGCCGGCGAGGCGGCGCTCTTCAAGTGCAAGCAAGGGCTCGGCCTCATGGTGGAGCCAAGGGGCGACCGCGTCGCCCTGATGGCCGCCCTGCGATCGTTCACCAGCACACCAGCCGCCGGGGAGGGCATGACCCTGCAGCAGCTTGGCGACTACCAGATCGAGACCTCCGTGCCGCTTGACCTGGACCCATCCTCGGGCTCGCGTGGACGCGAGGCCATCGAGACCGCCAGCGCCAACCCGGGCCCGGTCAAGGTGATGATCAGCGGGCCGCGCATCCTCGCCGCGATCTACGGAGACAAGGCCAGCGTTCGGACCTGGACCATGGCGCTCTGCAGTGACAGGCAGCAACCCGAGATCGCACCGCTCGCCAAGAAGCTTCGGAGCGCCAGGGCCCTGCACGGGCCCGCGGGGCAGGTGGAGGCCTTCACGGACCTGTCGTTCTTTCAGGAGGAGGCCGCGGAGGCGCTCAAGGCCGCGGGCGAGGGGATGTCGATCGACCCCTCACGCCTGATCGGGCTCGATGAGAACGCCTACCTGTACGGCACCTTCGCCCTCCCCGCGGGGATGGACCTCGACATCCGCCTCCATGTCCAAATCACCCCGGGGACCCTGCTGGCGAAGCTCGCCGACACCATGCGCCCGCTCCCCCCGGACCTCCTCGGCAGGATCCCGGCGGAGGTGACCGGGCTGCACGTCATGAACTGGGACTTCAATCGGTGCTACGCGCAGACCCTCGAGGCGCTCCGGGAAGACCGCCAGGAGCGCGGCGCCGACCAGATCGACCAGGTGGTCGCAGCGGGCAGCGCGCTCGCGGGGAGCGAGCTCGAGCAGGAGTTCTTCGGGCAGTTCACCGGTGTCTTCGGCCTCCTCTTCATGCCTCCCCTGGAGGCGCTCAGCCTGGCAGATATGGAGGACAGCCTCCTCGGCGTCTTCCTCCACATGGGCCTCTTCGCGAAGGTCAAGGACGCCGACGCCATCATGGAGGTGGTCGACGCCTTGCTCGGTTCCCTGCGCGCAGATTTGGCGGGGAGCGCCGACGAGCGGGGCTTCGAGGTGATGAGCCTCCAGGGGTTCGCACCCTACGACGGGGGCCTGGCATTCGGCGCTAACCACTTCCTCGCGACAGTGACCCGCCGGGTCATGGACGCTTCCCTGACCACCTTCGGGGGCGAGACCGCGCGCTCGTTGCTCTCCGGCGCGAAGCTCCAGGCCATCTTCGACGGCCAACAGGGAGCCGCTGCGGTCTCGGCGTTTCGCCTGGGCATGCTGCGAGAGCTGATCCGTGAGAAGGAGCGCGGCGTGAAGCTGCCGAAGGGCATGGAGGGCCTCTACGACACCTATGTGGTCTCCACCGTCCGTCGAGTCCGCGACGGCTTTGACCTCCGCGTCCAACTCCAGTGACCGCAGCTGGTCGGCGCTCGGGGTCGGCTTACTCCACCCAGCCCAAGACGTTGCGAACAACGCTCCAGCGAGGGGCTGACGGCTCGGCCCCGTCCCCGAGGATCCAGTAGCGGCGGAGCCGCTCCACGGTGCCCGAGGCGGTGCGGAGCTGGATCCAGTGGTTCAGGAACTGACGGAACTCCGGGTCACGGCCAGGGATCGCGTAGACGAGGGGGACGCCCGTGCGCTCCTTGAGCGCCTGAACCACCGCGTACTGCGGATAACGAAGCGTCCACGCGGAGCCCACCTCTGCGCTGGTCACGAGCATGTCGAAGGCGCCGGTAGACTCGAAGAAGTCGCCCAGGCGATCGAGCTCCACCAGCTCGATCCCCTCGAC
>CALLKX010000062.1 GCA_938083085.1 uncultured bacterium
CTGGTCCTCCGTCGCCGCCCAGTGGAGGGCCGTGAGCTGGAGCTCGTCCCTGGCGTCGAGGTCCTCGCCCTCGGCGGCGAGCTCCGCGATTCGATCGAGGTCGCCGGCCCGCGCGGCGGCCCACAGGTCCAGGTCCGCGCCCCATGCTTCAGGTGCTTCGACCTTGGCACCGAAGACCGCGGCCGTCGCGCGGAGCCTCTCCGGCATGTGGGCGAGGTCCACGTCGAACCGGAGGAGGCCGGCGATGAACGCGGTGGTTCCCCTTCGCTCGTCGCCCCAGGGCCAGTTCGCCAGGTCCACCGCGCGGGTGCCGTCCTGATTGCGGGCCTCAGGGTCCGCACCGCGGGCCAAGAGGACCTCGCAGGCCTCCGCGGACCCCCAGAACGCGCCGCTGATCAGCGGCGTCGCCGCGGTTCCGTCGGTGCTCTCCGGGTCCGCACCGAGCTCCAAGAGGAGCTCACAGGCCTCGGGCTGGTTCGCGGTGGCGGCCCAGTGGAGCGCGGTGAGTTGGAAGCTGTCCCTGGCGTCGAGGTCCTCGCCCTCGGCGGCGAGCGCTCGGAGGCGCGGCAGGTCCCCGGCGCGCGCGGCGGCCCAGGGGTCGCGGTCGGTCTCGCGCTCCTCGGACGTCCCCGACGCCGGGGTCGAGCCAAGGCTCTCCGGCGCGTAGCGCAGGGTGAGGCCCTCGCCCACGGACCAGTGCATCAGCGGGAGGATGGTGAAGCACGCGACGACCATGGGCACCAGGACCCTCCGGACCCGGTGCGAGATCAGGCCGCGCGCCCCACGCCGCTGCCAGAGCATCACCGCGAAGTAGCCGCTCAAGAGGAAGAAGAGCGGCATGCGAAAGCCGTGGATGAACGCGAAGAGCGCGGTCATCCCCTCCGTACGGACCTCGTCCGTGATAGGCCAGGGGACGAAGGACAGGGAGAGGCACGCGTGGAGCACGACGCCGAGGGACATGGCGAAGCTCCGCACGGCGTCCAGGTCGTGGCGGCGAATCACCCCGGGCGTGGCACCGTACGCCACTTCCCCCTGTGGCCCGGTGGGCGAGCCATCAAGGGGGCCATCAAGCGGGCCATCGAGCGGAGCCGCGCCGGGGTCTTTGGTGTCGCGCACGGGAACGGAGGGCATGCGTGGGGGAGGGTCAGGGGGTGGCAGGCCGGCTGCACCTTCGCATGCTCCGCGGGCGTATTCAGGAGGCGCCCCCAAAAAAAGGGCCCGCCCGCCTCCCTGGTGAAGAGGAGGCGTGACGGGACGGCGGCGGCCGCTCTAGCGCGGTGAGTGAGCGGGCTCCCCGCTGGACGCCTCGCCCCAGGTCTTTGGACCCTCGCGGCGCCGGTTCGCTCAGGGAAGCTCGCGGATCCGCAGGTTGCGGAACTGCACGGGCGCGGCCTCGGCTTCCAGGGCGAGGTAGCCCGTGGCCGGCTGGCAGTCGCGGCCGCCGTTGACCTCTTCGCCGTTCACCCACAGTCGCACCTCGCCGTTGATGGCGCGCACGTAGTAGTGGTTCCACTCGCCGTGGGGGTGCGTGAGCCGCTGAGTGGGGAAGCTGCGGGCGCTCTTGGGCTGGCCCACCTTGTAGGGCGTGCCGTCCTCCCCGCTGTACTCGATCGCCGGGGTGAAGGCCGTCATCTTCGAGGCGCCCACAGGGAACACGTCGCCATGGCTGGTGAACCAGTTGGAGTGCTCGCCCTTGTTCTTGAGCCAGTTCGTCTCGTAGCCCAGGTCGAGGACCTGGACCTCGATCCCGCTGCGGGGGAGGGTGCCGGGGGGAAGGTCGGTGAAGGCGGACTCGGGGCACCAGACGAAGAGCCCGGAGTTCCCTGCGAAGGTCTCGTGCTTCCACTCGACCACCATCTCGAAGTTGGTGTACGGCTTCTGGCTCCGGGCACCGCCCACGGGCCGGCCGGTGCAGTGGATCACGCCGTCCTCCTCGCGCCAGGTGGTCTCGTCCCCGTTGACATTCACGAAGTCCGCCAGCGTGAGCGTGGTCCAGCCGTCGCCGTCCACGTGGGCGCGCTGGAGCTCTGCGGCGGGGAGCGCGGCCCAAAGGGCGGCGGCGGCCGGGATCGCGGCCAGGGAGAGCTTGAGGAGGTTCATGGTGGGGGTCAGTGCTTGGGGTTGGCGAGGCAGTAGAGGAAGTCGCCTGTGCGCAGGTAAATCCGGTCGCCCACCGCCACGGGGGAGGAGAGGGTGAAGGAGCCGTCGAGCTCGTTGACCGCCAGCTGCTTGAACTCGGGGCCCGCGGCGAGGACCACGGTGATGCCCTCCTCGTTCGTGATGTACAGCTTGCCGTCGGCGAGCAGGGGCGACGAGGACACGGTGCCCTCGACGGTCCGCTCGGGGCCCCAGAGGGCCTCGCCGGTGGCGCCGAGGATGCAGGTGACGAGCCCGGCGTCGTCCACCATGTAGAGGTGGGTGCCGTCGCTGGCGGGAGTCGGGACATCGGGGCCGCCGCGGGTGTCCCAGCGCCAGCGCACGTCTTCCTCGGTCAGGGGCTCGGCGCCCCCGGTGTCGATGGCGAGCACGGGCCGCTCGCGGGTCGGCGCCACGAGGATGTCACCCACCATGACGGCGGAGGGCACGATGCGGTAGTTGGTGGCCTTGCGCGGGTTGAGCCCGTCCACGCGCCACAGCTCCTTGCCGGAGTCGAGGGTGTGGCCCGTGACCACGTCGCCGCCGGTGATGACCAGCTCGGCGCCGCCCTCGCGCTCGATCACCAGCGGCGTGGTGTAGGCGTCGGGGGACTCGCGCGGCGCGTCGGTGGGCCGCTCGGCGTGCCAGCGGAGCTCACCGGACTTCGCGTCGAAGGCCGCGATGTAGGAAGGGTCGTCGGTCTTCATCCCGTGCAGCACCTGCACGATCAGGAGGCCATCGTGGAGCACCGGGGAGGAGGCGTAGCCCCAGAGAAGCCCGAACGGACCCCAGCGCTCCTGCAGGTTGGTGGACCATGCCAGCTCACCTTTGAAGTCGTGGGCGCTCACCGTCCCGTTCCCCGTGACGGTCCACACGTGGGCCCCGTCGGTGACCGGAGAGGCGCACGCGCGGTTGGCCTTGTAGTGGAGCTCGTTGCCCTCGTCCAGACTCTGCGTCCAGCGCACTGAACCGTCTGTCGTGCTCAGGCAGTGCAGCAGCATCTCGGGACCGCCCGGGTCCCGACGCGGCCGCCGCCGGCCCTTGGGCTGCTCCTCGGGAGCCTCGGGCTCGGGGGGCGAGGCGGAGAGGACGAAGAGGTGATCGCCGCTGATGGCGGGGGTCGCGCCGGAGAACGTGGGCATCGGGGTGCGCCAGACCACGTGCTCGTCGACGGTCCAGCGGGTGGGGAGCCCCTCCGCGCCCGGCGCGGTCCCCCGGAACTCGGGACCCCTCCAGTTGCTCCACCCGGGCTGGCCGTCTTGCGGGCCGGCGAGCGGCGCCGGGGCGAAGGGTGGCGTGGCCGCGGCGAGGAAGAGGACGCCCAGGAGCGAGGAGATGGGAGGAATCATCATGTGGGTCAAGGGTGCGCGGGCTCACGCATCCTATCGCCCCGGACCCCGATTGCGGTGTCGGCCTGGGGGCCCCTGGGGGGCCCGCCCGGGCTCCAGGTGCCCCAGGGGTCGTGCTCGTGGCCCCTGCTGCGCCGGGGCTTGAGCCCGGAAGCGGGCTCCGGACGGGGGACGCTCCGCGGGCTATCACGATCGGGGGGTCGCCTCTACCGTGGCTCGTACCACGCGCCCGTTCCCGCTCCTTCAGGGGAGAGGGCCGGAAGACCCCGTTCTCTGCCTGCAGTCACCGCACCGCGTCATGATCCGAGCCACCGCCAGTCTCTTCATCGCCCTCATCACCTCCGCTCCCGCGCCGGCGTGGAGCCATGCGGACGAGGAGGCGCCCAGGGTGCTGTTCCTGACCCACTCGGCGGGCTTCGTTCACTCGGTCGTGCGGCGGCCTGCGCCTGACCAGTTGGCCCACGCGGAGCGAGTCCTGAAGGAGGCGGCCGAAGGTCGGCTGGTGGTGGACTGCACCCAGGACTGCGGGGACATCACGCCTGAGAACCTCGCACGCTACGACGCCGTCCTCTTCTACACGACGGGGTCTCTCCCCATCAGCGACGAGGGCAAGGCGGGCTTGATCGAGTGGGTCCGTCGGGGGGGTGCGTTCTGTGGCGTGCACTGCGCCACCGACACCTTCTACGAGTTCGCCGACTACATGGGGCTCGTGGGCGGCGCGTTCGACGGGCACCCCTGGCACGAGGAGGTCACGATGACCGTGGAGGACGGAGGGCACGCTTCCACGTCGCACCTCGGGGAGCGCTGGGTGCTGACCGACGAGATCTACCAGTTCAAGTGGTGGCGCCGTCACCCGAACCACGTGCTGCTCTCCCTGGATACCAGCGCCAACGAGGTGGCCCGTGGCAAGCGGGTCGACCGCGACTTTGCGAACGCGTGGTGCAAGGACTTCGGCCGGGGGAAGATGTTCTACACGGCCCTCGGTCACCGCGAGGACGTCTGGACGAACCCGGCCTTCCAGGAACACCTGATCGGTGGGATCGAATGGGCCGTCGGCGGCGACTCGGTCTCGGTCCCGGCGCCGGCGGGCGCCGTGGTGCTCTTGGACGTGGCGGACCGCCGTCCCTCACGGACGCTGGCCGGCTGGCGGCACGGAGACGGCGGCGCGGCGAAGTGGCGGGTGACGATTCCCACGCCGAAGGCCAACACTGGCGACGCGGCACCTTCGGAGGCCGCGGACCCCGCGGTGAGCAAGGAGCTGACGGGGCGTCTTGGCTACATGCAGGTGGTGCCGGGGACCGGCAACCTCTTCACCCGCGCAGAGCTAGGGGGCGACTACCTGCTGCACCTCGAGTTCATGGTGCCGCCCACGCCGGAGACGAGCGGGTGGCAGGACCGCGGGAACAGCGGCGTCTATGTCCAGGGGCGCTACGAGGTCCAGGTCCTCGACTCGCTCGGGCTCAAGCTGAGGAGCGGCGACTGCGGCGGGATCTACGGTAAGCACGTCGCGGACGTCGACGCGTGCAAGCCCGCGGGCCAGTGGCAGAGCTACGACATCGAGTTCCGCTCACCACGCAGGGACGGCGAGGGGGCAAAGTCGGAGAACGCTCGCATGTCGGTCTGGCACAACGGGATCCTCATCCACGACGACGTCGAGGTGGATGGCCCCACGGCCGCGGCCGTCGGCGGGGACGAGCCCGGCTTTGGACCGATCATGCTCCAGGATCACGGGCACCCGGTCCGCTACCGGAACATCTGGGCCTTGCCGCGCTGACGGACTCGGACCGCGGCGCTCATGGAGATGTCCGGCGAGCAGAGCCAGCGCTCGGGGAAGATGAGAAGCGCGTAAGGAGGGCCGCTCCTGACGGCTCCGTGCTGTCCCGGGGCCGTCTCTGGCCGATTCGATTGCTAGGCTGGCCCTGGACCCTCTCTCGCTTCCCTTCCCCGGTGCCCACCCGGCGCCCGCTGGCTCGATGAATCGAACACTGCTCTCCGCCTGCGCCGCCGCGCTCACGCTCTCCGTTCTCGCCGGATCCGCCGAGGCCTTCCCGACCCAGGAGGGAGACAGCTGGCCCTCCTGGCGCGGGCCGGACCGAAACGGTGTGGCCCCCTCGGGTGGCGCGCCGACCGCATGGGGTGAGGAGAAGAACGTGCGCTGGCGCGCAGAGCTGCCCGGCCTCGGGATCTCGACGCCTGTGGTGTGGGGGGACTACCTCTACGTCACCACCGCGGTGGAGACCGGGGAGACGGCCGATGGAGCGAAAGCTGAGCCCGAGCCCGCGGAGGGCCAGCGACGGGGCCGCGGCCGGCGGGGCCGGGGCTCCTCGGGCCCGAAGAAGGTCCATGAGTTCCGCGTCATGTGCGTCAGCCG
Organism: uncultured bacterium; assembly: GCA_938083085.1. Classification (GTDB taxonomy): domain Bacteria; phylum Planctomycetota; class UBA1135; order UBA1135; genus Saltatorellus. The sequence goes on from CALLKX010000062.1 coordinate 5,857, forward strand.
CGCGGACGGCAGCCTCGTCTGGAGCCAAAAGGTCGCCGAGACCGCCCCGCACGAGGGCATCCACGGGACCAACTCCCAGGCGTCCGCGTCTCCCATCACGGACGGTGAGCACATCTGGGCCTTCTTCGGGTCCCGCGGCTTGCACTGCCTCGACATGGAGGGCGACCTCGTCTGGTCGAAGGACTTCGGGAAGATGAAGACCCGCAACGAGTTTGGAGAGGGCGCGTCGCCGGCCATCCACGGCGACAAGATCGTGGTGCTTTGGGACCACGAGGGCGTCGACTTCATCGCTGCGGTCAACAAGGAGACGGG
>CALLKX010000063.1 GCA_938083085.1 uncultured bacterium
ACGGTCGTGCTCGCGCTGGTCGTGATGATCGGGATCGTCATGGGCCTGGGGCGCTTGACGAGGGTGCGTGAATTCACGCGCTCGACGAGCTCGCGGCCCTCGAAGATCGGGATCAGCACGCCGCGCTCGGCGGAGAGCTGAAGGTCACGGGCAATCGCGCGCTCCTCCTGGAGGTCCGCCCGAACGACGCCCGTATAGACCCCGTCACCACCGCGCTCGTCCATGTCGCGGCCGTCGTCGCGGAACAGGGTCATCTTGCGGTTCTCCAGCTCGAGTCGAACCCGGCCGCCACGGCTCCGGTCTGCCACGAGTTCAAGGACGGCGTCGCCGGGCCGGAGCTGCTGGGAGAGGTCGACGCGGAACTGCGCCTTGGTGAAGGTCGGCTGGAGCTGCGCGCTCGCGAGGGATGTGAGCGCGAGCGCCGCGCCGACATGAATAGGGATCTTCATGGAGATTGGGGGTCAGGTCTTGGGTCGGAGCGCGCCGCCGCGCGGCGCGCCTACAAGGGCACGTGTGTCGAGCGCCCTCGAACGCGACAGGAATCCGCGGTGAGATCGGCCGTGCCCCTTCGCGAGCCGCCCGGAGCTCCACGCCGGGAGCGGCGCGAACAAACGGGCGATCCGTGTCGCGTCCGCGAGGCGCCGACGCATGTGTCACTGTCCGACGCGGCCGCCCTCCCGGCTCCCAACTCCTGGCGCACCGGACCTCGCCACGGGCAGACCCGATTCTCCGAGCCGGCTCGCGGTGTCCACTCGCGGCGTCCACTCGCATGGTCAGCCCGCCGAGCCCGCCCCCCCATCTCTCCCTCCCAGCCGACCGCTCCCCACACGGCCTCGACCCCATGACTCGAACCAGCAAGATCCTGCGCCGCTATCGCGGCTCCCTGCTCTTCCTCATCGCCCCGTCGATCCTCCTGTTCGTGACCGTGAAGGAGGTCCGCGCGCACACGACGGGCCCGCGGCCCGCGCTCGTCGCCTCCGAGAGTCCCGCCGCCATGGCCGCGGGACCGTCTCTGGAGCCGCGGACCGCCCGGTCCAATCCTCGCCCCTGAGCCACCCGCGATCTCCCTCCTCCGGTGAGGAAGCGTCCGAGGCACGCCTCGCGGTCCAACGGAACGGACGCCGCCGCCCCAACGGGGGCAGACGGCGTCCGGTGCTCGTTTGGCCAGGGCTCAGCCCGGGCACTCAGCAGATCACTGGAACTGGACCGAGATCCCGTCTGTGAAGTTCGACGTGGCAGAGCCGCCGACCGCGTCCCGGTGCCAGGCCTGGAAGTTCCAGGTCTCGCCGACGCCGATGGCGACCAGGCCGGTGGGCGTCGGGGTCTGGTTCAGGTCGAGCGGGAGGGTGAAGGAGCCCGCCGCTCCGGCGTTCAGGATCTGCCCCGCGCCCACGTAGCGGCCAATGGAACCGGCGAGGCACAGGTTGCCCTGGCTCCCTCCAGGATTGGCGACGAACCCCTGGGCCTGGCTCGTCAGGAAGAAGCCGAAGGCGTTCAGGGGAAGGTCGCCCGCGACGAGGGCGAGGTTGTTCTGCGAGACCGAGCCGCTCCCCGTGACCTCGATGCTGCTCGGCGCGCCGGTGGAGTTGGTGGCACCGGGGCTGCAGTAGCGGGTCCCGATCGACCCCACCCCGTCGAGGAGGAAGTTGTCGAAGCTGATGATGTGGTTCCCGAACCAGAAGGCCCCGCCGAAGGGACGGTCCATCGCGATAGCGATGTAGTCGACATCCTGGATGATCGCGTTCCACAGGGCGTCGCCGGAGAGGCCAGCCAGAGGGCTGCCCGAGAGCGCCGCCAGATCCCAGCCGGTGGGCGTCGTGGCCGAGGAGCTCGGGATCGGGGTCGAGACGGTCGTCCACGGCGAGAAGCCGAACTGAAAGACGTCGCCGGTGTAGACGAACGCCCAGGCATCGTCGGAGAAGTCCGTCCGCGTCCCGCCGTCGTTGGCGATCACAAAGAACGGACGGGTGCCGAAGTTGGAGGAGCCGACCTCGACCTGCCGGTCGAAGGTGAACGAGGTGACGCCAAGGCCGCGGAAGTCGCCCTTCCAGGGGTGATTCACCGCCCCGGGCACCACCATGGCCGCCGGCAGCTGCGACGCCGAGTTCTGCACGGTGACCTCGATCCGGCCGCTGGGGTTGCCGCCGGTGGTCATGTGAACCCCCACCAGGTTGGGGTTGAACTCGAGGCCCCAGTCGTCGGTGTTGGTGACCTCGAAGTCGTCGGACGCCACCTGGGCGGCGGCGCTTGAGCAGAGGGCGAGGGCGAGGATGAGGGGGTATCGCATGGCCGGAAGCAAGTCGAGAGAACGGGCCTGGGGGGAACTGAGAGTAGTCGCCGGGGTGGAAACCCGCGGATGTAGGGCGTCAGGAGCGCCCCCGGGGTGACCTAGAGTGCGACAGCAGGACCGGAGACCGCGATGGCGCAGGCGTCCGGGTGGAGGTGCTCCGCGGCGACCCGCAGCACGTCCTCCACGGTGACCGCCGCGAACTCCGCGGGGAGGCGCTCCAGATGATCCGCCGGGAAGCCGTGGATCTCAGCGCTCACGAGGTACTGGGCGCGGCGCGCCGCGCGCTCGAAGCCCATCGCGAAGGAGCCCACCAGGTAGCTCTTGGCCACCGACAGCTCCTCCTCCGGCACGGGCTCCTCGCCGATGCGCCTCATCTCCGTGACGAACCCGTCGACGGCCGTCCGCACGTGCTCCGGGCTCGTGCCGATGTAGGCGCGGAACATGCCGGGTAGCTTCCCGGCGGTCCCGTGAATATCCGCGTGCACCGTGTAGGCCAGGCCAAGCTCGTCGCGAAGGATCCGGGTGATCCGGTTTGTGAAGCCCGGGCCCGTCCCGAGCACGTGGTCCATGACCGCCAGCGGGACGTAGTCCGGGTGCGCGCGCTGGATGCCGAGGTGGCCGAGGTGCACATGGACCTGCTGACGGTCCCGCTCGAAGGCCGCGGTCCTGCGCTCGATGGGCGGGAACGAGGGCTTGGTCCGCTCGTGGGGAGACCCCAGGGGGACGGCCCCGAATGCTCTCTCCGCGTGGTCGCGCACCTCGCCAGGATCGACGTCGCCGACGACGGCGATCACGAGGCGCGAGCCGCACCAGTTCGCGGCGCGGTGCGATCGAAGATCCGCGGCGGTGATGCGCGAGACCGTCTCGAGGTCCCCGTAGGTGTTGCGACCGAGGAAGTGCTCATCGCCGTACACCAGACGCTTGAACAGGATCCCGCCCTGGGCCCGCGGGTCATCCGCCTCCACCTCGAGCCGGGTCTTCATTCGCTCGAGCTGGCGCTCGATCAAGGCGTCGGGGTAGGCCGCGTCCGTGACGAGCTCGCCGAGCACCTCCATCAAGACCCGCCACGCCGTCCCTGCGACGGCACCGGAGAGCCCCATCGCGTCTCCGCTCACGCCGCCGCCCTCGGGCTCGAGCAGCGCCGCGATGTCCTGATCGGTGCGCGCGCTGGTGCCCTGATCCGCGAAGGCTCCGGTGAGGTGGACCACCCCTTCCTTGCCCGCCGGGTCGAGCCCTGGCCCGCCCCGCACGTGGACCCGCACCGCCGTCACCGCCGACGATGGCCGGCGATGGACGAGGAGCACGGCGCCACAGGAGAGGACGAAGCGCTCCTTCTCGACCTCGATACGAGGCGCGTCGGCCTTCGACTGAGCGCTCATGCGGTCACCTCCGCGGGCTCGGGCCGGGACCACGCGACCACTCGCCGGTCGGGGCGCAGGAGGCGCTCACAGGTGGCCATGAGCGAGCTCGTGTCCACCGAGGCCCGCCGCGCCTCGACCTCGAGAGCGTCCTGCCAGCGCAGGTCCGTCGCGTACTCGCCGAGGGTCTCGGCCACGTCCGTCACGGTCTCCGAGTCAAAGGCCTCGCTGGCCGCGAGGAGCTTCTGCGCCCGGGTCATCTCGTCCTCCGCGATGGGCTCGGCGCAGAGCCGCGCCACCTCCTCGTGGATCACCGACTCAAGCCGCTGACTGTCCGCGCCATGCACCGCCTCCGCGTAGATCCAGAAGCCGCCGCCGCGGGCGCGGGCGTCATTGTTGGCAGACACGCTGGTGGCGAGTCCCTCGTCGATCACGAGGCGGCGGTACAGCCGTGAGAGCTTCCCGCTCGTGAGGACGGAGACGACGACGTCCATGGTGAAGTCCACGTCCGAGCCGAAGGGCCCGCCCGGGTAGGCCACGATCAAGCGCGAGGCGTTGTCGTCCCAGGTCGTCTCGATTCTCACCTCGCCGTCCAGCTCGACCTCGAGCTCGGAATCCGGCCGGTCCTCGTCCCCCGCGCGGTCCTCGATCTCCCCGAAGCGCGCCGCCACGGCGGCCAGAGCAGCCTCCGGCTCGACGTCGCCGGCGACCACCAGCGTCGCGTTCCCCGGCCGGTAGTGACGCAGGTAGTACGCCCGCATGTCGTCGGCGGTCATGGGCTCCAGGGTCTCGCGGTACCCGATGACCGGCCGGGCGTAGGGGTGCTCGCCGAAGAGCGTCTCGGAGACCTTGCGGCTGAGTGAACGCCAGGGATCGTCCAGCCCCATGGAGAGCTCCTCCAGGACGACCTTCTTCTCGGCCGCGAACTCCTCGGGATCGAGGAGCAGCCCCTGCATGCGATCGGCCTCCAGGTCGAGCGCTCGCTCCCAGCGGTCCGAGGCGAACTCGAACCAGTAGGCGGTGTGATCGGGGGTCGTGAAGGCGTTGTTGCTCCCGCCCAGCACCGTGGTCTCCAGGTCGATGGCGCCCTTACCGTGGGCCTCGGTGCCCTTGAACATCATGTGCTCAAGGAAGTGGCTGACGCCCGCTTCCGGGCCCGTCTCGTGCCGGGCCCCCACGCCGTACCAGACCATGACGGCCACCACGGGATCGAGGTGACGCTCGGCGATCAGAACGCGCATCCCGTTGTCGAGCATGCGCTCGTGCACGGTCGCGCCGCAGTAGGTGGGGAGAGTCTTAGTCATGGATGATCTGCGCCTCAGCGGCGCCTTCGGCCGCCGCGGCGGCGGGAGCCGCGGGAACTGCCGCTGCGGGCGCTGCTGCTGCGAGCACTACCGCCGCCGCCACGCGCCCCACGAGAGGAGCGGGAGCCTCGAGCAGAGCGGCCGCTCCGCGCGGACCCGCCCGATGAGTCGTCTCGGGACCCACCTCGTGAGCCTGCGCCGCTCGAACCCCGCCGCGGGGGGGTCCTGGGGAGGCCCTCCGGCGCTGCGCCAGCCTCGAGCGATTCGTGCTCCGCCAGGAGCGCCTCGACTTCCTCTCGGCTGAGGGCGCGCCACTTGCCTTCGCGTAGGCCGCGGATGCCCAGGGGGCCGATCTGGGTCCTGGTGAGCGACGAGACCTTGTAGCCCACGCGCACGAAGATGCGGCGCACCTCGCGGTTGCGCCCCTCCTGGATCGTGACCTCGAGGGTGGAGCCATTCGCGGTCCGCCGCTTCACGATCACCCTGGCCCCCGCGGTGCGTCCTTCCGCGAGGTAGACGCCCTCGCGGATCTTCTGGACGGCCTCGTCAGTGATCTGCCCCGGGATACGCACGAGGTACGTCTTCGGGACACCAAAGCGCGGGTGCGCGATGCGCTCGGCGAACTCACCGTCGCTGGTGAGCAGCAGCAGCCCCTTCGATTCCTCGTCGAGGCGGCCGACCGTGAAGATGCGGCCCTTCTTCGGGTCCGTGATCAGGTCGATGGCGCGCGGCCTCGTCTCCCGGATCTCGTTGGTGCAGACCACGCCGGCAGGCTTGTGCAGGATGTAGTAGCGGCGCTCCCGGGGATCGGACTTGAGGATCACCCCGTCGACGTCCACCTCCTGGGTACGCGGGTCGATCTTGGTGCCAAGCTCGGTGACGATGTCTCCATCCACGAGCACCTTGCCGCCGAGGATCAGCTCATCGCTCCGACGACGGGAGGCGACCCCGTTGTCCGCGAGGAACTTGTTCAGGCGCACCATCTCGGCGTCGCGCTTCGCGTCCCGTGCCGAGGACGATCGGGCAGGGAGCCGCTTGCCGCCCACCTGCTTCAGGCGCGGTCGGCCGCCCCTGGCGCCTCTGGCACCCCTGGCGCCCGAACCACGACGGGTTCTTCTCGCTCTTCTCATGTCTCGCTGTCCTGCCTCACGGCGGTCAGTTCCTGATGGTCGGTCGGGCCCGGAGGACCCGCAGCTCCCCATCCGCGTCGACGATGCGCGCGCTGGGGAGGTCTGCTGGGAGCACCCATGTGCCCCCACGTGTGAGAGGGAACGCCTCGTCTTCGACTCCGTCGACGTCGAGGCGACCCGAACCAGAGAGTACGAGGATCGCCGTCGGGCGTCCCTCAGATGCCATCTCTTCCGGGTCGTGAACGTCGAGAATGTCCACTTCGAAGCGCTCCCCCCTGCGGAGAGTGGCGATCTGGTTCACCGAGCCGGCCTCTCCAGAGCCCTCGAAGCACAGGGGTCCGGGGGGCTGCGGGGCAGCACCGAAGTCGATAGAGCGCAGCGCCTCGTCGAGGTGGGTCTCCCGGGGCAGCCCGTCGAGGCCGGTCCGGGCCCAGTCGTAGATCCGGTAGGTGGTGGTCGAATTCAGCTGCACCTCGGCCACGACGAGCCCCGCCCCCATCCCGTGCACCACCCCCGGTGAGACGTCGACGCCGTCGCCGGAATGGACGGGATAGCGGCCGAGGAGGTCGACCACATCAGGTGTCGAGGCGCCGCTGGCGAAGGACGTCGCGTCCACCCCGGGCCCGAGGCCGAGGAAGACCTCGGCGCCCGGGTCGGCGTCGAGCAGGTACCAGCACTCACTCTTCGGTTGCACCCCTAGCTTCCGCGCAGCGGTCGCGTCGGGGTGAACCTGGAGCGACAGGTTGGTGCGCGCCTCCACGAGCTTCAGCACGAGGGGGAACTGCTCCTCGCCGTCGAGCGTGACCTCTCCGATCAGCGCCTCTCGCTCGGAGAGCATGAGCCCGCGGAGCGAGCGCCCCGCGAAAGGACCGCTGGAGATCACCGAGGCGTGGCGGTCCTGGTCGCTGACAAGGAGCACCTCGCCCACCGGATCCGAGTCGGGCCAGGCGGCGTCCGTCAGGTCCTCCGGAGGGAGCACCTCGCGCAGCGCGCTACCACCCCAGATCTTGGGGACGGCATGCGGTTGGAGTCGGAGCGGGCGGGCAATGGCCATGGGCAAGCGCGAGAGCCTAGCCGCACAGATAGAGCCTCGGGGGGCTCAGGTCCCCAGAACCCCGTCCCCGTGCCCACCTCGATCTGGCCCCGTTGGGGACTCCTCCAGGCCGTGCATGGCACAGGCTTCTAGACGTGCCTGGGCCGTGCCCTGGGGCCATGAGCGGCGATCCGGGCCCCTTCTCGGAGCCCCCAAGGCTGCGTCCCCCAGCTCGCTCAGTCCGCCAGGAGACGCTGCGCCTCGGCCAGCGCCGTGGGTTCAGCGGCGCCCCCGGCGATCATGTCTGCGATCTCGGCCACTCGTCCGTCACCGGAGAGCCACTGGATCCGCGTCCGCGTCCGGCCCCCCTCCACCTCCTTGGAGACCTGGAGGTGCCGGGTGGCCCTCGCGGCGATGGCGGGCAAGTGCGTCACGCAGAGCACCTGGTGATGATCTCCGAGTCGCTCGAGGTTCCCGGCGACCTTGGGACCGAGCCGGCCCCCGACGCCAGCGTCGACCTCATCGAAGATCAGCGTGGGCGTCGAGCGACGGACGGCCAACGCCCCGCGGAGCGCGAGGAAGATCCTGGCGGCCTCGCCGCCGGACGCGACCGCGCGCAGGGGCTGCGGGTCCTCGCCGGGGTTCGCCGCGAGGAGGAGCTCCACGCCCTCGGCGCCGCTGGCGCCAAAGCGGCGGCGATCCACCTCGAGGTCAGCATTCGCCCCGGCCACGTGGGGAACGAGCGCCATCGAGAAGCGCGCGCGCTCGAGACCGAGCTCAGCGAGCCCACCCTCAACCGACTTCTGCAGCTTGCTGCCGAGCGCCCCGCGCGCCGCCGTCAGCCGTCTGGCCGACTCGGCGAGGCGCTCCCGCGCTGCGGCGACATCCGCCTCCAGGGCCTCTCGATCCACCGACCCGTTGGCCATGAGGTCCAGCTCGTCTCGCAGGGACTGCAGCCGCTCCTCCAGGCCAGCCACATCGGTGCCGTACTTGCGCTCCAGCCGCTCCAGCAGACCCAGGCGGTCCTCGACGTGCTGTAGCCGACCCGGGTCCACGTCCACACCATCGAGGAAGCCGCCCAGGGAGCGGCACGCCTCCTCCAGCTGCAGGGACGCCTCCCGGAAGCCCGCCGCGGGCTCCTCGAGGTCGGAGATCCGGCCAGACCATTCAGTCACGGTGCGCTCCGCTCTGCGCAACAGGTCCAGCGCGCTGTCGTCGGCCTCGGAGAGTCCGTGAAGCGCGGATCCAAGCTCCGTCCCCAGCTCGGCAGCGTGGCGCAGCACGCTCCGCTCGGCGCGGAGGTTCTCCGCCTCGAGGGCGGAGGGATTCGACTCCTCGAGCTCCCCGACCTGGAAGCGGACGAGGTCGAGGCGCTGGAGCCGCTCCGACTCCCCTGCCTCGAGATCGTCGAGCTGCGTCACCAGCTCCAGCCAGCGAGCACGCCGCTCCCGATAGCCCTCCAGCGTGTCCTGCAGGCCGCCGAAGGCGTCCACCAGGCGCAGCTGCTCCACCGGCTCGAACAACCGCTGGTGCTCGTTCTGACCGTGGATCTCCACCAGCTGGCCGGCCAGGCCCCGCAGCAGCTTCTGGGTCACGGGGCGGTGGTTGACGTGGGCCCGGGTGCGCCCGTCGCGGCCGATGGTCCGCGTCAGGATGAGCTCCAGCTCATCCTCGTGCTCCCGCTCCTCGAGCGCCTCCGGGAGATGCTCGGCGAGCCAGCGCCCGACGAGCGCGCCGTAGTCGTCGAGGGGCAAGACGAAGCGGCCCTCGACCCGCGCCCGCTCGGCTCCCTTGCGGACCATGGAGGCCCGGGCCCTGCGACCGAGGAGTAGCTCCAGGGCATCCACGAGGAGGCTCTTGCCCGCGCCGGTCTCCCCCGTCACCGCGTTCAGCCCCGTTCCAAATTCCAGCGCCGCCCGTTCAAAGAGGGCGAGGTCCTGCAGCGTGAGTTCAACCAGCATCGTCCAGACGAAGATCGCACGGGCCCCCCGCCCGTTGCAACCACCATCGCCGCGTCCGGCGGCGGGCTCCCGGGCGAAGCCCCGCCAGGTCCTCCGCGGCAGGTCCCCCGCGGCCGTCAAATCCGCGGCCGAGAAATCCGCGGCCGAGAAGCCCGCGGCAGTGAAGTCCGCCGCAATGAAGACCGCCGCAGTGAAGACCGCCGCAGTGGGCCCCGGCCTTCAACGGCCCCTTCGGCGACAGCAGGCCCTCGGGCGGACCCCCGTGCGAGAGAGGCTCTCCCAACCAGGACGGTTCCCAGACCAACAGCAGGGGCCCAGGCAGGCGGCGAGACGCGGACGACCGCACGTCGAGGACGGAGGTGCAGCCGCTCGGACGGGCCCCCCTTGGCTCCGGCGCCCCCTCAGAGGCGATCGATCCTGAGCGGCGGTGGACCCTGAGCGGCGGTCGACTCTGGGCGGCGGTGGACTCTGAGCGGCGGTGGACCCCGCCTGCTAGCCTGACCAACGATGGACCTCCACTTCCCCCACGACCCGACCGACGACGTCCTGGAGCAATTCCAGCGAGACGGACACCTCACGCTCCGACGATTCCTCGACCCCCTCGAGCTCGAGATCCTCGAGCCGGGCCTCTCCGCGGCCGTTCACCGGGAGGATCCCAACGACGGGGTCCCCTGGGAAGAGCGCTCGACCTACGACCGGGCGTTCATCCAGGTCGGTGACGTCCATCAGAGCTCGGATGAGGCCCGGAGCCTCGTCTTCTCTCGCCGCCTCGCCTCCGCTGCAGCGGCCTTGCTGCGCGTCCCGACGATCCGTCTCTATCACGACCAGGCGCTCTACAAGCTCCCCACAAGAGGCGACGGCGGGCACACGCCCTGGCATGTGGACCAGTACTACTGGCCCATGGCGACGGACCGGTGCATCACGGCATGGATCCCTCTGGTCGAGGTCTCCGATGACATGGGACCGCTCACGTTCGCCAGCGGGAGCCACCGAATGGTGGAGGGCCGCGAGCTCGAGATCTCGGACGAGAGCGAGGCTCGCTGCGACCGCGCCCTGGCCGAGGGCGGGTACACGCGCAGCCGGGAGCCCTTCGAGCTCGGCGACGTCTCTTTCCACCTCGGGTGGACCTACCACAGCGCGCCGCCCAACCTCGGCACCGAAGAGCGCAAGGTGATGACCGTCATTTACATGGACGGCGCGATGCGAGTCGCCGAGCCCTCGAACGACCACCAGCGCGATGATCTCAGGAAGTGGCTGCCGGGCCTGGCCGCCGGAGACCTTGCGGCCAGCGACGCGAACCCGCTCCTGTGGCCCGCGACCTGATCGCTGAAATCTGAAGCCGGTCTGCGGCGCCGACTTTCGGCGCTGGATCTCGGCGCTGGATCTCCGTGGCGGATTCTCAGCGGCGGGTCCTCAGCGACAGGTTCCTCAGCGACAGGGTCTCACCGGCGGGCTCTCACCGGCGGGCTCTCACCGACTGGCCAGCGCATCAATCTCGGCCGCACACTCCGCCTTCAGGCGTGTGAGCTCGGCGCGCACCAGAGGCGGGAGGTTCGGCGCCAGGGCCCGGTCGAACTG
>CALLKX010000064.1 GCA_938083085.1 uncultured bacterium
CGGCCCTGACCTCTCGCGCGAGCCGAGAGAGGAAGTACCGTACGTCTGTCCGGTCCTCGAAGAGCGTCCTCCGCGCGATGGCGCGGTTCATCACGTGATGCCAGCGGCCGGGCTCGTCCTGTCTCGATCGTCTCGCCATGGATGCCTCCAGCAGAGGAGACGCGGCGGGTTGGTCGAGGTGACAGACTGTGGTCGAGGCTCGTCTGTTGCGTGACGAGAGAGGGCGCGGGAGCGGAGTTGTGCGCGATAGTTGCTACGACTCCGTACTTTACTTAAGGGTCGCTTCAGGTCCCCGCCCGCTAACTCGGCCAAGTGGCAAGCCTCCCAGCAAACCCCGCCCACGGCACCTCGCACCCCCTCGAGCCCACATCGTTGAGACATGATCTCAACTAGAGGTAAGAAATCGTAGCGTCGCCGCATTTTTGGGGAGGGACACCCATCTGCCCCGCCCCCTTGGAGAGCCTCGACTAGCTCTCAGCAGCAGCCCCTGGGACCGCTCCTAATCCATCAACACCAACTCGAAGCGACTCACTGAACCACGACCTCGATGGCCGGTCCTGACGACGCACTCCCCCATCCAGGGGCAGACTCGCGGTGAACACGCTGGAGGTACCAGGTGCCAAGCGGCAGGTCTTCCAGTCGCCCGACGGCCCGACCCGCGCTGTCGCCCTGGTACGGAACCGACCGAAGCGCCGGCCCCCTCACACAGACGAAGCCGCCACCAGGGAACACACCCAGCCCCTGGTTGAAGAAGAGGAAGCCGAAGGCGTTGGGATTCTCGCCTTCGCTGACGAGCAGGAGGTCGTCACCGTCCATGAACGCCTCCACCGTCTCCTGACGCTGGAATGGGAAGTTGCCACCGCAGACCAGCGTCTGGGCCGGCTTGTCGAGCTCGTAGGTGACCGTGTAGACGCCGGTGAGCCGATACTCCTGGTAGTAGAGGTTGGTCCAACCGCAGCCAATGTCGAAGTATCCGTTACCCGTAGAGTCATAGACTTGCGGGGCGTCGCTGTGGTACTCCTCATGCGACACGGTAAACGGAATAACGTCTAGAGGCTCTACCAAGGCAAGGCTGTTGAAGCTCACCGTCGTATCGACTGGAGCCCAGACATAGGGCCCTGCGTCAACACAGGGATCTCGTTGGGCAGCAGGGTCATAGCCTGACCCGCCAACCGCAACCAACAAGCCGTCCTGCGAGACTTCCAAGACTGGCCAGAAGGCGACGTCCATCGTTGCGGGAAAGGGAGAACTACACTCCGCCGGATCCAGCACCGAGCAAAAGCCAGTTCCAGCCATGGTCCAGGGGTCGAAGTCCCCATGTTGAGTCCACCGTAGGGTGCCGTTGAAGGTCCCGCTCACGAATCGAGCGCCCTCTGGAAGTGAAGGCATTCCCGCCATGGAGAACCGGCCATACGGAGTCTGACTGCTCGGATCCCCCTGCTCGGTCGTGTCGATCTGAAACGTCTCCGTGACCGTTACAGTCGTCTGCGCTGCAGCAGGCGCCGCGATCATGGCCAGGAGTAGTGCGTACTTCATCTTCATGGCAGGTCAGTTGGAGGGGGAGCAATCCACCGCGCGGTGTGCGTGTGGGCAGAGACTCACAGGAACGTCACCGCCACCGCGTCCGTGAAGTTGGAGGTCAGCGTCGGGTTCGCATCGCGGTGCCAGAGCTGGAAATACCAGGTGGAGAACATCGACGCGGCAACGAGGCCTGTGGGAGTTGGCATCGCGGCGAGGTCAATCGGAAGCGCAACGGCTCCGATGGTCCCTGAGTTCACGATCTGCCCGGGGCCGACATAGCGCCCGACAGAGCCCGTCACGCACAGGGTCCCCTGGCTGTTGGTCACCGGGTTGATCGACGCTGGCGTCTGCGAGGTGATGAAGAAGCCGAAGGACTGAAGCGGGAGCTGGCACGCCGTCAGCGTCACGTCGTTCTGGGAGAGCAGATCAGACCCGAAGATCGTCAGACGACCAGGGAGGCCGGACGAGTTCGCTGAGGCCGTGCAGTAGCGCGTACCGATCAGCTCGCAGCTGTCGGGGACGCCATTCCCGTTGCAGTCGAACTCGGTGCCGCTGGCGATCTCGCACTCGTCCGGGATGCCGTTGGCATTGCAGTCTCCGCTCGCCCCTGAGTTGATATCTACGGGGTCGTTGATGCCATTCCCATTGCAGTCAACGAAGACGCGGTTCTCGTACCACGCGATTTTGTCGTCGTTGTAGCTGGCAGACAGCACGTCCGCGTACCCGTCCCCGTCCAGGTCGGTGGCGTAGACCGAGTCGGCACCGTTCGCGCTCGTCGTGATCACCTGCTGGGCGCCAAACGACTGAGACGCAGCGGGTGAGGCAAGAGCAGCGGCGGCGAATGCGGAAAGTAGCGGGGGCGAAACGAAACGGAGGGTCATGGCAGATGGGAGCAAGCTGTGAACGAGAGGACTGTGCCGGAAAACAAGAGAGCCCCAATGGGCTCCGTGACTCCGAATCTCGACCTTGCTGATCACAGGCTAGACCTCCAGGTCCAAGGCCGGAAGGGGGGTCAGGCGTTCGAACGGTGAGCTGCCCTTCGATGAGGCCTCTGGACGTATCCCGGTCACTTCTGGCTCCAGACGGGTCCTCTGGGGTCCCTGGAGACCGAGGAGCCCCCAGGAAATTCTGACCGAGAGATCTGAGAGCCTCTCTCGTTGTCGCAGCGAGTCGGCTTCACCCCCCGCCGGAGGTCGCTTCGCTCCACGGAGGAACGCAACCGCACGCCCGAGAGGGTGCCGCCCTTCCGTGCTGGCGAGAGAGCGCCTCACTCCTCCCCCACGCGCAGGCCTCACTGCTGTGATCGGAGGAGGGGACGGCCTTACCCCTCTTCCCTCAAGAGCCTCGCTGCTTCCTCGATCACCTCAGGAGTCGCGTGGATCAGCGCAGCACGGAGCCGACGTAAGTACACACCTAAGCGCACAGTCCCCTCAGATCCGCTCAATAACGGCTCTCCCGTACCCCTGACGCTGGTAGAGGGCTCGCTTCCCAAGCTGAATGTCGAGGGTTCGAGTCCCTTCGGCCGCTCCACTCGCGATCCCCGTCAGGGGAGGCTAGCCTGATCGGTGACTCCAGGGCGCCAGGCCAGGCCAGGCGATGGACCTTGGGGGGCTCTCGCGCCGTGTCCGTCACGAGCGGCAACTTTGCGTTCGAGCGGCCGGTTCGATCGTTATTAGGCGCCGAGCCTCCACGCGGATGCCACCCTCTGCTTCGCGCGATCCTGGTTCGATCAGCCGCTTCCAACCGAGCGCCAAGGCTCCAACCAGGCCCTCCGTGTGACTCTCCTGTCCGCCCACCCGATCTCCACAGATAGGCCCCCCATGCACCTCCCTGCCCTGCTCCTCTCCACCTGCACCGCGCTTCTGACGCTGGGCTGCGCCTCCTCGCCTCGCAACGCCGGCCCCCTCAGCGTGTCAGGCACCTGGAAGACGGAGACCCCGGCCTCGTACATCATCGAACACTCGGAGCGCAGGCCGCAGGGCACCTCCGTGGAGCACGACCAGCTCGAGCTGCTCGAGCGCACAGCCAGCGTGAAGTGGCTCCTCAACGAGCGCCCCAACGGCCTTGTCACCGGAACGAACGAGTGGGTCGCTTTCGGCCCCGACGGCGAGACCCTCTTCAGCGGGACCGAGCCGTTGCTGGGCGTGCACGACCTGGAGCGCCTCGTCCTCGAGGAGGCCGCTGACGAGAAGACCGACACCCCCCAGATGGTCTTCCACTGCGCCTTCGACGGGCCCGATCGGATCCGCGTCATCGGGTACGAGCTGGGAACGAACGATTTGGTGGCCTTCCGCTTCGTGCTGCTGCGCGATTGAGGCCAGTCACCGCGAGGGGCCGACCGAGCGTCCGTTGGCTCGACGTGAGCTGCTCTGCTGCTCCCCCCGGCCGTCATGACCACCGAGAGTCCGCGTTGGGTCCCGCCAGCCGCTCATCGTCGCGAGAGGCTGGCCGCTTGGCCCGACCCGATCCTCATCCGCCGGATCGTCACGCACCTCGGCCAGTGCACCAAGCTCCCACCGCTGACCCCCAAGGCACCGCCTCTCCCTCGCCCCAAACCGAGGCCTCCCACCCAGGTGCCAGCTTGCACCTCTTACCCGCTGGGTAGGGCCAGCTAGCGGGACCCTGGTTGCCGTCCTTGTGTTCGACTGTCTGCGGCTCGTGTTGGACTGTCTGCGGGCTGAAGAACCGGCCCGAACCCGGCTGCGCGCGGGCATACTGGCGCCATGGCCCGTGCTCAGACGAAGTGGACCGCAGAGGGCGCTGGCCGACACTACGCGGGCGATCGCTTCCGGAGTCGGCGGTCTCGGGGCCGTGACGCCCAGATGGTCCTCGGGCTCCTGGACCGCCACGGCTCCCCCGGTGGTCGCGTCCTGGACGCACCCTCGGGAACCGGGCGCCTGCGTGAGGCCCTCGAGCCCGGCCGCGACTACCTCGCCCTGGACTACTCGGCCAGCATGCTGGCCGAGTGCGGTGGCGAGCGGGTCCAGGGGGAGGTGCATGCCCTGCCCTTCCCCGACGATCACTTCGACACGGTGGTGTGCTGCCGGCTCCTTCACCACCTCGGCCCCGCCGAGCGGCGCCAGGCCATCGGGGAGCTGGTCCGGGTCTGCAGAGGTATCGTCATCGCGTCCTTCTGGGACTCGAGGAGCTGGCACGCCCTGCGGCGCCGGGCGGGGCTGCGGCGGGCGCGGCCCGCCGATACGCGCCTCGCTGCCCCTCGCGCTGCACTCCGTGCAGACTTCGAGAGCGCCGGCGCAAACGTCGTCGGCCATGCCGCCTCCTTCCGCTACCTCTCCCCACAGACCTTCGTCGCCGCCGCTGTCCATGGGCGCTGACCAGCGCATCCGCCTGGCGGAGGGCACCCTCGTGCTGCGGGGCACCGAGGAGGCCAAGCGAGACCTCGTCCAGCTGGTGGAGGCGCATGCGCCCCGTTCCTTCACCGGGGTGACCCAAGCGGACCGAGCGCCGGTCTTCGCCAAGGCGAGCCCATTGCGTGGCGCGGCAGCCCGACGCCACGCGCTCCGACGACTCTGGGGCCAGCCCCTGCCCCGGGTGCGCGAGTACGAGAACCTGCGCTGGCTGGCCGAGCACGCCTTCCAGGTCCCACGCGCCCTCGCGGCCGGGGTCCTCTGGCGCGGTGGTCTCCCCCGCTACCAGGCCCTCATCCTCGAAGAGGTCTCCGGCGCACAGGAGCTGGACGCGGCGCTCGCTGGGAAGCTCGACGGTCCCCCGAACAGCGCCGGCGAGAGCCCCCTCGAGAGGGCCGACGAGAGCCGGCGCAGCCTCGCCAGGGAGCTGGGGGGAGAGGTCGGCCGCATGCACGCGCTGGGCTTTATCCACCGCGACCTCTTCCCGAGGAACCTCCTCGTCTTGCCCCCCACCGCCGCGCGGCGGATCGTCTTCGTGGATGCTTGGCGCGCGGCGCCGAACGCCTCGCTCCGGGGGCCCGCGTATGACCTGGCGTGCCTGCTGCTCGAGGGCATGGACCTGTTGTCCACGCCAGAGCAGCAGGTCCTGCTCGAGGCCTACGTGCGAGCCCGCGTCGACCACGGCCGGCCCGCTCGCCGCGACCTCTTGCCAGCCGCTCGGCGCCATCGCGAAGCGCTCCAGGCCAGACTGCAGCGGGAGCCGGTGCGTCTCAGGGGCCAGGCTCCGCCCGGATCCTGGAATGAAGCGCTCCGTTGGCCACGGCAGACCTGAACGACGCCCGCGATCCTGACCGGCGACCAGCGAGCTCGGTGCAGCCCGCCGTTCGCGCGGCCCCGGCTCGCGGCCTTCGGGATCGACATGCCGAATGGCCCCGGGCGGGTCGGCACGATCGACCTCGTGCCGCGGGTGGCGTTGAGCGACGGCTCCATCGCGAAGTCCGCCGGGAGCGCCGGGGAGCTAATCGCCCCCGGTTCGACCCGGGTGAGTGAGGACGACCTCGAGCTGCAAGTACGGCGGCGCCCTCTTGGCGCGGCGGGCCTGTTCGTGCTCAGCGACGCTCGCCGGTGTGGCCGCTCGGCGGCGCCCTCTGCGTCAGCGGCAACGTCACCCGGCTCGGAAGTCAGGTCGCGAGCGCCGACGGTACGGCCGTCAATAGACTCGACATCGCGCCGCTGCCGCCCGTCGGCGGAGGCGTCTTGCCGGGCAGCACGTGCTACGCGCAGATCATCCACCGCGACCTGCCGCAGTCCGGCGGACTCAACCTCACGAGCACGAGTTCACTCCTGTTCAAGCAGGACGGACGCCGGGCCAGCGGCGGGCCCCGGCCCAGGTAGTGCACCGCGCCCTCCACTCGGGCCTCCCTTGCGACCGCTGCCCCTCTCGGCGGCCGTTGGCTCTCTCGGCGGCCGCGGGGCGCACCGGCGCCTCCCGTGGGGCGGACGTTTGCTAGTGTGGCCCGCATGGTCAGCCGGCTCGACGCCCACGGGGGAGCCCCCCAGCGGCCCGCCCTTCGAGGCGTTGATCCTCCCTCCCCTCCGAACCCGAGGATGATCCCGTGAGCGCGGCGCCGACCCCCGCGC
>CALLKX010000065.1 GCA_938083085.1 uncultured bacterium
ACGGTGACGCCCCCGTCCTCGCATCGACGGATGGCCCGGATGAGCCCGTTCTTCTTCGGGGCCAGGTCGTCGCGCTGCTCGCTCAGGCCCCAGTAGTACTCGAAGAACACGCGCCGGGTCTCGAAGTCACCATCGGGCACCGAGCCGAAGAGCGTGTCGATGTGCTCGGCGACGAAGGGGTAGTGGCCCTTCTGCGCGTCGAACGTGGGCATCCCCTCCCACGACCCGCCGTGGTTGTGCTTGGTCCCTGCCTCGTCGGCAGGGATCGGCCGCAGGCCGACCAGGCCGTGGCCCGGTTGGATCGGGTCCTCGTCCGTCGCGCCTGAACCCAGGAGCCCGGCTGCGAGGAGGAGGGTCGAGCTGAGAGTGATGGCGTTCATCCAGAGGACACTAGGGCCTCCCCGCGAGGATCGTACGGGGCGCCGCCTGTATTCGGAGGTGTGCCTCCCGTCCCGAGTGGCAAGGACGCGAGTCCAGGCGGACTGTGCCGGTTGGCGGAACGACTTCACGGCGGCCCCTGCCCTCTCGCTGGGTCGCCCGTGAGCAGAGCTGAGCTGAGGGGTCGGGGGCTCACCGCGTTGGGCGCGGCCCGGAGGCGGCGCGGGGCGGGCCCGTGGGGCGGAGGCGCGGGCAGCTCGTGGACGTTCACCGGGTCCTTGACCACGTTGTAGGAGAAGTCGTCGGTCTCCCCGTGGACGTGCCCGGGGCGGAAGCCGCCGCCGGCCATCCACATGGAGAAGCAGCGGGGGTGGTGGTCGCGGCCGTAGTTCTCCTTGGAGAGGCCGCCCTGGGAGTAGATGGTCCGGCGGAACTCACCGCCCCAGATCACCAGGGTCTCGTCCAGCAGCCCGCGCTGCTCGAGGTCGGTGACGAGCGCGTGGCAGGGCTGGTCCACGTCCAGGCAATTCTTCAGGCTAGGAGCTCACCTAACCTCCGGGCGGGCACGACGCAGCGGCGACCCAGGAGCCCCTTTCTTGAGCACAAGGCTGCTTGGGGCCTCCCTTACTCCTTGTCGCGTTCTCTCGAGAGGGCCGCCCGAAGCGCATCAGCGATCCGGACCGAGGCGAGGTTCGCACCAAACTCGGTGAGGTGGAGTGAGTCGAGGTAGACGGCGTCCGCGCCGTCGAGGACCAGGGCTTGGTCCCCTTTGAGGAAGAGGTCACGGATCGGCAACAGAGAGGCGCGCTGGTGCCGCTTCAGCAAGCGTTCGACGAACCGGCTCCCGCGATCCACGTCGTCCCTCCGGTCGGCTCCGGTGAGGAGGTATTGGCGCGTTCCCTCGTCAGGTACGAGCCCTTTCCAGATCAAGTACTGGAGAGCGTTGTGCCGGCCGACCCCGAGCACCAACGGCGGCTGCTCCATGAGGAGGACGGTACCGGCGTGCCGTTCCAGGAACTCCATGAGCTCGTCGGCCTCCTCCTCTTTCTGGCGCCGCGACCAGGCAGCGCAGAGGACGACCACGTCCGGCTCCCACCGTTCGATGGCTTCCATCCTCGCCCGGTCGAACTCGAAGCGCTCGCGCGGAGTCGCGAAACCCAGCGCCTCGGCTCTGGACGGGTCGAGCGGGAGCTCGAGGAAGGGTGGCGCGCCCGCTGCGGACCAGAGCGAGGCCTGGACGTCGAGGCGCTCGACGGCGCCACGAATCGTGTTGGACCACATCACGCCCAGGGAATCGCCGAGGACGACGACCCGCGGTGGACCATCTGCCGCTCCCACGGTGATTCCGCTCTCGTGGTACGCGGTCTCGGAGCCCATGCGTGGTGGGTTGTGAACGCCCCGATGCCGCTTGGAGAAGCGCTTTGAGCTCCCGGGTTGGACAGAGTAGGTGTCTTGGTAGTACGTGGGGACGTTGAAGCCGTCCGAGTCGTAGTACCCCGGGCGGAGCGCTGTCGTCGCGGCGACGACGAACATGGCGACGAGGATCCACGGGGTCGCGCCTCTCCGGCTTCGGAGCGGCCGCTCGACTAGGACGTAGGAACCGTGGGCAAGGGCAACGATCGCCAACGTGAGTACGGCCATGCCCCCCATTCCACTGACCCCCATCGGCTCTGCGAAGACGAGGACGGGCCAGTGCCACAGGTAGAGCGAGTACGAGACTCTTCCCGTGTGAACGATCGACGGGCGGGACAGGATCCAGGCGCAGGGGCCTGTTCTCCCGAAGGCGATCACGAGAATGGAGCCCAGTACCGCGAGGACGGCCCCGGCGCCCAAGGTGTCGACGAACGAGTACGAGGTGAGGATCAAGCCGAGCCCCGCCACTGCGAGTGCTCCGTTGAGGGGAGTCTGTGGAATCCGCCCCCTGAGTGTCACTGCGAGGAGGGAGCCCGCACCGATCTCCCAGGCCCGCATGGGCAGCAAGTAGAAGGTCGCTGTTGGAAAGGCTCGTGCGCCCCACAGGAAAATGGCAAGGCTCAAGACCACGACCGCTGCGACCCCTACGGGGATCCACCTGGACCGCATTCGGAACGCGAGCCATAACGCGAGCGGGAAGACGAGGTAGAACTGCTCCTCGACGGACAGGGACCATGTATGCAGGAAGGGCGACGCCTCCGCCTCAGCACCCCAGTAGTCACCGGCTTCTCTCCAGAAGTAGATGTTGGCGAAGGAGAGGAGCGCGGCCACTGCCTGTTTGCCCACCGCCCGCTGTTCGGGCCCGAAGACGAGGACGAACGAGGCTGCCAGGGTGCAAGCTGCGACCAGCGTCAGCGCCGGCAGGATTCGCCGGATCCGGCGAGCCCAGAAGTCGCGGAACCGGAACGTCCCGGCTGCAAGTTCACGCTGGAGAATGGACGTGATCAGGAAGCCGGAGATGACGAAGAAGACGTCCACTCCGAGGAAGCCGCCAGGTAGCAAGCGGGGCGCCATGTGGAAGAGGACGACCGCAACGACCGCGAATGCACGTAATCCGTCGATTTCTGGTCGATAGCGGATCCCCTCTGCTCGTCTTGCCTCGCCTGTCATCGTTGAACTTGCCTTCAGCTGGGGCGCCGGCCGCCTTCGAGGAGCGATCCTATCTCCTGACGGGGGCAGAGGATCACCTTCCTCGACGACCCTGCCGGGCCTGTCTGCCCGCGAGCGCTGTTCGTCTCAGGGCCGGCCCGGCGACAGCGTTGCACGGCTCGCTCTTCCGCTTCCCGAACTTCGCACGTTTAAGGTCAGCCGGGGTCGGACACGCCCTGCGGGTCGGGACGATACCCTCGCGGACGCCCAGCGTTCAATCTCGATCTCCACCTGACGGGGTCCGAGGTTCCGACGCGGCCGACCCCGTGGATCCCGGGCGCTCGGAAGATTCGGAGGCCCCCGGAGATGGGTCTAGCCGTTTCCAGGAGGGCGCGGGTCCATCGCCCGCCCCGGGCACCAGGAGAGGAGGGCGGCACCCGTGTTCAGGCCAGGAGCTCGTGCAGGACGCGGGCGGGCTCGACGCCGGTGAGGCGCAGGTCGAGGCCCTGGTGGCGAACGCTGAGGCGCTCGGAGTCGAGGCCCAGCTGGTGCAGGAGGGTCGCGTGCAGGTCGTGGACGTTCACCGGGTCCTTGACCACGTTGTAGGAGAAGTCGTCGGTCTCCCCGTGGACGTGCCCGGGCCGGAAGCCGCCGCCGGCCATCCACATGGAGAAGCAGCGGGGGTGGTGGTCGCGGCCGTAGTTCTCCTTGGAGAGGCCGCCCTGGGAGTAGATGGTGCGGCCGAACTCGCCGCCCCAGATCACCAGGGTCTCGTCCAGGAGCCCGCGCTGCTCGAGGTCGGTGAGGAGCGCGTGGCAGGGCTGGTCCACGTCCCGGCACTGGTCGGGCAGGCGGCCGGCCACGTTGGCGTGGGTGTCCCAGTTGTTGTGGTAGATCTGCACGAAGCGCACGCCGCGCTCGACCATGCGCCGGGCCATGAGGGCCGTGTTGGCGAAGGTGCCGGGCTTGCGCGCCGCGTCGCCGTACATCTCCCAGGTGCGGTCGGGCTCCACGCTCAGGTCGGCGAGGTCGGGGACGCTCGACTGCATGCGGTAGGCGAGCTCGTACTGCTCCATGCGCGTGCGGGTCTGGGGGTCGCCGATGTCGTCCAGGAGGCGCTGGTTGAGCTCGCCGATCCCGTCCAGGGTGCGCCGCCGCACGGCGTCGCTCACGCCCCTCGGGTTCTCGAGGAACAGGATCGGATCGCCGCTGGTGCGGAAGGACACGCCCGCGTGGGCGCCGGGCAGCGCGCCCGAGGACCACAGGCGCGCCGAGATGGCCTGCATCTGCTCCTGGTTGGTGGGTCGCGCGACCATGACCACGAAGGTGGGCAGGTCCTCGTTCATGGAGCCGAGGCCGTAGGAGGCCCAGGCCCCAAGACAGGGCCGTCCCGTGACCTGGTTGCCGGTCTGCAGGAAGGTGATCGCCGGCTCGTGGTTGATGGCGTCGGTGTGGACGCTGCGCACCAGGCACATGCGGTCCGCCGACTTGCCGAGGTTCGGGAGCAGCTCGGTCATCTCCATGCCGCACTCCCCGTGGCGGTCGAAGCGGTAGCGGCTCGGGGCGATGGGGAAGCGCGTCTGGCCCGAGGTCATGGTGGTCAGGCGCTGGCCGTCTCGCACGGACTCAGGCAGGTCCTTGTCGTACCACTCCGCCATCTGGGGCTTGGGATCGAACAGGTCCATCTGCGGCGGGCCGCCCACCATGTGGAGGTAGATGACGCGCTTGGCCTTGGGCGCCATGGACAGTGGAGACGCGCCCAGTGGAGACGCGCCACCGAGCCGGGCCATGGCGGCCCCCGCGAGCAGGTGGCTGCCGGAGCGCAGGAAGTGCCTGCGGGTCAGGGTCTCGCGCAGGGGAGCGAGGGGGTCGGTGCCGGGCAGATTCATTTGTTCACCACCTCGTCGAGGTTCATGAGCATGTTGGCGAGCATGGTCCAGGCGGCGAGCTCGGCGTTGCTCTCGGCGGCAGCACCCGATCCAAGGGCGAGCAGGTCCGCCGCCTCGGGGTCGGCGGCGTAGTGGGTGCGCAGGTCGGCGAGGACGCCAGCGCAGACGACGCGCTCATCGGCATCCAGCCGGCGGGAGGTGAGGCGGGCCATGAGTTGGTCCAGGCGCGCCCCATCGCCGTGCATCTCCTCCTTGGGGAGCTCCGCGGCGAGCACCAGCGCGGCGAGGGCACGTGCGGCCTCGATGAACTGGGGGTCGTTGAGGGTCACAAGCGCCTGGAGCGGCGTGTTGGTGCGCTCGCGCCGGACCGCGCAGGTCTCGCGGCTGGGGGCGTCAAAGATCTCCATGGAGGCCGGCGGCGCCGACCGCTTCCAGAAGGTGTACATGCTCCGGCGGCGCAGCCCGTCACCCTGGTCCTGGACGTAGTTGTGGGTGTTGCTCTCGCGCATGGCGACCGCCTCCCAAACGCCGGGGGGCTGGTAGGGCTTCACGCTCGGACCGCCGATGGTGGGGACCAGCAGCCCGCTCGCGGCCAGGGCCGTGTCGCGCACCATCTCGGCGTCCATGCGGAAGCGCGGGCCCCGGGAGAAGAGCGCGTTGTCGGGGTCACGCTCCAGGCGCTCGGGCGTCATGCGCGCGCTCTGGCGGTAGGTGGCGGAGGTCACCAGGGTCCGGAAGAGCCGCTTCACGCTCCAGCCTTCCTCCTCGAAGTGCAGGGCGAGCCAGTCGAGCAACTCGGGGTGGGTCGGGTGCTCGCCCGCGAGCCCGAAGTCCCCGCTGGTGGGCACGATGCCCTGGCCGAACACCTCCTGCCAGTAGCGGTTGACCGCGACCCGGGCGGTGAGCGGGTGGCCCGGCTGGAAGAGCCAGCGGGCGAGGGCGAGGCGGTCGCGCTCGGCCTCCTCCGGTAGGGGGGGGAGGAAGGCGGGCGTGCCCGCGCTGACCTGCTCGCCGCGCTGGTCGTACTCGCCGCGGTTGAGCACATAGGCCATGGGGACGCCGTCGCGCTCGCCGAACACGTGGGCCGTCGGGCTCGCGTTCTCGATGGCGGCGAGCGCGGTTTCGTCCGTCTTGACGAAGGCGTCGAGCCCCTGCCACTCAAGGTCGCGGTTCTCGAGCCACCAGCGATTCAGGCTCGCCTGGCCATCCGGGTCGAGGGCCGAGTACCCCGAGCGGGCGGCGGTGGCGGCGAGGCGCGAGAGGGCGAGCCCCTCGATCTGCGCGCTGTTGAGGACGCCCCGGTGGACCCGGAGCTCGGAGAGCTGGGCGCGGGTGGGGCTGCCCCCGGTGCGGGTGCCGACCCGGAAGGGAACCTCGGTGCGGATGGTGCCGGTGAGCTTGTCCGCCTCGGTCCGGGTGCGCTGGAGGACACCATCGTGGTAGATCGCCACGCCGGCGGCCTTGGAGCTGCCGTCGTAGGTCACGGCCACGTGCACCCAGCGGTCCACCGGGAGGGGATCCCGGGCCACGACCTTCAGCCAGTCCTCGGGGAAGGCGTGGATCACGTGGGTGCCGACGCGCCCGTTCTGGAGCCACACGTCCCAGCCGCGGAAGGCGCTCGGGGAGTCCATGCGGCTCCACAGGGCCCCGGTGGGCTCGCCCTTGCGGACCTTGACCCACGCGGTGCTGGTGAAGGGCTCGTCCCGCTCGAAGTCGGCGGCGTCGGGGACGGTGACGGACGGCCCGTCGGTCTTGAGGGCGACGCCCCCGGGACCCTCGGCGGACCAGGCGGCCTTGCCCTCCAGGGGGTACGCGGCGGCCGCGCCATCGACGATCGCGGTCACGTACTCGCCCGCGCCTTCGGAGAGGGGCAGGTGGAGCGCCTCGTACGAGCGGTCCGGCGCCTCGGCGCCGATGCCCGCGCCGCCCGTCTCCGCGAGCCACGCACCGAGGTCGGCGCGGGCCGCTTCCGCGCGGGCGCCGCGCTTCCGCCGCCCGTCCTCCAGGGACGCCAGCAGCTGCGCCCGCCGGTCGCGCTCGCCCATGGGCGTGACGCGCAGGATCGGCTGTGGATCCTTCACGTTGCCGTCGCGCACGGGCACGGTGGTGTTGTCGAAGAACGCGGAGAGCTCGTAGAACTCCCGCTGGCTGAGCGGGTCGTACTTGTGGTCGTGGCAGACCGCGCAGCCCACGCTCATGCCGAGCCAGGCCTGGCCGAAGGTCTCGGTGCGGTCGCGGGCGTAGAGCACCTTGTACTCCTCGTCGATCAGCCCGCCCTCATTGGTGGTGATGTTGCAGCGCAGGAAGCCCGTGGCGACGCGCTGCTCCAGGGTCGCGTCCGGGAGCAGGTCGCCCGCCAGCTGCTCGATGGAGAACTGGTCGAAGGGCATGTCGCCGTTGAAGGCGCCGATGACCCAGTCGCGGTAGGGCCAGATGTCCCGGTAGTTGTCGAAGTGGATGCCGTGGGTGTCGGCGTAGCGCGCCACGTCGAGCCACTGCCGGGCGCGGTGCTCCCCCCAGGTGCCCCGCGCCATCCAGCGGTCCACGAGTCGCCCGTAGGCGCCGGGGGCTTCATCGAGCACAAAGGCCTCGACCTCCGCCGGGTCGGGGGGCAGGCCGGTGAGGTCCAGGGAGAGGCGCCGCGCGAGGGTCTGCCTGTCTGCCTCGGGGGACGGCTCGAGGCCAGCCTCGGTGAGTCCAGCCAGGACGAAGTGGTCGATCGGGTTGCGGCCCCACGCGTCCTCGGGGGCTGGAGCGGCCTCGGGGGCCTCGAAGGCCCAGTGCGCCTCGTAGGGCGCGCCCGCGGCGACCCACAGGCGGAAGATCTCGATGGCGGCCTCATCGAGGGGGTGCTCCACCTCGGGGGGCGGCATGAGCTCCCAGTCGTCCGCGCCGTCGATGCGGCGCATGAACTCCGCGGGGTCCTCGTCGAAGATCCCCGCCCCGCGGGCCTCATCGCCCACGTCGAGCCGCAGCCCTCCCTTGCGGGCCGCCTCGTCGGGCCCGTGACAGGCGTAGCAGTGCTCGGCGAGGAGGGGGCGGACGTCGCGACCGAAGTCGACGGTATCCCCCCGAGCGACGGTATCCCCCCGAGCGATGGTGCCCCCCGGCGCGGCGGAGTCCCCCGGAGCGGCGGGGTCGTGGGAGAGCTCACCGGCGGCGGGGCCGGCAGCGAGCGCGAAGGCGATCAGGGAGGGGAGCATCAGCACCCCCTGATCCTAGTTGGCCTCCGCGGATCTCGCCGCAGCTCAGCGGCCCCGGTCCCGGATCCGTCGCGTCCCCGGTCAGCTCACCGGTCAGCTCCCCGGTCAGCTCACCGGCGCGCCCATGCGCTCGGCGACGAGGTGCTCGAGCTTGCGCGTGTCGGAGGCGAAGGCGCGGATGCCCTCGGCCAGCTTCTCGGTGGCCATGGCATCCTCGTTCATCATCCAGCGGAACGCGCGCTCGTCGAGCCGCAGGGGCTCGTGGTCCGAGGCCTCGGCGCAGGCGGTGGTCAGCTGAGCGGGGACGTCGCCCTCGGTGGTACGCAGCTCTTCCAGGAGGCCGGGGCTGATGGTGAGCAGGTCACAGCCCGCGAGCTGGAGGATCTCCCCGGTGTTGCGGAAGCTGGCGCCCATGACCTCGGTCTTGTGCCCGAACTTCTTGTAGTACTCGAAGATCCGCGTGACCGAGAGAACGCCGGGGTCCTCGGCTGCGGCGTAGCTCTCCTTGCCGGTGGACTTCTTGTGCCAGTCGAGGATGCGGCCCACGAAGGGCGAGATCAGCTGCACCTTGGCGTTGGCGCAGGCGACGGCCTGGGCGAAGGAGAACAGCAGCGTCAGGTTGCAGCGGATGCCGTCCTCGCGGAGCAGGCGCGCGGCCTCGATGCCCTCCCAGGTGGAGGCGATCTTGATCAAGATTCGGTCGCGGTCGACGCCGGCGGCCTCGTAGAGCGAGATGAGATGCCGGGCCTTGGCGACGGTGGCGTCGGTGTCGAAGCTGAGGCGCGCGTCGACCTCGGTGGAGACGCGACCGGGGACGATCTCGAGGATCTCGCGGCCGAAGGCCACCGCGAGGCGGTCCAGGGCGGCGTCGATATCGCCGCCGTCCTTCCGCACCCCGTCGAGCGTCCGGTCCACCAGGTCGGCGTACTCGGGCATGGCCGCCGCCTTCAGCAGCAGGCTCGGGTTGGTCGTCGCGTCGCGCGGCTGGAAGGTCTTGATGCTCTCGAAGTCGCCAGTGTCGGCGACGACGAGGGAGTGAGCCTTGAGTCCTGAGAGCTGATCCATGGCCCCAGGAAATCAGATGGGGGGCGGCGTTGGGAGCCGCGAGGCCAAGATCTACGTCCCGGCTCAGTCTTCTTCCGGTCGCCAGCCGGAATCGGCCATGCGGACGCGTCCCTTGCGGACGGTGACGCCCTCTTCCCGGAGCAGCTTGGCCTGGTCCCGCGCGGTGCCGCCGGTCACCCGGATGGTCCCGTCCGAGCCCAGGACCCGGTGCCAGGGGACCCCCCGGTCCGCCACGAACCGTCGCAGGACGGTCCCCACGAAGCGCGCAGCCCGCGGGAGCCCCGCCTCCTCCGCCACCTGCCCGTAGCTCGCCACGCGGCCGGGCGGGATGGAGTCCACCGTGGCGAGGATGCGCTGCACGCGGGCGTCCTGGAGGGCCTCGGCCTCCGAGACCGCCCGTCCCTTCGGCGCGGGGCGTGGGCTCACGGCCGCTCCCTGTGGGCGAGCAGCGGGCGCACGAAGAGCGCCGCCGCTGCGCTCTTGGCGAGGGCGCCAGGGAGCAACCCGATGAGCGACGCTGCGCCGTCGCCGAGGGGCAGGTCGGCGCGCAGGAACAGCCAGGCGAAGCCCACGATCAGGATCGCGAGGTGAGCGCCCAGGAAGACCATGACGTCATGGCGGAAGCGGCCGTCCGCGAGCCCTGCGAGGGCACCCCCGAGGACGAATGCCAGCACGAAGCCACCCGTCCCCAGGTCGAGGAAGACCGCGCCTGGCGCCGAAGCTCCGCCCGAGAGGATGGGGGCGCCGGCCAGCACCGCGCCGAGAAACAGCGCCCCGGCGAGCCCCCCCGCCCGGGCGCCGAACAGGGCCCCCGTCAGGAGCAGGCCCAGGGTCTGCAGCGTCACGGGCGCAGGCACCATCGGGACGGCCACCAGCCCGCCAGCCCAGACCGCCGCCGCGCCGAGCGGGCCGGCGAGGTGGCGCCACGGTGAGGAGGTGAGGAGGCGGGGAGGCGTCGAGGAGGCCATGGGGAGGTTGTATCGCCCCGTTCTGGACCGCGCCGGAGCTTTCTCCTCGGACGAGGCTGATCCTGCCGGGGCCGGCGGCGGGGCCCTTGATGTAGCCGGCGGGGGCCCGTGATGTAGCCGGCGGGGGGGAAGGGGTGTCCCGGCCAGAGACGCGGGCGACCGATGGGGAGCACGGTCTCCCAGGAAGGAATCACCGCGGCGCGTTGGCGGGCAAGGAGGGGGCGGATGCGACGACACACCGCCGCGGGCGGGTTAGTCTTCCGGCGCGACGCGATCCGCTGCCAGGGGCTGCTGACTCCCCAGGTCCTGGAACGGTGCATCGAGGCGCGACTCCGAGCGCGTTGGCCGGCCGGTCCCTGTCGGCGAGACGGCACCCCGCGGCCCCCTTTTCCTGACTCCCCTTCCCGCGAACCCGCGGAGACCGAGAGAGAGCGATGACACAACGTAAAGGCATCATCCTGGCCGGCGGCTCTGGAACCCGGCTGTACCCCATCACGACAGGGGTCTCGAAGCAGCTGCTGCCGATCTACGACAAGCCGATGATCTACTACCCCCTGTCGGTGCTGATGCTGGCGGGGATCCGGGAGATCATGATCATCACCACGCCCCACGACCTCGACCAGTTCGAGCGCACGCTCGGGGACGGGAGCCAGTGGGGGATCTCGCTCTCCTACATGGTGCAGCCCAGCCCGGACGGGCTCGCCCAGGCGTTCATCCTGGCCGAGGACTTCCTGGACGGCGCGCCCTCGGCGATGGTGCTCGGCGACAACATCTTCTTCGGTCAGGGCCTGCCGCTCCTCCTGGAGGAGGCGGACAAGGCCAGCGCCGGCGCCACGGTCTTCGGCTACCGGGTGGCCGATCCGGAGCGCTACGGCGTGGCCGACTTTGACAAGGACGGCACCGTCCGCGCCATCATCGAGAAGCCGCCCGAGCCGCCCTCGAACTACGCGGTCACCGGCCTCTACTTCGTGGACGGCAGCGCACCCGAGCGCGCTCGTCAGGTCACGCCGTCCGAGCGGGGAGAGCTGGAGATCACCTCGCTGCTCGAGAGCTACCTCAACGACGGGTCGCTCTCGGTCAAGCGCATGGGCCGCGGCTACGCGTGGCTCGACACCGGCACCCACGCCTCGCTGCTGGATGCGGGCAACTTCGTCCGCACGCTCACCGAGCGGCAGGGCCAGCAGGTCGGCTCCCCCGACGAGATCGCCTTCGAGCTGGGTTGGATCTCCCGCGAGGAGCTCTTCTCCAGGGCAGAGCGCTTCGGCAAGAACGAGTATGGCGAGACCTTGAGGAAGCTCGCCGAGGAACACAGCTGACGCCGCGCGGCGGACCGGCTCGTTCCCAGGCTGCCGGTGAGCCCCAACGCTGAGCCCCAACGCTGAGCCCCAACGCTGAGTCCTAACGCTGAGCCTCAACACCGAGCTCAGGAATGGGGCCGGGGCCGGGCCCGGAAGTTGGAGGTTCCACCCAGAGGTGGGGCGCGGCGTGCGGGATTCGAGGCGGCTTCGAAGTATCGTCTGGGCGTGATGCGCGCCCACGCCAACCTCCTGCTGCTCGTCCTCTGCGCCCCTCTTCTGCTGGTGGCGTGTGCCGCGGCGCCTGCGGGGGGAGAGCTCCCTGGTCGCGGTCCCGTGATCACGGTCCTCGATGAGGCTGGCGGGCCCGTCGTCGACGCGGAGCTATGGGTCCTGGACCGCCGGACGCTGCGGGCGGAAGCGGCGGTGCTGGCGAGCCGGATCACCGGCGACTGGGTGGAGACCTCACTGCGGCTGGCGGTGGAGGTTCAGCGCACCGACAGCCGGGGCCGCGCGCGACTCCTGGAGCCGACGGACCCGGGTGCCTTCGTCGCGGCGCGCCGCGGCGCGCTCTTCGGGAGCGCCGAGGTGCCCTCCATCGGCCGCGAGGGGCTCGTGCTCTCGCTCCGGCCGCGCACGTCCTACCGAGCCCGCATCCTGGATTCGAGCGGCGCTCCGGCCGAGGGGGTCCCGTTGACCCTCGCGGTCCCAGGAGAGCCACGGCTCGAACGGTTGCCGGTCACATCGGTGACCGGTCCAGACGGGACGGCGGTGCTCTACGAGCCGCCCGCTGAGGCCCTCGTCGGGCTCAGGCGGCTCCCCCAGGGCACCGAGCGAGTCGCCTTGGCCCGCGTCGCGACGCGCGAGGTCATCGCCGTCCGGGTCGATCCCGTGGGGACCGGGGAGGCGTCGCTCCCCCCGTCGGCTGACCTCGTCATCCGCCTGACTCACCTCGGCCTCCCCGCCGAGGCGTGGGGCGGGGTGCTCCAGCTCTTCCCCGCCCGTAACGGGAGCCGCTCGGATGTCACCCTCGCGACCGAGGTCTTGGACTCCGTCGTGACCCTGCGGCACGTGGAGCGCGAGCTCGATCTCCGCGCCGTGCTGGTGGTGGGTGAGGGGGACAGTGGAAACGAGCGGCTGCTGGGTTCCCTCGGCCAGCTGATTCCCGCCATCGGCGCCGAGGAGCCGCGGCCCGCCCGCGAGGTCGCGCTGGACCGGGGGGTGCTCATCACGGGCCGCCTGGTCGACGGAGAGGGTCGAGCCCGTGCCCTCGAGGCCACGCAAGCGATGGTGGAGGGCGAGCCCAGCACCACCTGGACCCTGGTCACTGGCCCGGATGGAGGCTTCCGCTGGCTGATCACGGCGCCGGAGAGCGCCAAGGGCTGGTCGGCCGTGCGCATCGGCGGCCGACGAGACGGGGTGACGCTCTCCCTCCCTGACTTCACGCCCGGCGGGACGGTGTCCCTCGGCGACGTTCTGTTGCCCTGAGCACTGTCCCAGGCGCAGCGCTGCGAGGGGCCCCTGCGAGCTGGCCCGGAGGATGAGACTCCGTGAAGGCCCTGAGAGGAGGGCCCTGAGAGGAGGGCCCTGCGCAGGTCGCCGCGCCGGCCGCAGGGAAGAGCGCCAGACGGCGGGACTCAGGTCAGCCGGGAGGTGGCGTCTCGCACCACGGGCCAGGCGAGCTGGAACCAGGGGGTGTATCGCTCCCCGTCACCGATCTCCGCGTCGAGGACGCCGGGCTCGATGAAGCGGAAGTCGGCCACCTCGATGGGGTCGGGCTGCAGGTCATGGGGCTCCACCTTGCCGATGAAGACCGTCACGACCTCGTGCTCTGTCCCCACGTCTCCGTAGGTGGCGCGGTACTCGTAGCGGTGGATGGGCGCGATCTCCACCGTGGCGCCGAGCTCCTCGCGGACGCGACGGCGTGCCGCGTCGGCCACGTCCTCGTCGCCCACCGGATGACTGCAGCAGCTGTTGGACCAGAACCCCGGCCAGAGCGGCTTGGTGTCGTGGCGCTGGTGGATCAGGAGCCTCCCTTCACGGTCGAAGAGGTAGACCGAGAAGGCGCGGTGGCGCAGGCCTTCCGGGGCGTGGCAGCGCGCCCGGGTGTCGGTGCCGACCGGGGCATCGTTGCCGTCCACCAGCACGAGCCGTTCGTCGGCGCGGGATCCCCAGAGCTCACTGTTCATGCCAGAGGTGATAGGCGCTTCCGGGTCCGGCGCGAAGGGGGCGCTCCTCGAAATCAGCCCGGAGTCGCTCTCTGGGCCCATCCGGCGGACTCAGGGCCGCCGGATGTAGAGCCCCAGGTGGTCGTAGCGGTCCTGGGCCGCGAGTTCGTACGGCCCACCCTCGGATTGCATGCGACCCCCGGCCTCCATGGAGCGCCTGGGGGCGATGACGAGGCGCGGAGTGGGTTCCCCCTCGGGGAGCGCGTCCAGCTCCACGAGCCGTGCGGGGATGCCGAGGTCCAGCACCCGGAACAGGGGACCCCACACGAAGGCGACCGCGACGGGCTCTGTGATCTCGGTGGCCCGCAGGGTCAGGGCAATGTCGTCGAAGGAGCCGGCGGGGTGGGCGTCCTCGGGCAGGGGGTGATGGACCGCGGGGACGTGGAGCGCGGCGCCCGGGCCGATGAAGAGCGTCGACCAGGTGACGAGACCGCACCAGATCACCGCCAGGGCCGCGAGACCGTCGGCCATGGCGCCGCCGAACCGGCCCCGGGCCACCGTCCAGAGGACGCCGAGCCCCTCCGCTGCCAGGACCACGAGGATCACGTCCACCGGCAGATAAATGCGTGCGAGCTCGGGGAAGTTGAAGCGCAGGAACAGCAGCAGGGTGGGGATGATCGCCCAGGCGAGCAGCCAGACCAGCCACTTCGCGTCTCGGGTCAGGGCGCCGGCGAGGCCGAGCAGCGCGAGGGCCAGCACCGGGATGGAGACTTGCCGCGGGACGGCCACCACGTCGAGGAGGTAGCTGAAGGCGAGCTCGCGCCGCTGCCACCACCCGTAGGTGGCGTCGAGGGACGAGGAGAACCACTTGGCCCTGGCGAACTCGCTGAAGAACAGCAGGCCGATCGTGAGTGCGCCCACTGGGATGCAGGCGGCGAGGCCGAAGGCGACCCGGCGCGAGCGCCACGGGGCGACGCTCTGGCCCGTCGGGCCCGTACGGAACAGGGGCACCACGAGCATGGCGAGGACGAAGGTGTACACGGTGGCCATCTCGTGGAACCCGTACGCCAGCAGCGACGTGGCCGTGATCCCCACTGCGCCGCGCGTCAGGGCCCGCGTGTCTCGCTCGCCGGCCTCCGTGTACATGCGCCAGGCGATCGCGATCATCCAGATGAGGAAGAAGGTGCAGGCTGCCTGACCCCATCCCGTGCGGGAGACCATCACGTGCCCGAGCTGGACGGCCATCAGTCCGCCCCCCGCGATGGCGACCAGCGGCTCCCGCGGCGCGACGCGCCGAAGCCACAACAGCACGAGGATCGAGGTCAGCGCGCCCAGGATCGCCTGATCCAGGCGCAGGGCCGCCACGCGGCTGAAGCCTGCCCGGGCCCCGAGCCGAGCGGCGTAGCGGGTGCTGAGCTGGTGCAGGTAGCCGTGGGGGTAAGTGGAGCGCCCCTCGTTCTGGCTGAAGTCCCGGACCAGGTCCGCGGCCCACTCCCGGTCCTCTTCCAGCCAAACGCTCGGGCCGCTGGCGAGGTCGATCTGATGGACCTGCGCGGACCAGAGGAACTCGCCATCATCCGGCGACATCCGGCCCTGGTCCAGGCCCTTCCCGCGCAGGAAGAGCGCGACGAACGCGATGAGGAGCGCGGCGGGGAGCAGCCAGATGGGCGCGATGGACGCGCCGCTCCCGGTCCCGGCGGGGGAGGCGGGGGGAGGCGGCGACGTGCGTGCGGCGTCGTCGGTTGCGCGCGGCTCGGACGGATCCATGGAGCAGAGGCTAGCGGTTCGGCTGGACCGGGGCACGGTTGGGACGGGAACGGTCGGCGGCGGTTATCGTCTTACCCTCTCCATGGAACTCTCGAACATCATCGCAGGCCTCTGGCGGCAGCCGGAGTGGGACCTCGAAGGCGCCGCCCTGGCGGCCTGGACGCGGCAGGTCCTCGAACTGGGGGTCGACACGGTCGATCTGGCGGACATCTACGGCGGCTACACGGTGGAGGAGGCCTTCGGGGCGGCGCTGCGCGCGGACCCGGGCCTGCGCCGCGAGCTGAAGCTGATCACGAAGTGCAACATCAAGCTGGTCTCCGAGCGCCGGCCGGCCCATCGCCGGCACGGCTATGACTCCAGCTGTGCGCACATCGTCGACTCCGCGGAGCGGAGCCTGAAGGCCCTGGGGACCGATCACCTGGAGCTGCTCCTGCTGCACCGCCAGGACCCGCTCATGGACCCCGACGAGGTCGCCGCCGCCTTCTCGGCGCTTGAGGCCAGCGGCAAGGTGCTGGCCTTCGGGGTGTCCAACTTCACGCCGTCCTGCCTCGACGCGCTCCAGAGCCGCCTCGAGCGGCCCCTGGTGACCAACCAGGTGGAGGCCTCGGTCCTGCACCTCGATCCTTTCGTGGACGGCACCCTGGACCAGGCGCTCGCACGTCGCTTCCGGCCCATGGCCTGGTCGCCCCTCGGCGGCGGGCGGCTCTTCTCGGGTGACGGAGAGCAGGAGGCCCGGGTCCGGGCGGCGGTGGCCAAGGTGGCGGACGAGCTTGGCGAGCGCGTCGACACGGTCGCCTACGCCTTCCTGCTGCGGCACCCGACGCGGATGCGGCCGATCACCGGTACCGGGCGGCTAGATCGGATCGCCGCCGCCGTGCGGGCGTGTGAGGTCTCCCTGTCACGAGACCAGTGGTTTGAGCTGTGGACGGCCTCAACAGGCGCTCCGCTCCCCTGACGCGCTCACGTCTTCGGGGAGGATGTCGCCGCTCGGGGCGCGGTCCTCTCGATGGCCACCCGTCGCCGCGGATCACGGAGCGGCGGAGTGGATCGGGGTCGCTCAGGCCGCCTTGTCTCTTGATTCCTGCGCGATCGGGGCCGGAGTGTCTTGGGTCCAGTCCTCGCTGAACTCCTCTCCGCGGTCGGTGGCGGGAGCGAGCTGATCCAGCGCCCCGTTGAGGGCGTCGCAGAGCTCGGAGAACTCGTCGTGCTTGCGGATCTTGCAGTGGCGAACCGCGCCGCCCGCCGCGATCTCCTTGAGGTGCTGGGTCATGCGATACGCCGGACCCGCGACGCGGTGCGTGGCCGCGATGCCCACGCAGACCATCAGCGGGACGAGCACGCCGAGGGTCCACAGCGTGTTCTTGAGGACGAGGGACCTGGACTCCTCGAGGAGCTGCTCCCCACCGCTGGGGATCGACTGCGCGAGCTCCAGGAGGGTGGTGTTGATCAAGATGACCTGGAACAACGCACAGGTCGCCCCCATGGCCGTGAAGATCCCGACCAGCTTCAGCTGGAGGGGCTTGTTGATGAGCTTGCGCTTGCGCTTGTGCATGATTCTCAGGGTCTGGTGCGGCCGCCGAGCCGCAGGTCGATTCACTCTGCAGATCCGTTGCAGAGGTGGATGATGGTCTCGAAGCGTCGGACGACTTCGTGGCCGTTGATGGTGCCGGCGAGCACGAAGAAGCGGAGGCGGAGCCGCCCCTGGTCTGCGGACCAGAGGAACATGGGGTCCTGATATCCGTCGTCGTCCATGTCGCTCCCATAGGCACCCTTCTCTTGGAGGATGATGGAGGGCGTCAGGTTGATGCGGATGGCCTCGGCCGGGTCGTTGTTCCAGCTCTGGATGGCGATTCGACCGAGGTCGAAGGTGTCGTCTTGGTCGCCGTCTCTGTTGAAGTCGAAGTCTCGTTTGGTCTCGGAGATCTCGGTGCTCCGGATGAAGGAGACGGCCGCGTGGGCCCCCTCGACCTCGCCGCCAGCGACCTGGGCTCCCCAGCGAGGCCCCGTGCTGGACTCGTAGCTCCCGGTGTGTTCAGGGTCGACTGGCACCTGGTAGCTGAGTCCTGTGCCGCGTCCCAGGTAGTAGGTGTCTCCCCGGAGGTCGTCGGTCCTGCCGTCGTACTCTGCGGGGGCGGGGTCCGTCTGGTTGGCGATCGGACGGGCCAGCCCACTCCAGAGGGCGGATGAGCCGGCGCTGTGGCCCCTGGCTGTGGTGCCCTCGACGCCACGTTCAAGGGTCCAGAGTCCGCTGCCAATCGCCGCGTGCGTTTCGTAGCGGATGATCTCCTCGGTCGCCTGACCACGGTCCACGACAAGGAGCCCGCTCTCGGGGAAGCCAGTGACATTGCCCAGGAGCACCTCGCCGGACTCGGCCGCATTGAGCGTGCTCACGAGGTTCGTCTCCGGCGAGTAACCCCGCGCGAACTGAATCGTCCTCAGGATCCTATGGAAGGCCCCATTCATGACCTTCTCCGAGTGCCCCATGTTCTGGAGCTCCATGATCCCACGGGTCTCCTTACGCAGCACGGCCGAGGTGGCGAGCAGGATCACGGTCATCACCGAGAGGGCGATGGAGACCTCGATCAGGGTGAAGCCACCCTGGTCGGATCGACGGAAAATGGACGGGCGGGGTCGCATGCTCAGAAGCGGAGCAGGTACACGACCTGGCGGAGCTCGAACTCTCCCCCGCTGTGACGCCAGCGCACGTCGACGATGGCGGGAAGCAGCGAGGCGTTGCCCGTGACATTGGAGTTGGACGCGAGCCCGTCTCCATCAAGGTCCCGCGGCATGCCGATATCGGTCCCGATCGCGGCATCCGTGACGGTCTCGTCGGTGATGATGGTGACCGTCGCGATGTGGTTGGAACCCGCCCAGGGCTCGAGCCCGGTGATCGGAAGCTCGTTTCCTGGAGAGCCGTCGGGGCCATAGGTCTCGAGGATCTCGCCTGCCCAGAGAGCCGGGTCCTCGCTCGAGACGCGGGCCACCGATAGCAGATCCTGGCTGATGGCCTGGACGGCGGCGTGGGCTCGCGATCGGTCGGATGCGCTCCGGCGAAGCGAGTTCACTACGACCGACGTGGAGGTCATGGCAAGGAGCCCGACCATCAGCACTGCGACGGTGATCAGGACCTCAAGGAGGGTGAATCCTCCTTGGCTCGCCGGGTGGCAGATCCGGGCTGTGACGGTGGGGCGGGTCTTCATGGGGTTGTTCAGATGGGGCTGGTGGAGCCACCCTCTCCATCCCGCGTTCGACCGATTGAGCCCCAGGACTTCAGTCCCGATTCGGCTCTTCGACCGCAGGGGTCGGTGAATCCCGCTTATGGACATGCCAATGCTGGCCGGATGGGAACCCAGGGCTGGCCGGATGGGAACGGAGTGCTTGGATGACGCATCGGACGCCGCTCTCGTCCTCGCCTCCTCACCACGGGCTCCCCGGCCCGTACGAGGAGTTGGCTCGAGAGCTGCACCTCGCGCCTCGCTCCACGTTGGGCGGTCGATCCATAATTGCGGCCACCTCTGCTGCATGGATGGCCCTCAGATCGCCGATACACTCTGGGGCGCTCGGCCCTGCCGATTGCACTTCCCACGCCCCCTCCCGACGATGCGATCCCACCGACTCCCCCTCCTCCTTGTCGGTGGGGCAGCGACCCTCACGGCGCTCCAGGTCCCTGTCATGGGGGCCGACCACGCGGCGCCCCCCCTCGCCTATATCGGCCCTGGAGCCGGATTCGCGGCGGCTGGTTCGCTGCTTGTCCTCCTGGGAACCTTCGCGCTCGCCTTCGGCATCATCCTGATCTGGCCGTTCAAGGCGGCCATCAAGGTGGTCTACCGCAGGGGGAAGACCAAGGCCAAGGTCAAGCGCGTCCTCGTGATCGGGCTCGACGGCTTCGACCCGAAGATGGCGGCGAGGTACGCGGACCGCATGCCGAACTTCGCCCGGCTCCAGGCGCAGGGGTGCCACTCTGAGCTAGGAACCTCGATCCCCTCGATCTCGCCGGTGGCCTGGTCCACCTTCGCGACGGGCGTCGACGCCTCGCGTCACAACATCTACGACTTCCTGACGCGGGATCCATGTTCCTACATGCCGGTGCTGTCCTCCACGGACACCCGCACCGTGCCGCGGAACATCAACCTCGGCTTCGCCAAGGTCCCCTTCGGCCAGCGCGCCGTCTACAAGATCCTCCAGAAGAGCCAGCCGTTCTGGAAGCTGCTCGGCGCCAACATGGTGTGGTCGTCGATCATCCGCGTGCCGATCACCTTCCCTCCGCAGAAGTTCAAGAACGGCACGCTCCTCTCGGGGATGTGTGTCCCGGACCTGCAGGGAACTCAGGGGTCCTTCAGCTTCTACACCTCGGACGAGAGCAAGCTCGGGGCCGCCACAGGCGGCCAGCGCTTCCGGGTCGTCCGGCGCAGCAACGCCGTCGAGTCCAACCTGAAGGGCCCGCCGGGCGCGGACGGCGTCTCGATGAAGTGCCCCTTCACGGTCCAGATGGACGCCACCACCGGAAAGGCTGCGATCACCGTCGGCAAGGAGACGGTCGAGGTCGGGGTGGGGGAGTACACCCCCTGGATGGAGGTCCCCTTCGACGGGGTCCAGGGCATCGCTCGCCTCCGGATCCAGCGCTGGGACGACGAGGCGGTCAGCGTCTACGTGACGCCGATCAACATCGACCCCGAGTCGCCGGCGATGCCCCTGAGCCACCCCTTCGTCTACTCGATCTACCTGGCCAAGATGCTGGGCAAGTTCTCGACGCTGGGCCTCGCGGAGGACACCTGGGCGCTCAACGAGCGCGTCATCGACGAGGCTGCGTTTCTCGACCAGGCCTACCTGATCATGGACGAGCGCAAGAAGCAGCTCTGGGACGTGCTCGACAAGACCAAGAAGGGCTTCGTCACCGTGGTCTTCGACACCACGGACCGGGTCAGCCACATGTTCTGGCGCTACCTGGAGAAGGACCATCCCGCCAACGAGGGCAAGGACACGACCGAGTTCGTGGACGTGATCCCCGAGCTCTATGGCAAGGCGGACGCCCTCATCGGCGAGGTCATGGAGCGGATCGAGGGCGACGACGACACCCTGCTGATGGTCGTCTCCGACCACGGCTTCTGCTCCTTCCAGCGCGGGGTCAACCTCAACGCCTGGCTTCGGGACGAGGGGTACCTCGTGCTCAAGGACGGCGCGGAGACCTCGGGCGATTGGTTCGAGAAGGTCGACTGGGAGAAGACCCGGGCCTTCACCCTCGGCCTCACCGGCATCTTCATCAACCGTAAGGGACGCGAGCGCGTCGGGCAGGTTGAGCCGGGCGAGGAGCTCGATTCGCTCTGCAGGGAGATCAAGGACAAGCTCGAGGCGCTGGTCGACCCGAAGACCGGCGAGCGGGCGATCAACGAGGTCTTCCTCACCGCCGAGGTCCACGACGGCCCCTACGCGGACATGGCGCCGGAGCTGCTCGTGG
Organism: uncultured bacterium; assembly: GCA_938083085.1. GTDB lineage: Bacteria > Planctomycetota > UBA1135 > UBA1135 > Saltatorellus. The sequence continues at coordinate 20,751 of CALLKX010000065.1, forward strand.
GCTACCACCGAGGCTTCCGCCACTCCTGGGACTGCGCGGTGGGCGCGGTCTCCAAGGAGACCTTCTCGGACAACACCAAGAGCTGGTCGGGGGATCACTGCGTCGACCCGCGGCTGGTCCCGGGCGTGTTCTGGTGCAATCAGAAGATCGACGTGGAGGACCCCACCCTCGCGGACATCGCGCCGACGGTCCTCGACCTCTTCGGCGTCGACGCGCCCGCCTACATGAAGGGCCGCCGTCTGTTCGGATCCATGGGGGGCGGAGACGCCGCGCCCGATCGCCTCCGGAGCACGGAGCAAGCCAAGGTATGAATCTCCCCCGCTGGACAACCTACGTGGCCCTCGCCGTCATCGCGATCCTGCTCGCGACCGGCGTCCCAACGCCCCGCAAGTCCACCGATGCCGAGGCGTCGCGCGCGGCGCGCGAATCGGGGCCGCTGGCTCTGCCCGCCACGGACCACCCCAGGGTGGTCGTGCTCGGGATCGACGGGATGGACCCGGAGATCCTCACCTCGGTGATGGAACGCTATCCGGACCGGATGAAGAACTTCCAGCGCCTCGCGGACGCCGCGGGCGGGGTGCTGTCCCTCGGGACGTCCACGCCGCCGCAGAGCCCCGTGGCTTGGTCCAACTTCATCACGGGCCGCAACCCGGGCGGGCACGGGGTCTACGACTTCATCCACCGCAACAAGGAGCATTACTCCATCGAGCCCTCCACGGTGGTCTCTGAGGCCGGCGGGGAGATCAAGGTCCCGCTCACCGGGTACAAGATCCCCACCGGCGGCAGCTCCGAGTCCAATCGGACCGGACGCGCTTTCTGGACGATCCTCGGTGAGGCGGGCGTCCCTGCAGACCTCTATCGGGTCCCGATCAACTTCCCCGTCGAGCCCTCCAAGGGCGTCAGCTTCCCCGGGATGCTCACGCCGGCGCTGGACTCGGCCTACGGCACCTACACCATCTTCACGAGCGACCCGCCGGCGAAGAAGGAGACCTCTGGCGGCAAGTTCCGCGCTGTTCGCGTGAGCGGCGGCGCGATCCGCACGCAGCTCGAGGGACCTGTCAACGTCCTCAAGGACGGAGACCCTGTGGCGACGACGCCGCTGACGGTCTACATCGACGAGCGGAGCAACACCGCGACGCTCGAGGTGGGCACGGAGCGAGTGGTCATGCGCCCCGGCCAGTGGTCGCGCTTCTGTCGAGTGAGCTTCGAGATGGCGCCCATGGGCGCCATGAACCTCGGCGGGATCGTGCGCTTCTATCTGCGAAGCATCGGCCCGGAGTTCGTGCTCTACGCGTCGCCGGTCAACTTCGACCCCTTAGCTCCGGTCGACGCGATCTCCTTCCCCGAGGAGGCCTCGGCTGATCTCGCAGCCTCGATCGGCGACTACTACACCCAGGGCATGGCCGAGGAGGTCTCCGCCCTCAAGGACGGCGCCTTCACGGACGCGGAGTTCATGTCCCAGGCGAATCTCGTCTACCTGGAGCGTGCCCGCATGCTGGACCACGCGCTGGACCGCTACGTGGCCAACGACGAGGGGGGGCTGCTCTTCTTCTACGTCTCCTCGGTGGACCTCGCCATGCACATGATGTGGCGCCACCAGGACCCGGAGCACCCCTTCTTCGACGCGGCCATCGCGAGGGAGGACTCGAGCAAGTGGTCCGGTCGCGAGGGCTCCACCTGGCGTGACGTGGTGGACGACCTCTACCTCAAGATGGACCCCTTCCTCGGTAAGGTCCTCGACCGCGTGGGGGACGACGCCGTCGTCATGATCATGTCGGACCACGGCTTCGCCGCCTACCGGCGCAAGTTCAGCCTCAACACCTGGCTCCTGGAGAACGGGTACCTGGTGCTCAACGAGGGCCGGACAAGGGAGCTCCCTGAGGACGCGAGCGGCTTCAAGGACGTCTTCATCTCCGACGCCGTGGACTGGTCGAAGTCGACCGCCTACGGCGTGGGGTTCAACGGCCTCTACCTCAACCTCGAGGGGCGTGAGTCCCAGGGCATCGTCGAGCCCGGCGCCGAGGCGGATGAGCTGCTCACGCGCCTCAAGCGCGAGCTCGAGGCGATCCGCGACGACGAGCGAGGGAGCGAGCCCGTGGTGCTCAGCGCGGACCTCGCCTCCGTGGTGTACGCCGGCGGCGAGCGTCTTGACGAGGCCCCTGACATCGTCGTGGGCTACAACTGGGGCTACGGTAACTCGGACGAGGCCACCCAGGGACGCATCCCGAACTCGGTGCTCTCCGACAACGTCGGCGGCACCTTCAACGGCAGCCACCTGATGCACCCCAGCGTCGTCAACGGCGTGTTGCTCACCAATCAGCCGGTTCAACTCGCTGACCCGCGCCTCGAGGATCTCACGACGACGATCCTCAAGCTGTACGGCGTCGAGCCGACGCCAGGGATGGTCGGCCGACCGATCCTCTCCAACCAGTAGTCCCAGACCCTCTTCAACCACATCCTTCCCATGTTTGGATCCGCCAACAAGGTCAAGATCGACCCCGAGCTCCTCACCCGCATCAAGCAGATCGCGGAGGTCGCCGGATACGCCTCCCACGAGGAGTTCATCCATCACGTGCTCGAGCGCGAGCTCGCCCAGTTCGACGAGGCCGGCTCCGACGCCGACATCACCGAGAAGCTCAAGGGCCTCGGCTACATCAGCTGATCCCCGCCGCCTCGGCCCACCCGTAGGCCCCACGCCTGGTCCCCGATGAACGCGATCAACCGCGCAGTCACCTCGTTCTTCGACCTCATCCTGACGCCCCTCGAGGCGGTCAGCGATGAGTTCGCGCTCCTGTTCGTGAGCGGGGTCTTCGGCGTGCTCGCGCTGTGGATCTTCAAGCACATCTCCTGGCAGAAGGGCATCAAGGCGACCAAGGACAAGATCAAGGGCCACCTGATCGAGATCCGCCTCTACCAGGACGACCTGGTGACCGTCGGCAAGGCCATCGGGAAGGTGCTCTTCAGGAACCTGCAGTACCTGTTCTTGAACTTCGGCCCCTTCGTTCCGCTGGCGATCCCGTTCGCGCTCGTGGCGGCTCAGATGGTGGTCCGCTACGGCTTCGAGCCGGTCCCGATCCAGCAGGCGGGCGTCGAGATGCTCGCGGGCGACGGCCTGACGCTCGAGATCGTGGGCGACCGCGAGGCGATCGATGGCCTGGACGTCGTCTTCCCGGACGGGCTCGCGGCGGTCTCGCCCCTGGCCCGCATTCCGCGGCAGGGCCGCGCCTTTGTGGAGTTCATCGCAGAGCAGTCCGGCGAGTACGAGATCGTGCTCAAGACCGGCGGCAAGACCATCGTGAAGACCATCGTGGCTGGTGACGAGGTCAGCGTCAGGGCCATGCAGCCCGAGCGGGTCAGCAGCGCCTTCGAGGCCATCCTCTGGCCCGCCGAGGACACCCTCACCGGGACGGGGCTGGAGAAGATCAGCTTCGTCTATCCCGAGAGCGATCTCGGCTGGCTCCCGCTGAGCGGCCCGCTGGGGGTCCTCGCGGCGTTCGTCCTGGCCTCCATGGTCGTGGGCTTCATCTTCCTGAAGCCCCTGGGCGTGCAGATCTGATCGCGGATGGTCGGGCTCTTCTCAAGCGGCGTCGAGGCCGCCCTTCGGGCCTCACTGCGGGCTCATGAGGGCCAGACTCGCAAGGGGGACCCGATCCCCTACATCTCCCACCCCTATCACGTGGCGCTCCTGCTCGCGCGCAGCGGCGCCGACGATGAGACCATCCAGGCCGGCCTACTCCACGACGTGGTGGAGGACTGCGAAGGGTGGACCTCAGGGCGCGTCGCGGAGGAGTTCGGCGCCGAGGTGGCGTCCGTGGTCGCCGAGGTGACAGAGCGCAAGGGCGAGTCCTGGGAGACCCGCAAGGGAGAGGCGCTCGCCGCGGTGGAGACCATGAGCCTCCGCGCGCTGGTGGTGAAGGCCGCGGACAAGCTGCACAACATGCGCTCCCTGGGCGCCCGCCTCGACGCGGCGGCGAGCCCCGCGGAGGCGTGGAGTTACTTCAGCCGTGGGCCGGCGCAGACGATCGCGCACGCGCGAGAGCTCGTGGCCGCGCTCCGCCGCCGCCTGGACGCGGTGGAGGGCTTTGACGCACTCTCGATCGACCTCGAGCGGGCGCTTGAGGGCCTCACGCGGCACGAGCCCTCGTGACCCGGGGCCGCTGACGCCCCTCCCAGATATCGCCCTCAACGGCCGCCGGGCGCGCCCGGACCAAGCGAGTCAGGGCGCGCCGAGCGGCGCAGCAGCCAGGGTCAAGATCAGAGGCGCACCGGATCTCCAGGGCGCCATGTCTGGTCGAACCAGGCCTCGAGGGGGCCGTAGAGCCGGAGGCAGGTGAACCAGGCCTTACCTGGGACCGTCTGGATCCAGTTGGCCTCGCGTCCCTCGGGCGCGGTGGGACCAAAGTAGATGTCGATGGAGCCGTCCTTGTTCTTCTCGAGGTCCTTGTTCCGCTCGTTGTTCTTGCTCGGGTACGGCTGATCCGTCTGGAGCATGGAGCGCGTCTGCGTGTCGTACGCCACCAGGGACCAGAAGTCCTTGGCCGGTACCTCGGCGGGGATGTTGAGCTTGTAGCTCTTGGCGCCGTCGAGGTAGCGGCCCTCGGAGTCGCGCGCGCAGAGCGCGTACTGCGACCCCACGCCGACCATCTGCAGCACCATCGCGGGGGTGTTCACCGTCGCGATGTAGAAGAAGAGGGTCCGGGCGTCCATGTACCGTCCGCCGTCGCCGCCGTCGCGGAGCCAGCGGTAGTCGCCGCCGTCGAACGCGACGTACCAGGTCTCCGAACCCTCGTAGAGGTGGATCGTCTCCGAGCGCGGGTCGAAGGCCATGGCGCGTGCGGCCCCGTTGGCGATGCTGACGGCCTCGGTCAGGATGCGCTTCATGCGGCCGTCCGGCTCGAAGGGCTGGCCCTTCTGGATGCCGATCGCAGAGAGCTGGCCCCGGAGCTCGTCGTCGATGAAGCCGAGCGGCTCGCGCTGGACGACGTCGTCGATCTCGCTGTAGAAGCTGAGGTTGTTGGCGTGGATCGTGTTGACCACCTTGCCGGTGCCGGAGATGAACTCCATGGCGGGCACGTTGCCCGCGTCAGCCAGCGGGTAGATCCGCAGGCCCTCGGTCCACATCTTCACCGCGGCGTCCGTCGTGCCGTCCTTGAGGAACCCTCGGAGGGGTAGCCAGTTCACGTAGGTGGGGCACACAGACGTGAAGTAGCCCTCGGGGACCTCGCCCTCGTAGCCGGGGGGGAGGAGGAGATACTTGCCGCCCTTGCCGCGGTCAGGGCCCGGAGCGCCCATGTCGGTCACGAAGCGGAAGAACGCGTCGTTCACGGTCCCCGGACCGGCGCCGGCGGGGATCTCCACGACGGTCGGGCCGTCGCGGAGCAGGTCGAGCAGGCCGATCGCATAGACCGTGTCGGTGTTCCCGGTCAGGAACAGCGAGTTGGAGTCCATCAGCTGGTCGTAGAGCAGGACCTTGTTGGGCGCGTCGACGCCCATCTCCAGCATGCCGACCCGCAGGGCCTCGACCGACGCGGCCGGGACCATGTTCAGGAACACATCCACGCCCCTCGAGAGGTCGAGGAAGTCGTAAAGCTTGTCGGAGGTGGCGGGGCTCGGCAGCCCGTCGAAGAACTCGAGCGTTCCAATCGAGGTCTTGACGCGGTCGGGCGTCATGAGCTTCGACGGAATCGCCTGGTTGTAGCCCGGCGTGGGGGAGCCGCCAGGGAGCCACTCGGCGGTGGCGCTGGACTGGCAGGAGACGAGCAGGAGGACAAGCAGGCTTGCAGCGTTAGTCGTCGCCATAGTTGAGCGGGTGGAGTCGTGGTGGAGTGGACTCGTCCAGTGGAGTCGTTACTTGGAGATGTAGAGGGTCCGCTTCCAGATCTGGAAGAGGGCCCCGAGGACGGTGTCGGGGTCCTGCTGCGGCCTCTTGCCGAAGGCCTCGATCAACACGGTGGCGTTCATTCGGTTGATCGCGAAGGCCGTCCACTCGGGGTCGACGCCGGACAAGTAGCCGAGCTCCTGGCCGATGCGGATGCGGGCGGCCACGGCCGCGTCCCACTGCCCCATGAAGTCTCCCCAGGTCTTGGCGAGCCTGGGGTCCAGGGTTGCGGCCTCTGCGATCGCCCGGAAGGTCGCGCCGTTCTCGACGACGACCTCGATGAGCCCGTGAAGCGCGGACCGGAGGGTCTCTGGGTCATCGTCGGTGGTCGTGAGCCACTCAAGCGTGGCACCCACCATCAGCTGCTCGAGCACAGCGAGGCGCTCTTCGATCAGCTCTGCGATGGAGTTGAAGTGGATGTAGAAGGCTGGCCGGCTGAGCCCGGTGCCCTCCATGATCATCTTCACCGTGACGTCGCGGAGTGGGTGGCCCCACAGGAGGGAGACGACCTCGCTGACGATCTGCTCCTTGATCTCGGCGCTCGATCGGCGCTTGGGCGGGGTGGCGGACATGAAGGGGAGAATGAGGCGGGTCGACCCCTCCCCGGCCTGACGCGGTGTCAGGTTCGGGGGGAGCTCGCGATGATAGACAAGCTGCCGTGGACGGCCATCAAATCCGTTCGGGTGACTCCAGGCGCGGCGACGGGTCGAAGACCAGTGCATGCCGGAAGGACCTGAGATTCATCGCGCAGCCGACCAGATCGCAGAGGCGGTTGAGGGGGAGGCCATGCGTGAGGTGAGCTTCGGGTTATCCCGTCTCAAGCCCTGGGAAGAGCAGCTAACAGGAGCCACGGTGACCGAGGTCGAGGCCCGCGGAAAGGCGATCCTGACGCGCTTTGACGTGGGCATCGCCGTGTACTCCCACAACCAGCTCTACGGCAAGTGGTACTTCCGCAAGGCCGGCAACTACCCGAAGACCGGACGCTCCCTGCGGATGGAGCTTCGCGGAGAGAAGCGCTCGGCGCTGCTCTACAGCGCCTCGGAGATCGAGATCCTGCGCCCCGAGGAGGAGCCGGATCACCCGTATCTCGGCAAGCTTGGGCCCGACGCTGTGGACCCGGACGTCACCAGGGCGGAGGTCTTGGCGCAGCTTGAGGACCCGCGCTTTCGTGGTCGGAACCTCGGGGCCCTGCTGCTGGACCAGAGCTTCGTCAGCGGCCTCGGGAACTACCTGAGGAGTGAGATCCTCTGGTGGGCGGGCCTCCACCCGAGCTGGCGGCCCAAGGAGCTCGACGACGAGGACCGAGAGGACCTCGCCCAGTGGATCCTGGATGTCACCCGCCAGAGCTACGAGACCGGCGGGATCACGGACTGCCTGGAGCGCGTGGAGGACGCGAAGGGGCGGGGCGTTCCCTTTCGCCACTACCGCCACGCCGCGTTCGCGCGGGCAGGCCGACCCTGTCCCGAGTGTGGCACCCCGGTGGAGAAGATCGACGTGGGTTCGCGGCGCCTCTACCTGTGCGTCCCCTGCCAGCCGCCTCGCTGAGCGCGGCGCTGGCATGGGCGGCTCCTCAGACCTTTCGGTCCTCGAGGGCGCCGGACTCGGAGAGCGCGGCCAGGACCGCGTCGCGGGCCGCCGGGCGGCACATGACGAGCTCGTGGTTGCGCGGGTCGGCCTGGTTGTAGACGTGCTCAGAACCGTCGAGGCGGCAGACGTGCCAGCCGAGGCTGCGGGCGATGGTCTCCGGGGCGCAGGTGTCCCACTCCTTGAGGCCGATCTTGTGCACGTACATGTCCGCGTCCCCGGTGAGCAGCATGCCCGCCTTGTGTCCCGCGGAGCCGGCCGGAACGAGGTCACCCTCGATGGCGGCGGCGAAGCGGTCGACCCACTCGGGCGTGTGAGAGCGACTGACGGCAATCCGGGGGCGGCCCTGCTGCGGGCTCGTACCGGAGACGAGCTCGCCGCTGTGGTCACCCTCTGACCCAGCGCGCTCGGCCCCTTCGGCGGAGACGCCGTAGAGGACCTTGCCCTGGGACGGCAGGGCCACGGCCCCGAGGACGCAGCGGCCGTCGACCGCGAGGGCCACGTGCACGGCCCAGTCGTCCCGGAGCTGCGCGTATTCCTTGGTGCCGTCCAGCGGATCCACGATCCAGACCCTCGACTTGGACAGGCGCTCGGGCGTGTCGACGGTCTCCTCGCTCAGCACGCCGTCGTCGGGATAGCGTCCGGCGAGCAGCCCGTGGAGGAGCCCGTCGCAGGCCTGGTCGCAGACGTCGCCAAGGGTCTTGCCCTCCCAGCGGTCGAGCGCGCGCAAGGCGAGGCCGCGGTCGCCAGCGTCGCGGGCGGCGGCGATGGCGAAGGCGAGGTCACGTTCGATGGTGGCGGGGTCGAGCATCGGGAGGGAGGTCTTGGGAGCCGTGGTGGGGGAGTGGCCGCGCCTTGGAGGGGCTTGCCGGTGGGCGGGGGAGGGCGAACTTCGAACCGCCACACAGGGTCCTGGATCGGGTCTGGCTGCCCCTTTCCTTAACGCCTCAATCGCGGGCCTTTGATGTTTCCCTCAGCGGGCGGCTGGAGTCCGGCCGCGAGGCGGGGGCCCGGTCAGCGGCGGCGCCCGAAAGGGGCTGGGGACGAGCGTCGCTCAGGGAGTCTGCGTCTCACCGCGCCAGGCGCCGAAGCCGCCCTCCAGGTTGTGGAGGCCGCCGACCCCTTCGGTCGAGAGGTGCTCGCACACCGCAGCGGAGCGGCCGCCGGCGGCGCAGTAGATGAGGATGGGCCTGCCGTCCGAGGGGAGCTCCTTGCTCCGCTGCCCGATCTCGTCCATCGGAATCAGAAGCGCGCCCTTGATCACGCCGGAGGCCATCTCGGAGGGGGTTCGCACGTCGAGGATGTGCGCGCCGGCGTCGCCGAAGAGCTCGAGGGCCTTCTGTCCATCGATGTCGCGCCAGAGCTGGCCCTCCATGACCATCTCCCGGGTGAGGGGCTCCCCCTCCACGGACCGCGCGAGGAGCTCGCGCAGGTTCCCCACCTCGGCGGCGAGCTCGTCCTTGGCGTTGTTGGCCCGGCGAGCTTGGTCCTTGGCGGCCTCGGCGTCCGCCTTGGCCTGCTTGAGCTTGTCACGGTCGCGGAGGACCAGGAAGAGCATGAGGATCCACGCTGCGAGGCTAAAGATGTTGAGCAGCAGCCCCATGCCGTCACCTCCTCCGCCGTCGGAGGTGAAGCTCACCGATTCCAGGAGTAGAGCCGGGTGGAGCATGGTCGTGTGCATTCTCGAGAGTCCTCGGTCGAGGGGGGGTCAGTTGCGGGGCGCGAAGATTGCCGCGCTCGCAGTGAAGCCGTGGAGAAAGGGGCGGCCGCCCACGGGGCCGATTTCGCCGTTGGCGGCGAAGCCCGCGAGGGGGAAGCCAGGGCCGAAGGCCGACTCGATGGCGGCGGCGTCGTGGTGGGGGCGGCCGAACATCCCCTGGCCGCGGCCACCGCAGGTGAACAGGAGCCCGCCGGAGGCCTGGCCCATGGACTCCAGCCCGGCGACCTCGAGGACGGAAGCCAGCTCGGCCTCGGCAGAGGCGCCGTCCCGCACCATGAACTGGAACGTGGTCCCGTTCCGGAAGCCGCCGTCCGCGACCGCGATGGCGTGGCGCTGGGGGTCGAGGCCCATGATGTTCCGCACCAGCAGGTCGCCGGGGCGGAACGAGGAGCGCGCGGCGTCCACGGCGCGCCCGATGAAGGCGCCCTTCTGGAAGAGCTCGCGCTCGCTCTCGTCGAGGGACTCGAGGACCTCGAACAGGACCTTGGCGGCCGGCTGGCCGCGGAGCTCGAAGATGGCGTTGCCCTCGACCCGGGTGGCGACCAGGGGCGACCCGATCGGGCGGCAGCCTTGGCTCACGGCGCTGACCACCCTCGTGCCTCCCTTGAGCAGCACGGCCACCGCGCCCGAGTTCACCGGGTCCGCGCCGGCGTAGAGGATGTTCTGGCCCGGCGCGATGCCGCCGCTCGCCAGCCCCCCGGTCACCGCCAGGCCCGGCTGGGTCTCGGCAAGGTCGTCGAGGAGCGTGGGGACGGGGAAGGTGAACGGGTCGGCCATGACGATGGCCGAGGTGCGCTCAGGGTCGTCGATGGGGAGCGCGTCGGCGTCCCAGCCGCCCTCGCCAGGGGGGGCGAGGCGGATGACCTCGACCTCCGTGTCGGGCAGGCGGGCCGCCAGCACCGACAGTCCTGGCCGCTGCTCGAGCTCCTTTCCGGTGCCCGCGGTCCAGGCGCCAGTGCAGCCCGCGGCCTCGGCCGCTCCGGTGGTCTCGACGAGCTCCGCCGACACGCGGGCGAGGTCGCCGCCGTGGTGGTGGGTCGTGAAGACGAAGAGCAGGTCGGGCTGGGCGCCATCGAGCCGCGCGTCGATCTCGCTGGAGACCTCGGCCACGGCCGCGTCGAGGTCATCCAGACCCGAGACGGCCGAGGCGCAGCGGAGGGTTGTGGAGTCCGTCTGCATGCCCCGAGGCCTAGTGGAGCCTCTCGACGTCGCCGAGGGATCGCCAGGTCGCCACGAGGCTCGCGGCGAAGTTGTGGTCCCGCGCCTTCACCGCCACGCCGTAGGTGGCGGTGGAGCGGACCCACTGCTCGCGGTCCTCCTCGCTGCCCTGGTCGGCGCCCCAGGTGTCAACGTCGTGCATGACGACCTCGAAGCCGTTGGACTCGTCGAAGCGACCGATGACGGCACTCCCGTCCTTGCACTCCACGACGAGGTTCATTCCGTGCGGCGCGTTCATGATGTTGTCATTCATCTCGTCCGCCATTGTAGGACGGCCCGCGGCCGGTTGGTCGGCTATCCTTGCCGGCCGATGAAGCCCTCTGAAGTGATCTGGATGGACGGCGAGCTGATCCCCTGGGATCAGGCGCAGATCCATGTTCTGTCCCACAGCCTCCACTACGGCAACGCGGTCTTTGAGGGCATGCGGGCTTACGCCACACCCGGCGGCCCCGGGCTCCTGAGGCTGAGGGAGCACGTCCGGCGGATGTTCCGCTCCTGCGCCGTGCTCGACATGGAGATCCCGTTCTCACCCGAGGTGGTGGAGCAGGCGGTGATCGACACCGTGCGCCGGAACGGACACGAGTCCTGCTACGTCCGGCCGCTGGTCTTTCGCGGGGCCGGGCCGCTGGGCGTGCTGCCCAAGGGCAACCCGATTCAGCTCATCATCGCCACCTGGGAGTGGGACTCGCTCCACGGCAACGAGGCGGTGGAGTCCGGCGTGGACGTGTGCTTCAGCTCCTGGCGCCGGATGGCGCCGGGCACCCACCCCTCCATGGCCAAGGCCTCGGGCAACTACCTCAACTCTCAGCTCGTCATCCAGGAGGCTGTGCGCAACGGCTACGCGGAGGGCCTGGTGCTCGACGTGGACGGGTACCTCTCGGAGGGCAGCGGCGAGAACCTCTTCCTGGTCCAGGACGGCGCCATCGTCACCCCGCCCGTCGGTAACTCCATCCTCGCGGGCATCACGCGGGACATGGTGATCCAGCTCGCCCGCGAGATGGGCCTCGAGCTCCGGGAGCGGCGGATCCCGCGCGAGGCGATCTTCTTCGCGGAGGAGCTGTTCATGACCGGGACCGCCGCCGAGATCACGCCGGTGCGCAGCGTCGACCGCAGGCCCATGGAGGGCGGCGCCCCCGGGCCGGTGACCAAGAGGCTCCAGGAGGCGTTTTTCTCCATCGTCGAGGGCCGGGTGCCAGACCGTCACGGCTGGCTGACCCACACGCGTGAGGCTTCGTCGTGAGCGCGATCCCCCGGGTGTGCGTGGACGGCGCGCCGCTCCTGGCGGCGGTCGACGTCGAGGCCATGCGGGCGGAGCTGGGTCCAGGCTGGGAGCTCAAGGGGCCCTCGATCATGCTCCAGGTGCGCCTCGCAGACTTCGGGGCCGCCCTGGCGGCGCTCAACGCCCTGGCGGAGGTCGCCGAGGAGCAGAACCACCACCCGGACCTTGGGATCAGCGACTACTGCCAGCTGACGGTCTCTCTCACGACCCACGACGCGGGCGGGCTGACGGCGAATGACTTCGTCGTGGCGCGCCAGGCCGAAGGCGTGCTTGCGGCCGGCGCCTAGGGCCAGAGGGGCTCCATGAGCCCGGCCTCGTAGGCGCGCAGCTCGGCCATCAGCTCCGCCACCACGGCCGGGTGCTCGGCGGCCACGTCGCTGCTCTCGGAGACGTCCGCGACGAGGTCGAAGAGCTCTGGGCTCTCGGAGCGGTCGTTCAGCAGGAGCTTCCAGCGGCCGCGACGGGCGGCGATAGGGCCCGCGCTCCCGCTGCGCCGCCAGAAGAGGGAGCGCTCGGCCAACGGACCGCTGGCGTCACCTCGTAGCGCTGCCGTGAGGTCGACGCCGTCGAGCTTGGCGCCGGGCTCAGGCGCGCTCCCCGCCGCGGCGAGGAACGTCGGCGTCAGGTCGAGCGAGATGGCGGGCGCCTCGATCACCGTGCCCGGCGCTACCACGCCGGGCCAGCGCAGCGCGGCGGGGACGCGGATGCCGCCCTCGTAGAGCTGGCCCTTGCGGCCCCGGAGGGGCAAGTTGACCGCCGCGGTCTGGGTCTGGCCGCCGTTGTCGTTGGTGAACAGCACCAGGGTCTCCCCCGCGACGCCGGCGCGGTCGAGGGCGGCCAGCACCTTGCCGACGTTGTCGTCCATGGCCTTCACCAGCCCGGCGTAGTTCCGCCGCCGCTTCTTCTCGATGGAGGCGAGCTCGGGGAGCTCCACGTCGCCCGGTCTCGGCTGGAGCGGGCCGTGGGGGGCCGTGAAGGACACGAAGAGGAAGAAGGGCTCCTCGCGCTCCTTCTCGATGAATTCCACCGCGGCGTCACCGAAACGATCGGTGACGTAGCCCCCCTCGGGGGTGGGTGTTCGGTCCCGCAGGAGCACGCGGTGGGGCGTCGGCTCCTCCATCTCGAGGTAGGGCCGCGAGCCCTGGAGGCAGCCCATGAACCAGTCGAAGCCGCGCTCGTTGGGGTGGTAGGGGTCGGGGTACCCCAGGTGCCACTTGCCCACCAGCGCCGTCTCGTACCCGGCTTCCCCGAGCCGGTCGGCGAGGGTGGCCTCCGCGAGGTCCATGCCGCCCTTCATGTAGCCGGGGGGGATGTTCTTCTCGTGACCGAAGCGCTGCTGGTAGCGGCCCGTCATGAGGCCGGCCCTCGACGGAGAGCAGACGCAGGCCGACATGTAGAAGGCGCGGAAGGCGGCGCCCTCGGCTGCGATGGAGTCGATGTGCGGGGTCAGGCTCCGCATGTCCTCGGCCGTGTCGGGCTGAAAGCCGAAGTCCGAGTAGCCCGCGTCGTCCGCGAACAGCACGACGATATTGGGCCGCGGCGCGGTGGCTCCAGGCCCCGGGCGAGGGCGGGCCTTCGTTTCCTCGACGGGGGAGACGGCACAGGCGACCAACAAGATCGGTGTGAGACAGTGGAGTTTGGCGAGACGATTCACCACACCAGCGTAGGCGGACTGCGCCTGTCGCGCATGGCTCAGCCACGGAGAGCTGGAACGACGCCCGAGTCGCAACGCAGCGGCGCCACTTCGGGGCGATCGAGGGCGAGCAGACCGGTCGCAAGGAGGCGCGGAACGCCTAAGATCTGGGCATGCGAATGCACGCGATCTTGTTCTCCGTGGCCCCGTGCCTGCTCGCCGCCCCGACCCTCGCCCAGAACGGCGACCGCAACGGGGAGGTCCAGGGAGCCCTACCCGCGGATCTCGCTATCCCCGCGGCGCCGGTGCTCTCGGCCGAGGAGGAGCTCGCGACCTTCGAGTTGCCCCCTGGCTTCGAGATCGAGCTGGTGGCGGCGGAGCCGATGGTCGTGGACCCCGTGCAGGTGGTCTTCGACGAGGTCGGCAGGCTCTGGGTCGTCGAGATGAGGGGCTACATGCCGGATATCGCCGGCACCGGTGAGAAGGAGCCCATCGGGCGCATCGCTGTGCTTACTGACGAGGACGGCGACGGCACCATGGACCGGCGCGAGGACTTCGCCGACGGGCTCGTGCTGCCCCGGGGCGTCGCCCCCATGTTCGGAGGGGCCCTCTGCATCCTCCCGCCGGAGCTGGTGTTCCTGCGCGACGATGACGGTGACGGCGTCCTCGATCGCCGTGAGGTCGTCATGGGAGGCCTGACCAAGGGCCTCGAGAACCCCGAGCACGACATCAACGGGCCGACCATGGGGCTCGACAACTGGGTCCACTTCGCCAACTGGAACCGGGCCGTGCGGCGCACCGAGGACGAGAACGGCGACGGCACCTGGGAAATCCGGAATGAGCGTCAGGCCGGTCAGTGGGGACTGGCACGCGATGATGTCGGGCGCTTCGCGCGGAACACGAACCCGCAGCCGCTGTTCATGGACATCACCCCGGCGCGCTATGCGGTCCGCAACCGCCACCAGCGCGGCTTCCACGGCGCCTTCGCTGGCGTCGACGCGACCCGCGAGGTCTTCCCCTCCCGGATCAACCCCGGCGTGAACCGCGGGTACCAAGCGGTCACGCTGCGGGACGACTACACGCTGCATTACTTCACCGCGGCGTGCAGCGCGACGCCCCTGCGCGGGGCAGGCCTCGGGGCAGAAGCGAACGGGGATATCTTTGTTTGCGAGCCCACGGGCAACCTCGTGAAGCGCTACCGCATCGAGGAGCGGCCGGAGACCGCGCGGCTGAAGGCCAGCGACATCCGAGGAGAGCGAGACTTCCTCACGTCGACGCACGAGCGCTTCCGGCCGGTGGCCATGACGAGCGGGCCGGACGGGACGCTGTACATCGCCGACATGTATCGGGGCCTGATCCAGCACCGGATCTTCCTCACGACCTTCCTGCGCAAGCAGATCGAGGAGCGCGGGCTCGAGGGCCCCATGGGGCTCGGTCGGATCTGGCGCGTGCGCCGGGAGGGTGCGCCGGCGTCGCGCCCTGACGTTGACCTCGCGGCCGCCTCCCTCGAGGAGCTCGCAGGGCTGCTCGCCTCGGACAACGCCTGGGTGCGCGACAGCGCCCAGCGCATCCTGGTGGAGGACCTGGACGGCGAGGCCGGGGCCCTCGCAGCGCTGCGCGGAGTCATCGCGGACGGGGCGTCTCCTCTCGGGGCGGTGCACGCCCTCTGGACCCTCGACGGGGTCGGCTTCATCGATGACGCCACGCTGCGGGGCGCGCTCCGGGCGGAGGACCCCCGCGTGCGCGCGGCGGCGGCGGAGATCGCTGAGCGCCGCCTGGACCTTGAGGGCAGCGAACTCCTGGGGGACGTAGCGGCTGTGGCCCTCGAGGACGGAGACGCGCGCGCCCGGCTCCACGGCCTGCTGGCGCTCGGCGCGTCGGATCAGGCCGACGTGCTCGAGCTGTTCGCGGTGCGCATGTCAGCGGACGCCTCTTCGAGCCTCGAGCGCTCGGCGGTGATCTCCGGCCTCCAGTTCAGGGAGGCGGACTTCCTCCTCGAGCTCGCGCTGCGACCGGCGTGGGCCACGGAGCTCTCGGGGCGCAAGGACCTACTGAGGGCCCTCGCTGCCTGCGTGGGCAGGGAGAAGCTGCAGGAGAACGTGGAGCTCATCGTGGACCTCGCGCTGGCGCCGCCGGCGGAGTGGTGGAGCAAGCCGCTGCTGGACGGCCTCATGGAGACCCGCCGCAAGGGGCCCCGCGGTGAGCGCCTGCCCTTGCCGCTGCGTGCCATGCCCGCCTACTTCGCGGCCAACGTCGTGGACGCCGGCGCGCCGCGTCCTGCTGCGGCGAGCAAGGTCGACGAGGGTTGCACGTGGCCCGGCAAGCCCGGCGCGGTGGAGGTCGAGCTCCCCCGCGACCTGACCGTCCCGGAGACCGCCCAATACGAGCGCGGCAGGACCGTGTACGAGAACGTCTGCGCGACCTGCCACCAGAGCCACGGCGGGGGACAGGACGGCAAGGCGCCGACCCTGCGCGGGACCACCTACGCGGTGGGCGACGAGGATCGTCTCGTGCAGATCCTCATGCACGGTCTCGAGGGCCCCCTGAAGATCGAGGGCCGCACCTGGAACCTCGAGATGCCCCGCTTCGAGGGGCAGGACGAGGACCTCGCGGACGTGCTCACCTACATCCGCCGCTCCTGGGGCAACGGCGTCGAGCCGGTGACGCTCGGGACGGTCCAGCGGGTCCGCGAGGCTGCGGGCGACCGGGTCAAGCCGATGACGGCGGCCGAGCTGGACGGCTGAGCCGCGCGAGGAGAGATCGAGCCGCGCGTCGCCTCAGTGGGTGGCGCGCTCGCAGAGCGTGAGGGAGCGGACCTCCAGTGACCGGGAGTCCGAGTGGAACTCGAGAGCCTCGACGCCCTCCACCGCCACCTCGACAGTGGTCCGGTCGCCGAGTTGAACCGCAGCGCGATCGGGAGCCAGCAGGACGGTGACGCGGTTCATCGAACCGGCTTTCCAGCCCTCCCTGGCCGAGAGATCAACCCGGGTCAGCACAGCGCCGTCGGCGTCCACGAGCCGTAGCTCGACGTCCTCGCCGAGGATCGTGGCGCGTGCGCCCGGCGCGCCGCCTAGGGCGCAGCGGGCCGCGGGGTCCTGGGCGACCCAGTCGTGCCGGCCACGGTCCTCGACGCGGGGATCCCGCCAGTGGATCTCGATGTCGTCGTCCCCGCCGTGGATCTGGAAGGCGATGGAGCCGCTGAGATCCTCGCCGTCCAGCAGGTCTGCCGCGGCGACCCCGTTGATCCAGGTGCGAACCCTGGGCCCCTCACAGACCATCCGGTAACGGTTCCAGCCGTCGAGGTCGAAGGCCTCCCTGGCCGCCTTGTTGTCGGAGAGGTCGTCGAGCCAGGCGCGCCGACCCTCGTCAAACAGGCCCGCGGACCAGCTGCGCGGGGAGGGGTCAATCTCGGCCTGGTAGCCGCGCAGCTTCCCGTCCTTGCCCACGTGGCTGCGGATCTGGATCCCGGAGTTGCCCTCGACGGCGATCCGGACGTCGACCTCCATGGTGTAGTCGCCAAACTCGCGGTCGGAGACGAGGAAGCTCTGCCTCTGCCGTGGGCCGGCACGCCCGATCAGCGTCGATCCTTGAACCTCGTAGCGCGCGTCGCCGACGTTCGACCACCCCTCGGTGCTTTCGCCGGGGAAGAGCAGGGCGGCCTGTTGATCGCCGCGGCTCAGCTCGCGAATGCGCATCCCGCGGATCCAGACCTCGTCGCCGTGGTCCTGGATCAGGAGGCGGCCCGGCCCGGACGCGGCGAACCCGTCCACGCCCTTGAACTTGCTGTCCTCGACGAGCGCGGCCCATTCGGGGGTGGAGGTGTCCGCAGACGCGACCAGGACGCCGTCCAGCCAGTGCTCGAGCAGGGGCCCGCGGGAGACGATACGGGCCTCGTGGAACTCGCCCCAGGGCAGAGCCGGGGAGCCGCCCGCGGAGACGACGTCGTACAGCGCGCCGGCGCGATGCTCCCCGTTCTGCGTGGGGGAAGCGGCGTCGAGGAGCTGGAACTCGGGCCCGATCGGCTGCTTCGCGTCGGCGGAGATGCGGTACTTCAGCCCCGAGTTGCCTGCGACCGAGGTCTTCCACTGGAACGTGAGCTCGAAGTCCCCGAAGAGCTCCCGCGTCGTGATGTCGCCTGCGGCGCCATCGCGCCGCAGGACGTCCCCCTCGAACCGCCAGCCCTCCGGGGCCTCGCCGCCGCCGAAGGCCTGCCAGTGCTCGGGGCCCATGAGCGAGATCCACCCGTCGACCGCGGCCGCGGGAGCGGTCCGCTCATCTGTGACCGTGCCCGTCGCGGCCCACTCGGTGCCGCGGACCACGAGCCCGCGGAACTGTGGGTCGCGGTGGGAGGCCTGGGAGCCCGGGACGTTCTTCCAGACGTGGCCAAGGGGCGTGTGGAACATGCGCCCCTTGCCGTAGGAGCGGACGAGGATCATCGGCTCCGCCTCGCCGGTGCCTCCGCTCTCCTTCGTGGAGAGCGCCGTGGCCAGGACACGCCGGTCCACGTCGTGCACGTTGACGAGGTCGTGGTACAGCTCATCGGGGTGCGCGAGGATGGTCGGCAGGGTGCGGGTCACGGGGTGATCGCGGTCCACCACCTCGACGTCGAAGGGATGAAAGCGGCCGTGGCCGGTCCCCTTGCGCCAGAGGTCTGCCACGAGCTTCTCGTACTCCGGCCAACCGTTGCCGTGGTTGTCGGCGGCGTGGATCACGACCACGCCGAGCCCATCGCGCACGGCTCCGAGGAAGGCCGTCTCCGCGGCGTCTCCCCAGCGCGGGCCGTTGTAGTCGAGGACCACTGCGTCGTATGAGTCGAGGGCGCCCCTGTCGGCCAGGGCCGCACCGGGGTTCCGCGTGACCACGACCTCGAAGCGCCCGGTCTCCCGGAGGATCGACGCAAGCGATGGGGTGGTCCACTCCCAGTCGTGGTTGTTGGCCCCGGACACCAGCAGGACCCGGGTCATCTCGGCGTCCTCCTCTTGAGGCGTCGGGCCTTCGGCCTGCGCGGTGGAGGGGAGACTGGTGAGCAAGAGGGCGAGGGCGGTGAGGAGAGCCATGCCCTGGAGGATACGACCTCCCCTCAGGGGCCGCTCGCCCCGCGGACCTCGCGGCGTTCGCCGGGCGGGTGAACGGACAGCGTGACCCCGCTCGCGCGCTGCAGCTCGCCGGGCCCGGCGTCCCCAAGCGTCGCGGTGGAGGTCTCCAGGACGAGGACCACGCCCTTGCCTAGCACCTCGAATGAGTCGGCCTCGAAGACCGCAGCGGTGCCCTCTGAGATCCCCACGCCGACCCACCCGCGGGGCCGATCCAGCAGGGCGCTGATGAGCCGCCCCTCGCGCCTCCGCTCACGGAAGTGCTGGTCGATGATCACGCCTGGGATCAGCCCCAGCGACGGGATCGGGGCCATGGCCCCGCCCGTGTAGGAGTCTGGCTCGGGGTCGCCCGAGATCATGACGCCTCCCAGGACCGCTGCGCCGGCGCTGGTGCCGCCCACGACCGCACCGGCGCGGTGCCGGTCACGGATGAGCTCCGTGAGGTCGAGGCGGTCCAGGGACTCCATCAAGCGGCGCTGGCTGCCGCCCCCCAGCCAGATGAGGTCGGCGCTCTCGACGATCGTCCGGGCGCTCTCGTCTTCCGGGACGAGGATCACGGACGGCGCGCCCGCCTCTCTCCACATCTCCACAGAACCCAGCCCACGGTCCTCCCTCGCGGACGCGAAGGGGATCACAGCGACGCGAGGCCCCCCTCCCTCGTGGCCCTGGGCCTCCTGGAGCCCCCGCTGCACGACGGACATCGGCGTGCCTCCACCGCCGACGGCGAGGACCGCGCCGCCGGCGTCCAAGGCGTGCTGAGGCTCGACCGGGAGGGGCGTTGTTCCACAGGAGGACGCGAGCGCCAGGAGGCCCGCTAGGCTTCTCCACCCTGTGAGGTGCACCCGTTCGGGATTTCCACGGTGCGTCACGGTGATTTTCCTTCGGCTCCGGCGTTCCAGCATTCGATATCAGAGTGTGAGGCTGTGTTTGGAAGAAGGCGTCCCCGACTCGTTGGGCGAAGAGTGGCGCAGCGCCGTCCTGGCGGAGCTGGAGGTCGCAGAGGACGAGTTGCCGCGGCTGAGCCGAGCTGCCGTGGAGCTCGCCGCCCTGGTCGTCAGCGGTGAGTACAACGCCGTGGCTGTCGGCGACATCCTCGAGGGAGACGAGGTCCTCAAGGGCCAGGTCATAGACCTTGCCAACTCAGCGCTCTACGCCGCCAGCGATCCTGTCGAATCGCCCAGCGTCGCGGCGCAGCGCATCGGGATGCGTGGTCTCTGGGAGCTCGCGGTGATCAAGGTCGCTCGATCGCACGTCTTCGGGCCCGTCCTCGAGAGCGTGCTCGGCGGAGAGCAGACCTGGAAGAGCGCGCGGATCGCCGGGGCGATCTCACACCGCGTGTCATCGTCCAAGCTGGGCGCGAATCGGGCCTCGATGCTCGCCGGGCTCATCCTCTGCGCTGGGGCTCCGCTCGGGCATCAGTTGGTGCAGCGAGTTGAGAAACGACGAGGAAGCAAGCTCAGCTCGCGCATGCGGAGGGAACTCGTGAGCCGCGCCGGACCGGCCCTCTGCCTGATGCTCGCGCGCAACTGGTCGCTGCCGCCGGCGATCGAGGCCGCGGCCGAGAGCCTCGCGGGCGGCCGCAATGAGCTCCCGCCCAATCGCGAGGTGCAGGTCGCCGTCTTCTCCACCTACCTGGGGCGCTTGCTCGCCGCCCAGGGCTTCGACAACCTCTCGATCCCGCTCGGGTGGCCGTCCACCCTCGCCTTGGAGATCGATCAGGGGGAGCTCGACGACATCGTGGCTCTCGCCTCGATGGCCGGCTCCTCTTCGATCGGTTTCTAGAGCCCCTGGCTCACCGCGCCTCGAGGCGTAGCGTGTCGAAGACGCGGCCGTCTTCGTCCATGGCCTGCAGCTCGAGGTCGTCGCCCAGGATCGCCACGTGGAGGTGGTGGTGTCGCCGCGCCTTGCGGTTGCCGAACCAGGTGTTCGTGCCGTCGAAGTCCTCGAGTGAGCCGCCACCGCCAGCCGCGGTGATGTAGAGCACGCCGCCGTCCTGGTGGGGGAGCACTTCGCCGCCCTTGATGGGGAACGTGCGCTCGTAGTCGTGCACGTGACCTGAGAAGCAGATGTCGACGCCGTGC
Source organism: uncultured bacterium (assembly GCA_938083085.1). Taxonomy (GTDB): domain Bacteria; phylum Planctomycetota; class UBA1135; order UBA1135; genus Saltatorellus. The sequence goes on from CALLKX010000065.1 coordinate 41,237, forward strand.
TTCTCCAGCAGACGGACGATGTTGCGCACGTTCATGTCGCCCCGGGTGGACGAGGTCTTGGTCGTGTCGCCGTAGTCGTTGGAGTCGCTGGTGTAGGGGGGCTGGTGCAGCACCGCGAAGCGCCACTTCGCCTTCGACGCGGACAGGGCCCCCTCCAGCCAGGCCAGCTGCTCCGACTGCTGGGCCAAGGAGCGGTTGCCGTCGATCATGAAGAACTCGGCAGACCCGTAGCGCAGGGAGTACCAGCGCTCTGGGTCGGGGAGGGACATGTAGTCGTAGTAGAGCCGCGCGTCTTGCTCGTGGTTGCCGAGGACGGACACCAGCGGCGCGTGTTCGATCAGCGGCCGCATGCTGGGGAAGAACGTCTCGGTCCAGTCCGTCTTGTTGCCCCCGGTGTCCACGAGGTCGCCGCAGTGGACCACGAAGTTCGGGCGCTGCTCGAAGGCGAGGTCGCTCACGCGCTTGGCCACGGCGCCGTTGGTCTGGGTGTCCCCGATGACCGTGAAGGTGAACGCGCTGCGGTCGCTGGCGGGCGCCGTCCTGAACGATCGAACAGGCCCCTCCAGTACGGGCACCGCGTCGCCGTTGGCCGGCCCCACGAGGTTCATCTGATAGAAGTACTTTGTGTCGGCCACGAGGCCCTTGAGGCGGACCTCGTGGAGCCGGGAGCCAGGCGTCTCGGAGGAGACCTCGGTCCAGCCCGCCTCGGACTCGGGGCGGACGAGCACCAGAGCCTCCGAGGGCCAGCTGGACTCGCCGAGGACGCTCACCGCGTCGGTGGAGGGCCAGGTGAGGTAGGGCTGAACCCTCCAGTCGAAGGTCGCGTCGGTCCAGGGGGTCGCGTTGGCCGCTCCGAAGCGCTCGCGGAAGGCGAGCTCCCCGCCGACCGGCGTGTCGAAGACCTCAAGCGCGGCGATCCGGCCGTCGTGGGCGAACATCTCATTCACGTCTCGGTAGGCGCCGACGGTGAGCCGCTCCTCCCCGCTGTAGCGGATGGGGCCACCGGGCGCGTCGGAGCTGGCCACGACCACACCGTCCATGGTGAGCTCGGCGCGCTCCCCGTCGTAGGAGGCGGTGACGAGGTGGAGGCGGCCGAACTCGTACGGCTTGTCCGCGCGGAGAGTGACCAGCTTGCCGTCGCCGTCGTCCGTGGCCTCCGTGGAGATCATCAGGGTGAAGGCGGAGTCGTCGTAGCCGAGCACCCAGCCCGTCTCGGCCTCGGTGTTGTCCTCGACGGCGCCGACGATCCCGCCCCAGCGTCGCGGGGTCTCCACGGACACTAGCGCTCCCACGTGGAGCTCCTGCTCGGGCAGCTTCCCTCGCTGGCCACCAAGAGAGATGAACGCGTCGTCCGCGCCGTTGAAGATCAGCCCGCCGCCCACCGCTTCGGGGGCGAAGGCGAGCTCGGCGTTGGCGCGTCGCAGGGGCCCCGCGAGCGCCCCTTCCATCTCACCCGAGCGTCGCATCCGCAGGACGGAGCCACGGAAGACAGGGGGCAGGGCCGCGCCGAGGGCGAGGGCTGCGGTGAAGGCGAGGACGAGGCGTGAGCGTTGGATCATCGGCGGACTCGGATGTTCTGGATCTTGAAGACGGTGCCGTCGTGGTCGCAGCGGAGCGCGAGTCCGCCGGGCTCGAAGCCGTCGGCGTGGACCATTTGGTTCACGAGGACGCCGTTGAGGTACACGGTCACGGTGGTGCCCTGCTCTCCATCCCGGACGTCGACCTCCAGGTCGGCCCAGGTGTCGGCGGCGATGAGCTCACTGCCCACCTCGGCGCTGGTCTCGCCGGCCCGGACCGAGCCGGTCATGGCGGCGTCGGGGAAAGATGCGTTGACCCGCACCTCGTAGCCCTCGACCCCGTCATCGCCGTCCGCGGCGCGGACGATCAGGGCGCCGGCGCCGTTGGCGTTGATCTTGACGCGAGCCCGGACGGTGGCGTCGCCGAGGTCCTCCACGGGGGCCCACAGCCATCCCAGGGCGCCCTTGCCAATCAGCTCCTCGTTCTCGAGCTCGAAGTTGCAGTCGCCTACGAGCTCCCAGTCGTCCCAGGAGGCGCCGGCGTCCAGGAACTCCCACTCGCCAGCGTCCGCGGGGCGGTCCAGGGGCTTGACCTGGATGTTGCGGAAGGCGACCGCGCCCTTGGTGCCGACAAAGCGGATGGGGGCTCGCCCGGTGCCGGCGTTCGGGACCTCAAGGCCCTCGATCACGGTGACGCCGTTGAGCTCCACGCGGTCGAGGAAGCCGGGGCTCTCCTCCGTGGCGGCGCGGTAATAGATGTCGAGGGGACACCACGCTCCCGCCTCGCCGAAGGCCTTCGCCGTGGGACCCACCGCGACGCCGTTCCCCATGAAGCTGCCGCACAGCTCGGCGTCGGGGAAGAGGTTGAGGCTGCCGAGATTGCCAAGCTTGACGCCCGAGGTAGAGTCCTCGGGGAGCATGAATTCCACATGGACGTGGGCGTCGCCGAAGGAGCCACGGGTCACCAGATCGGTGGCGTCGGCGCCGATGTTGACGAGGGCGCCGTTCCCGACGCTCGTCTTGAAGCGCTGGCCGTCCTCGGGGTCAAGGGACGCGTCCACGAGCTCCCAGCCTGCGGCCTCGAACTGTCCGAGCGCATCACCCCAGGAGAGGCGCAGCACGCCCGCGTCGGTCTCACCCCGGCTCGGGGGCGGCGGCACGACCTTGGAGACGTAGGCGTTGGTCAAGGCGCCGCTGGGGAGCTGATTGATCGTGTAGGAGACCTCAGGGTGGAGGAGCGGCGCGCCGCTGCTCGCCTGGATCCCGTCCATGGTGATCCGGACGCATGTGGCCGGGAAGATGTCGAAGGACCGGACGGTGAGGCGGGTGCGGTCCTCGGAGAGCTGGACGTCGGTGAGCTCCAGCTCGGTGACGTGCCGCTCGGGCGAGCCGTATTCCCACCAGTAGTCGTAGTCGTAGGAGATCATCTTCACGCGCTCCGCCGTCGGCGCCCAGTCCGCGTGGACCGGGTGGGTGAAGGCGATCTCGAAGCCGAAGCTCTCCGTCTCCTCGTCGAAGTCGAGCAGGGTCATGCCCGCGAGGTCCATGGCCTCGGCGGCGGTGCGGCGCACACGGACGAGGCCGTCGGCCGGCGCGCGACCACCCCAGCCCCGGTTGGTGAGGCCGCAGAAGACCGTGCCGTCGGGCGCTTGGAGGACCCGGTTGACCGAGCCGATCTCCTGGCGCAGGGGCGCGACCCAGCCCTGGAGCTGACCCTGCACCTCCTCGAAGCCGGCGCGCAGGATCATGCCGTTGGTGAGCTCGGCGACCACGAACTGGCCGTCCTCGAGGCCAAAGGCCCCACCCGAGCGGTCCTCGAGCAGGTTGCCCGTGGAGCGCGACCACTGGTAGGGGATCCAGATCGCAGGCGTCGTGCGCCCGGTGGCGGCCTGCGCGGGCGGGATCTCATCGTGGGCGAGCTTGCCGGTGGAGCGATAGTCCTCGGTCCAGTTGAGGCTCTTGGGGTGGCCGTAGAAGCCGTCCTTCTGGATGTGATAGATCGGACTCGACGCCACCCAGTCGCCCTGGTTGTCGGTGACGAAGACCCGGTCCTGGCTGTCCACCGCCACGCCGTTGGGGCTGCGGACGCCGCTGGCCCAGGGGGTGACGGTGCCGTCGGGGGAGACCCGCAGGACCCAGCCCCGGTAGGGCGCGGTGGAGCGGCCGTGCCACCACTCGGGGTCACCGAAGCTGACGTTGAGCCCCATCCACCAGTTGCCCTCGCTATCCCGGGGGAGGCCGAAGGCGAACTCGTGGTAGTGGCCCGACACGCCCCAGTCGCTGGCGACGGTCTCGATCACGTCGCAGCGGCCGTCCCCGTCGGTGTCCAGGAGCTTCGAGATCTCGCCGCGCTGGATGACGTGGATCTCGTCGTTCTTGACGTTGAGGCCGAGGCCCTCCCAGAGGCCCTCGTGAAACAGGGTGACCTTCGCGTTCTCGAAGTCCGTGCCGAGGGCATCCTCGACGATCCAGACCTGACCGCGGCGGGTGCTGACGACGAGCCGTCCGTCGGAGAGGAAGTCCATACCGCCGACCTCGAGGACGCAGCCGTCCGGGGTCTTGAGGTACTCGAGGGTGTAGGCGTCGGCCTCGCTGGCGGCGAAGACGGGGTCCTGGGCGAAGAGGGCGCTGCAGATGGCGAGTGTGATCATCGGGTCAGTCCTTCTTCCGAAGCGAGGCGTCAAAGGCGGCGGCGAGCGAGGGGGTCCAGGCCGGAGCGTGGAGGTAGATGCGCATGTTCGGGGCGTCGTCGAGGACACACGCGACCAGGCCGTCGGAGGTGGTTGTGACGTCGACGGAGTCGTTGGCTCGACTCTCTCTTCCGGGCAGCTCGCGGAGCTTGACCGCGCGGCTCTCGCCGCTGCCGAGGATCGCGCGCATGGGGACCGGGATGTCGTTCACCATCAGGAAGGACAGGAACTCCTGGCCGCCGCCAACGCGGGTGCCTCCCTCGTCGAGGAGGTCGAAGTGAAGCCAGACGTCATCTCCCTTGATCTCCGTGCGCCTCACTTTCCGGCGGAGGCCCTGGCCGGACTCTGCGTCCACGAATTCGGTGAAGTCGCGGGACGCGCGGCTGGCCTTCCAGGTGAGGGTGCCCAGGGGCTGCAGCTCCGAGCCCCCGCGGCCGCCCCAGTCACGCCGATCGAGGAACTCGCCCTGGCGCACGGTGAGGAGGCGGCTGTCCTCGGCGCGGAACTGGAAGGTGGTGCCGCTGGGGAACCCGACGATGAGGCTCCGGGGCTCGCGGAAGGCGCCCTGCTCGTAGGCGGGCATCATGCCCTTCACGACGACGGGGCGATCTTCGACCACCAGGACGCTCTCGCCTGGCTGCACGATGGTGCCCGGCGGACCGAGGCTGATCACGTAGTCGGCGACGGCGTTGATCTCATCGGTGCCAAGGGTGGCGCCGAAGGCGGGCATCGGCGTGCCGGGGATCCCGTGGATCACGGAGCGCCGGACGGCCTTCTGGGTGTTGCCGTAGGAGTAGCCGCCGAGGAGGAAGCTTCGGGCCGGACGCTCCAGCTCCTCGTTGCCCTTGCCGTCGCCGGACTCCCCGTGGCAGCTCGCACAGTGCTCCATGTAGAGGGCCTTGTCGTCCAGCGTCAGCGCCGTTTCCGGGGTGGAAGGGGCTTGATCTCTGGCGGGGAGCTCGCCGGCACCCTTCGGCTGGGCGAGGGCCACAAGGGTCGCGGCCGCACTTGCAGCCAGGAGGAGTCTCTTCAACGTCATCGGTAGCAATGGAGGATGGGGAGAGGGCATCCGGGCGCCCCTGGGCACGCCAAGGGTAGAGGGTTTTTTGAATCTCGCTGCCGGTCATCAGGGGACGATTTGCCGGCGAGGCGGCGTCCCTGGACGCGCCAGGTGGCGCTGGTTCCGAATGCCTCAAGCTCCCGGCTGATCTGGTCGAGAGAGCCGATGTCCCGCGAGGATCCCTCGCGCGGTGACGCGGCCTGTCCCACTGCCATGAGCCCGCGACCCCACCAACACGCCCGCCAGTCTGCCAGCGCCACCCCTTCGGGGGCGGCGCGACTGGACCTCTGCCCCGCGCCGTCGGCGCGAGACCTGATCCTGCCCCTGCGCCGAGCGGTGGAGCTTCACCTTCGGGGTGAGTACACCCAGGCTGAGGCGCGGCTCAGGGCGACCCTCGAGATGGCGCCCAGGCTCCCCCAGGCACACCACCACCTGGCCGTCGTTCTCGCGGCCCAGGGGCGGACGGTGGAGGCCATCCGGCACCTCGAGGAGGCCATTGATCTCGACCCGAACCTGCCTGGCGCTGCGGAGCGGCTCTCGGGCTACCGGGCCGATGCCAGGGCGCGGCGCGCCTGACCCGCCTCCAGGGGCCCCTGCGGGTCATGGCCGGGCCATCCTCCGCGGCGCTGTTACCCTCGTCGGGCCATGCCGAACGATGCCCCCGCAGGCGCGGCGCCCCGTCGCCTGCACCTGGTCGACGCCAGCCCTTACATCTTCCGCGCCTTCTTCTCGTTGCCCTCGTCCATGACGGACCCCGAGGGGCGCCCGATCAACGCGGTCCGCGGCTTCGTGGACATGCTGACGAGGTTCATCCGCGAGGAGCGCCCCGAGCTCCTGCTGGTGGCCTTCGATGGCAGCCTGACCACCAGCTTTCGGAACGAGGTCTACCCGGAGTACAAGGCCAACCGTGACCTCCCTGACGCGGACCTGGTCGCGCAGCTGGACCGCTGCCAACAGGTGGCGGCGGCGATGGGGGCGTTCTGCTGCATCGACGACCGCTACGAGGCGGACGACCTCGTGGCGACAGCGAAGGCGCGCTTCGAGGCCTCGGTGGACGAGACGGTCGTCGTCACCGCGGACAAGGACCTCGCGCAGCTGGTGGACGAGCGCAGCTGGTTCCTGGACTTCGCGCGCGGGACCCGGCTGGGGCCTGCGGAGGTCATCGAGCGGTTCGGGGTCCGGCCGGAGCAGATCCGCGACCTGCTCGGTCTCGCGGGGGACAGCGTTGACAACATCCCAGGCGTGCGGGGTGTGGGACCCAAGACGGCCGTGGCGCTGCTCGATGAGTTCGCCGACCTCGAGGAGCTCTACGGGGACCTCGAGCGCGTGGCCACCCTCTCCATCCGCGGGGCCAAGACCCTGGGCAAGAAGCTCGCGGAGCACCGGGACGCGGCCTTCTTGTCCCGGGACCTCGCGACCTGCGCCGTGGACGCGCCGCTGGACGCGACCCTGGATGACCTCGCGTACGTGGGGGCCGACCCGGGTATCCTCGGCCCCTTGCTCCAAGGCTTCGGACTCTCCGGCCGCCTCGACGCGGTCCCTCACCGGACGACCCCATGATCGCACTGCTGCTCGCCGCCGCCCTCTCGCCCCAGGATGCAACCCCGAACACGTCCGGTGGTGAGCTCATGGAGGAGCAGGCTGCCTTCGACGTCCTGCACTACGGACTGGAGCTCGAGGTGGACCCCGAGTCGAAGTCGATCCTCGGGTCACTCACCATGACGGCGCGGCTGGTGGAGGCGACGCGTGAGATCGTGCTCCAGCTCGACCCGAGCCTCCAGGTCTCGCGGGTTCTTGGAGGCCGGATTCAGGAGGGCGAGGGCGAGCTCCTGCCCCTGGGCTTCCAGCGGACGGGTGGAGACATCTGGATCGGGTCCTCGGCGTTCACCGACGTGGAGGGAGAAGAGTTCAAGGTCGTGGTGGAGTACGGCGGGGTGCCCCACGAGGCGGAGCGCCCGCCCTGGGAGGGCGGCTTCACCTGGTCGGAGGCCGACGGACAGCCGTGGATCGCCACCAGCTGCCAGGGAGAGGGCGCGGACCTTTGGTGGCCCTGCAAGGACCACCCCTCGGACAAGCCGGACTCCATGGACCTCATCTTCACGGTCCCCGAGGGACTCGTGGTCGCGACGAACGGCCGCCGCATCGGGAGCTCGACCCTCGACGGTAAGACGACGTCGCAGTGGCGCGTCTCGACGCCCATCGCCAACTACACCGTGGCCTTCAACGCGGCGCCCTACGTGGAGCTGGTGAGCTCTCTTGAGAGCGTCGCGGGGGACACCTTCCCGGTCATCTTCTGGGTGTTGCCGGAGAACAAGGAGAAGGGCGAGGCCTTCATGGCGGAGATCCTCGAGCACCTTCGCTTCTTCGAGCGCGTCTGCGGGCCGTACCCGTTCCGCGGGGACAAGTACGGGGTCGTGGAGACCCCGCACCTGGGGATGGAGCACCAGTCGATCATCGCCTACGGCAACAAGTACCGCGGCGACCCGAACTTCGACTACGACTGGCTGCACCACCATGAGCTGGCGCACGAGTGGTGGGCGAACCTCGTGACCGCGCGGGACTGGGCGGACTTCTGGATCCACGAGGGGATCGGCACCTACATGCAGCCGCTCTACCTGGAGGAGCGCTTCGGCCGCGAGGCGTACCAGAAGAAGATGAAGATCGACCTGCTGCGCGTCATGAACAACGCGCCCGTGGCGCCCGCGCCGCCGCGCACCAGCGACTCGATCTACTTCTCCAAGACCGGCAGCGACGCCCCCGGCGGCGACATCTACTTCAAGGGCTCCTGGGTCTGTCACTCACTGCGCTGGCTCCTCGGCGACGAGACCTTCTTCAAGGTGCTGCGGCGCTGGGCTTACCCGGACCCCGAGCTCGAGAAGACCACCGACGGTTCGGCGGTTCGCTTCAGCGATACGGACGAGCTGCTCGCCATCGCCGAGGAGGTCTCCGGGCGCAAGCTCGGGTGGTTCTTCGAGGTCTACCTGCGGCGCGGCCCCCTGCCAGTCCTCGTGGTGGAGCGTGACGGAGGGACGCTGAGCCTGCGCTGGGAGGCGCCGGACGCGCTGCCCTTCCCCATGCCGGTGGAGGTCATGGTCGGCGGCGAGGCGCGCCGCGTCCCCATGGAGGGTGGCCAGGCGACCCTGGAGGTGGGGGAGGCTGAGGTCGAGGTGGACCCGGAGCTCCGCGTGCTGCGGGACCTACGCCGCTAGGTTCGCTCCGCGGCGAGGCCTCCCGGCGGCGGAGCTACCGGCGGCGGAGCTAGTCGTCGCTCTGCTGCCACCAGTCGAGCAGCTGCGGTGACACCAGCGGCCAGGCCCTCCCAACGGCCAGCGAGGCTCGCCAGCCGCCGTCGAGTCTGAGCCACCGCTCGACGTCCACCGCAAAGCTCGCGGCGTCGGTTGCGTTCGCCTCCGCCGGGGGGGCGGCGCCTGAGATCGAGACGGCGAGGCGAGCGCCGAGCGCTCGCGCGAGGCTCCCGCTCGAGGCGCCGCTGGCCCCGTGGAGGTACGGGTCCACCAGCCATCCGCGGCGGAACAGTCCCGGGTTCTCCACCAGCAGGTCGAGGGCCAGCATTGCGCTGACACCGCTCCCGGCGATCCAGACGGCCCGGCGGTCGACGTCGCCCCTCTCGAGCGCCTCGCTCACGGCATCGAGCACCGGCTGGCCGAAGGCTCGCGGCTTCGCCCAGAGCTCCCGGGGGTCGGTGGCCCAGGCGGCGCCGTCGGCGGCGGTGGCGCCCACGAGGAAGGGGGCGGCGGGCACGAGGAGCGTGGCGCCGAGTTGGTCGGCCAGGTCCCTCCAGGGGCCGGCCGCAGCGACGTCGAGGGCGCGCTCGCCGCGGTCGTGGATCACGACCAGGAGCGGCGGCGGCTGCTGGTCGAGCGCCTCGGAAGACGCGCGGCCGTGACGCGAGGTGTGACCCTGGGCCTCGGACCATTGCATCCCCAGGCGGGCCAGCACCTCCTGGCCCGCCGCCGAAGCGCGCACCCCGGCCAGGTCCTCGTCACTCTCGATGGACTGGCGGCGCGCCTCCGTGCAGGCGAACCCCGCCCGCCGCGCTCGGTCGAGCCACGCGACGGCCGCTTCGAGGTTGCCTTCCCGCGACTCGACACACGCGAGGTTGTAGGCGGCGACGGCCATGAACGGGGCCATCTCGAGAGCCTCCACGAAGCGCCTCCGCGCGGCGTCGAGGCGGCCTGCCTGGAGGGCGGTCACGCCGTCGTCGAAGGCGGCGCCGTAGGTGGCCGCCCAGGAGGGCTCGCGCATGAAGGGGAGGCCGGTCGAAGCGGACGAGCCAAGGGATCCGCCGTCGAGGCCGCGCAGTCGCGCTGCTCTCGCGCGATGCTCTCGAGCTTCAGCCTCACTTCCCGGGCCAGCCGGCTCGAGGGCATTGGCGAGCCCGTCATGGACGACGGCCAGCCGGGCTCCATCGGGGGCCCAGGCTCGCTGGAGGAGCTCGAGGGATCGCCGGTACGCGTCCTCGGCCCCCGGGAGGTCCGACGACTCCAGCTCACGGCGTCCGATGCCCTCCCATACACGGGCGATATCGCCGCTCAGCGCCTCAGCTGCTGGGTCAAGGCGAAGCTGCTCCAGGCTGGCCCGGGCGGCCTCGATCTCTCCGAGCGCCAGGCTCGACGAGGCGATGGTGATCTGGATTTCCTGCCCGACCTCCATGGTGAGGCTCGATCGATTGACCTCGGAGAGCGCGCGGCTCGCGAGGTCACGGGCGATGCCAGGCCGATCCTCGGCGAGGTGGACGCGCGCGAGGTCCGCGAGGACCCTCGCCCGCTCCCCGCTGGCCTCGACACCCTCGCGGAGCCAGATGCCGAGGGCCCGGTCGAGGAGCGGACGAGCATCCGCCGGGCGGCCCAGCTCGAGGTACGCTCGCCCGCTCCCGTGGAGGAGCGCAGCCTTCACGCGAGGCTCGTCGCTCAGCTCGCCGCTGAGTCGGTTCACGCCACGGTCGAGGAGCTTGCGGGAGAAATTGTCCGCGTCGGCAGACTCTGTGGACGAGTCAAAGTGGCGGACGAAGTGATCCACCACCATGCCGTTACGGCGCGCCTCGTCCCGGACGAGGTCCCGCTCGGCACGGATCTTCGAGTTGGCGATGAGCAGCCCGATCGGCGCCCCGAGGAGCAAGAGCGCGCCGAGGGCCGTGGAGGCCGCGCGCCACGGGCGCCTCCGGGCCCAGCGGACAAGGCGCGCCGGGGGGGACGGCGGCTTGGCCAGGAGGGGCCTGAACTGGAGCAACCTGCCGAGGTCGTCGGAGAACTCCTGCATGCTGCCGTAGCGGAGCGCTGGACTCTTCTCGAGGGCCTTGGCGCACAGGAGTTCAAGCGAGGCCGGGAGGTGCGGCGCGACGCGCCCGAGGGGCTCCGGCTCGCGTGTGGTGATCGAGCTGAGGACCTCAACCGGGGTTCGTCCAGCGAACGGGCGCTCGAGGGCTGCGCACTCGTAGAGGGTCACGCCCAGGGAGAACACGTCGGCGCGCCCGTCGACCCCGCCGCGCACATTCTCGATCTGCTCGGGTGCCACGTAGTAGGGCGTGCCCGCGAACTCGCCGGAGAGCGTCAGCGTGGGCATGTCCTCAAGGTGGGCGAGCCCGAAGTCCACGATCTGCACCCCGCCCGCTCGGCTGAGGAGGATGTTGCTGGGCTTGACGTCGCGGTGGACGACCCCCGCGGCGTGGGCCTCGATGAGTGCTTGCGCGACCTGTTGAACGATGTTCCCGATCGCCCCGAACCACGTGGCGCCGAAGGCCTCTGACGGCGCCCCCGGGACGGCGGCTGCGAGGTCGCTGCCTGTGAGCTCGGTGGGCGGCACGGCGGAGGATCGAACGGCCTCGAGGACGCGGTCGAGACCGACCCCATCGACAAACTCCATCGCGAACCACGCCCGCCCCTTGTGCTCTCCGATCTCGATGATCGGGACAATCGAGGGGTGGCTGAGGTCGGCGACGGCGCGCACCTCGCGCGCAAACCGCTCCGCGGCGCGCTGGGTCTGCTTTCCGTGGCTGGGGGAGAGGGCCGCCTGGGGGACAGGGCCTAGCTTGATGGCCGCCTGCTCGCCCGTCTCCGCGTGCTCGCCGAGGAGGACCTCACCCATGCCACCGCTGCCCAGGCTGCGCACCACTCGATAGGGGCCGACGGATTCCCCCCAGTCGGATGCGGGCAATTCAAGGAGGCCTAGCCTGGAGAGGGCGGCGACGCGCCGTCGTAACTCCTCCGCGTGCTCGGGGTGTGCCAGCAGGAGCGAATCGAACGCGGCTGCACCTCGTTGCTCAAGCGTCTCGATAGCCTCGGCCGCGAGGGGCTCGAGCTCGCCCTCCTCGCCCTCGTGAGGTTCGGCGGGGCTCTGTGCGTCTTCGCCCGAGTCCGGAGTTGGCACTGACATGGTCATCGCTATTGGAGCACGCTCACGGCCGGCATGGCGAAGAGAACGGGGGGCGTGAAGTGAGGCGAGAATTCAGGAACCACGGCGCCCCATGAGCCCTCTTCCTTGGGAAGCTCCGCCATGTCCCTGGACGACCCGAACTCCGCCGATGAATCGCCCAGCCCCGAGGAGCTGATCGACAGGGCCCGTGCCGGTGACCTGGAGTCGCGCGACCGCCTCCTCGCCGAGCATGTCCCTGCGCTCAGGGGGTTCGTACGCCTACGGCTGGGGAAGAAGCTGAGGAGCAGGGAGGAGAGCATCGATCTGGTGCAGTCCATCTGCGGGGACGCGCTCACGGACCTGGGAGGCTTCGACTATCGGGGCCCGGAGAGCTTCCGCAAGTGGCTGATGCAACGGGCGGAGAACAAGATCCGGTCTCGCGGCCGCTTCTGGAACCGAGCCAAGCGAGCAGTGGGGATGGAGCAGGGGACGGGCGATGTGCCGCTAGAGGAGATCCGCGAGCTCGCTCACGCCTTCACGCCGAGTCGTGATGCCGTGGGGCGGGAGGAGCTCGAGCGCCTTGAGGCGGCCTTCGATGAGCTGTCTGAGGACGACCGCCGCGTCATCCTCCTGAGCCGCGTCGTGGGCCTGAGCCATGCTGCGGTCGCGGAAGAGATGGGGCGGACGCCTCTCGCGACCCGTTCGCTGCTCTCACGGGCCCTCGCCAAGCTCGCCGCCCGGCTCGAGGTCGAGTAGCGGGAAGCCGGGCCGCGAGAGACGCGCGTCACGGGGTAAAGACGACCTGCGCGCTGTTGGTCACGTTGGAGCCAGAGCCGCAAGCGCCGCCGACGTCGCGGTACCAGACCTGGAAGTGAAGCCTCGCCCCGGAGACGATCTGGAAGGCCGGGCGGAAGCGGGCCTCGGCGCGCTGGCGGATGCCGTCGATCACCATGGCGCCGTGAATGCTCGTCTGCTGGGGCATGAAGCGCTGCAGCCCTGAGGGGCCGCCGATGCAGAGCTTCCCGTCGCCGAGGGCGCCTGAGGCTGAGCCCTCCGCGACGAAGGCGATGGCCGTCGACTGGGGCGGGGCCCCGGTGACGAAGAGCGTGAGGTCGTCTGTCGACGCGCTGGTCGTACCAGCTGCCGTGAGCCGTGCCCCTCGTCCCATGGAATTCTCGCAGCCTGCGAGGTCGTCGTCGTTCCCGCAGGGGCACTGAATGCCGTAGCAGTAGGTGAAGGCCGGCAGGACGCCGTCGGTGAGGGCGAGGGCGCGAATGTCGCTGCCTGCGATCAGCACGTCCAGGACCGCGCCGTCCCGGGGATCGACACGTTCCACCGTCCCGCTGGAGCTCGCCACGAGGAGCTGGTCGAGGTTGAAGCCGAGGGCGGTGACGTCAGCGGTCGTCGGGATCGTGCCCGTCACAGCCCCTGCGATCAGGTCGACCCGAGCGAGAACCCCGACCCCCGCGCCATAGCCCACGAAGAGCTCGCTTCCGGTCCAGATCATGGCGGTGACCGGCGTCCCCAAGGTGACGACGGGCTGGAAGCTTCCGTTGCCCTGGGCGAGGGTCTGGAGGATGACGCCGCCGTCTCCCGCCGCGAGGAGGAGGTTGCTCACCATCGTCATGGCGCGGAGCCCCAGGGGTCCTTGCCAGGTGTCGACCAGCGTCTCAGTGGCGAGGTTGTAGACCTCCACAGAGCCATCACTCCCGCCGACGAAGAGCCTCGTCCCGTCGCTCTCGAGGGCCTCGGCGTCGTTGCCTGCGCTGAAGGCATAGCTGACTCCAACCCCGGGCTCGTGGACGTAGATCAGGCCGCTACGGTCCCCGATGTAGGTCACGTCTCCGACGGCCGCCATCGACTCGACGACGCCGCCGCACGCACCGACGACGTCAAAGGAGTCCGCCACAGGAAGGGTGCGCCGGATGAACGTGTCGGGGCCACCGACCATCAGTTGCTGAGCCTCAGCGCGGGGCGAGAGGGAGGCGGCGGCGAGGGCGACGCCGCAGAGGGTCGCGGCACGGAGGGCGGATCTGGTGAGGGGCATCAGCATGGCGAGGTCGGGTCAGGGGCCAGTGGGAGAGCCAGTGGGAGAGCCAGCGGGAGAGCCGGCGGGATAGCCAGCGAGGGGGCCAAGGGAAGCGAGGCCATCGTGAGAAGCGTCCTCCCTGACCAGGTGTTGCAGCCTGGTCAGGGATTTTCTTTCTCTATCTCGAGCGGCCTGCGGCTACTGCGCCAGGGCGTTGGAGAGGTCGAAACCAGCCGAGCAGCCGCTCGCGTCGCGGTACCAGAACTGGACGTGGGTCACCCCGGACAGGGCCATGTCGAAGGGGATGTCGAGGACCTGATTGGCGTTCGCCATCATGACCTGGCCTCGGATCACGCTGCCGCCGATGCAGCGGGTGTTGCAGCCCAAGGAGACATTGGCGGGGTCGGTACCCGCGACGAGAAGGCCAAAGGAGTTGGGGACGCCGATGACGTTGAAGGTGGCCTGGGCGGTGCCGAATCCACCGGTCGAGACCAGCGTAGCGCCGTTGGAGGACACCGAGTTGCCGCTGCTGGGGGCGCAGAAGGAGGTCGTGAGGTCCAGGTGGAACACGCGGCCGGCGCTGGTGCTGGCGACCGCGACGCTGTCGCCCCAGATGGAGATCGCCCTTCCGAAGCTCTCCCACGCGCTGGACTGGTTGCCGACGAGCTTGTCGAGCTCCTGACCGGTGGCGAGATCGAAGACGTACGTCACCCCCGCGTTGTTGCCCACCGTGTCGGCCTGCGGGGCGCCCACGACGATCGTGGGTCCGTGGATCGCCACCGAGCTCCCGAAGCGGTCATGGGCGACGCCGTCAGAGGCCACGAGCTTCATGAGCTCATTGCCCGTCACCGCGTCGAAGATGTAGACCGCGCCCGACTTCTCACCGTTGAAGTCGTGGCGCGGAGCGCCGACCACCACGCGGTCGCCATCGATGGCGACGGCCTCACCGAACGTGTCTCCGGCGGCGCCGTCGGCGGGAAGGAGCTTCACCAGCTCTGCGCCGGTGTTGGCGTCGAAGACGTACGCGGCACCCGCCAGCGAGTCCGCATATCGCGCGCCCGCTGCGATGAGCGCGCCCGAGATCGAGACCGAACCTCCGAGGCGATCTCCGTTCACGCCGTCGCTGGCGGTGAGCTTGCGGAGCTCTTGACCTGCGGCCACGTCGAAGACGTAGACCGCTCCCGCGAAGCCCTCCGCGCCGATGGCGGCCAGGTCACCGCTGAGCGAGACGCTCGTGCCGAAGCGGCGGCCGCTGCCGAGGTCTGCGGGGGTGAGGTCGTGGAGCTGCTGGCCCGTCGTGGTGCTGAAGACGTAGGCCGCCCCGGTGTCGGCCATGAAGGCGAACTCGTTGTGTCGGGGCGAGCCGACGAGGACCACGTCGTCGTTGAGGGCGACGGACGAGCCGAACCAGTCGAACGCCTCGGCGTCCGTGGCGTCGAACCTCAGCAGTTGCTGGCCGGTGGCCGCGTCGAAGAGGTAGGCCGTTCCCTTCTCTGGACCTGCGAACTCGGCCTGGGGAGCGCCGGCGACGATGCGGTCATGGCGGATCGCGATGGAGTGGAAGCCACCGGGGTCCGAGGTGGGCAGCAGGAGGTCCTCGGTGGTCTGGGCCGCAGCCGACATTGGTGCGGTGGAGGCGATCAGGGCGGAGGCCAGGAAGGCTCGGTGAAGGTGGTGGGTCATGGGACTTCGGCGATGGGTGGGACGGTTCGAGGGACGGTGCCGGGCGCACCTGGGGAAGGGCCCCCCGGCTCTCGGTCCAGTAGGGGCTGCCTCGCGGCGTCTGGTTCAGCGCTCATCGCGGTCAAGTGTTGCACCGAGATGGAGAGAATGTCGTGGCGTTTGATGCATGGCCGGGCCAAGCCCCGCTGGCTCCGCGGGGGAGAGCCCGCTTTGAGGCATCTCGCGCCCAAGAGCCCCTGGCCAGGTCGGGGTGCCGCCTGGGGGGGGGCCAGCCAGGCACGTGGGGGCCGATGGCCCGGCGCGGACGCTCACGTCCTTCGCCCTGAGTCCCCCCGCCGGCGACCCGGAGGGCTGCGGTCCTCCGGTGCTCGAGCCGAAGGGTGCTTGAGCCGGACGATGCTCCAGTTGGAGGGTGCTGCCGTCAGGGGCGGCGCCGGCGAGCGGCGCCTTGCTCGGGGCGCTCGCCGACGATGCAGCCGCCGGTTCCTCGCTTGGTCCCTCGCGCGGTCCCTCGTCCGGTGACGCGTCCGGTGACGCGGGGTCCGTCTCCGGCCATGAGCTCCGCCAGCATGCTCGTGCGGGCGCGCCGCGGTGGGGCGTCAGCTTGAGATGTGCCGCAGGACGTGGTCGACCTCGTCCGGGCTGCCGAGCACCACGGGGACCCGCTGGTGCAGGGCGTCGGGCTGGATTTCCATGGTGCGCTGGGTGCCCGAGTAGGACTTACCGCCGGCCTGCTCGATGAGCATGGCCATGGGGTTGCACTCGTACATGAGGCGCAGCTTGCCGCTCGGGGAGCTGGCGGTGGGCGGGTAGAGGAAGACGCCGCCCTTCATGAGGATGCGGTGGACGTCGGCCACCATGGCGCCGGCGTAGCGCATGGAGTAGCCGTCGCCGTTGGCCCACTCCACGTAGCGCTGATAGCCCTCGGGGCACGAGCCGAGGTTGGCCGTGTTCATGGAGTACGACTTGCCCGCCTCCGGGATACGCACGTCGTCATCGACCAGCAGGAACGAGCCGATGGCGGGATCCAGGACGAACATCTGCACCCCCGTGCCCGTGGAGAGGACGAGCACGGTGGACGGGCCGTAGAGGACGTAGCCGGCGCCGACCTGGCGCAGGCCGGGTTGCAGGGCGCTCTCCTCCACCTGGGCCGCGCGGCGGTCGTGGAGGAGGATGCTGAAGATGGTCCCGACGCTGCCGCAGACGTCCAGGTTGGACGAGCCGTCAAGGGGGTCGAAGAGCACGACGTAGGGCCGCTCGCCTGACGTGTCGTTGCTCAGGATGATGGGGTTCTCGTCCTCCTCGGAGGCGACGACGGCGACGCCCGGGCGCGACCCGAGGGAGCGGATGAGCGCCTCGTTGGCGATCACGTCGAGCTTCTGCTGGGCCTCACCCTGGATGTTGTCCGCGCCCATGCTGCCGAGGACATCCTCGAGGCGGGCTCGGCGGCAGCGCGCGGCGATGAACTTGCCCGCCAGCGAGAGGGCCGAGAGGACCATGGTGTACCGACCTGTGGCGTGGGGGTACTTCGAGCGCTCCGAGATCAGGAACGTCTGCAGCGACGTGAGGTTGTGGCCCGCGGTCAGAGTGTCGTTGTCCATGGCGAAGAGACTAGTGGTAGGGAGCCCCTGGATCTAACGCCGAGGGGCAATGGTCGTCATCCGTAGAGGCCGCCCTCATGGGTGCCACGGTGGCGTCGTCCTGAAGACTGCTCCGGGCCTCCGCCGCGCGCCTCGAAGAGGGTGCAGCCGTGCCCGGAGGACTGCTCGACCACGGCGGAGGGCCAGGTCGCCGACTCGAACCCATAGGCCCTGCAGCCCCGGGGGCGCTCCGAGCGCCACGTCGAGTACAGGTGCATGCAGCCCTGGCACGACTGGAGCCCGGCCGACGGCGGTCTGCCGGCGCTTGAGCGGTCATCGGGTGAGCTGGGCGTCAGCATGGGCGTGCGGCGGGCCCTGAGAGGCCGGCGGGAGCAAGACCGCCGGATCCACCACATCCGTGGCCCCAGGTCCCTACGATATCGGCCAGCGGTCCCCTCCCCTGAAGCCCCTGACGGGCACAGGCTGGAATGACGGGCCGCGATGGCATGGCTGACCTCGAAGTCGAGATGCTCCGTACGAGGGCCCGCAAAGGGGACCTGGACGCCCAGTTCGATCTGGCGCTCAGGTACTCCGATGGGCTCGGTGTCCCGGAGAGCGCCTCCACCGCCTTCCGCTGGCTCGAGCGAGCGGCGGGCGAGGGGCACGTGGAGGCCATGGCGGCGCTGGGCCGCTGCTACCACGGTGGGCTGGGCATCGAGGTGGACGAGGGCGCGGCTCTCCGCTGGTACGAACGCGCTTTCGACGCGGGCAGCGATGACGTGCACCTCGACCTCGGTCAGCTCCTGAGCGCCGCCGACAGCCAGGTCCGGGACATGGCTCGCGCGATTCAGATCCTGGAGGACGGCTGGGAGAACCACGAGGACGCGGCCTGCGCCGGGCTCCTTGGTGAGCTCTTCGAGGAGGAGCTCGCGGACGACGAGGCTGCGCTGCGCTGGCTCCGGCTGGCGGCTGGCGGGGGTGACACCTCCGCCATGGTCACCCTCGGCTACCGTCACCGCTTCGGTGAGGGCGTCCCTCAGGACCTCTCAGAGATGTTGCGCTGGTACCGCGCGGCCGCCGCCGAGGAGGACTCCACCGCCATCGCCAACCTGGCCATCTGCTATCAGAACGGCGAGGGCGTCCGCGAGGACGAGGTCCGCGCCTACGAATTCCGCGAGCGAGCGGCCTCCCTCGGTCACGCGGGCTCCGAGATCTGGTTGGCCTTCGCGATGGTGGACGGCACGGGCTGCGAGCCCGACCCCGAGGCAGGCCTGCGGCTCCTGGAGCAGCTGGCAGAGAACAACAGCGAGGTGGCGCACGACCTCGCCGACAGGCTCCTTGACGGGCCTGGCCTGGAGCAGGACCAGGAGGCGGGGCTGAAGTGGATGCGCAGCGCCGCCGAGCGGGGTCACGCCTCGGCGATCACCTACCTGGGGGTGCTCTACTGGTACGGCAAGTTCGTGGACGAGGATCGGCTCCGCGCCCTGGAGTACTACCGGCAGGCGATGGAGTTCGGTGACCCGTATGCCGTCGCCAACGTCGGCTTCGCCACGATGGAGGGCGAGGGGGTAGAGCGCGACGTGGAGCGCGGTCTGACCCTGGTGAAGAGCTCTGCGGGCCGTGGGAACGCCCATGCGGCCCTGTGGCTCTGCGACCGGTACCTCGAGGGCGCCCCGGACATCGAGCGGGACGAGGCCGAGGCCATCCGGGTGCTTGAGGGCTGCATCGCGCAGGAGGAGGACGGAGACGTCCTGTTCCGGCTGGCCGAGCTCGTCCTCGAGGGGCGGGGCCTGGACGCGGACCCCGAGCGTGCCCTGCGGCTCTTCGAGCTGGCGAGCATCAACGGCAAGGACACCCGCCTCGAGCGGGCGAAGCTCCGCCGTCAGCTGCGGGACAGGTAGCCCAGCTCGAGCCTCCTCGGGAGCGTTCGAGGGGATCCGGGCCGTTGGCCTCGCGCACAGTAGAAGGTTGCAAAGGTGCCCGGTGAACGGGCGGAACTGTCGGTTTGCGCGACAACTTCGCGGCGCCGGACCCGCGGATTCCCGCAACTTGAGCCGGTGCGTGGAAATGTAGAGGTCGTGGTTCAAGTCGATCCCCCTGTCCGCCGAAGACGTCTTCGCGCCGCCGTCTCCTTCGGGGACCGCGCCGCGGAGCACCACCTTGATCGAACAGTTCATCCGTGACGTCCCTGACTTCCCCAAGCCAGGCATCCTCTTCAAGGACATCACTCCGCTCCTCCAGAGTCCGGAGGGTCTGAAGGCCTCGATCGACGGGCTCGCGAGCCTCGTGGATCCGTCGTCCTACGACGTGATCTGCGGCATCGAGTCCAGGGGCTTCATCTTCGGTACCGCCCTCGCGCTCGCCCTCGGGAAGGGGTTCATCCCCATCCGCAAGCCGGGCAAGCTGCCCTCCAAGACCGCCACGGAGTCGTACGAACTCGAGTACGGCACCGACACCATCGAGGTGCACACCGACGCAGTGTCGCCTGGGGAGCGCGTGCTGATGGTGGACGACCTCCTCGCGACGGGGGGGACGATGGAGGCCGGTCTGAGCCTCATCAGGAAGATCGGCGGAGACCCCGTCGCCTGCGTCTTTGTCATCGAGCTGCTTTTCCTTAGTGGTCGCTCCCGCCTGGACGCGCCCTCTCATTCGCTCCTGAAGGTCGACTGACCGGAGCCCCGCGCAACGCCCATGACCGCGAAGAAACCGATATCCAAGGCGACGGCCGAGCGCAAGAAGGCGCCTGTCGCCGCAGCGCCCGCCCGCAAGCGGACCACGACGCGGAGAAAGGCAGCGCGCAAGGCGACGCCTGCGCTCCCGGTCGAGGAGCTCCCGACCGAGGAGATCTGGCAGCACTACCAGGTCGCGCGGAACGACAAGGACGTCCAGCAGCTTGAGCGAGTCCGGAACGTCTTGATGGAGCGGCACTTCCCGCTCGTCAAGTACATCGCTGAGCGCCTGCTCCAGACGCTGCCGAAGTCCATCGAACTTGACGATCTCGTGAGCGCGGGCCTCTTCGGCCTCATGGACGCCATCCGCGGCTTCGACCCCAGCCGCGG
>CALLKX010000066.1 GCA_938083085.1 uncultured bacterium
CGCGCCGAAGGTCTGCCGCCGCATCTGGCGGAACAGGAGCAGGTAGAGGAAGCCGTACAGCCCCGAGAGCATCACCGCCGCGCTGGCGAGGACGACGGTGAGCACGTGCATGATCGTGCTGATCGTGGAGGGGCCGCGCTCGGTGAGCGCGCGCAGCGGGCCGAACATGCTCGCGGAGAGCTGGAGCAGGAAGGCTGCGATGAAGACGATCGCCGCGACGGTGGGCTGCTGATTCCGGAGGGTGACGAGCGAGAAGAGCGACACCATGCCGAGGCAGACGGCCGAGAACGAGAGCCACACATCGAGGCGCGGGAACCCGCCGGACGCATCGCCCAGCAGGGCGAAGAGGCCGGCGTGCAGCGCGATCGTCGACAGCATCAACGCCTTGCGGGCGCGGTGAATCGGCGGCTCTCGGTCTCCGGCGAAGGACATCCCGTAGAGGACACCCAGGAAGAGGTAGAGGCTCGGGAGCGCGACGGCGAGGGCCTGGATGAGGGTCTGATTCAAGAGACCTCTCCCCGCGTCGGCGGCTGTACGGTCGGGGCCGATGGCGCCTCATTGGGGCGGCCGGTCACGTGAGAGAGGCGCGCCGCGGCGTCGGCTGCCACGTTGATCCCGACCCGAATCCGGTCGTCCACGGACACCCCCCCGACGTAGCTCCCGGCCAGGTGCAGGCCAGGCAGGTGTCGGGCGCAGCCCGCGACGAGCTGCTCCATGCGTCGGTCGTGGCCGGGGGCGTATCGAGGGATGACGTTGGTCCAGCGCTGGACGAGGGAGGCGACGACTCGCGGCGCCCCTGATGGAGTGAGGGCGCCTGGGTGGGTCTTGCGGTAGCCGGCGAGGGCGCGCTCGAGCTCGATGAGGGTGCGGTCGAGGAGCTCGTCCCCGACGAGGTCCGCGACGTCGCCGCCGCGGAACATGGAGGTGATCGAGGAGGTCCCCGAGGGGGCGCGCCCGTCGAAGATCCGTGAGGTGAACAGCGTTCCCAGGACGCCCGGGGTGCGAGGGTCACGGCGCTCCTGTTCGTCGGGCGGCACGAGGAAGCCGAAGCCCGGCGGCAGGTCCGCGTTCTCGAGGCCGAGATGCACCGCGGTGACGGCCGCGTGCTGGAGGTTCAGTAGGGCGTCGAGGTCGAGTCGCTCGGGGGCGCAGAGGGCGACAAGCGGGTAGGCCGCTGGCGCCGGCATGGCGAGCACGAGGTCGCGGCACGCGAGGGACTCTCCGCTCTCGAGAATCGCCCGCCAGCCGCCCGGGCCGCGGTCGATCTCGACCACGGGGGTCGTCAGGGACAGGGAGCCCTCGAGGGCACGGCGGTACCCGTCGATGAGCGTCCCGAAGCCACCCTGGAAGGAGATGAGGTCGGTGGACGAGGTGCGCGGCCCGGGGGGGAGGGTGTCCCCTCGCTGCCTGGCTCGACGAGCCTCGCGACCCCGGGCGAGGAGGCCCCAGATCAGCCCGCCGCGTTCGCTGCACATGGCGTGCATGCGAGGGAACGCGCTGCGGGCGCCGAGCTCGTCGATCTCGGCGGCATACACGCCTCGGACGAAGGCCCCTGCGAGGGTGCGCGTGGCCTCTCGGCCAATGCGCTCGGTGAGGAAGGCCTCGAAGGTCGGCTCGGGGGCGTGTGGTTGAGGCCGAAAGCGGCGGAGCGGCTCGGAGAGGATCTTGAGCTTGGCGCGCGCGGAGAGCAGGGGAGTGCGAAGCAGGGCCGCGGGCGAGCCCGGGAGCGCGTGCAGCCCGCCATCCTTGAAGAGGTAGCGCCGCTTGGCCTCCGCGTTGGAGGTCACCAGCTTGTCGCTGAGCCCGAGCTTGCCGGCGGCCTCTCGGACGTGGCGGGCGCCCGCGGGGACCGTGTTCGGCCCGCTCTCGAACAGGAATCCGTTTCGCTCACCGGTGCCGACGACGCCGCCGGCGCGGCGTGTGGCCTCGAGAACCAGGACCCGGAGTCCCCGGGACCGGAGCTCGTGGGCGCACGCGAGCCCGGTCAGCCCTGCGCCCACGACGATCACGTCGTTCATGGACTCGCTGTCGATGACGTTCGCGGCTGACATGGCCTCAGAGCGTCTTCGAGAAGGTGGACTTGCCGGTCTCGCCGCGCGCCTTGCGCTCGCGGAGATAGCGGTCGAAGGGGACGGCGACGTTGCGCATCAGGACCTGACCCACCGGGGTGAGCTTGATCTGCTCGGCGCTCAGTTCCACCAGGCCATCCTCGACGGGGACCCGGAGCTCGCCCAGCTCCAGGGCGAAGGTGGCGTCGAAGTCGATGCCGTGCTCCGCCTCGATGCGGCGCTTGTCCACGCGCCCGTTGCACATGAGCTCGAGGATGATGTCCCGCCGCAGGCGGTCCTCGGGGGTCATGGCGTGGCCTCGATAGGTGGCGAAGCCGCGCTCAGCGACGTCCTTTACGTACTCGGGCTCGTTGGCGATGTTCTGGACGTAGCAGCCGTCCACCTCGCCGATGGAGGAGACGCCGAGGGAGATCATCTCCCGGCCCCGCTGGGTGGTGTAGCCCATGAAGTTGCGGTGCAGTGTGCCGTCTGCGGCCGCGACGCTGAGCTCGTCCTCGGGGAGGGCGAAGTGGTCCAGACCGAGGTAGACGTAGCCGGCCGTATCGAAGGCCTCGATGGAATCAGCGAAGAGGTCGAGCTTCTGCTCGGCGGAGGGCATGGCGTCCGTGTCCATGGCCGCCTGGTGCTTCTTCATCCAGGGGACGTGGGCGTAATGGAACAGGGCGACCCGCTCCGGCGCGATGTCCAGGGTGGTCTCGACGGTCCGCTTGAAGCCGTCACGGGTCTGGTGAGGGAGGCCGTAGATGAGGTCGACGTTCACCGACTTCATGCCGGCCTCTCTGGCGCTCTGGATGACGCTGCGGGTCATCTCCTCGGACTGGACCCGCTTGATGGCCTGCTGGACATCGGGCTCGAAGTCCTGGACCCCCATGGAGATCCGGTTGAAGCCGAGGCCGGCGAGGCGCTCGATCTGCTCCGGAGTGGTGACCCGCGGGTCCACCTCGATGGAGACCTCGGCGCCCTCCGCCATGTGGAAGCGGGACATGATCGAGCCGAAGAGCTGCTCCAGCTGATCGGGGTCGAGGCTCGTCGGCGTCCCGCCACCCCAGTGGAACTGCTTGACCGCTCGCTTCTGAATGCCGGTGCGCTCGATAAAGCGGAGCTCGTGCTCGATGGCCTCGAGGTAGCGCTCGCGCCGCTCGTTCGAGCGAGAGATCTGCACGTTGCAACCGCAGAACAGGCACAGCTCCGCGCAGTACGGGATGTGGGTGTAGAGCGAGATGGCCTCGCCTGGCCGCGCAGCGGCGGCGGCCTCGAGGCGCTCGCCGTAGGTCGCGGGGTCGAACGCCTTCTCGGGGTCCTTCTCCCAGTCCACCGCGGTGGGATAGGACGTGTAGCGCGGCGCAGAGGTCGCGTACCGAGCGAGGAGCTCCTTGGGGACCTCAAGTCGCTCCCTCACGCTCCGAGGCCTCCGTCAAGGACGGTGTCCCAGAGGGCCTGGACGCTGTCGAGTGGGGTCTTGGGGAGGATCCCGCTGCCCAGGTTGAAGATGTAGCCGCGCTGGTCCTTGAAGCCGTCGAGGACCCGCTTGGCCTCGGCGCGCACCACCTCAGGGGGCGCGAAGAGGGTGCACGGGTCGAGGTTCCCTTGGAGGGCGACCCGGTCCCCCACCCGCTCGATGGCCTCGCGCGGCGCGATACGCCAGTCGATGCCGAGCACGTCGGCGCCGCTGTCCGCCATCACCTCGAGGAGGTGGTGGCACCCGTTCACGTAGAGGATCACCGGGACGCCGAAGCCGCTGGCTTCGGAGACCAGGCGCTCGACATGGGGGAGGATGCGCTCCCTGTAGACGTCGGCGGAGAGGGCGCCGCCCCACGAGTCGAAGACCTGGAGGACGTCGGCCCCGGCGTCGACCTGCATGCGCAGGTAGCCGATGGAGTTGTCGACCACGCGGGTCAGGAGCCGATCGAAGGTCTCCGGCTCGCCGAGCATCATCTGCTTGGTGTTCTCGAAGTTGCGGGAGGACCGCCCCTCGACCATGTAGCTCGCCACCGTGAACGGAGCGCCGCAGAAGCCGATGATGGCGCGCTCGTCGCCGAGGCCCTCGCGAACGGCGCGGATGGAGTCTCCGAGGAAGCCGGTGGCGTCGGTCGCGGTGAAGTCGACGAGCCCCTCGACGTCCTCGGCGCTGCGGACCGCGGGCTCGAGGACGGGCCCCTGGCCCTCAAGGAAGTCCACGCCCTGGCCCATGGCGGCGGGGGGGACGAGGATGTCACAGAAGATCACCGCGGCGTCCATGCCGTAGCGGCGGATGGGCTGGAGAGTGACCTCGCTGGCTCGGGCGGGGTCGTGGACCATCCCCAGGAAGCTGGAACCGCTGCGGACCTCGCGATACTCCGGGAGGTAGCGGCCGGCCTGGCGCATCATCCACGCCGGCGGTCGGTCAGTCTCCTCACGGCGGCACGCGGCGAGGAATCGAGATCTGGAGTTCATGGGCGAGCGGTCGGCGGGGGTCCTCGGTCGGGGAGGCGCGGGGAGCGCCGGTCCACGGGTGAGTATAGGCCGCACCAGTCGTGCCTTGGGGGAGTCGTCGTGGTCTGCGGAGCAGCGCTCAGGACTGGGCTGGCGAGGCGTCTGCTGCAGAGGGGAGGGCTCCCCCGAGGTCCCCTTCCAGCGGGCCCCAGTCCTGTTCCGAGAGGAAGGGCAGTGCGACCTCCACCGTGCAGCCTGCCTGCTCGCCGCTCCGTCCGCTCTCTTCCTCGCGAGGGCGGTTCAGGGCCCGGATCGAGCCCTTGTGGAGGGTCGTCACGCGGTGGGCGATCGCGAGACCCAGGCCCGTCCCCCGCCCGGTCCCTTCCTCTGAATCGGCCTGCTTGAAGGGCTCGAACACGGTGGCGAGCAGGGCCTCGGGCATTCCCGGGCCTTCATCGGCGACGCAGACGCGTGCGCCGGGGCGAGGGGGGGCTGCGGGCTCGCCTGCCGTGACCGCCTCGGTCACGGCGGGGTCGGGCTCCAGGGAGACGCGCACGCTGGAGTCTGCGGGCGCGAAGCGGATGGCGTTCCGGATGAGGTTCTCGACGGCGGAAGAGATGAGCTCGGGGTCACCCCAGCTGGGTCGGTCGAAGTAGTCGGTGCCCTCGGGGAGCTCGAGGTCGACGTGGACCCCGTGGGTCTGGGCCTGAGCGCGGGTCCTCCGCACGGCCTCCAGCAGCAGGTCGTGGAACCAGAAGTCTTCGAACTTACGCAGCCGCTCCTCGTAGTCGATGCGAGCGAGAGTCAGGAAGCTCTCGACGATCTTCCCGAGCCGCGCCATCTGTTCCGCCACGTCGCCCACGAAGCCCGACAGCTCATCGGCGCTGCGCTCCTGGAGCTGCAGGCGCCTCGCCTCGGTGAGGAGCACGGCGATCGGCGTCTTGAGCTCGTGGCTCACGTTGGAGATGAAGCGCTCCTGGGACTGGTACCCCGCCTCGATCCGATCCAGAGCGCGGTTGAGCTCGAGGCGCGCCTCGTTGACCTCCACCCCGACCTCCGGCATCTCGACCCGCGTCGCCTCGATGCGCTCGGGGGCCATGGCGCGGGCGGCCTCCGTGATCCGCCGCAGGGGCTCGAGGGCGACACCACCGATCACCCAGGCGGCGAGGATTCCGCCGACGAGCGCGGCGAAGGTGCCGATCCCCACCAGGCGGATCAACCAGTCGTAGTCCGCGCGCGTGGGGTCGAAGAGGCGCCCCTGGTCCAGGATGACGATCCCGCCCACGATCGTGGCCAGGACGGCGCCGAAGCTGATCCCGAACCAGATGGTGAGCTGCGCCCGCAGCGAGAGCCGCACGGGCGCGGTGGGGGGGAGCATCTCCTCGCCGGCCATCTCAGTCGTTGGCGGCGCCAAACCGGTAGCCCGTTCCGACCACCGTATGGATCAGCTTCTGCTCGAAGGGCTTGTCGAGCTTGCGTCGCAGGTTGGAAATGTAGACATCGACGACGTTGCTCGACGGCTCGTAGCTCATGTCCCACACGCGCTCGGTGATCGCGCCGCGGGTGAAGGTCTCGCCGGGATTACGGACGAGGAACTCGAGGAGGGCGAACTCCTTCGTGGTCACGGCGACCTTGATCCCCGACCGCTGGACCGTCCGCTTGGTCAGGTCCATCTCGATGTCGCCGTGCTTGAGCCGAGTGGAGTCCGCGCTGCCGCCGCGGCGCAGGAGGGCGCGAACACGAGCCACGAGCTCGTCCACCTCGAAGGGCTTGGTCAGGTAGTCGTCGGCGCCCGAGTCGAGGCCCGCGACCTTGCGTGACGTGCCCGAGAGGGCGGTCAGCATCATGATGGGGGACGTGATGCCGTTGGAGCGCAGGGTCTGACAGAGCTGGATCCCGTCGCCGTCGGGGAGCATCAGGTCCAGCAAGAAGAGGTCGTAGGCGTCCTGGCCCGCGCGGGCCATGGCGTCGGCGACCAGGCCCACCGTTACCACCTCGAAGCCGCTCTCGGTGAGCGTCATCTCAATGGAGCGGGCCATCTTCGGGTTGTCTTCGACGACGAGAATCTTCATTGGATCAGGTGCGACGGAGGGGCTCCCTCCCCGCGCCTCGGCGAGGATAGGGGAGGGCGGGCCTTGGGACGGCGGGTTTCGCGCGCTCCTAGGTCCGCTCGGCGATCAGTCGGTCGAGCTCGACCCGCATCTGCCCGAGGATCTCGTCGTAGCCGAAGGCGCCGACCGTCGCCTCGCCCTTCTTCAGGTTGACGGTCTTGGGCCCGCACCAGAGGCCGAGGTCGGCGTCGTCTGTCTCGCCCGGTCCGTTCACGCGGCAGCCCATCACGGCGATCGTGATGTCGTGCTCCTTGGCGTCCTCGGTCATGCGCTTGACGTCCTCCGCGAGGTCGATGAACTTCTCGTTCTCGACGCGGCTGCAGGAGGGGCAAGCGATGATGTTGAGGCCGTCGAAGAAGTTGGGCGGAACGGAGCGGAAGCGCCCGTTGGAGACGTCATCGATGATCTGGCGCCCGACCTCGATCTCCTGGCCCTTGTCGTCGAAGGGGACGGTCAGCGACACCCGGAGGGTGTCGCCGATCCCCCGAGAGAGCAGCTGCTCGAAGGCGATGCGGGTCTTGATGATCCCCTCGGGCGGCATCCCAGCCTCGGTCACCCCCAGGTGAATGGGGACGTCGGGCCGGGCCTCGGCGAAGCGCGTGTTGGCGTCGATCACCAGCCGCGGGTCGGAGTCCTTGATGGACACCACGAAGTCCGGGAAGTCCATCCCGTCGAGCAGGGCGCAGTGCTCCACGGCGCAGGCGACGATGGCGCCCACGTTGTCGCCGGGGTAGCGCTCCTTGTACTCGGGGGCGATGGAGCCAGCGTTCACGCCGATTCTGATCGCGCAGTCGTGGCGGCGCGCCACGTCGACGATCCAGGCGACCTTCTCCTCGGTGGACTTGGTGCGCTCGTGGTGGTGGAGGTGGCCGGGGTTGTAGCGGAGCTTCGCCACGAAGGGAGCCACCGCCTCCGCCATGCGGTAGTTCTCCTGCAGATCCACGGAGAGGGGCACGTGGATGCCCTCGGCGATCTCCTTGAGGGCCTCGGCGTCCTTGGGGGAGTCGATGGCGACCCGGACCAGGTCAGCCCCGGCCGCCTGGAGGCGCTCCACCTGGCCGCGAGTCGCGGCGATGTCCTGCGTTCGCGTGGCCGCCATGCTCTGGACGGCGATGGGGGCCTCACCGCCCACCCGGAGGGGGCCGATACGGATAGTGCGGGTCTTGCGCGCGGGGATCATGACGGCGCGATTCTAGGCGGGAAGGGGGCGCCGGCGGGGGCCCGGCGAGCGGGGTCTGAAGAAATGTTGGGAAACGTGCCCCGCTCCCCGGGGCCGGGTCGGACTCGTTGGTGTCTGGAACAACTAGCCCAGGCCCGGAGCCTTGCTCCAGTGACGCGTGATCCCCCCTCAACACGCTCCTGGCGAACGCTCCGGTGCCTACCTAACGCGAACGGATCAACCCCCTCGACCCGTTCGCTACCAGCCCGGTCGGACCGCGCCCCGACCGGGCTGGGCCTATAAATGTGCTCGCGGACGGCGACTGTCGCCGTCCGCGGTCGCTTCCTCCTGGCGGTTGAGGCGGCCTGGGGAATGGTCTTTGTACGGAGCGACCGGGGGTTGTGCCGTGCCTTATTGTGGGGGCCATGAAGGTCCTTCCCGTCGCGTTCTGTGCCCTGGCGCCTGTCGTCGCCTCCCTTTGCGCCGCAGCGGCCCCCGTCGGCCCCCACGGTGGCGGACCTCACGGGTGGACGACCCAGCCGGGGGGCGGTCACGGGGCCCTTTCGGGTCCAGAAGCCGCGCCGGCGGCCGAGATGCCGCTTGCCTCGCCGTCGGGGCCGGATTCTCGGGCGCTGGCTGAGCCTCTCGCCGTCGACGGGCGCGAGGAGCTCGCTCGGCTCGGGTGCGCGGCGTGCCACGACGACCTCGCGGGGGCGGGGCAGCGGCTGGCACCTGACCTGAGCCTGGCCGCGGCTCGCCTCCGTGGTGACTTCCTCCTGCGGTACCTCGAGGCCCCCGCAGAGGCGCAGCCGGGCACTCGGATGCCCGACCTCATGGCCGGCCGCAGCTCCAGTGAGAAGGCGGCGGTCGCGCGCGAGCTGGCGGCCTTCCTCGCCAGCGAAGCCGCGTCCACCGACGGTTCGCCGGCGGCGCTCGTGGGCGACCCTGGGCGTGGCGACACGCTCTACCACCGGGTGGGCTGTGTCATGTGCCACGGCGAGCGGCCCTCCGCCGGGGCCCCGGCGCCGCTCCCCGAGGGCGGGCGTTCGCTGGACCACGTGGCCGGCAAGTACACGTCGAGCGGGCTGGCGGCCTTCCTCCTCGAGCCGCTCGGGCACCGCCCCGGTGGCCTGATGCCGGACATGCACCTGGACCGCCAGGAGGCCGCGGATCTGGCCGCCTTCCTCGATCCGGCCCCTGCTGGTGCGAGCCACGCGTTGGACGCCACGCTCGTGGACGCGGGTAGGGAGCACTTCCGAACCCTGCGCTGCGCGGCTTGCCACGGGGGAATGGGCGGGGTGCAGCCGCCGATCCCGTTCCCTGCCGGTCCGTTGGGGGCTGGCTGCGGGGCCGAGGTTCCGCCGGCTGGCTTGCCGTCCTACGACCTGAGCGGCGCGCAGCGCGCGGCGCTGGTTGCGGCGGCGGGGCAGCTGGACGAGCCCCTCTCCACCGAGGCCCAGCTGACCTCCACCATGGCCGCGCTGCGCTGCACGGCCTGCCACGAACGGGACGGGGCGGGCGGGGTCCCTGCGTCACTGGACCGCTTCTTGACCACGGATGAGCCGGATCTGGGCGAACCGGCGCGGAGGCCGCCGACCCTCAGCGGGGTCGGAGGCAAGCTCCGCCGCGAGTGGCTCGAGCGGGTGCTCCACGACGGGGCCTCTGTGCGCCCGTATATGCACACGCGCATGCCGGTGTTTGGTGACGCGAACGTGGCGGACCTCCCGGGTCACCTGGAGGCCCTCGACGCCGAGGAGCCGCTCGTCTTCCCGAGGCCAGAGGGCGAGGACTGGAAGGAGGCGCGCGAGGCGGCGCGCACCATGCTGGGGACCACGGGGCTTGGGTGCGTGAGCTGCCACCAGTTCAACACCAAGGACGCCCCGGGCTTCCAGGGGGTCGACCTGATCACCACGCCCGAGCGGCTGCGCGAGCGCTGGTTCCGGGACTTCATGGTGAAGCCCACCTCCAAGGTCGCGGACATCGTCATGCCGGAGTCCTGGCCGGGCGGGGAGCCGGTGTACGACACCCTCCTGGGCGCGGACACGGACCGCCAGCTCGGCGCCATCTGGCACTACCTGGCCCTGGGCCGCTCCGCGCGGAACCCGCGGGGGATCGACCAGCCCCGCTGGGACGTCAATGTGGAGGGGCGCGCGCGCCTCTACCGCGGGCGGAGCGGGATCGCGGGCTTCCGCGGCGTGGCCGTGGGCTTCCAGGAGGGCCTGAACTACGCCTTCGACGCCAACAACGGGGCCCTCGCGGGGCTCTGGCGCGGTGACTTCGTCTCGGTCAACTGGAACGGGCAGGGGGCCGGCGACTTCAACCCGCGGGGTCGCGCCGTGCAGCTGCCCAGGGACCTCGCCTTCGCGCCAGGCGCGGACACGCCGGAGCCCTGGCCGGTCCGGCCGGTGAAGACCGAGGAGAACCCGGTCAACCCCGACCCCACCTATCCGCGCCAGCACGGCTACCGCTTCCGGGGCTATCACCTGGACGGGGACGGCGTCCCCACGCTGCGCTACTCCATTGGCGCGGTGGAGGTGGAGGACCGGTCTGTCCCCGTGAGGGAGGGCGAGCGCACGGTGCTCCGGCGCTCCATCACCTTCGACTCGCCGGAGGCCATGCCCATGGTCTTCCGCGCCCTCGCGGGGCTCGTCGAGGTCCCCGACAGCGGCGGCTTCGTCTTCGGGAAGCTCCGGCTGACTGTGGCGCCGCTGTCTCCGCTCAAGCCGAAGACGTTCGAGCTGCGCTCCGTGGAGAGCGGCAGCGAGCTCCTCCTTCACCTGCCCCTCCCCGCCGGCCCCTCGACCCTGGAGCTCACCTATGACCTCGCCGATTGATCCCCGCGCGGCCGCGCTGCTCGCCCTCACCTCGTTCCCTGCTCTGGCGGCTCAGCCTGCCGAGGACCTCGGCTCCAAGTGGGGGACCGAGACCGAGGAGCGCAAGTACTACCGGGTGGTGAGCCTGCCGATCCCCGAGGAGCTGACCGTGGAGGCTGGCGCCTTCACCACGCTGCCGGACGGGCGGATCGCCGTGGGGACGCGGCACGGGGACATCTACCTCGTGGACGGCGTGGATGACCCCAAGCCCGAGCCGACCTACACCCTGTTCGCCTCGGGCATGGACGAGATCTTCGGCCTCGAGGCCGTGGAGGGCGGGCTGCTGGTGACCCAGAGCTGCGAGCTGACCCGGGTCTCCGACGCGGACGGTGACGGCCGCGCGGACCGCTTCGACGTGGTCTCCGCCGGCTGGGGCTATGAGAACTACCACGAGTACGCCTTCGGCACGGGGCCGGACAAGGACGGCAACGTGCACGTGGCCCTGGGGCTGTCGTACTCCTACCACTCGCGGGCGCTCTTCCGGGGCTGGGTGCTCAAGGTCACGCCCGAGGGCGAGACGATCCCCGTGGCCAGCGGCCTGCGCAGCCCCGGCGGCATCGGCCCCGATGAGAACGGGCAGATCTTCTACATCGAGAGCCAGGGGCCCTGGAACTCCTCGTGCAGCCTCAAGGCGGTCACCGAGGGGAGCTTCCACGGCCACCCGGTCAGCTTCAACTGGTACCCCTTTGCGCCGAACCTCGGCGAGGCGCCCACGACGCCCAACTCGGGCACGCGCATTCTCACCGAGAAGGAGCGGGTGCCGGAGCTGACGCCCTATGCCGTCGTCTTCCCGTACATCCGCATGGGCCGCTCGATCATGGGCTTCACGGTGGATGACACCGGCGGGAGCTTCGGCCCCTTCCAGGACCAGATGTTCCTCGGGGACTTCAGCCTCTCCGTCATCCTGCGGGCCACCACAGAGCAGGTGAACGGGGTCTGGCAGGGGGCCTGCTACCCCTTCCGGGAGGGGCTCTCCACCGGGCTGCTCGACGTGCACTTCAGCCCCAGCGGCAAGCTCATCGCGGGCGGGACCAACCGGGGCTGGCCCGTGCGGGGCCTGGAGCCCTTCGCCCTGGAGCGCCTCGAGTGGACCGGGGTGACGCCCTTCGAGGTGGAGCGCATCACGATCAACCCCGACGGGTTCGACGTGCGCTTCACCCTCCCGCTGGACGCCGAGACGGCCTCGAAGCCGGAGAACTGGGCCATGGGGACCTTCACGCACATCTACCACGGGGCCTACGGCGGCCCTGAGGTGGACCGGACCGTGCCGGAGGTCCGCTCGGTCACCGTCTCCGCAGACGGGCTCTCCGCGCGGGTCGTGCTGGACACGCTCAAGAAGGGGCACGTCCACGAGTTCGACCTCGTGGCGCTCCGCTCCGCGGCCGGCGATCCCCTGCTCCACCGGGACGCCTACTACACGGTGAACGAGATCCCCGCGCCGCGGGCGCACCCGGTGCCCGAGGACCCGCGCTGGCTCACCTACCCCGCCAAGGATGGCGGGGAGGACGCGCCCCACGTGGTGTTCGTCGTGGGCGACCAGGAGTACCGCAGCGAGGAGTGCACGCCGATGCTGGCCGAGATGTTCGCCGAGCGGCACGGCATGCACACCACCGTGCTGTTCGCACAGGACGAGCAAGGCCGCGTGGACCCCACCTCGAAGATCAAGTGGGAGGACAAGGAGGTCGTTCATGACATCCCCGGGCTCGAGTACCTCGAGGGAGCGGACGCGGTGATCTTCTACACGCGCCTGCTGTCTCTCCCGGAGGAGCAGCTGGCGCGCATCTACAGCTACCTGGATTCCGGTAAGCCGATCCTCGCGATCCGGACCGCGAACCACGGGTTCATCGACTGGGACTACCGCGTCAACGGCGAGCGAGTGCCCTTCGGGGAGGGTGTGCTCGGTGGGTCGTTCCGTGGGCACCACGGCAACTGGAGCCGCGATTCCACGCGCGGCAGCGTGGTGGCGGAGAACGCGGGCCACCCCGTGCTCGTCGGGGTCGACGACGTCTGGGGCACCACGGACGTGTACCGGACGTATCCGGAGGGCGGTGCGCTCCCGGCGCGCTGCGTGCCCCTGCTCATGGGGCAGCCGCTGATCGGCCGGACCCCGGACGGCCCCCCGAACGAGAACAAGATCGCGCTCCCGGTGGCGTGGACCCGGACCTTCACGGGAAGCGCCGGGCAGGAGAGCCGGGTCTTCCACACGACCATGGGCAGCGCCCGGGACTTCGAGTGCGAGGACATGCGTCGGCTGCTCTTGAACGCGACCCTCTGGGGTCTCGGGCGGGAGGGAGACATTCGCGCGGACCTCGAAGTCGCGCCTGTTGGTCCCTACGAGCCGCTCGAGAGCGGCTTCAACTACGAGAAGCTCGGGGTGCGCCCTCGACCTCCCGTGGACTTTCGCTGAGCCCGACGGGGCGCGCGGCGGATAAGCTGAGGCCCTCGTGAAAGCAAAGATCCTCATCGTGGGCGGGGGTGCCATGGGCACCTCGGTGGCCCTTAGCGCAGCCAAGCGCTGCGATCCCCTGACCGAGCCCGTCATCCTGCTTGAGAAGGGGCGGCTTGGCTCCGGCTCCTCGGGGCGTACCGGCGCGGTGGTCCACCAGGGCTACACCGAGCGCCCGCTGGCCGGCATGGCCAGGGACGCCCTGAAGGTCTACGCCACGATGCCGACCAAGTTCGGCCGCTCCGTCGGCTACCGGCGGACCGGCGTGCTCGTGGTGGCTGGTACCGACCCGGACGCGGTGGCGGCGCTCCGCAAGGACGTCGAGATGCAGTGCTCGATCGGCATCAAGGTGCAGATCGTGGACGCGGTGAAGATGCGGCTGATCTGCCCGGGCATCGAGGTCTCGGACGACGCCATCGGTTCCTACGAGCCCAACGGCGGCTTCGTCGATCCGCGCCGGACGATTGACACCCTCGCGGCCCTCGCCCGCACCCAGGGGGCCAGTACGCGTACCGGCGTGGAGAACCCCACCGTGCTCGTGGAGAACGGACGCGCCGTGGGCGTGGCGACGAGCGAGGGGGAGTTCCTCGCGCCCAACGTCGTGCTCGCTACGGGTCCCTGGACCCCGATGATCCTCAAGGAGCTCGGCGTCTCATACCCCCTGCGCGTGGTCCGTATCGAGGAGCACTTCGTGCACATGCCGGACCCCGCGGCGCTCGAGGAGATTGACGAGGGCGGCGAGGACGACGTGGAGACCCGCTTCCGTCCGGACCCCCTCGATCTCATGCCCGCCGCCCACCCGGTCATCCTGGACCTCGCGAACGGGCTCCACCTGCGCTGCGAGCCCTCCGCCAAGCGGACCCGTGTGGGCCGGCTTGGCTTTGAGGGCCTGCCCGAGCTGGAGCGACCGGAGAGCCTGGACGAGGCCGTCGGCGACGAGATGCGCGAGTGGGCTCGCCCCAAGCTCGAGGCGCGCATGCCCGTCTACAAGGGTATGGAGGACGAGGGCGGCCAGGCGGCCTGGATCACCCTCACGCCGGATGCGCGGCCCATCGTGGGCGCCGTAAAGGAGATCCCCGGCCTGTACGTGGTGACCGGCTTCTCCGGCAACGACTTCCAGCTTGCGCCGAGCATCGGAGAGGGCCTGGCCCAGATGATCCTGGGGCAGCCCATCAGCGCCATCGACCCCGAGTTCTTCTCGCCGGATCGCTTCGACGCGAACGCGGCGAAGGGCTGAGCGACGCGCCCCGCGCGACGGCTCAGGTCAGCGGGTGCGGAAGGGCGCCATGGGCAGCCCGGCCCCGCCCATGATCGACGCATAGCCCGCGTCGTTCCACAGGTAGCGGGCGTCCACGGGCGCTTCGACCTGGGGGCTGCTGAGGATGATCTGCTGGCCGTCCTCGCTGATGCGAGCCACCGCGGGCACATAGTTGCCGTCCTCGCCCGCGACCTCGAACTGGTCGATCGGATCGGCCAGGGCGCGGAGGCCTCCCTGAACGTGGTCGAACTCGAGCGCGAGGTCGCCTCCGGTGGGCACGGCGCGTCGGATGCGGGGGCCCTCGGCCACGGTCTCGGCGAGTCCGTAGAGGTCGCGGAGTGCGAACAGGGCCAGGCGCTCGCCGACGGTCCACTTGTTCACGGGGTGGATGTCGCGTGCGTTTCCGATGTCCGCGGTGAGCGCCATGCCCATCGCGGGGAGCTCCTCGGCTGCGAGAGCCTGGGCCTCGCGGACGAGCGCTGTCCGTCCGTCGTCGCCGCCTCCGTAGCCGTAGGGCGCGAGCTGGACGAAGTAGAAGGGGAGCTCGGGCTGACCCCAGCGCGTCCGCCAGTCCGTGATCATGGCCGGGAACAGCTCGCGGTACTCGTCGGCCCGGTAGCGGTTCGACTCCCCCTGGTACCAGATCGCGCCCCGGATGCCGTAGGGAAGGATCGGCGCGATCATGCCGTTGTAGAGGGACGCGGGGGTGTTCTGGTTGGTGCTCTGCTTGGCGGGCACCGAGGGGATCGCGCGGACGGGCGCGCCTCGCCGAACGCGCCACTCACCGGTGAGATCGAGGTCCTTGCCATCGAAGGAGAGGCGCATGGGCGGGCGCTCGTCGGCGCCGGCTTGCGGGCTGAAGCCCCCCGGCCCGCCGGTGTCCACGGCGCGAACGGCGACGACCGCCTGGCCAGCCGTGACGAGGTGCGCGGGGACCTTGTAGCGCCGGACCTGGTCGTGGGAGCCGGGGGCCAGGGTCGAGGCGATGCTGACGCCGTTCCAGAAGGTCTCATCCATGTCGTCGATGGGGGACATGACGAGCTCGAGCTCCTGGGCGTCCCAGTCGCCGGGGACATCCACGGTCCGGCGGTACCAGACGACGCCGTCGTGCTCGCCCACGGGCCCCGACTCGAAGTGAGCGGGCAGGACCTGGGCCTCCCAGCCGGTGTCGTCGAAGTCCGCCGCCCGGAACGATCGCGTCCAGAAGCGGCCATCGTCCACGCGCTTCCAGAAGGCCTCGACCGCGGCCGCGTACTGACCCGGGTCGTCGTTCCGGACGCGCTCCAGCGTGGCGGCGTGATGGGGGAAGGTGCTCACCACCTCCTCGCTGGTCCACGCCTCTGCGCGCGTGCCGCCCCAGGCGGAGACCACCAGCCCGATGGGGATGTCGAGGCGGTCCTGCAGCTCGCAGGCGAAGAAATACGCCACGGCGCTGCAGCGGAGAGCGTCGCCGTCCGAGGCGGACCACCAGCGCGCGTCGCAGTCCTCAGCGGGGCGCTCGGCGATCGTCTGGGGGATGTCGAAGAAGCGCACCCCCGGCCGGTTCGCGCTCGCGGTGCGCTCGTTGACCGCGGTGCTCCGCTGCGCGGCGGGCAGGATCAGATCCAGGGTCCACTCCATGTTCGACTGGCCGGAGCAGAGCCAGACCTCCCCGATCAGCACGTCCTCGACCGCAAGGGTCTCGGCTCCCGCCGTGACCTCGACCCGGAAGGGACCGCCCGCCAGGGGGGTCTGGAGCGCGGCACGCCACCTCCCCTCGTCGTCCGCACGGACCGTCACCGGCTGGGCGTCGGCCCAATTCCCACGCAGCCCGACCTCCTGACCGGGCTCTGCCCAGCCCCAGAAGGGCGCCTCCGCCTCGCGCTGGAGGACCATGCCGTCGGAGAAGACGGCCGGGAGTCGAAGGTCTGAGGCCGCGGCGAGAGCCGAGGTCGCGACGAGGAGGAGCGGAGTGAACGGAAGGGATCGGAGCATGGCGAACGATGGGGGAGCGGGGGCTCTCACCATAACCGCGCTCCCCTCACTCGCTTTGGAAGCGCAGGCGGACCGACATCGCGCCCGGCACGTCCTCTCGGGGGATCAGCTCGAGGGACCCTCCCATTCGCTCCATCCAGCGCCGCGCGCGATACAGGCCGAGGCCGGCGCGGGTGCTCCCGCGGTCTCCCTTCTGGAAGGCCGTCGTGAGACCTCCGGGGTCCGTGACGGCCCAGGGGCCGCCGTCGTCTTCGAGCTCGAGGTCGACCCACCCGTCGACGGGTGTGGCGGCCCGAACGGCCACGTTGACCGGGCGCCCCGGGGAGGCTTGCTCGGCGTTGTGGATCAAGGCACCCACCACCGTCTCGAGTCCGGCGGCGCTGGCCGTCACCGTGAGCGGGGGACCGGGGGCGATCTCGCGGATCTCCGCAGCTTCGGGGCCGCTGGACCGCCGCGCTATCCATCCGGCGAGCCAGGAGCGGAGCTCGACGGGTCCGGCGTCCACCGGGGTGGTCTCGTCCATGACGAGGCCCCGGCCGCCGTCTAGGAGCTCATCGAGCGCCCGGGCCGTGTCGCTGAGCCCCTCGACGAGGCCCGCGAGCTCTGGACCCGCCGAGCGCTTGAGCGCGGCGAGGCGGAAGCTGTGGTTGGTGAGCCAGGACTTCGCGTCATGGACCAGCTGGGCGGCGAGGACCCGGGGGTCGTCGTGTCCCGGGGCTTCTTGTGCTGCGGGCCCAGAGGTAGGCCCAGAGGTAGGCCCAGAGGCAGGACCAGAGGCAGGTCCAGAGGCAGGTCCAGAGGTGGGCGCGGGGCGAGGAGCTGCGGCATGCTCAGCGGCCTCGCCAGGCGCTGCAGGGGCCTCCACAGCAGCGCTGTCCAGGGCCTGCTCGATCCGCTCCGCCGAGATCTTCGCCTTGTCCACGTACTCCAGGGCCCCCGCGGCTCGGGCGGTGGCGGCAGCCTCCGGGTCGTCCAGGGCGCTGAGCACCAGGACAACGGCCCCGCCGCGCACGAAGTCGTCCACCCGGCGTAGGGTCTCGGCGGGCGGGCTATCCGGCAGCGTGAGGTCGAGGAGGACGAGGTCAGCGGGCTCCGCCCTGTGCCGCTCCAGCCCGTCCACGACGCGCTCCACGTGCACGACCTCCGCCACCCGGCCCCCGAGGCGGCCTACGTGCCCCCGTAGGATCCGCGCGTACACGGGGTCGTCCTCGACCATGAGGATTCGGGCGGGTCGGTGATGAGGCGCGCTCATGATGCTCACCCAGCTTACGTGCTCGCGGGCCCCTGAGTTCAGGGAGCGTGCCCCAGCCGGGCGAGACGGTCCAAACGATCGGGCCAGCTCCCGTCAGGAAACGCCTCGTGCCGGCGGAGCGGCAGCCGTTTCCGGGTACCCTCTCGACCCGGCCGGCGACCAATTTGGCGCGGTCGACTCCCAGAATTAGCGCGACTCCCAGGGACAGAATCTATGTGCGGCTTCATTGGAATCTTCGGCCCGGACGGGGTCGACGTGGCGCCTGAGATCTACGAGGGGCTCCTCGCCGTTCAGCACCGCGGCCAGGACGCGGCGGGCATCACCACCTTCACAGATCGCTTCAACGTGAAGAAGGGCTTCGGACTCGTGGTCGAGGTCTTCGACGAATCCAACATGAGCCGCCTGAAGGGGCACCTCGGCGTGGGTCACGTCCGCTACCCAACGGTCGGCGCGAACCGCAACGAGGACGCTCAGCCGTTCCACCACACCTTCCCCATCGGGACGGCGATGGTCCACAACGGCAACGTGACCAACTTCGTGGAGCTGTCGGACTCGCGCTTCAAGTCGAAGATGACCCGGCTCAACTCGACCTGCGACCTCGAGGTGCTGCTGTACGTCTTCCAAGAGGCGCTCGCGGAGCGCTACAACGCGAGCGGCGGCAAGGTCACCGTGGACGACGTGTTCGGCGCCGTCGCCCGGGTCTACAAGGAGGTCAAGGGCGCCTACTCCGTGTGCGCGACGATCGCTGACGTGGGCATGGTCGCCTTCCGCGACCCCTTTGGCATCAAGCCGGCCGTCTTCGGCCAGCGGACCGACGAGCACGGCGAGTGGTTCGCCTGCGCCTCCGAGAGCGTCGTGCTCGACGTGAACGGCTACGAGCGGACCATCGACATCGGGCCTGGCGAGGCGATCTTCGTGGACAGCAGCCGCAAGGTGCACCGCCGCCAGGTGGGCGATCAGCCCCACCGCCCGTGCATCTTCGAATACGTCTACTTCGCGCGTCCTGACTCCTTCATCGACGACATCAGCGTCTACAAGACGCGGCACCGCTTCGGCATCGCCCTCGCCCAGCAGTGGAAGGCCGCCGGCGCTCCCATGCCCGACGCGATCATCCCTGTGCCCGACAGCTCGCGTGACGCGGCGCAGGCCTGCGCCGCGGAACTTGGGGTTCCCTACCGCGAGGGGCTCGTGAAGAACCGCTACATCGGGCGGACCTTCATCATGCCCAACCAGCAGGCGCGGACCTCCTCCATCCGGCGCAAGCTCAACCCGATCCCGCTCGAATTCGACGGGAAGGACGTGCTGCTGGTGGATGACTCGGTCGTCCGGGGCAACACGTCCCGGCGGATCGTGGACACCGCGCGCGGCGCAGGCGCCCGGAACGTCTACCTTGGGGTCACCAGCCCTCCGCTGGTCGCGCCCTGTCCGTACGGCGTGGACATGGCCAGCAAGCGCGAGTTCATCGCGACGGACCGCACCGTCGACGAGATCGCCGAGTCGCTCGGCGTGGACAAGCTGATCTACCTCGACCGCGAAGCGATGAACGAGGCCGCCAGGGTCGGGAACCCGAAGATCACCAAGTTCTGCAACGCGTGCTTCAACGGTGAATACCCGACGCCGGACGTGACCCTCGATCGCCTGCGCAAGATCGAGGCCGAGCGAGAGGAGCAGCGGGACAACGTCCCCGTCTGACCCCCGGCGGTCCTGTCCGGCCGCCCCCCCCCCCCCGGGGGGGGGGGGGGGGGGGGGGGGGGGGGGGGGG
>CALLKX010000067.1 GCA_938083085.1 uncultured bacterium
TGGGGGACGTCGTGCTGCTCCGCCCGGGTGAGTCCCACGCGGCGCCCGCGGACTGCCGTGCCGTGGTGTTCACGGTCCCCGAGCCGATCCCTACGGAGGTCCCGCCGGTGATCCGGCCGGACTGGGACGAGAACATCACCGATACGCCTGGCGGTTGCGCTGAGGAGACGGGGGCCTATCGGCGGATCCTGCTCACCTGGCTCCCCACGGTCGGCCCCTACGTCTACCGAGCCCTCAACTGCCATCGGGTGCGCATCACCGACTCCTTCGCCCACTACCACCCGGCGGTCGGGGGCTTCGACGAGTTCTACCTCGTGCAGATGGCCCAGCCGGGCGCGGTCCTCTACACGAGCACCAAGGTGGACCGCATGGAGGACCCCGGGTCGGTCACCGCGGACGAGGCGGCTGTGATGATCGAGCGTCACGAGCTTGCGGTGGGCGACCTCGTCTACCTCCCCCGGGGCACCATGCACCGCGGCTTCGGCGGCGTCCTCGCCCAGATCATCACCACGCCTGGCTTCAAGCCGGGCGCCGAGATCGGGCTCGACCACCACCTCAAGGCGATCAACGACCGCCTCGCCCTCGAGGGCGAGGCTGCGCTGCCCTTTCGCGAGAAGTCCGCGGGCCGCGCGGTGGTCAAGTAGCGCCGCCGCTTCAGCGGCCCGTCGGCGCTTCGGCCGGCTTCGAGGGACGTTCGAGCTCAAGGAAGGCCTTCCAGACCGCGTCGTCCCCGTCGAGGGCTCGCTCGGGGAGCGGGTGAGAGAGGGTCGTGGCCACGAGGTCGGCGCGTCCCAGGACGGTGACCGGGGTCTCCCGGAGGGCGCCCTTTGGACTGAGCATCGCGGGTCGATCTAGGCTGAGCTCCTCCGCGAGGAAGGCGACCACTGCGCGGCGCTTGCTCGGGCCGTAGTCGTGCTGCTCGTCGGCGAGGTGTGCGTTGCCCACGGCATCGGGTGCTCCCAGCGCGCGGTACACGTCGCGCAGGTACGGGAGCTCCACCTCGGGCGTGTTGCGGGTCCAGTCGCCTCCCACGGACACGAGCAGCTGCGGGCGCGGCGCGGCGAGGGCCGCGAACTCCACGTTGCTGGTGCGCAGCCGCGGCCCCTGTGCGTCCTCAGGGACGGCATGAATGGGGAGGCCGGACTCGCAGTCGCAGCCGCCGAAGAAGTGGGCCGAGACCATGACCACCGGGGCGCACACGCCGATGCGCGGGTCGAGGGCGGTTGCGAGGAAGGTCTGGGTGCCGCCGCCGGAGGAGCCGGTCATGGCCACGCGGTCCGGGTCCACGTCGAGGTGCCCGAGCGCGGCGTCGAGGATCCGCATGGTGTTGAAGGTCTGCAGCGCCGTGGTCTCCGGCCGCCGGTGGGTGACCTGCTGGGACTCGCCCCAGCCCATCATGTCCCAGGTGATGACCACCGCGCCGCCGCGGGCGAGGAGCCCGGCGAGGCGCTGGACGTCGCCCTGGAAGCGGCCCTCCGGGTCAGTGTCGGTGCCGCGGAAGTGGCCGTGGCTTCGCAAGATCAGGGGGCGCGGCCCCTCACCGACTGTCGGCTCGTAAACGTTGGCGTGCACGAACAGGCCGGGCAGGGTCTCGAAGCGCACATTCGCCACGGAGTAGCCGTCCAGCTCGCGCCGCCCCGTGGCCTCGATGCCCACCTCTCCAGCCGCGGGGAAGGGGTCCAGCTGAAGCGTCTTCGCCAGGTGGCGGCGGAGACGCCCGGAGCGCGCCTCCCAGGAAGCTCTGTCGGACCAGGTCTGGCGAGCTTCGGTCAAGGCCTGGGCCCCGGCGGCGTCGCCCACGTCGTGGGGCCCGGGCCAGGGGTCGTCCTGGGCTATGGGGGCTGTGGGGGCTGCGCTCAGCAGCAGCGCGACGATTCCGACAGCGGGCGCGAAGCGGCGGCGGGCGGCGGTGCAAGAGGACGTCGGGGTGAAGCGCATGGGAGATCGGCGATGCTCCAAGGGTAGCGGAGGTCCGTGAGACCGTCGGTGCGGTCCCGGTGAGGGCCAGTATCCTCGGGAGCGGAGCGGCGCGCGGCGACCGACTCCGATGACGTGCACCCCGAGCCAGCGAGCTCCGCCCCATGAAGGACACTCCCCGACGCGACCTCCGATTCGGCCTCCTCCTTGTCCTCTGCGCCGGGTGGATCCAGACCGGGGCCCTGGCCCAGGTGCGGAAGGAGCAGATGGCGAAGGAGGACGTGGTGGACGTCCCCGCGATCCACGACGGCCTGTGCGTCAGCAACCTGTTCCAGACCAACATGGTCCTGCAGCGCGATGAGCCCATCGCCATCTGGGGCTGGGCCGATCCGGGGGAGCGGGTGACGGTGACCCTCGGCGGCGCGTCGGCCTCGGCCGCCGCGGGCGACGACCGGCGCTGGCAGGTCACCCTCCCCGCGCAGGCGGCGAGCGCGGAGCCCGGGACCCTGGTGGTCGAGGCCGGGGCGGAGCGGCTCGAGCTGGGGAACGTGCTGGTGGGGGACGTCTGGATCCTCGGCGGCCAAAGCAACATGGAG
>CALLKX010000068.1 GCA_938083085.1 uncultured bacterium
GAAGTACATCTTCAACTGGACCTCGGTCGGATCGGACTCTGCTGCCGGCGACACGGACCTCATCCGACTCGGCTTCAACGCCGCCTTCTGATCCGATAGGGTCGGGCGGGCCTCCGGGCGCGCCCCACCCAGGATCTATGAAGAGAGCCCCGCGCTTCTGGCGCGGGGCTCTCTTCGTTGTTCAGACCTTCGAGCGGCGGTTCAGGGCCGGGGGCCCATGCGGAAGTCGACGAACTCCGCTCCGCACGAGGTGCATCGCTGGACCCTGGACGCGTTGCTCCACAGGAACCAGAGGGGGTAGGCGGCCACGGCGACCGAGAGGCCGTAGGTCCAGGGTGCGAGCCCGGCGGCCAGAGCGAGCCACATCACCCCCATCAGGATCGACGCGCGCGACGCCTCCATCCGTCCCTTGAGCCCCGATGAGCCACAGTGGAGGCAGCGCTCGATGGTGCCGTCCTCGTTCCGGTGGCTCAGGTCGAGGTCGATACGCTCCTCGCAGCCGTCGGCCTCGTAGTAGGTCCGTAGCGAGAAGGGCCCATCGACCTTCCAGGAGATGAGTTCGCCTTCCCTCGCGGGGTGGGGCAGCCGGATCTCGCTCCAGCGGATGACTTGCTCGTTGATCGGCAAAGGAATGGGCTACTCGTGAGGCCAGGTCCCGATCGGGGATCCAGTGGCGATGCGCGCGGGGGATGGACCCAGGAGACGAGTCCCGCTGCTCGGAAGCTTACCTCCATAGGCCATGGGTCGAAGCCAATTGCTGGGGAGTGGCGACGCCGCGGGCGCTGAGAGGGGGCGCCGGGATACACTGGTATGCCATGACTGATTCCAGCCAGAACCCCCTCCGGGTCTTCATCACAGGTGGAACCCGAGGTATCGGACGCGCCATCGCGCTGCGTTTTGCCCGGGAGGGCGCCATGGTGGCCGTGGCGGCCCGAACCTCCTCTGATCTCGACGCGATCGTCAGCGAAATCGATGCGGCTGGCGGGCAGGGGGACGCGTGTCAGACCAACATGCGGGATCATGGATCGGTTGAGGCCGCCGTCTTCCGCGCCGTGGACTTCTTCGAGGGCACGACGGACATCGTCGTGAACTGCGCTGGCCTGGTGGAGTTCAAGGCGTTCGATGAGCTGGCCGTCGATGACTGGGAGCGGGCCCTTGCGGTGCACCTGACCGGACCCTTCCTCGTCATGGCCGAGGTGCTCCCCTCGTTGCGAGAGAGCGAGAGGGCCCACGTGTTCAACATTGGGGCGGGCCTCGCCGGTGAGCCGGGCCCCGGACAGTCGCTGATGGCCACGTCCAAGGCAGGCCTGGAGGGAAT
The DNA here is from genome assembly GCA_938083085.1 of uncultured bacterium. Taxonomy (GTDB): domain Bacteria; phylum Planctomycetota; class UBA1135; order UBA1135; genus Saltatorellus. Next base: position 1,319 of record CALLKX010000068.1, read on the forward strand.
GTCTCGGGGCCTCCGGGCAGACCTGGGCCCCGAGGGCGTCCGGGTCACGACGGTGCTCCCGGGGTACGTGGACACGCCCGGGCTCGAGCCCTGGAAGGAGACGTTGGGTGGCGCGGCGGTGACGTCGCCAGAGGCGGTGGCCGACGCGATCTGGGACGCGTATCAGGCCGAGGCTGCCCCCGACGAGATCTCGATTCGCTGAACGCGCCGGGCCCCTTTCGAGACAGGTGTGTGGTCAGACGGCTCAGGAAATCTCATTCGGAGCAGGGGCGACAAAACAGGGGAGGTATCGCGCATGTGGGACCTCCAGGGGCCGATGACTCCCTGAGCCGAGCCGGGTGCTGTGGTGTTCGGATTGGGTTTCCACCCTTCGGAGCAGCGCCCGATCCGGCTTATACGAGAGTCCCTTGAACCGGAGGCCCCCCATGAAGCACTCATACGATCACAACAACGCCGAGAAGTTGGTCCCCCTGCTGGAGTCCATCTTCAACGAGGTCGCCGACCGCCGTCGCGCGATTCGTGAACTCGAGCGGACCCTCAAGGCCATGAAGCTCGAAGGCCACTCCTCGACGGAGACGGGTGACGTGGTGGCCCGACTGGCCACCCAGCGCCGAGAGCTCCGGCTGACCTCGAAGGAATTCGAGCGCCTCGGCTGCTCCGTGGACGAGCACAACCCGAACCGGGTGTTCATCCCGGGCGCCAATGGTGGTCTCAAGGGCGGCTTCCACTGGCAGGCCGGTGAGTCCACGGTCCAGAACAACGCGCCGGAGCACAGCGCCTTCTGACGCCATCAGAGTCTCGGGCTCATCGAGCCTCTGAGCAACGCGGGCCGCGTCTCCCCCCCGGGGAAGACGCGGCCCGCGCGCTTGGGTTCGGGTCCCAGCTGCGAAGGGGTCAGCGCGTCACGGGTGAGCGCCATCGCTTCCGCCAGCGCGCCCCTTGGAGCCTGCAGCAGGCGAAGGCGTGCCGTCCGAGGGCTTCCGGGGCTTCTTGACCCTCTTCGGCTTCGTCGGAACCTGGGTGGGCTTGGGGCCATCGGCCCCGTCGCCGCCTGAAGCCTCTTTCTTGCGGGCGTCCTGGGTGCGCTGTGCGTCGAGCTCCGCCTGCTTCTTGCGGGCGGCGGTGGTGCGTGCCTCGGCGCTCTGCTGGGCCTGCTTCTTGCGGGCGTCCTGGGTGCGTTGTGCGTCGAGCTCCGCCTGCTTCTTGCGGGCGGCGGTGGTGCGTGCCTCGGCGGTCTGCTGGGCCTGCTTCTTGCGGGCGTCCTGGGTGCGCTGTGCGTCGAGTTCCGCCTGCTTCTTGCGGGCAGCGGTGGTGCGTGCCTCGGCGCTCTGTTGGGACTGCTTCTTGCGGGCGTCCTGGGTGCGCTGTGCGTCGAGCTCCGCCTGCTTCTTGCGGGCGGCGGTGGTGCGTGCCTCGGCGCTCTGCTGGGACTGCTTCTTGCGGGCCTCCTCGGTGCGCTGGGCATCTGCGGCCTGCTTGCGAGCGGCCTGGATGCCATCCACCGCGCGGTCGAGGTCCTTCGCGATGGGGTAGCCCCGGCTGGAGAGGAGCCCCCGGTACAGGAGGGTGAACTCCGCCTCGGAGAGGTGCTGGTCGGCGTCGGCGTCCTCGCCGTTGACCGACGAGGCCGTCAGGCCTCCACGCCGAGCCTCCGCGAGGGAGATCTTCCCGTCCTTGTTGGCGTCCAGCTTCTTGAAGGTCCTCTGGGCGAGTTCAAGGGTGGCCGGGGGGGAGTCCTGGGCAGAGGCCGCGGGCGCTGCGCCAAGGAGGGCGCCAGCCAGGGCCGTTGCGAGGATCGGTGCGTTCCGGATGCTTTTCATCATGGCGATCGGGTGTGGAGTCCGAGGACGTCCTGCTCATCGGCAGGAAGCGTGCCAGCCTTGGGGCCGCACCACAGGTTACGGGATGGGCGGCTCCGCTCGGAGGCTTCCAGCGGGTGTCCGAGGGTGAGGTCTGTGAGACCTCCCCTGAGGTCACTCCCGGAGGGAGGGATCCGCGCAGACTTCCACCGAGAGCGCGTGGACGGGGCTTCTGGTCTCGCGGTACAACGGCCATAAGCAGCCGGGGCGCGGTCCCGGCGAGCACCCCCAAACCCCCCGGGAAGGCCCCCCGCCCATGATCGCAACCCCCGAACTCGCGCCGCTCTTCGACGGTGTGGAGGCCCGCAAAGCCGCCACGCGGAACGCGTACGGCGAGGCGCTCCTCGAGCTGGGCGCCTCCAACCCGGACGTCGTCGTCCTCGACGCGGACCTCTCTGGTTCGACGAAGACCAAGGCCTTCGGCAAGGCGCACCCGGACCGCTTCTTCAACATGGGAGTCGCCGAGGCCAACATGATCGGCGTCGCGGCGGGCCTCGCCTCCCAGGGGAAGGTCGCCTTCGCCAGCTCCTTCGCGATGTTCGCGACCGGCAAGGCGTTCGAGCAGATCCGCCAGAGCGTCTGCGTCCCCGAGCTCAACGTCAAGATCTGCGCGACCCACGCGGGCCTCACGGTCGGCGAGGACGGCAAGTCCCACCAGATGCTCGAGGACGTCACGATCATGCGCGTGATCCCTGGCATGCAGGTCATCGTTCCCGCGGACGCGGTCGAGGCGCGGCAAGCGGTCCTCGCGGCGGCCGAGATCCCCGGTCCGGTCTACGTCCGCCTTTCGCGGGCCTCCACTCCGATCGTCTTCTCCGAGGACTACCGCTTCGAGTTCGGCAAGGCGGCGATGCTGCGCGACGGCGGGGACCTTGCGATCGTCGCCATGGGCGTGACGGTTGCAGCGGCCATCGAGGCCGCGGACATGCTCTCTGGTATGGGGATCGAAGCGCGCGTGCTGAACATGTCGACGATCTCGCCCATGGACAGCGACGCCATCGAGAGCGCAGCGCGCGACTGCGGCGCGATCCTCACCGCCGAGGAGCACCAGGAGAACGGCGGTCTCGGTGACGCGGTCGCCCAGGCGGTCGTCCGGACCCACCCTGTGCCCATGGAGATGTGCGGCATGAACGGCTCCTTCGGGCAGAGCGGCACAGGGGACGAGCTCCTGGCCCACTACGGTCTCGACGCCGCGGGCCTCGTGGCGCGCGCCCAGCAACTCCTCAAGCGCAAGCAGGCCTGATCCCATGACGCTCTCCCAAGAAGACCGGGCCGCCGTCGAATCCGCCGCCCGCCAGATCCGCATCGACACCGTCCGGATGGTGCACGCCGCGGCGTGTGGACACCCCGGTGGCCCCATCGGCATGGCCGACTTCATGGCGACGCTCTTCCTGCGTCACATGAATCTCTCGCCGGAGACCCTGCACCAGCCGGACCGTGACCGCTTCGTGCTCGGCAACGGGCACACATGCGCGGGCTACTACTCAATCCTCTCCCAGAAGGGTCTGTTCCCGAGAGAGGAGCTGCTCACCTTCAGGAAGATGGGCTCCCGCCTCCAGGGGCACCCGCACCGGACGCCCGACATGGGGATCGACTTCTCCACTGGGTCGCTGGGCAACAGCCTCTCGGTCTCCCTCGGCATGGCGCTCGCCGCCAAGTCCAACGGCTGGGACACCCGGGTCTACAGCGCGTCCTCGGACGGCGAGAGCCAGGAGGGTCAGATCTGGGAGGCCGCCACGGCGGCGGCTCATTACGGCGCCTCGAACCTGACGGTGCTGGTCGACTTCAACAACGTCCAGATCGACGGTCACATGCGCGACGTCATGGACGTGCGTGACCTCCGCGCGAAGTACGAGGCCTTCGGCTGGCACGCGCTGGACGTGGACGGCCACGACATCGACGCCATCGACGCAGCGCTCGTCGCAGCCCGCGAGGAGACCACGCGCCCCAGCGCCCTCATCTGCCACACCTTGATCGGCAAGGGGGTCTCCTTCATGGAGGATCAGCCGGGTTGGCACGGCGTGGCGCCGGGGGATGAGGACGCCCGCAAGGCGCTCGCTGAGCTGGGCATCGAGGGTGCCGAGCTCGAGGCCATGATGGCCTGAGCGGGTTCCTCGGTGAGCGGTACCCACAATGACGGCGGCCCTGCCCGAGCCCGGGGCTCGGGCCAGGCGGCGATCGCGATCTTCGCGCTCGGGATGATGTCGGGAATGCTGGTCTTGATGATCGCGTTCCTGCTGTTCCCGGAGCCCGAGGACCCCGCGACCGCCGAGTTCGAGGCGGTGCAAGACTTCGCGCGCCGGCACTTCGTCCAGGAGATGGCCTCCGACGAGCTGGTCACTCGTGCGCTGTCCGGCATGCTCGACGGCCTCGACCCCTATTCTCGCTACTACGACGCCGAGAGCTCGGAGCAGGCCAGGAGGGAGATTGACGGGGACTTCCGGGGCATAGGGGTCGTCTTCAGGTCTCCGATCTCCCGGGGGCAGGTGCTGTTTCCGCTCGCCGGGTCGCCGGCCTCGAGGGCTGGCGTCAGGGTGGGGGACCGCTTCGTCGAGGTGGATGGCACGGCGGTCGAAGGACTCACCGGTCCAGAGGTTCGCGGGCTGCTCTCCGCCCGGGGGCGGAGCGAGATCGGGTTGCTTGTGGAGGGCTTGGACGGAGGCCTTAGGGACCTGGTGATCGAGCCGGCGATGCTGCTGGACCCCACGGTCCGCCACGCCGGGATCCTCAGCAACGCTCCGGCCACGGGCTACCTCGCGGTGCGGTCCTTCAGCCACCGGACGGCCGAGGAGTTCGATGCAGCGGTCCTCGCGCTCAGGGAGCAGGGCGCCGAGTCGCTCGTGGTGGACCTGCGCTTCAACCTCGGCGGCGTCCTCGACGCGGCGGTCCACATGGCCTCTCGCTTCATCGGGGAGGGGGTGGTTGTCACCTCGGAGGGGCGCACCCGAAGCGCGTCCTACGAGGCCGGCGAGGTCGTGGCGCTGTTCGAGGGAATGGGCCTCATCGTTCTGGTGGACGGGGACACGGCGAGCGCGAGCGAGGTCTTCGCCGGCGCGCTGCAGGACTATCGGCGCGGGGTCGTCGTGGGGGCACCGACGTACGGCAAGGGGATGATCCAGATGACCCAGTCCTTCCCGCGCTTCGGTAGCCGGGCGAAGGTGACCAGCGGCTACTACTACTCGCCGAGCCGCCGGAACTTCGAGAAGAGCGCGGACCCTGACCGGACCAGCGGGATTCTCCCGGACCTGATCGTGGAGATCGATGGGGAGCAACGCGCACGGATCCACGGCTGGATCGCCCGCTACGACCCTCCGGAGTCGATGCTCGTTCAGCTGGCGGACTGGGCGGCGACGGAGGACGGCGTGGTCTTGCCCGACGCCCCAGGGGACCCGCAGCTCGACGCTGCGTGTGCGCTCCTGAGAGGAGAGCACCCTGCGCCCGCGCGGCGGCGCGGGCGAGGAGACTGAGCCATAGGAGTCCACATGGGTAGAGAGCTGATTCTCGGGATCGAGTCCTCGTGCGACGAGACCGCGGCTGCGGTCGTCGAGGGCGGCGTCGAGGTCCACTCGAACGTGGTCTTCAGCCAGGCCGCCGAGCACGCCCAGTTTGGCGGCGTCGTCCCCGAGGTGGCCGGGCGCTCCCACCTCGAGGCGATCCTGCCTGCTATTGATCAGGCGCTCGCGGATGCTGGCGTCGGGCTCGGTGACCTCGCGGGGATTGCGGTGACCGCCCGCCCTGGCCTCATCGGTTCCCTCCTCGTGGGTCTGTCCGCGGCCAAGGCCCTCTGCTGGTCCACGGGCCTCCCCCTGGTGGACGTGGACCACATCGAGGCCCACGTCTATGCGGCCACGATGGAGGAGCCGGACGCGGTGCACTTCCCGTGCCTCGCGCTTGTCGTGTCGGGCGGGCATACGGCCCTCTACGAGGTGCGCTCGCCGCTCGAAATGACGAGGATTGCGACGACGCTGGACGACGCCGCAGGGGAGGCCTTTGACAAGGTGGCTTGGCTCCTGGGCCTTGAGTATCCCGGCGGCCCGTCCGTGGCGCGTCTCGCCCTTGAGGGGCGGCGGGACGCCATCGCCTTCCCGCGCTACTTCCCCAAGCGCAAGCCCGGCGCCGAGCAGCGAGCGATCGGCTTCTCATTCAGCGGCCTCAAGACCTCCGTTCTGTACCACCTCCGAGGGGGCGACGCGCTCCAACCGACGCCGCCCCCTGACCAGATCCTGGACCGGGCGGACGTTGCCGCCTCCTTCGAGGAGGCGGTCGTGGATACGCTCGTGACCCAGACCCTGCGCGCCGCGGAGCAGCGCGGCGTGGGGCAGGTCCTCGTGGCGGGCGGGGTCGCCTGCAACCGTCGGCTCCGGGAGGTAATGCACGCGCGCGGAGCCGAGCGAAGCGTGAGGGCCTTCTTCCCCTCGCCGGCCTACTGCACCGACAACGCGGTGATGATCGCCGGGCTCGGCTGGAGACGGCTTGAGGCCGGGCTGGTGGCTGGGCTGGACGTGGACGCCTCGCCCCGGTCGCTTGACCGGTGACGCTCCTCCCCACGCCCCGGGTGGTCGGCGCCGCCATGCCGGGGGCCGCCCGTGTCCTCCCGCGGAGGGATCCACATCAGGGAGCACCCCCTCGGCGGTCCGGTCCCCGTAGAATCGGCGCTTGACGTGGATAAGAACGCTCTAGAAGTTCTCCTTCGATCCATTCAGGAAGGATCGCTCTCTGCGGAGGAAGGCGTTGGCTCCGTTCTCGACGCCATCGGCCGCGCAGGGCAGCTCGACCTCGGACACACCCGGCTGGATACAGACCGCGCGGATCGCTGCGGGCACGCCGAGGTGGTGTACGGCGAAGGCAAGTCACCTGACGAGCTCGTGGAGATCTGCGGCGCGTTGCTGGAGGCTCACGGGCGCTTCCTCGCGACGCGGGTACAACCCGCTGGCCGCGCCGCACTCTCGAGGGCGATGGAGGTCCAGGTCGACGACCGAGCCGCGACGGTCACGGGTGGCGCGCTGCCGGAGGCGACGGGCGACGTCGCGATCATCAGCGCGGGGACGAGCGACGCTCCGGTGGCCAGAGAGGCGGCGACGACGGCTCGCTTCCTGGGCGCCGCGGTGGAGCAGATCCCGGACGTTGGCGTCGCGGGCATCCACCGGATCCTCTCCGTCGCGCCCCGGATCCGGGAGGCCAACGTGATCATCGTGGTCGCAGGCATGGAGGGGGCGCTGCCCAGCGTGGTGGGGGGGCTCGTGGACCGGCCGGTGATCGCGGTCCCTACCTCCGTGGGCTACGGAGCCAGCCTCGGGGGTGTCGCGGCGCTCCTGGGCATGCTCAACTCCTGTGCGTCGGGCATCACCGTCGTCAACATCGACAACGGGTTCGGCGCTGGTTTCGCCGCGGCCCAGATCAACCGTCAGATCGTGCGCGCCGCCCAGAACGGCCGCTCCAGAACGTCATGAGCATGGAAGAGAACGGTGCGCGGGCCTGGCTTGCGCTGGAGAACGGATTGGTGGTCGAGGGACGCTCGGTCGGTGCGAGCGGTGAGGTCAGCGGTGACCTCGTCTTCAACACGGCCATGACCGGCTATCAGGAGATCCTCACGGACCCGTCCTATGCGGGGCAGGGGGTCGTGATGACCTATCCGCTCATCGGAAACTACGGGATCGCCGACGAGGACATGGAGTCCTCGAAGTGCTGGGCCGAGGCCTTCGTCATGAAGGAACTCTCCACCATCGCCTCAAGCCACCGCTGCACGGAGACGCTCGAGCACTGGCTCGACCGCCACGGTGTGGTCGCCATCGACGGCGTGGATACACGTCAGCTGACGAAGGCGATCCGCGAGCACGGCTCGCTGCGCTTCGTGCTCAGCACCGAGGACCGCGACCCCGAGTCCCTGGTGGCCAAGGCCAAGGGTGCGACCTCCACCGACGGCCGGGATCTCGCGAGCCTCGTCACCTGCGCCGAGACCTATCAGTGGTCCTCGGCCTTCGACGAGTCGTTCCCCGAGCTCGAGGCACCGTGGACGGGCGACCGCCTCTCCTGCGTGGCCTACGACTTCGGCGCCAAGCGCAATATCCTGCGCAGCCTCGTGCACTCGGGCTTCGACGTCACCGTTGTCCCCGCTTCCACCCCCGCCAGCGAGGTCCTCGCCATGGAGCCGGACTGCGTGTTCCTCTCCAACGGCCCCGGTGATCCGGCCGCGGTGGACTACGCGGTGGAGAGCGCCCGCGAGCTGGTCCAGGCGCTGCCCGTCTTCGGGATCTGCCTCGGTCACCAGATCCTCTCCCTGGCTCTGGGCGCCAAGACCAAGAAGATGCCCTTCGGTCACCACGGCGCGAACCATCCGGTGCGCGACGAGGAGACGGGCCGCATCGAGATCACCTCCCAGAACCACAGCTACGTCGTCGACGACGCCGAGCTCCCCGAGGAGCTGGTGCCGACTCACTGGAACCTGAACGACATGTCCCTCGCGGGAATGAAGCATCGGACGCTGCCGGTCTTCAGCGTCCAGTACCACCCCGAGGCCGCGCCCGGCCCCGGCGACTCCGCGCACTTGTTCGTCCGCTTCCGCGAGCTCGTCCAGCGGCAGCAGGCGACGGCCTGAACGCCAAGCCCGCGATGCGCCGGTCCTCCCTCTTCCTCACCATCGTGGCCGCCCTTGGCGGCTGCGCTGAGCCCGAGGTGGAGCGTCCGAACGTGGTCTTCATCGTCTGCGACACCCTGAGAGCCGATCGGACGTCGACCTACGGCCACTTCCGCACGACCACGCCCAACCTGGACGCCCTCGGGGGCCGGGGCACGGTCTTTGAGCGCGCCTTCGCCATGTCATCATGGACCCTCCCGTCCATGAGCATGCTCATGACCGGGGAGGTGAAGAGCCTCGCGGACCCTTCCATTCTCAGAGACCACATCCACGTGGCCGAGAGCTTCCTCGACGCGGGCTATGACACGGCCGCCGTGGTGGCGAACCCGATCCTCAATGACCGGCTGGGGTACGACCGGGGGATCGAGTCCTTCGTGGTCGACCGGGCCGAGCAGATGTCATGGAGGGCCGACGAGGTCTTCGACAAGGGGCTCGACTGGATCGACGGTCGCCCTGAGGGTGAGCGACCCTTCTTCCTCTGGCTTCACCCCGTGGATCCGCACCATCCCTACGAGCCGCTCGAGCCGCAGAGCTTCGCTGCTGGCCCCGGGGTGGACTCCGATGCGGGCGCTGAGGAGGAGACCCGTGACGCCGCCCGCGCTGCCCTCCAGGCCCAACGCGAGGAGCATCCCGAGTCCATGCTGGCAGAGGAGCTGTTGGACGCAGACTGGGACGAGGTCGCGGCCATCCGAAGCCTCTATGACTCCGAGGTCTTCCAATTCGACCTCGCCCTCGGGCAGCTGGTGGATTCGCTCAGGCAGCGTGGTCTGCTGGAGTCGACCATCATCGTCGTGACGTCGGATCATGGTGAGGGCCTGATGGAGCGCCCGTCCCTCTCGGACCTCAAGCACGTCGAGGATGAGGTCCCCGACCTCTACCGTCGCCACGGGCTCATGCTCCACGACGAGCAGGTGTCGATCCCGCTGGTCTTCGCGGGGCCCGGGGTGCCGAGGGGTGTTCGCCGGCCGGACTGGGTCCAGCACATCGACGTGGTGCCCACGCTCCACGGCCTGTGTGACCTGCCCGTGAAGCGGCCCCAGCCTGGCCAGGCCATGTTCGAGGTCGCTGGCGGCGCGCGAGACGTCCTCTTTGCGGTCTGCTCACGCTCCCATTCGGTGACGGTGGATGAGCGGTGGCGGCTGCACCTGCCGAAGGAGTTTCGACGCAAGCGGTTCGGGGCCAAGCCGGAGCTCTATGACCTCGAGGCTGACCCCGATGAGCGCCGGCCGATCGACGACCCCGCTCGAGTCGAGGAGATGACCCGCCTGATCCGGGAGTGGGAGCAAGCCCACGCGCCCGTCTCCCTCGGCGGAGCCCTCGACCAGGCCACCATCAACACGCTTCGCTCCCTGGGCTACGGGGGAGAGGTCGAGCAGAAGAACCTCGAGCGTCCCGCGGGGGACGACCGTTGAGTGGCTCGCGGGGTGCGGCGGCGGGCCGCCCACGGCAGGGCTCGGTCCCCCGAACCTGGTCTCAGTTCGCCGCCGCGCTGCTGGGGCTCGGGCTCGCGCTCGGCTGCGTGAGTGCCGAGGTGGAGGCGGAGGGGCGCAGCTCAAGGGCGGCCCTCGAGCGGCAGCTCAGGCGCGCGGACGACGCCTTCAACGGGCGGTCCTTTCGGCAGGCGCTCGACATGTACTCCGCGCTGTACATGGCAGCGCTCTCCGGCGGCTACGACGACCTGGCGGCGGAGGGGGCCGCGCAGGCGTCGACGATCAACGCGCTCAAGGACGCGCAGGAGGAGAGCGATCGTTGGATGTCCTTCGCCGAGCGCTACGCGGAGGGTGAAGGGGCCGGCCCCCGAAGCCGCGTGATGCTGGCCCGCGGAATCCGCCAGTGGAAGCTGGGGGACAGCAGCGCGGCCCTCGGGACGTTCGAGGCTCTCGTCCGCCTCTGCAAAGAGACCGGCCTCGAGGTGCGCGCCATGCAGGGCGCGAGCCTTGGAGCCCTCGTGGCTGAAGGCGAAGCGCAGCTGGACTGGAACCTGAAGGCCATCGACATCTGTCAGGGGCTTGAGCAGCCCCGCTGGGAGGGGGCGCTCTGGACGAATCATGGCTGGCTCCTTGAGGCACGGGGCGACTTCGAGGACGCCTCCAGGTGCTTCGAGCGAGCCCGTGAGCTCCTCGCCGAGGGAGCGGCCTCGCCGATGGACCTCCTCCAGGCGGACTGGGCCCTGGGCAGGGCCCTGCGCCTCGCGGGGCGGCCGAGCGAGGCTCGGACGCTCCTCGAGCAGGCCGACGTTCGCGGGCGGGAGCTCTACGCCGCCGACCCCACGGCGCGTCAGGCCGAGTGGCTCGGGCGCGCCTGGTGGGAGCTCGCCGAGCTGGAGCTGGCAGAGGGCCACGATAAGGACGCGCTCGCTCTGCTACAGAGCGCGCGCCGCAAGCTCCTCGAGGCGGGCGTCGCGGACGCCGCGCCCTTGTTGCTGGGGCGCCTCGACGCCCGGCTGATCGAGCTGGGCCCCCGTTAGCGTTCCCGTTCGAACCAGGCGAGGATGTGGAGCACCTTGCCGATGAGGTGGCTAGGGCGCCGCGCGATGCCATGCCCCGCCTCTGGGATGCGGACCATGGCGGTCTCCACGCCCTGGATCTTGAGCGCCTGGTAGTACTGCTCGGACTCGGAGATGGGGGTCCGGAAGTCCTGCTCACCGGTGAGCAGCATGGTCGGCGTGCTCACGTTCCCGACGAGCGAGAGCGGGGAGCGCGCCCAGTAGTGCTCGAAGTGATCCCAGGGCGGGCCGGGGAACCAGTACTGCCAGAAGAAGTCATAGGCGTCCGCGGTGAGGGCGAACGAGATCCAGTTGATGACGGGCTTGGCGACCACCGCCGCCTTGAAGCGATCCGTCATGCCCACGATCCAGGCGGTGAGCACGCCGCCGCCGCTGCCGCCGGTGACGAAGAGCCGCGTCCGGTCGATGATCCCGCGCTCGATCACAGCGTCGACCATGCACATCAGGTCGTCGTAGTCCTGGCTCGGGTAGGCGTGGTGGATACGGTTGGCGAAGCTCTCCCCATAGCTCGTGCTGCCGCGGGGGTTGCCGTAGACGACCACGTAGCCCTTGGCGGCCATGAGCTGCAGCTCGAAGGTGAACGCCGGGCCGTAAGCGGAGAACGGCCCGCCGTGGATCTCGAGGATCAGGGGGTGCGTCCGATCGGACTCGAACCCCGGCGGGGTGATGATCCAGGACTGCACGCGGAGGCCGTCGGCTCCCGACTCCGTCCAGAGCTCCTCCACCGCGCCGAGCTCGATGGTCTCGCGGAGGTCAGCGTTCACGTCGGTGACCTGGCCGATCGACTCGTCGAGGCGGGCAAGGTGGAGCTCACCCGGCCAGGCGGGGTCGCCGCCGACCCAGGCCATGGTTCCGCCGGCGACATGGAACTCGCCGCCGGCGTAGGGCCGGCCCGAGCCCATGCCGTGCAGGCTGACCTCGAGGACCTCGACGCCGCCGCCGGCGCTGGTCACCCCCACGCGCGTCTGCCCCTCGTCGACGAAGGAGAAGTAGAGCTCGCCCTGATCGAAGATGAGACTCCCGGGCGTGCGGTCAAGCCCTGCGGTGAGGACCTGGCTGTCTCCGCCGCCGAGAGGGCGCGCGTAGATCTCGCGCTGCTGATGCCCCTGGCGACGGTCGTCGAAACCGGTCCAAAAGAGCGTCCCGGAGGCGCCATCCAGGGCGGCCCCGCCGTCGGGTCCCTCGCGGAAGGTGAGCTTGGTGAGCTCGCCGTCCGCGACCCGAAGCGACCAGAGGTCGGTGTCGTTCGGGTGATCGTGGCGGTCTTCCCGCAGGTTCGCGCTGAACAGGAGCGTGCTCTCGTCCGCCCACATGAGGCCGCCGCCGTGATCGGCGGGGCCGTCGGTGAGCTGTCGAGGCGTCCCGCCCATGGCCTCCACAACGAAGACCTGCCGGTCCGTGTCGTCGAGGTAGCCGCCGCCATCGGCCCGGTAGCGGAACTGCTCCACGACCTTGGGCGCGGGCGCCCACTCCGCGCCCGCAGGCTTCTTGGGCATGGAGGCGAGCGGCTTGGACTCCCTCGGTACGTCCATGGTGAACGCGATTCGCGCCGAGTCCGGCGACCAGCGCAGGGAGCCGGGGGACTCCGAGAGGCGCGTCACCTGCCGCGTGGTCCCGTCGTCCATCCAGCGCACAAAGATCTCGGCGCCGTCCTGATCGGCGCCCCTGACGTACGCGATGTACCGGCCGTCCGGGGACCACTGGGCGCTTCCGACGCCGTCCAGGATTGGCCGGGCGTCACCGCTCTCGACGTCGTGGAGCCAGACCTCTCGCCGCTGCTTGTCGCTCATCACGTCGAAGCCGACGCGCGTGTAGAGGACCTGTGCGCCGTCGGGAGAGACGGTGGGGCTGGTGATCCCCTCGAGCTCGAAGAGGTCCATGACCTCGAGCGGGCGGAGGCTCTGGGCCTCCTGGGCGATGGCGAGGAGGGTGAGGGTCAGCAGCATGGTGAGCTCGGTGGCCGGTCGGTGGGAGGAGATCAGCGCGGAGTGACGGTTGCCGGGGGAGGCGGACCGGGGACGAGCTGAACTTGGAGTCGGTTCGGGTCAGGGGCGGGGCGATCTTGGCCGGTGAAGACCTCGACAGAGCCCGCTGATAGCGTGAGCTCTGCGAGGGCGGACAGGCTGTAAGGAGCGTGCACGAAGATGGGCGGCGTCCCTGGTGCTGTGGACAGGGCGAAGACCCAAGGCTCGAAGACGGCCGCCTCGCCAGGTGGCGTGGCGCGGATCAGGGCCTGGAAGCGCCCGGCCTGGTCGCTGGACACCGCCTGTGCGACCGAGAGGGTGTCGCGCTGGGGCGACATGAGCTGACCCGCCGTGACGAGCGCTATCAGCGCAGTGGCGAGGACCGCGCCGAATGGCCCGCGGCCAAAGCTCACGCCCGCGAGGACGGCGAGGGGGGCCACGAGGGTCAGGGCGTACCAGTCATGGAAGCGACCGGAGACCGTCGTGATCGCGAACCCTGCCGCCGCCCATGCGATGAGGAGGAGGGCAGTCGACCTCCCTCCGCGATCTGCCTGGCGTAGCAGGGTCGCGAGCCCTCCGAGCACCAGGAGTCCCAGGAGGACGCCGCCCCCAGGGACCGCAGCGCTGATCGCATGGGCCATGGAGCTGGCCATGGCGCCCAGCGACTCACGGCCCGGTGTTCCTGACTCCGCATGCCCACCGAGCCCGCCGAGGACGGCCGTCCGCGCGACGAGCCCGAGGCCGAGGCCGACGACCGGGCCGACCGCGGCGCGCGCCGCTGTGGAGAGGTCGGCGCCAGGTCGGGTGAAGGACGCCGCGAGTGCGACGGGCAAGGCGATGACGCCGCTCTCCTTGGACAGCAGCGCGCAGAGCGCGAGGGCTCCGATCCACACGGGACGGGCGCCCCTGCGGGCGGCGAGCGCGGAGGCCGCCACGAAGAGCACCGCGAGCGCGTCGGCGCGGCGTGGTGCATAGGGGACGACCTCGAGCTGGGCGTGGTGCAGGACGTAGATCCCCGCGGCGCTCACGGCAGCGAAGACCTTCGCCCTGCCGGACGCTCCGGATAGCGCGCCTGCGAGGGTCCCTGCCAGGAGCCCAAGGAGCGTGGCGGTGATCGCGACGAGGGAGAAGTCGGTCCGGCAGTACTGGGCCGGGTTCAGGCCGCCGAGGGCGTGGTCGAGTCCGAAGCTCAGGTGGACGAGCGGCCGATAGAAGCGGCCGTCGGGGTAACGCCCGCCCATGAGCTCGTCGCCGAAGGCCCCGAACAGGTCCCCGGCAGAGTGAACGGCGGAGGCGGCGATGAGGGGGTAGCTGTCGAAACCGAGGAGGGCGTCGCCGCTCACGGGTCCATAGATGATCCAGGCCAGGATCCAGGCCGCTCCTAGGAGCGCGGCCGCTTGCGTGGCGATGGAGCGCGTCATCAGCCTCCGTACCCGATGCTCTCGATGCGGCTCGTGACCTCTTGGCCTCCAGCCGAATCGGGGTCGCCAAAGTCGCCCTGTAGGCTGCCCTTGCCCGGCTCTTGGTCCGCCGTGAGGCGGCGCACCGGGCGCGGTCGACGCTCGATGGAGGGGTTTGGATCACCCTCGAGGCGCGCAGGGATCGGCTCGCCCATGAGGTGGTAGAGCATCGGCGCGACGTCGGTGAGCTGGGCGCGCGGGCGCTCGCTGGCCCCATCGATCGAAGGCCCTGCGATGACGAGGATCCCGTCGAGCGCGTGGTCAGGGAAGGGCTGGGTGCCCACGGACATGGGGGGGCCGAAGATGTCGGTGTAGACGCGCCAGGCCGGGTTGAACTCCACGATCAGGTCCGGGACGCGGGCGTCCTGCAGGGGGCCGGGGTAGAGGTCGGCGCCGCGATACACGCGCCGCACCACGGGGACCCCGGCTGGAAGCTCGATCTCGCCGAGGCGCGCGGTGAGCTCATCAAGGGCGCTGGGGACCTCCTCGCGCGTGAGGACACCCGCAGGCTCACGCCCTACCACGTTCAGCCGGATCGCCCCGAAGTTCCCCTCGGCGACGTCGGCGATGGCGCGGCTCACCCCCAGGTCGAGCGTCGCCAGCCTCCCGGCGCGCTGGGACGCCTTGGCCTGGGCCAGCGGGCCGGCGGCGGAGGTCCCCGTGGACTCTCCTTCGCGCTGGACGCTCCAGCCTCCCTCGACGAGCCACCGGTGGAGGTTGAAGGCGCGGCGGTAGCTCTTGAATCCGTGGTCGGAGAGCAGCACGACGGTGGTGTCGGGTCCGACGCTCTGGACGAGCCGCCCGAGGATCGCGTCGAGCCGCCGGAGCAGCTCCCGGATCTCGGGCCCCTGCAGGTCGAGGTTGGGTCGGTGGCACAGGACGTCGAGGCTCTTGAAGACGAACATGCAGAGCCGCCAGTCCTGCCGCCCTGCCAGCTCGAGGAGCTCGCGCTCCTTGAGGTCGAGCTGGCGTCGAATCAGGTCGAGGTCCGCTACCTGATCCTGGCGCCAGACTCCCAGGTCAGGGACGAAGCCCTTGGACCGGAGCTCGTCGGCCAGGCCGCGCGGGTGGGCGTACTGCGCGCCAAAAGGGCTGAGCATGCCGGCCACCAGGGTGCCGTCGATCTGCTCGGGGGGGTAGGTGATCGGGACCCCCCAGACGTGGGCCCGCTGGCCGCGTCCCGAGAGCACGCGCCAGATGGGCGGGGCCGCCACGTCGGCGGCGGAGACGAGGCGCACGTCGTAGCTCTCGTCCTCGGGCTGGAAGAAGGAATACACCCCGTGGACGCCGGGGCCGACGCCGGTCGAGATCGTGGGCCACGCGGCGCTGCTGATCGGGATCCGAGTGGACTCCAGGGTCGCGGTTCTGCCCCTGGCCATGAGCGCCGCCACGTGGGGGAGTTCGCCCTCGGCCACCATGGGGTCGAGCAGGTCGAACGTGGCGCCGTCCCAGCCCACGACGAGCACGCGCGTCCCGCCCGCGGACCCACTGCAGCCCGCCAGCGCGAAGGCGCAGCAGGCGATGGTGGAGAGGGCGGAGCGGAGTCTCATGGCGGGCGCAGCGGCAGTGTACGAACCCGACCCGCCCGGGTTGGCCTGCGGGTCCGAGCCCTGGGGATTCTCAGGTGGCTGCTCGCACCGCTCTGCGCGGCCCGTAGCCTCTTGTCGGTCCATGCGTTTCGTCCTCCACGCCACACACTCTCTCCTCGGGCTCTCGCTCCTCGGGCTCGCGGCCTGCGGAGGTCCCTCGGCCCCGCCAGGGGCCGTCCCGCCGACGGTGGTGCTGATCTCGATGGACACCGTGCGCGCGGACACCCTCTCTGTCTATGGCGGTCCGGAGGGGGCGACCCCACACCTAGATCGGTTCGCCGCGGGCTCGACTCGCTACGTCTCGAGCTATTCCTCGGCGCCCTGGACGATGCCGAGCCACGCGTCCATGTTCACCGGCCTCTTCCCGTTCGAGCACGGGGCGCACTCGTTTCTCCCCGGGCCCGATCACCGTGGAGACAACGTCTTCGCGTTACACCCGCGACTGGAGACGCTCGCGGAGGCCCTCGCGGCCGAGGGGTACGCCACCTGCGGGGTGGTCGCCAACACGGTTTACCTGCGGCCTGGCCTCGGGCTCGACGCCGGCTTCCAGCACTGGGATGTCCGCCGTGAGAGCGGGACGAAGGTGACGGCTCGGGCGCTCGAGTGGTTGGACGCGCGGGCCGAAGGGGATCGACCGGCGTTCCTGTTCGTGAACTACATGGACGCCCACCGCCCCTACGCCACAGGCGAACCGGACGCGGCTGGGCACGCAGCGCTCGACGGGCTCATCGAGCGCGTCATGGTCTCGAACGAGCCTGCCGGCGAAGCCGGGCTCGAGGTCCGCGCGCTCCACCAGCGGGCGGTGAGTCGTTTGGACGTGGAGGTCGGGGCCCTCCTCGATGGGCTCCGGACGCGCGGGCTCCTCGAGGACGCCCTGGTCATCATCACCTCGGATCACGGGGAAGCCTTCGGCGGTCACGGCGTCGTCGAACACTCCAAGGACGTGTACGAAGACCTGGTTCGAGTGCCCTTGCTGGTGAAGGCCCCGGGGCAGACCGCCGGCCGCGTGGCCACCGAGCGCGCCTCCTCGGTGGATGTCCCGGGCCTCGTGGCGCGGGTGCTCGGGTCCTCGGAGTTCCCGGCGCTGAGCGAGTCGTTCACGCGCGCGCCCGGCAATCACCCCGTCGTGGTGGAGAACTACTACAGCCGCATGCGCGACCTCGATCGCTTCGGCGATCGCTTCCGCCGCCGCCGAGTGGCCATCTACGACGGCTCGAAGAAGTTCATCGTCGACTCCGCAGCGGCCCCGGAACTCTATGACCTCGTGGCGGATCCGGCGGAGCTTGAGAACCTCGCCGAGCGCGACGTGGCGGCCGTGGCGAGCATGTCGGCGGTCCTGGATGGGCTCCTCGGCACCGGCGCCTTCGAGGGTGAGCGGGTCCTTCCGGATCAGCTCACTCGCCAGCAGGTCAACGAGATGGGTGAGCTGGGCTACGGCGGGGGAGAGGGTCGTTGAGGGCCTTCTGGGGTCCCCTTGCCCTCTCGCTCCTCGCGGCCTGCGGCGATGGGGGAGCGGCGGAGGTGCCCCACGTCATTGTCCTCTCCCTGGACACCGTCCGGGCCGATCGAGTCGGCTGCTACGGGGAAAGCCGCTCGAGCACGCCCCGCCTCGACGCCCTCGCCGCTGGCGCGGATCGGTACGAGACCTGCGTGGCGACGGCTCCATGGACGCTGCCCTCCCATGCGTCGATGTTCACGGGGCTGTTCCCCTTCGAGCACGGCACTCACGGGTTTCGTGTGACGGAGTACGTGGACAACGCACATCCTCTGCACCCCGATCACCTCACCCTCGCGGAGGGATTGAGCGCGGCGGGGTATGAGACCGCGGCGTTCGTGGCCAACACCGTCTATCTCGCGAACCGCTTCGGTCTCGCCCAGGGCTTCGACACCTACGAGGTCCGCCGACAGGGCGCGGGCGCCATGACGGATCGAGCGCTCAGGTTCCTCGACGAGCGAGACTCCGAGCGGCCGTGCTTCCTCTTCGTCAACTACATGGACGCCCACCGCCCCTATGGCATGGCGCCGGCCTCGGAGCTGGCGCGTATGCCAGCGGACGAGCACCCCGCGAAGCTGCTCGAGCGCCTCTGCGAGCGGGTGATGGTGGAGGGCGAGGCCCCAGGGCTCCTCGCGGACCGCGTATCTGCCCTCTATGACGAGGGCCTGGGCGCGCTCGACCAGGAGGTGGGCCGCCTGCTCGATGGGATGAGGGAGCGTGGCCTCTTGGACGGGGCGCTGGTCCTGGTGACGTCGGACCACGGGGAGGCGTTCGGGGACCACGGCATCGTGGAGCACGGCAAGGACGTGTACGAGTCGCTCGTCTCCGTCCCGCTCATCGTGAAGAGGCCCGGACAGGTCGAGGGGCACACCCTGGGTGGGGTGGCGTCCCTGGTCGATGTACCGGGGCTCATCGCGGGAGCGGTCCCTGGTGCCACGGGGGACCTGCTGCGTCAGGACTTCCCCCGGCTCCCTGGTGGGCACCCCGTGACCGCGGAGGTTCACTTCGCGCGGCCACGAGAGCTGCAGCTGTATGGCGAGCGGTTCCAGCGCGAGCGGACCGCCCTGCGCGATGGTCGCTTCAAATTGATCGTCGGCGCGGAGGGGATGGAACTCTATGACCTCGAGGCCGATCCGGAGGAGCGGGACGACCTGGCGCCCCGTGAGGCGGATCGAGCCGACGCGCTGAGGTCGCGCCTGGACTCATTCTTGGACGCGGGGTCGTACCGGGGCGAGCGCCTCGCTCCTGCCCCGGCCTCCGCTGCTCAGGCCGCTGAGACCCGTGTCCTGGGCTACGGAGGTTCGAAGTGAGGCGGCGGGGCACGGTGGTCGCGGCGCGGTGACGTGGAGCCAGATCTGAGGCTCATGAGAGCGACGTGAGCCGCCGTTTGATGATCCGAGCTCGATGGGCGACTCTTCTGGTGCGACGAGGCCCTCCCCAGCTCGTCCGAGTCTCTTCCCGAACCAAAGCCGACCATGAACCGCTCGCTCTTCCCCCTCCCGGCCCTCGCGGTCACCGCGCTGGGAGCCACGGCGCTCGCGCTTCCCGCCGTGGCGCAGGGCCCCCTCCCGCCGCCGCCGATTCCGCCCCAGAACCCCCAGACGGCGGAGAAGGCGGTGCTCGGCAAGATGCTGTTCTGGGACGAGCAGCTGTCGAGCGACGGGACGATGGCCTGCGGCACCTGCCACATGCCCGGCCACGGCGGCTCGGACCCCCGGGCAGGAGGCCCGGCGCTGAACCCCGGTCCCGACGGGGTCTTCCTGACACCGGATGACATCTTCGGCTCCCCGGCGATGCACGGCTCGAACTCGTTCGGACACTTCGTGGAGGACGCCGAGTACGGCTTCGACGCCAAGGCCACCGACCGCTACGCCCCGAGCATGGTGGCCGCGGCCTACTTCCCTGAGCTCTTCTGGGATGGCCGCGCCTCGGGCACGTTCGTCGACCCGCTCACGGGCTCGGTGGTGATCCCCCAGGGCGGCGCCCTGGAGAGCCAGTCCCTGGGGCCGGTCCTGTCGGACGTGGAGATGGCCTGGTCGGGCCGCTCCTGGAGCGAGGTCACCGACCGCCTCGCGGACGCCGAGCCCATGGCCATGGCGACCGACCTCACGCCGGACATGGCCTCGGCGCTGTCGCTGAACGGGAGCTACCCGGCGCTCTTCGACGCGGCGTTCGGCTCGACGGAGATCACGCCTGTGCGGATCGCCTTCGCCCTCGCCGCCTACCAACGCACGCTGATCCCCGACCAGTCGAAGTTCGACAGGGTGATGCGGAACCAGGCCAACTTCACGCCCCAGGAGAACAACGGCTTCGGAGCCTTCCGCAGTCAGGGCTCTCGGTGCAACCAGTGCCACAGCGGCTCGCTCTTCTCGGACGGCCAGTACCACAACCTCGGCCTGCGTCCGATCGGGGAGGACAACGGTCGTCGTGGCGTCACGGGTCAGTTCGGCGACCGCGGTCGCTTCAAGACGCCGTCGCTGCGGAACGTCGACCTGCGCAGCCGCTTCTTCCACACGGGCGCGCCGGGGATCGACAACCTCAACGACGTCATGGTGTTCTACAACAACGACGGCGGTCAGTTCGGTCAGAACAAGGACCCGCTGCTGAACAACCTGAACGTCCCGGGCAACGTCCGCCCGGACCTCGTGGCCTTCCTGCGGACGCTCACGGACCCGCGCGTGGCGAACGAGACGGCGCCCTTCGATCGGCCCACGCTCTGGAGCGAGCGGCCCTTCGCGAACCCCGCCTCGCTGCCCTTCGGGGCGGTGGCCGGTGCGGGCGGGTTCGTCCCGCAGATCATCGCCACGGCGCCGCCGAAGAGCGGTAACGGCGGGTTCCGGGTCGGCCTCCACGGTGCCGTGGGCAACACCTTCGCCGTGCTCAAGGTGAATTTGATCGCGATCCCGGGGACGGCGACCGTCATGGACCTGAGGAACGGCCTCCCGCTCGCGCAGACGGTTCAGGGGTCGGGTCCGGGGAACGGCACCGCGACCTGGATCGACGCCGACGCCACGGCGCCCGTGCTCGTTGGGCTGACCTACGAGGCCCAGTGGCTTGTGCGGGACTTCTCCGCCAACAACAACATCGCGCGCTCAACGGCCGTCCTGATCACGATCGAGTGACCGACGACGCG
>CALLKX010000069.1 GCA_938083085.1 uncultured bacterium
CCCGCCGCGGCCTCCCTGGTTCGCGTCTGACTCCGGGCGGCGATCCTTGGCAGGGAAGCCGCCCCGGTCGAAGGAGGCCCCGCGCCCTTGGTGGAGCGCGGAGGCCTGCCCCCGATCGATCAGCGCAGGCTCACGCTGACCGCGTCGGTCATGTTGGAGGTGGTCACACCCCCGACGGCGTCGCGGAACCAGCCCTGGAAGTACCAGGTCTCGCCACACTGGGCCGGGACGTTCCCCGTCGGCTGGGGAAGTGAGCCGAGGTCAGCAGCCACCGTGAACGTTCCGCTCGGACCCGAGTTGCCGATGACGCCACCGACGCCTCGGCCGATGCTCCCGGAGAGGCACAGGAAGCCCTCGGAGTTGCCAGGGAAGGAGATGGCCTCGGACTGGCTGGCGAGCAGGAAGACAAAGGTGTCGGACGGCAGCCCAGCGCAGCTGAGGGTCAGGTCGTTGCGGGCGAGGAGGTCCGTGCCGAGCGCGTGGATCGAAGCCGAGAGACCGGACGAGTTCGGCTCACTCCGGCCGCAGATGGAGTTCCCCACGAACTTGGTGGAGTAGACCGGGTCGAGGACGAGGTGCACGTTGGGGAACCCGATGGTGGCCAGGTCAGTGGGCTCTGAGATGCCACAGCTGGCGGAGGCGAGGAAGGACGGCGCGGTTTGGCCGAGCCCGTTGGAGCCCGGGAAGTAGACGAACTCGGCGCTGCCGGGGGTCTCCTTCGCGACCTCAACCACCAGGTCGTAGCCGAGGGTCAGGACCCTGGGCGACGCGAAGCGCACGGTGATGATCTGGTTCGCCCCGTCCGGAACGATCTCCTCCTGCTCGGTGAGCAGGCTCATGTTCCCGTAGGAGAAGGCGGCGCCTTCGGGGATGGAGTAGGCCCGGAGCAGGATGGGCTGACCCGCGCCCGTGGGGCTGGCGGCGAGCTCGACGCCGAAGGTGACACCCTCGACGATGACGGCGCCGTCCACGCCGCAGTCACCCGCGGGGCTATAGCGCCGCAGCCACTGGTTATCGACCGCAAAGTTGTTGGGCGTGCCGGTGGTGCAGGAAATGCCGCCCTGCTCGATGGTTTGATTGTCGAGGCTCTGGGAGCACGTCGGGTTCGGAGCTTCCGTCTGGCCGCTGATGGCGAACGCGTCGAGGGTGCCGATATCGCCGCCGGCCCAGTCGTAGATCTGGAGCTCGTAGGTCCCGCCGGCGACGACGGGGATCTGGCACATGGGAGTGTCAAAAATGTTGTCGGCCCCTTGGCTCCATTGGCCCTGCGGGTCGGCGAAGAAGTACTGCTCGTAGGGTCCCGCGGTCAGCTCGGAGCCGTTGTTGCAGCCCGCGCCCGAGGAGGCCGGCCAGTCCAGGCCACCGCTCTCAACGACGCTGTAGTCCCCGTTCACGTCGCAGGACGACCCGAAGCTGCTCGAGTTCATGTAGTTGACCCGGTTCACAAGGACGTGACCGGTGCCGTTGGGATCGAAGAGCACAACCTGAAGGTCGCCAATCCAGGTGTGGCTCAGCCCGTTCAGGTGGATGGCGTCGATGGTCGCGGCGTCGGACGGCAGGGTCACGGTCGTGGAGAGCGCCCCTCCAGCTGTGGGGATCGCGACCGGGAAGGTGCCCATGCCACCGCCGGTGTTATCGGGGATTGGCCCGCCAACTCCGATGACATTGAACTGGGCCGCTGAAGGCGCGGCGAGGGCGGCCGCGACGGTGAGGAGGAGGGGAAGTTGCTTCATGGCAGAGAAGTGTGTTGTTGAGCCCGACGGTTGAGCAGCGGGCGGGGCAGTGCAGGTGGAGTGGCTCGGAGGAGAGGTTGGCAGCCCGTTTATGCGGGTTTACCCCTCACGTCTCGTGACGATATAGGGCTTACCCTAAGTCGACAAGAGTCAAGTTGCGGGTAAACCCGACAATGTGTCCAAGGGGAGGCCTGTGGGCCGCGATACCCGTGCTCCTGGCCCCTCAGGCGGGCCGGGGACGCAACTTGGTCAAGGTCTCCCCCGCCCGGAGTCCCCCCCGGAGCCGCCTCCGGCCTCCGCCTGGACGGTCCAGGACTTCACTGAACCAAGGGAGCGCCGCGCAGGGAGGACCTGGTGGGGTCTCGCTTCGCGCCTTGATGAGGTCAGCCTGAAGGATGTTGCTGATTGGCTTGATTCAGGGGGCCAGGTAGGACGATTCGCACCTGGTCGCCGTCGACGCCCAATCTGAGCATGAAGCCCACGGAAGCCCCTCACCAATCATCGCAGAGCGGCCCTGCGCGCCGCAGGCGATTGGGTGCGGGACGGTCCGGGCAGGTCTTCGAGGAGATCCTCCCGGATGGCCGCTCCCTCGCCTGCAAGGTGTTCCTTCCAGACCGAGCGAGCAGCCTGGTCAATCTCGTCCTGACGGGCGCGGTCAACCCCTACCGCTGGAACGCTCACGCGGTGGAATGCGCCGTGCTGCGGCGCAGGATTCTGGCTCCGCTCGTGGAGCTTTGGTTCCAGGGAGCCCTCCGCCTGCCGGAGACCCACGGCTCTCGCTGGGACGGAGACCACCGGGCCTTTGAGCTGCGCGCGGAGCGGGTTCAGGGTCGGCACACGCAACTCCAGCACTCACTCGGCGGCGGCGACGCGGACGAGGTGCGCGACCTCGTTCGCGGCTTCATGCGTCCGCTCCAGAAGCACCTCGCCGAGAGCGGTTTTGACGGGTTGCTCTGGCAGGCAGGAAAGGGGAACCCCGTCGCCGCGGCGAACTACATGCGAGACCTCTCGTCCGGACCCGCGCGCTGGGTCTGGATCGACGCCGAGTCGGGCGTTCCCGCGCTGGTTCCGATGGCGTTCTGGACCCTCGGGACCACGTACCTCCCGCTGTGCGTGAAGCACCGCTGCTGGCTCTTTGACGACGTCGACAGCGCTCAGCTCCAGGGTTACCTCGAGCGGAAGTGCGACGCGCTCACCGAACAGCTCGGGGAGGAAGGCTACCGTGCGCTGCGTGCGCACGCGACGGAGCTCGGAGTAGCACAGGGGCGTTGGCGGGCGCTGAAGCGGCACGAGCGGGGCGTTCAATCTCACCTCGCCGCGGGGAAGCTCACCGCGGAGGAGGCAGCGCGCTATATGCGCAGCGGGCTCCTCTGGAACGGCCACCTGCTGTCCCGCGCGGCAGCCTCCCTGCCTCGTCGGGCCAAGGCTCTCGCGGCGGCGGCGTGGTCGCAGGTCAGCCTGCTCGGCAGCCTCCGTGGGCTGTCCAGCTATGGGCGGTTCTTCCTCTCGCGCTCGCGCCGCCAGCGCTGGGCCAGCCATCACGTCCGTCGGCGGATCCTCGATTGGCGCAAGCGGGGCATGCTCAGCCCCGAGAGCGCCGCTGCGGTCAAGGCGTCCATGGCCTCCGATGAGGCGGCCGAGTACGTGGCCGACTTCGGAGTGCACCTGGCGATCAAGCCGGCCGTCAAGGTCCTCACCTGGGGTGCCCTGCCGCTGCTCGCCCTGAGCGGGGCGGCGGACCACTTGATGCTCGTCGGGCTCATCGCCACCAGCGGCGCCCTCGGGAGGACGGCCTACACCGCGGGGCGAGTCCTCCAGGCCATTCTGGCCGGGCGCCAGGCCCCCTGGATTGCCTTGGGGATGGGGGCGCTCCCCGTGGTGGGGAACGCCGCCTTCCCGACCCAGCTGCTCGCGGCCACGCGGGGCGGCGACGGCCGGGTGGCTCGCTTCCTGGTTCACGACATCCTCTCAGGGGTCGGGCGCCGTCTCCCCATCTGGGGAGGCGCGGACACGCTGCTGGAGCACGCCTTCAACCGGGTGGCCCTCGCGCTTTGCGCGGGAGGCTCCGCGGCGAAGATCACTCGGCTCCAGGCCGTTCGGGTCGATAGCGCCGCGAAGAGGGCCCAGGCCGACGGCTGTGAGCCAGGGGATGCGCTCGAGCGCGCCCCTTCGCTTCAGCCCTCCGAGGCGGCGCCTGAGCGCCCCGAGGCCCGCAGAGAGACGCCCCGGGCCTGACGCTGGCTCTGACCCCGGCTCTGGCTCTGTCTATGGCTTTGAGCCTGAGACTGACCCCGGGCTGGGCAGCGATCACGGGGCTCCGGTTCCAGCGGGGAGCGATCCAGGGGGCGTTCCACGCGGAGCCAGGCCCGCGGTTCCTGTTGTCGTCTCACCCCGCTGCTTCGGCCTGCAGTTCGTCCACCGCTGGGTCCACCGCTGGGTCCACTGCTGGGTCCATTGCTGGGTCCATTGGCGCGCCCCTTCGTTCTGCTGCCCCTCCTCTTCCCCCGGGGCGCCTCGATGGGTAGCGTGCGACGATGCTCGAAGGGAAGACAGTGCTAGTGACCGGCGGAACCGGGTCCTTTGGCCACGCATTCGTGCCCATGACCCTGGAGCGATACAAGCCGAAGAAGCTCATCATCTACTCGCGGGATGAGATGAAGCAGTGGGACATGGCGAAGCGCTTCGAGGGCAACAGCGCCCTGCGCTTCTTCATCGGCGATGTTCGCGACCGCGAGCGGCTCTACCGGGCCCTGGACGGCGTGGACTACGTGGTGCACGCCGCCGCGACCAAGATCGTCCCGACGGCCGAGTACAACCCCTTCGAGTGCGTCAAGACCAACATCAACGGCGCCATGAACCTGATCGATGCGTGCATCGACAGCGGCGTCAAGCGGGTGGTCGCGCTCTCCACGGACAAGGCAAGCAGCCCGGTGAACCTCTACGGAGCGACCAAGCTCGCCTCGGACAAGCTCTTCATCGCCGGCAACTCGTACTCTGGGGAGCACGAGACGCGCTTCGCCGTGGTGCGCTACGGCAACGTCATGGGGTCGCGAGGCTCGGTGATTCCCTTCTTCATGTCGATCAAGGATCAGGGCAAGCTCCCGATCACGGATCCTCGCATGACGCGCTTCATGATCTCTTTGGAGGAGGGTGTCCAGCTCGTCTACGACGCGTTCGACGACATGGTCGGGGGCGAGATCTACGTGAAGAAGATCCCCTCCATGCGGATGGATGACCTGGGTCGGGCCATTGCCCCCGAGGCCGAGCAGGAGATCGTGGGGATCCGGCCCGGGGAGAAGCTGCACGAGCAGATGATCGGCCCGGAGGATTCGCTCACGACCTACGAGTACGAGAACCACTACAAGATCCTCCCGGCGATCCACAACTGGTCTGCGGATGCCGCTCGGATCAAGACGGGCACCAAGGTGCCTGAGGGCTTCACCTACTCCAGTGAGACGAACGAGGCCTGGATGTCCAGCGAAGAACTCGGCGCGTGGATCGAGGCCAACCGCGGGAAGATCGGCGCGATCTGAGGATGACTGCGATGCTGTCGACTCACCTCATGCTGGGCGGGAGCACCCGCATGATTCAGTGGTGGTGCGAGCGATGAGAATCGCTGTGATCCCCGCGCGCGGGGGCAGTAAGCGCATCCCGCGGAAGAACATCCGCGACTTCGAGGGCAAGCCCATCATCGGCTGGTCCATTGATGCCGCCCGTAAGGCCGGTTGCTTTGATCGGGTGCTGGTCTCCACGGACGATGAGGAGATCGCGGACATCGCCCGTGGTTGTGGGGCGGAGGTGCCCTTCATGCGGCCGGCGGAGCTTTCCGATGACTTCACAGGAACCATTGCCGTGATGGGCCACGCCGCCGCGGCCTGTGCGTTGGGTCCGGATGACCTGCTCTGTGCGATCTACGCGACCGCTCCGTTTCTTCGTCCATCCGACCTGAGGGCAGGGCTTCGGGCGCTTGAGGAGACCGGATCCGAGTATGCGTTCTCGGTGACGACCTTCCCGTTTCCGATCCAGCGCGCGGTGCGCTGTACTGCGGCCGGGCGGCTGGAGATGTTCGATCCCGAGCAGGCAGAGACGAGGTCGCAGGACCTCGAGGAGTCGTGGCATGACGCGGCTCAATTCTATTGGGGGCGAGCCAGAGCATGGAGCGCGGGAACCCCGCTGTTTTCGGATGCAGCAGCGCCGGTCCCGCTCCCCCGTCACCGGGTGCAGGACATGGACACTCAGGAGGATTGGGACCGCGCGGTGCTGATGTTCCGCGCGCTCGTAGATCGAGCGGGGGATGCCTGATGGGGGCTGAGGGCGGCAACCTCGGGAGACCTTCGCGCCGCGGGCAGCTTCGCTCCATGAGCGAGGCTGACCTGGAGATGGTTCGTGGGTGGCGGAATCACGGAGAGGTCCGGCGCTGGATGTACACAAGCCACGAGATCGGTGGCGTGGAGCACAGCGAGTGGTTTGCGGCCAATGCCGCAAACCCGAGCCGCTTTGCGTTGGTCTACGAGTTGGACGAGGTGCCCACGGGGTTCGTCAATCTCGCCCTTGACCCGGTTGAACCTGGATCTGCAACCTGGGGCTTCTACCTCGCCCCGGACGCCCCGCTAGGGGCGGGACGCGATCTCGGGCGCGCTGCCCTGGAGTTTGCCTTCCTGGTGGCTGGCGTCGATTGTCTTCGCGGAGAGGCGCTCGCCACGAACGTGAACTCAATCACCTTTCACCGGCGCCTTGGATTCGATGACAAGGGTGTGATTGCCGGACATCATCGGCGCGAGGATGGGACGGGCCACGACGTGGCCTTCTTCGAGATGACCAAGGAGACCTGGCGCACCCAGCGCGAGAGCAACCGTCGCTGACCATGATCCAACCCGCCTTTTCAATTGAGGGTCGCGCGATCGGCGCCGATCAGCCGCCGTATGTGATCGCGGAGATGTCCGCCAATCACAACGGTAGCCTGGAAACCGCCAAGCGCATCATCACCGAGGCCAAGGTGCGCGGGGCCGACGCTGTGAAGCTTCAGACGTACAAGCCGGACACGATCACCCTGGACAGTGATTCAGAGGAGTTCCAGATCCGCGGCGGGCTCTGGGACGGCCAGAGCCTCTATCAGCTCTATGAAGGGGCGCACATGCCGTGGGAGTGGCATGCGCCGCTCTTCGCGCACGCCCGCGAGGTCGGGATTGCGATCTTCTCGAGCCCCTTTGATGACACCGCGATTGAGCTCCTGGAGAGCCTCGATGCGCCCGCGTACAAGATCGCCTCCTTTGAAGCGGTGGACACCTCGCTCATCCGGCGCGCCGCCGCCACCGGGAAGCCGTTGATCATCTCGACGGGGATGGCGGACGAGGAAGAGATCGCTGAAGCGGTGGAGGCTGCCCGAAGCGCGGGTTGTGAGCAGCTCGCGCTGCTGCACTGCGTCAGCGGCTACCCGGCGCCTGCCGCGGACTACAACCTCCGGACCTTGGCGGACATCCGGGACCGGTTCGGTGCGGTGGTGGGTCTCTCGGACCACACCCTCGACAATACGACAGCGGTCACCGCGGTGGCTCTTGGCGCATGCGTGGTGGAGAAGCACTTCACCCTGGATCGTTCCGCCGGCGGGCCAGACGACTCTTTCTCCCTGGAGCCAGAGGGGCTCGAGGAGCTCTGCGTCGGCGCCCGCACGGCTTGGGAGGCGCTCGGCAAGGTGGACTACGGTCGCAAGTCGAGCGAGCAGGGCAACGTCCAGTTTCGTCGCTCCCTTTACTGGGTCACCGATCTTGAGGCCGGGGCCGAGGTCACGCCCGAGGCGGTCCGCAGCGTCAGGCCAGGGTTCGGTCTTGCGCCGAAGCGCCTCGATGGTCTCCTCGGTCGTCGCCTCGCGCGCGCGGTGCGAGCCGCGACGCCCACCAAGGACGAGGACTTTCTAGCTTGATCACTGAGGGAGAACGGCTTCGGCGGCGGCGGAGGCATCACCTGTGAGCGGCGAAGTTGCCCCTGGGAGCGTTGAGGCCACCGATCCTGAGGTCGCTCCGCCCTCAGCGCTCCACGGGATCCAGGGCTGGCTGGTCCGTCAGGCCGTCAAGGGGTGGCTTCCATTGCGCCGCTGCTGGCCGCAGGCGGAGCTGGCTGCTGCTGGCCGTAGCGGACGCCTCTCCCTGGAGCTGGTGAGCCACTGCTGGAACTACTCCCACCTATTGGAGTGTCAGCTCGGCAGCCTTGTGGCGGCTCCGCCGCTGGAGGTTGAGGTCACCATGACCGTGTACCACAGCTCAGCGGACACCAGGACCGTGGAGCTCTTGGCGCTGGCCTCGCGGCAGGAGGTCCGCGGGGTGCGATGGAACTGGCGGTGCCTCCCGCCAGAACAGCTCTTCCGTCGCTCGATTGGTCGGAATCACGCTGCGCTCGCCACGGACGCGGATTGGATCTGGTTCACGGACTGCGATGTCCTCTTCCCCGAGGGCTGTCTTGATGGCCTCGGAGCCGCTCTTCAGGGGAGGACAGACCCCCTGGTCTACCCGTCTTCCGAGCGTCTCACGTCGCTCCTGACCGAGGACGCTGTTCGTGGGTCCGAGGCTCCTGCCCTGCGCGACGTGTTGGCGAGCTTCGACTTTGTCGACGTCCCCGTGACCCGCGCCAAGGGTCCCCTGCAGGTCACGCACGGCGACGTCGCCAGGGCCAACGGCTACTGTCGGGACATCGCCGCCTACCAGCGCTCGGAGACGGCGTTCGCAAAGTGTCACGAGGATACGGCGTTCCGCTGGCTCCTCGGCACCCAGGGGGTCCCGGTGCCGGTTCCCGGCGTCGCGCGTATCCGGCACCAGGCGAAGGGGCGTTACGGCGATGCCGGCGCGATTCGGGGTGCAGTGAGGCGCCTCCAGGAACGACTCCGGCATCCAGATTGAACGCACCCCGCGCGGCTCAGGGGCGGCGCGCCGTGGCCGCCGCGGCACGTTAGCGGTCTGGCGCCATGATCTTGGCCAGCGTATTCGCGTATCGATCGACGCAGTCCCCGAAGCTGAGATCGGAGTCGCGGAGGTAGGCGGGGTCCACGACGCCGTGGTGGCTGGCGGATTGAATCGCCCGGAGGAAGCGCCGGAGGTCTTCATGGGTCGCATGCTCGAAGGTCCCATCCTCGATGGACCGGAGCTGGCTCGCGAGCTCGGCGGGGTCGTCCACGGCGATCACTCCAGGTCCGCCACGGTAGAAGGCGCGACCGAAGGCGATGGTGGGCTTCCCGCGGAAGAGCGCCTCCCAGCCGGCGGTCCCCGTGATGGTGGCGACGGCCTCGCAGCGCTCGATGAGGTCGAAGGTGTTCTCCTGCTTGGAGACCAGGTGGACGGCCGGGATGCCTTCGAGGTGCTCGTAGAAGTCGCGCTCTCGCTTGGCGAAGCGCTGGGCGGGGTTCTCCTTGACCGCGACCTTCCAGCCGGCGGGAAGTGCCCGCGCCAGCGTCTCTATGGCGAGGTTTTGGTCCACGTAGACGCCCCCCATGGGGGAGGTGGTCGCCTCCGGCTGGAGGTGCAAGGGGAAGTAGATGAAGCGTTCTCGGGCGTGAGGCGCTTGCCTGCGCGCGCGGCGATAAGCGAGGCCGTTGCGAATGGTCCGGTGGAGGCGCAGCCGGTCATCCCCGCGGAAGAATTTCTTCGAGCGTTGGTAGAGGCGCTTGTTCCAGCTGAGGTCTGAGACGCCCATATAGAAGGGCGTGTGCTCCGCGGTTCGCCGCTCGAACTCCGCTTCAAGGTGCGGGGCAAGGGCTGGCGCTCCCTGTTGGGAGGAGCGGAGGAGGTCGCGGTACGCCGTCTGGATGGGCTCAAAGAGCCCGTCGATGGACTCGGAGATCACGTAGGTCTCCTTCGTCTGGATCTGGGCGAGGAAGAGAACCTCGAGGCCCATCGCGCTGGCCACGGAGTGGAGGACGTACGGGAAAGGGTGGTGTGGGATCTCCGAGAAGATGAGGCGCTGGTACTTGCCTTCGCGCAGCAGGCCGTACGCCCAGGCGACGTGCTCCCGGTAGAGGGTCCTGCGCTTGTCGTAGGACTGACCGGTGGTCGCGCCGCGGAAGATCCGCTCGTACATCCGGAGGGCGGTGACCTCGTTGGGCCAGAGCTGCCCGAGGAGGTGCCCACCCGGGAAGTGCGCGTATGGATTGGCGCGATAGGTGCAGGCCCTGAACCCGTTCCGCGCCGAGAGGAACTCGTCCGTCAGGGGGCCGAGGAAGTTGCTGCGGGACACGAGCCCGACCCTGACCGGACGACACGTCGCCAGGGCTTGCTTAAGGGCTGCCTGATTGAGGGGGCGCCGGAAGCCGAAGAAGAGAGTCGCGGGAGCCTCAGGCATTGCATCCCCCGCCAGGTGCGGGCCCCTCGATCAGAGCCGCGAGCACCGCCTCACCGCAGGCGTGGACGGAGCTCTCCCGTCCGGCGAGTGAATCCCTGAGGTAGAGCGAGTCGCAGACGCCCTCGTAGGAGACGTCCTGGAGGGCGGCCAGGAGAGCGCCGCAGGTCTCGGGCGTCGGAGGCTCGGCGTCGCCGCGTTGGATGGAGGTCATCGCCTCTCGGGCGTCCTCGACGGACCGAATTCGGGTGGCACCCGCGGCGCTCTCGTAGAACCCAGGACCGAACAGCAGGGCGTGCCTACCGTGGCAAAGCGCCTCCCATCCCGCTGTCCCCGTGACGGTGGCCACAGCCTCCGCGCCGAGGCTGAGGGAGAAGCTATCCTCGTCGCGGCTGACCAGGCGCACGGAGTCGTGTGCGGACAGCGACTGATAGAAGTGAGGCTGGCGCTTGTCAAAGCGTTGCTTTGGGTTCTCCTTGATGACCAGCAGCCACCCTTCTGGCAGCGCCCGAACCAGGGTCTCGATCACGATGGACTGATCCTGGTAGACCCCGCCCAGCGGGAGGGTCGTGGCTTCCGGCTGCAGGTGAAGGGGGAGGTAGACGTAGGGCCTTCCCTTCTCAGGCCTCATGCCCCGCTTGCGCCGCGCGGCCCGGTAGGCCAGTGCCGTGGGGAGAGACAGGACTCGGCTCCGGAAGAAGCGCTTCTGCCAAGTGTGAAGACGGGTGTGCCAGGGGACCCCTCGGCTGTTCATGTAGAACGGGCGGGTCCGACCAATTCGGCGGGCCAGCTCATCTTCCATCCGCGCGGCGAGCGGTGGGAGCGGCTCCGGGGAGGCAAGGCGGGCGGCGGTTGCTTCGTGCGGCTGCTCGACAGACCTGGACACAATGAAGGTGTCGCGGACCTGTAGCTGCATCAGGAACCGGGTCTCGATGCCCATGGCGCGCGCGACGTGGAAGAGCGCGTACTGAAAGGCGAAGTGTGGCACGTTGCAGTGCAGGACTCTCTCGATGCGGTGATGTGAGAGGAACCCGTGGGCGTACGCCGCCCACTGAAGCCAGGCCTTCTTGCGGGTCTCATGTCCGCGGCCGGCTCGCGCGACTCGCCAGGTGCGATCCATCACCTTCATGGCGACGGCCTCGGCCGGCTGGAGGCTCCTCCAGAGGGTGGCGCTTGGCACCGGCCAGGCACGCGAGGCCCTCCAATCAAGATCCCTGAAGCCGTGGACGTCCGGAAGAAAGACGTCGGCGCGATCGCCGAGGAAATTGGACCTGGAGCAGAGGGCCACGAAGGGGACGGGCGTGCCCGCTGCCTGGAGCTTGTCCAGGGCCACCCCAACCGCGCACTGGTTGAGATCGTTGTGGAAGCCCACGAGGAGCGTGCGCGGCGGCTGCCCGTTCATCCCGCTAACCTCGCATGATCCCTTCGTGATTGCAAAGCGCCGCCATTCAATCGAGGTCGTCGTCTGGCGCTTCTTGGAGGGCGCCTTCCTGGACCACGGGCTTGGGGCGGTTCACAGCGCGAGCGGGCGACGATCTGCGATCTAGGGCGGCAACTTCCGGTGTCGCGAGTTCCAATCCGAACCGGTCGTCGCGCCTGGTGGCTATCCCCCCGGTCCGGCACGGTGCCCGGGGCTTATGATGCCCGGGTGATGGGGCTCTCCTGTTGGCTGCGAATCGTGACCCGCTTGTTTCCGCTCATGGCCCTGCCATGGCTGGGCGGCTGTGGGGAGACGGACGCGCTCGGACTCGTGGAGGTGGTTCATGGGGACCGGTCAGGCGAGTGGGTCGATCCTCTGCCTGTAGACCGTGGGCTGGCAACGGTCTGGATCTTCGTGACGGTGGACTGCCCCATCTCGAACGCCTACGCCCCGGAGATCCGGGATATCGGCGCTCGGTGCCGGGACCTCGGGGTGGCGATGTTCCTGGTGCACGTGGACCCCGGCGTGACCGCGGATGGGGCGCGGGCGCATGCGCGGGCCTACGGTCTGGAGGGTCCGGTGATCCTCGATGGCAGCCACCGGCTCGTGGGTCGGGCGGGGGCGACGGTGACGCCTGAGGCTGCCGTCTTCGACGGCGCGGGGCGGTTGCGCTACCTGGGGCGGATCGACGATCGAACTCCGGCACTCGGGGCCCGCCGCGCCGAGGCTTCGCGCCGGGAGCTCAGGGCCGCGATCGAGGCTCTGGCCACCGGTGAGGGAGAGGTCCCAGGGCGCGCACCTGCGATCGGGTGCCTGATCGAGGAGCTGGGGCGGTGATCTCCCGCTGGGTGACCTGGATCGTGGTGGGGGTCCTTCTTGGGAGTTGCGGCCCCCGTGAGGAGGCCGTGACCTGGTCGGGCAGCGTCGCCGGGATCATTCACCGGCACTGCGCGATCTGTCATCGCCCGGGGCAGCCGGCCCCGTTCAGCCTGCTGACCTTCGACGACGCCCGGCGCAAGCGTCGTCAGATTGGGCGGGTCACCGCGAGCGGGTACATGCCGCCGTGGCTCCCGAGCCACGGCACCTTCATCGGCGCGAGGGGGCTCAGCCAGGCCGAGGTGGACCGGGTCTCGGCCTGGATCGAGGGTGGCGCGCCGCGCGGAGATCTCGAGGCCGAGCCGAGCCCGCCCACCTTCCTCTCCGGGTGGCAGCTCGGAGAGCCCGACCTGGTCCTGACCGCGGAGGAGTGGTTGGAGGTACCAGCGGCGGGTCCCGATCTGTTTCAGAACCTGGTCCTCCCTGTGGAGTCCGGGGCGCTTCGCTTCGTCGACGCCGTGGAGCTCCGTCCCGGTAATCCCAGCGTTCACCACGCCGTGCTCCAGGTGGATGGGACGCGTGGGGCCAGAGCGCTCGATGCGGCGGAGCCTGGGCCGGGCTTTGGGGGGATGGAGATGGGGCTGTCCGTGCCGCCGGACGGTCACTTCCTCGGGTGGACCCCCGGGAAGGCCACGCGCCGGAACGGAGCGGGCAGGGCCTGGCGGCTCTGGCCGGGGGACGATCTGGTCCTCCAGCTGCACCTGACGCCCACCGGGAAGCCGGAGCGCGTGCGGCCGTCCATCGGGCTGTACTTCACCGACGTGCCGCCCGAGGAGACCCCCTTCGCGCTGGTCATGCGCTCCGAGCGCATCGACATCGCGGCGGGCGAGCCGGACTTCAGGGCCGCCGATCACGTCGTCCTCCCCGTGGCGACCGAGCTGCGCGCGGTGTACCCGCACGCCCACTACCTCTGCACCCACATGGTGGCTTGGGCGACGCCCCCCGAGGGCGAGCGGCTCATCCTCTTCGAGATCGACCGCTGGGACTTCGACTGGCAGGACGACTACCACTTCCGCACCCCCGTGCGGCTCGCGGCGGGGACCCGCGTGGACTTCGAGTACGCCTACGACAACTCGGCCGCCAACCCGAACAACCCGTCGTCGCCGCCTCGGCGGGTCACCTACGGCCTCGATTCCACCGACGAGATGGCGACGCTCTCCTTGACGCTCGTGGCGGACCGGACGGAGGAGCGGCCCATGCTCCCTTGGGCAATGGCCATGCGGGATGTCGAGCGCAGCCCCGCAGATGCGGGGGCGTGGGTCAACCTGGCGGTCGCGGTGAGGGCGACCTCACCGCCCCCAGGTGCTGATCTTCAGGGGCTGCCGCACCAGGCGGCCGCAGAGCACGCGCGGCGCGCGCTCGAGCTCAGCCCGGGCCGGCCTGACGCGCTACGGGAACTCGGGATCTCCCTGGTGGAGCTCGGCCATGCGGACAGGGCGGAGGCGCTCTTCCGAGAGGCGCTGGAGGGGGATAGCGGAGAGGAGATCGCTCGCATGCATCTCGGGGAGCTGCTCGCGCGGTCCGGGCGGACGGAAGAGGCGATTGTGCAGCTCAAACTCGCGGTCGAGATCTTCCCGAACGTCGCGACGCTCCGGAACAACCTCGCCACTGCGCTGTTCAGCAACGATCAGCTGAGGGATGCGGTGCTGCACTATCGCGCGGCCGTCCGTCTTGATCCGGGGTACTTCAACTCTTGGTTCAACATGGGGCGGGCGCTGGGGTCGCTTGGGCGCCTCGGAGAGGCCAGGGAGGCGCTCGCCCAGGCTCGGGGACTCCGCCCCGGATCACCTGATGTGGCCGCAGCCCTGGCGGCGCTGGGCGGCGACTGAGGTCCCGGTCGGGGCCGCCACCGCGCCTCGTTCGGGGACCGCCTGGCAGTCCCTGAGGTTCGCAACAGACGGACTCATCTCCAGGTCGATCTCTCGCGGGTCATGGAACCCGCTCCCAAGCTCCGCCTGCCCTTCAAGGGGCCCATCTTCGTCTACGCACTGTTCGCCGCCGGGTTGGCCTCCTCCGCTCGTTTGGTCGAGCGGCACTTCACGGTCCTCCAAGGGGTGAGCGAGCTGCAGGAGTCGGCGCTGCGGCTTGGCCATGAGCGCGGCGGGCTGGGCGGGCACGGCGGCTTGGACCTGGGAAGGGGCGCCGACCTCGAGGCCCAGTTGGCGCCGTTCATGCCGCTCGCAGGTCTCCCGCTTCCCGGCGGGGAAGAGGCCCAAGGGGGCCCCTTAGTGGTCCCGGCCGGCGCACTTGCCGGCAACGGCCCCGCCAGGTCCTTCACGCCGGGCGAGGAGCTGCCCCGCTGGACGTACCTCATGAACGCGGAGCAGCGGCGGGATCACCGAGGTCCATCAGC
The DNA here is from genome assembly GCA_938083085.1 of uncultured bacterium. Classification (GTDB taxonomy): domain Bacteria; phylum Planctomycetota; class UBA1135; order UBA1135; genus Saltatorellus. Next base: position 14,705 of record CALLKX010000069.1, read on the forward strand.
GCGTCACGCCTCCCTCGAGATGGGGGTCCTCTCGTCACCCATCGGGGCCGTTGGCCACGGGGCCCCGCCCACCGCGCGGCCCTTTCGCTTCGACTTCCAGCTGCTCAATTCATCCGGGCGCCCTCTGGAGGTGGAGGCGGTGCGGGTGATCCAGCGGGGGCCGGACGGCGAGCAACATCCAAGCGCCTATCCCTCCAGGGAGGGCGCGGGGCGATGGATCGGCGGGAGTGAGGCGCTCACGCCGGGAAGCTGCGCGCTGTTTGTCATCGAGGCCACCGCGTCCGACGGGGTGGTCTGGTCTGGCTCGACCCTCGGTCGGGCGCCGCTGCGAGGCGGCGTCTCGCTCGGTGCCGTGACGCTCGGTGCCGTGACGCGCAGCCCTGCGGTGGACTGACCGAGCGGCTCAAGGCCGAGCGTTCAGCGCCAGGCCTTGGCGAGGCGACGGGCCCGCGCGCGACCGGCGGCGTCGAGCTCGTCCTCACCCATGCTGTCCAGGAGCGCCGCGGCCCCCTCGTGCCGCGCCATGGCGGCGAGCTCGAGCCACATCGCGGCCATGAGCGGATCCGGCCCCCGGAGTCCCTCCCCCTCGCGGAGGACGCGCCCGAGGTTGAAGCGTGCCTGGAGGTTCCGACCCTCCGCTGCCCTCCGGTAGGCGCGGACGGCTCCGGGCACGTCCACCTCGCACCCGATACCGTTCTCCAGCGCCCAGCCGAAGTGATCGAGGGCCTCGGCGTCCCCGGTCTCTGCGGCGGACCGGAACCAGCGCAAGGCCGCAGCTGGGTCCTGGTCCACGCCGCGGCCCTCCCGGTACCGCACGCCGAGCCGGACCATGGAGGCGAGCCCGCCGCCCTCGGCGCGCCGGAGGTCGAAGGCCAGGTCACTCTCGCCTGGGTCCTGCCGAAGAGCCCGCTCGGCCTCCTCAGCTCTGTAGAACCGGAGCATCTCCTCGGGCCAGGCGAAGCGCGGCGCGGCCTCTGGACGCCATCCCTCAAGGTGCGCGCTCCCGAGTCGCTGACTCGGGTGCACGTACCGCCAGGCGTTCGCACCGAAGACCTCGAGACAGAGAGCGTAGAGGTCGGGGTCGTGGAGGAGCAGCTCCTCGCGCGTGTCCACCTCTCCGTGGTCATGGTCGTTGGTGCGGTTCGTGTCGAAGTAGCTCTGGACACCCTCGGCCCAGTACTCCTGTGGGTTCGTGGCCGCGTAGGTTCCCTCCCAACGGCCCGCTTTCATGGCGCCCCGATAGGCGCCTGAGAGCCGGGCGCCGAAGGCTGGGGTGGTCGTGGTGAGGCCCATGAGGTGAATCGCGTGGGCGAACTCGTGGATCAAGATGTTCTCGGCGGCGTATGGGTCCCCGGGGAAGGCGAGAAGGTTCTCCTCGCCACAGCTGACCGAGGGGCGGGCCTCGGTGGGGCCGAGCCCCCTGGCGCGGCGGTCCCAGAAGCGGGCCGGTGCGAGCCCTGCGTGCTCGGGAACATCGGTGGTCCACTCGTCATGGGCCATGACCGTGAAGCGCAGTCCGTTGCCTGCCATGGCTTGCAGGAGATCGGGCCGCTCGCCGAGCATCTTCATGATCAGGAAGTGCGCCTCATCGACAGCGGCAGGGTGAACCCGGGCTGAGGCCACGATGGGCATGCCGCCGGCGTCTCGCCACTGGTCATAGAAGCCCGTCAGCCCGAAGCGGGCTCGCACCTCGGCCGGCGGAGGCTGGACGTCGATGCGTCCATGACCGGGAGCCGACAGCAGGGCGAGCGTGACCAGGGGGAGTGCAGGGTGGAGCATGGGCCCCATGTTAGCGGGACCCACCCTGGCCGCTTGGCCGGGATGGATCCCGCATCGGTGAGGTCTGCTGCCCCAAGGAGAGCGTGGTCTCGCTCAGTTGAACGTGACCTCAAGCCCGTCCGTGAAGTTGGAGGTCGCGGAGCCGCCGACGGAGTCCCGGAACCAGGCCTGGAAGTTCCAGGTCTCCCCGGGCTGGACGGAGACGAACCCCGTGGGCTGCGGGAGCTGGGTGAGATCGAGGGGCAGCGAGACCATTCCGGCGGGCCCCGAGTTGAGGATCTGACCCGGTCCGACATAGCGACCGATGGCGCCCCCGAGGCAGAGCACGCCCTGGCTGCCGCCCGGCTGACTGACGGTGTTCTGGCCCGTACTCGTGAGGAAGAAGGCGAAGGAGTTCGCGGGGAGCTCCGAAGCGCTGATCGTCAGGTCGTTGCTCGCGACCGCGAGGCTACCGGACGCGGACATCGCGCCGGACTGGCCGGTGGAGTTGGGCACCGCCGGACCGCAGAAGTTGAGCCCGAAGCTCCCTCCGGCGGGGCAGGTGATGTTGTCCAGCTGGAAGTGAGCTGGACCCGTGAAGGCCTCAGGGATCGTCCACTCGAAGCTGACCGTCACCGTCTGGCCAAGGAAGGCGGCGAGGTCGACGCTCCCGGTCATGGGGCCGGTGTCGAGCAGGGTCGTGTTGGCGGTCGCCGTCAAGAGGTTGAAGCTCTGGAGCTGCGCGCCGGTCGAGGGATCGCGGACGACCACATCGAAGGTCCTGTCGATGGTGGCCATCCCGGTCAGTAGCATGTCCCAGCCCGCTCGGTAGTCGAAGGAGAGGGGCGTGAGGCCGGAGGACACGGCGATATCCTGTGCCAAGGTGATCGTCCCGATGTCCCCGTCAAAGCCGTGAGTGAGGGCGAAGGCGCCCTCGGTTGGATCGCTCAGGAACAACCCAAAGCCTGGGGTGACTCCAGCGGTGTTGACCTGGGCAGGGAGGAACGGCCCAGCGAGGTCCACAAGCGACCAGCCGCCGACGTCACCGGTCTCGAAGCCTGGATTCAAGACGCAGCCGCTCACCGGGGGAGCGCCCTCGCTGGCGGTCAGCGTGCCGAAGCCGAAGCTGCTCCCGAAGCCCCCGACCCTCACGAGGTAGGTCTGCCCCGCTGTGACGGAGGTCAGTACGAGCGTGCTCTGGAGTCCACACGCGTCGTCATTGCAGTCGATGGGGTTCAGCGCGTTGCAGGTGCCGTCAAAGACCTCGATCGCCGTGTCGTAGCTCGACCCACAGGTGGACAGGGTGAGGCTGACTCCTGAGTTGCCCGGGGTGTAGCTGTACCACAGGTCCGGGGCCGTGGAGCCGGCGCACAGCCAGGGTGTTGCGCTCAGGGTTGCACTGGTGGTGTCGAACGCCGTCGCGACACCGTTGGTAAGAGCGATCGCGCCTACGCACTCGTCATTTTGCGCGGCGGCTAGGCTGGGGACGGACAGGGTGATGGCGGCGAAGAGGGCGGCGTGACGCATGATGAATCCGGTGGGGAGGGCTCGTAGGTCCAGTCTGGCTCAGGGTTGCACTTAGGTGTGCCCTTGGTTCTCTCCCGCGGTCAGACCACGGCGAGGTCACTGCCCCAGAAGGGGGCATGCCACGTTGCAACCGCCCCTTGCTGGGGCCAGGGGCCTCGCTGCCTAGGCTGAGGCCCCGTCAAAGGCCGCCTGCTCAGCGCGCCTTGCTGATCTTCAGCTTGTCGGACTTGGCTCTCTTCTTCACCGACTCCTCGCTTCGGGTCAGCGCCTTTGCGATGGCCTTGAGGCTCATCCCCTTACCCGCCAAGAGATGCAGCTTGGCGATTTCGCCAGGTGTCCAGGGTTGACGGTGGCGTTCGAAGTTCTGAGCCATGGGTGTCTGCGGCGTTGCCGCTGGAATGGGGCGCTCCGCTTCAGGGCGCCGTGATGATGTTGCAGGTGCGGGACGTCGGGTCAAACCACACCTGGGCCTCGCCAGACTGGAGCAATGCCATGACCTGCTCGGCCTTCCTCGACTCGTCGGTCAGCTCGGTTCCGTCCCTCGTGACGAACTCCGCGACGACGGCACGTAGCGCCTCTTCGCTGAGCTCCTCGATGGGAATCGGGACCCCGTCACGACGTCCCTCCGGAGCTCCGCCCGCCTCAGTCATCGGACTCGACGGCCTCTGGATAGTGGAGCGCAATGAGCTTGCGAACACTCAGGACTTGGTCCCAGGAGTTGTGCTTACGTTGGTACTTGTTGAAGACCTTCATCTCGAGGTTTTCAAGGTCGTCCAGCAGGGGAGGGTCATGGGTGACCCAGTCCTCGTCACCAGCACAGTACGAGGTGAACTTCCACTGGGCTCCGAAGAGCTGAGCCTCGACTTGCCGCTTGCGGCCGTCGTCGGTCCGGGTCTTCCAGGCGTAGAGGTTGCGAGTCCGCTTTGACATGTCGCCAGCAGCTTACCTAGTCCGGGTCTCTGGCCCCGCTGAACCTGGGTTCTGCGCTACCAGGGGGACAAATGAATCGGGCCAATGACCGGGGTATCGGCCGGGGCAGGCCCCCTGTGGGGCGGTTAGCGTACGAACTCAAACCAGTTGAAGTTCCACTCGTTCCCCACCGCCCTGAAGGTCACGCGGTGCTCCCCGGCCGTGACGCTCGTGATGGCCCCCTGCAGGGTCTGGTAGACCTGCCAGTCGCCTGTGGCCGGCACCCTGACCCGATCCACGGCTTGCCCATTCAGCAGGACCTCGAAGCCCTCGCTGCCAGGGCGGGAGGCCACACGGTAGCGGAGCTGGAAGGCGCCCCCGGTCTCCGCGGTGACCTTGAATGCGACGGTGTCGCCGGGGTCAAAGAAGCCGAGGTTGAGGCCGCCGTCCGCGTCCCCGCAGCGCTCAAGCTCAGCCCCCTCCATGGCGAAGAAGCGCTCGGCCTCCAGTCGTGCTGGGATGGAGATCGACGGCAGTGGGGTGTGCGCGGACTCGCTCCGTCCGCTCTCGACGCAGCCGGCGACCGCGGCGACGGTGTAGAAGTAAGCCCGGTCCTCCGGAGGAGCGGCGTCGAGGAACGCGGCAGCCTCCAGGCCGTGGGCCACACGGGTGCCCGGCTCCTCGGCGCTCTCGGCGCGGTACACGCTGTAGGTGAGGCCCCCCTCCGTTGCCGTCCAGCTCAGAGAGACGCCATCTGGTTGGACCTTGACCTGCAGGTCTCCGGGGGCCTTGGGGTCCGGGAAGGGGATCGCAGGATCCCAGGACTCGTGACGCACCCAGTCCACCTCCATCACCCACTCGCCCTCCATCGGGGAGTCGGTGATCTTGGCATAGTTGAGGATGGCGAACATCGCCTCGGGGTACTCGTCGCCCTGGCCGGGGTTGCGGTGCACCTCTCGGCCATCGACGCGGTACACGAGGTCCGCACCGGCCCACTCGACGGAGTACTCGTGGAACTCATCGAGGGTGGAGTCGATGTCCGTGCGGAGGGTCCACCAATCGCCCTCGTCGTTCCCGAGGCTCTTGATCGCGCCCGTGGTGAAGCGGTCGGCCGGTCCATCGCCGTGGTGTTCGAAGATGTCGATCTCGCCTGAGCCCGTCAGGGGCCACGGCACGGTCTCGTCCGCCTCCTGGACGGGCGCCTCGTTGTTCTGCGCCCCGAGGATCCACCACGCGGGGAACATGCTGTTCTCGCCGTTACCCCAGGTGCGCAGGCGGGCCGTCCAGCGGCCCTTCACGAACTCCTTGCGGTTCTTGGAGCAGATCCGGCCGGCGACGTAGTCGGTGTCGGGGTGGCGCTCGCCCTTCTTGCTCAGGTTATCGCACTCACAGGGAGCGTCCAGTCGGACCACCTTGAGCTTGATGCTGCCGTTGCTGACCTCACGGGTGCCGTACTGGTTGTCGGGGACATAGCACTGCTTCTCGTTGTTCACCCAGATCATCTGGTCCTGCCAGTGGTCAGGGTTGAACTCGTCGAAGTCGTCAAAGAAGTCCGTGACCCAGCCCGCGGCCTGACGGGTGTCGTGGACGAGGGTCTGGATGGCTCTGGCGGGGATCGTGGCCACGGCCTCCGCGGTGTCGATGCAGAAGCGGTACTGGATTGGCTCGTCGGAGAGGTTCAGGACGACCGTGGCCAGCCGCCCGTCCTCGTTCATGAAGGAGGTGGTCTGGAGACCGCTACGCGAGCTGACCGCGCTGACCCGCCGCGCGCCGGGACGGATGAACTTGGAGAAGTGCCCAAGGTAGTCGTACGTGGGCGTGTAGATCAGCTCCCCGGTGTCCCGCACCGCATGGACCGGCGCGAAGCAGAAGTTCCCCACGTGATTCGGCCCGCCGGTGTCGTCGAGGAGGACGTTCCAGTCGATCCACCCGACCGCCCCGGCGTTCAGGTCATTCACGATGGCGTCCCCGTAGCGCTCGGCGTTGGGCCAGTGCTGGTACCTATCCGGATCGAAGCCCTCCACGGTCGCCTCCGTGAGGAGCAGGTTCACCTCCGGATAGGCCTCCCCGACCTCCTCGACGTTGGCGAACATCGGCTCGCCGCCGGCCCAGGTCTCGTACCAGTGGAAGCCGACGCCCCAGGCGTACTTCGCGGCCTCGGGATCGCTGAGGATCGTGTGGGCTCGATGGGTGACCAGGTCCCGGTTGTGGTCCCAGACGACGATCTTGCGGTCGCCATAACCCGCGGCCGCCATGGTGGGGCCGAGGTGATCGCGGAGGAAGTCCCGCTCGTCCTCCGCGGTGTAGATCATGGACTCCCACGTCTGCTTGGCCAGGGGCTCGTTTTGCACGGTGACGCCGAAGATGGGGACGCCCGCTTCCTCGTACGCAGCGATGAACCTGGTGAAGTACTCCGCCCACGCGGCCCTGAAGCGGGGGAGCAGCTTGCCTCCCTGGAGCATGCTCCCGTTGTCCTTCATGAAGGCTGGCGCCGACCAGGGGCTCGCGAAGGTGGTCAGCTCGCCGCCGGCACACCGAATCGCCTCACGGAGCATGGGGATGCGATGGACTCGGTCGGGGGCGATGTCGAAGGTGCTCAGGTCCTCATCACCCTCGTCGACGTAGGTGTAGCTCGCGCTCGAGAAGTCACAGCTGTGGATGGGCGTTCGGATCAGGCTGTATCCGAGGCCCTCGTCGG
>CALLKX010000070.1 GCA_938083085.1 uncultured bacterium
CAGACCGAGGTCATCGGCGACGGCAGCCGCAAGCCGGTCAACGCCCGCGGGTTCCTCGAGGGCACGGACGAGTTGGACGTCGACGGCGAGGTCGAAGACGCGCTGGATCTGATCCACCGACTGGCCCGCTCGGACATGGCCCGCCAGTCGATCATCCGGCACGTGTTCCGCTACTACCTGGGCAGGAACGAGACCCTCGCCGACTCGAAGACCCTGATCGCCGCCGACGAGGCGTACCTCGAGAGCGGCGGGAGCTACAGAGCCCTGGTCACGTCGCTGCTCACCTCGGACTCGTTCCTCTACCGCAAGACCGTCAACGCCGCCGGGAGGCGAGGCCAGTGAACTACTCACGTCGCGAGCTCATGAGGGGCCTCTCCCTCGGCGCCGGGAGCGCCCTGCTCACCCCGTTGCTGCGCCAACTCCAGCTGCAGGCGGGCGGCGCCCAGGACGCCTTCCCCAGCCGCTTCGTGTTCGTGGTCAAGTCGAGCGGCATCGTCCCCGAGGGCGTCACCCCGCCAGCGTTTCAAGGAATGGAGGCGCGCCCGGACCTGTTCAACGCGGACCTGACGAAGGTCGCCCTGCCGGAGTCCATGCGGGCCCTGGAGCCCTTCAAGGACCAGCTCTCCATCGTGCAGGGCCTCTCCGGGAAGATGTGCCGGGGCGGGCACTCCAGCTACTTCGGCATGATGGCGGCCTACATGACCGGCGGCGAGTTTGACGCCGGCAACGTGGTGCGGGCGACCGCCGACGCGGAGCTGGCGCGGCTCAACCCAGCGCCCTTCAACCATGTGGCGCTCGCGGTCAAGGGCAAGGCCCTGAGCAAGAGCTACGGCGGCACCCTGTACCCCGGCATCACGTCCACAGGACCCGGCAAGGAGCTGCCCTTCCAGGGCTCACCGGACCTCGCCTACGAGCAGCTGTTCGGCTCCGCGGTGTCGGCGACATCGAGCGGCAAGACCCGCTTCCGGCTCCAGCGGAACCTCTTCGACTTCATGGTCAAGGACCTCAAGAAGGTCCGCAAGCAGGTCCCCTCCTCGGAGCGCGACAAGCTCGACGCCTACCTGAACTCCTTCGAGGAGCTGCGGGTGCGGCACCGCCGCCTCTCCGGCATGAAGAGCGAGATCAAGGCGCACGCCCCGGTCCTCACCGACAAGTTCACGGCCGAGCCGGAGGAGTTCCGCCAGGAGGCGCACTTCGACCTCGCCGCGGCCGCGCTGATCGCCGGCCTGACCAACGTCGTGACCATCCGCCTGGACAACATCAACACGACCTACACCCAGCTCGGAATCGACAAGCACAACCACGGCATCGGTCACGACGAGGGCACCCGGCCCCAGGCGGAGTACCGCGACGTGATCCGCGAGCATCACACGGGGCTCCTCGCGACCCTGGCCGGCAAGCTCAAGGCGGTCCCCGAGGGCGACGGGAACCTGCTCGACCGGACCATGATCGTCTTCCTGTCGGACTCCGGCGACGCCCACCACGGCTCCTGCTTCCAATGGCCCTACGTGATCGTGGGTGGCTGCAGCGGGAAGCTGAAGCTCCCCGGCCGCTACCTGCGCTACCCCGAGTACGGGGCCAAGGGCTGCCGCACCATCTCGGACTGGTGGACGACGCTCCTCAACGCCCACGGCAACCCGGTCGAGCTCTTCGGCAACGAGGACCTCGTCCTCAAGCAGAACGGCGTCTCCCACGCCGGCCCGCTGACCGAGCTGCTGGCCTGACCGAGTTGCTGGCTTGACCGGGCACGGTGAGCTCGCCGAGCGGACGCCCCCGCGACGCCCTCCGAGCCGAGACCCGGTGCAGGGTCTTGCCTGCGGGGGCACAGGGCCGCGGCCAACAACGGCCCAGGTCACCGCGTAAGGTGTCCCCATGACCGCTCACGCCGCATGGACCCTGGCCCTGGCCTGCCTCCTGGGGGCCACCGCGCTCGCCCAGGCCGATGCCCGACAGGAGGCCCCTCCCACCCATCAGCCGGGGCCGGCGGCCAGACCGCCCGAGGCCCACTGGGGCCAATGGCGCGGCCCGCTCGGCACGGGGGTGGCCCCGGACGCAGATCCGCCCCTGCGGTGGAGCGAGGAGGAGAACGTCCGCTTCAAGACGGCGCTTCCGGGCGAGGGCTACGGGACGCCGGTGATCTGGGGCGACCGGGTGTTCCTGACCGCGGCGGTTCCCATCGGGCCGATCCTGGACCCGGTCCCCGACGACGCCCCTGGAGCCCACGACAACGCGCCGGTCCGGCAGCGCCACCGGTTCATCGCCCTCGCCATCGACAGGGCGAGCGGCGAGATCCTCTGGGAGACCGTGCTCCACGAGCAGCTCCCCCACGCGGGCTTCCACGTGAGCGGCGCCCTCGCTGCCGCGTCCGCGGTCACGGACGGCGAGCACCTGATCGCCTTCTTCGGCTCCTACGGGATCTACGGGCTGGACCTCGATGGCGAGGTGCTCTGGCACGACGACCTGGGCGACATGCAGGTCAAGCACGGCCACGGCGAGGGCGCGACCGCCGCCCTCCACGGGGACAGCTTGATCGTCAACTGGGACCACGAGGGCCCCTCGTTCATCGCCGCCATGGACAAGGCCACGGGCAAGCAACGCTGGCGCAAGGAGCGGGACGAGGTGACCTCCTGGGCCACCCCGATCGTGGTGGAGCACGACAGCCGCCAGCAGGTCATCGTCAGCGGCACCCGCCGCGTCTGCGCCTACGACCTCGAGGACGGCTCGGTCATCTGGGAGTGCGCAGGCCTCTCCAACAACGTGGTCGCCTCCCCCGTCGCCGCCGACGGCATGGTCTTCGCGGGCAGCAGCTACGTGCGCAAGCGCATGCTCGGCATCCGGCTCGAGGGCGCGAAGGGGGACATCACCACCACCGACCGCATCGCCTGGCGGCGCCAGCGGGGGACCCCCTACGTCCCCTCGCCGCTCCTGCTCGACGGCTGGCTCTACTTCCTCAACCACTACCAGGGCTTCCTGACCCGGGTCGAGGCGGCGACTGGCCTGGAGCCGACCCGCGCCATGCGGCTCCCGGGGATGAACGACATCTACGCGTCCCCGGTGGCGGCCGGCGGCCACGTGTACATCACCGACCGCAGCGGCGTCACCGCCGTGCTCCGCGCCGACCCGGCGAACCCGGAGATCCTGGCCCACAACGTCCTCGACGACACCTTCAGCGCCTCCGCCGC
>CALLKX010000071.1 GCA_938083085.1 uncultured bacterium
AGGGGTCTCGGCCGAGCTGCACGTCTTCGCTCGCGGCGGTCACGGCTACGGCATGCGCCGGCCAGACCTCCCGGTGGGGCGCTGGCCGGAGCTGCTCGACGCGTGGATCAAGAACGTGATCCAGCCGGCGGACTGAGCCGCTGGCCACGGCGCCCAGATGCCCAGATGCCCAGATGCCCCGATGCCCAGATGCTCAGGCGATCAGGCGCGCCAACCGCGTAGACGCAGGGGCTCGATGAGCATCATGTGGGGCACGGTCAGGGCGGCCAGCCCGATGAAGACCACCTGGAGCGTCCGTGCGTCGATGGGGGCGCCCTCGAGGAGATGGAACGCGACCGGCGCGGCGGCGGCGGTGGCCAGGGTCGGGAGGGCCGCGGCGCGGGCGAGCTCCCGGGCCGGGAGCTTGAACACCTCTCCCGTACGGACCACGTGGCGGGCCGAGTGGAGGACGCAGAAGTAGACGGCGAAGGCGGTGAGCGGGGGCGCGAGGACGGCCAGCGCGGCGGCGGCGGCGGCCTCGGCGATCGCGGCGGCAGGGACCGCGGAGGCCCGGCCTGTAAGGCGGCGGCCAGCGGCGGCGGCGAGGAGGACGACGAGGCCCGTGAGGGCGACGGGCGCCGCGGCCGCGAGGCCTGTCGCGAGCGCCTCGGCCCCTGCCTCGGGGACCAGCATGCCGAAGAGCTTGGCGAGCTCTTCCTGGTGCAGGAGCGCGGGGAGGACGATGGGGGAGGCGCCGTGAAGGGCGCGCAGGAGCACGGGCGGCTCGCCCTCGAGGTCTCCGCTGAAGTGGAACGCCGAGATGGCGAGGAAGGCGGCGAGGGAGACCGTCGGCGCCACCATCCAGATCCCCACCACGGCGGCGGCGACCGCGACGTAGCCGGCGGTGAAGAGCAGCCAGCGAGAGGGGCCGGCGATCCGGAGGCTGCGCGCGGCGTGGAGGACGTCGAGGGCGCCGTGGGGGACGCCGAGGAGGATCACGGCGGCGGCGACCACGAAGAGCTCCAGGGCGGGCCAGCCGTTCCCGAGCGCGGCGCTCGCGGCGACGGCGATGAGCGCCGCCGCGCAGAAGGCGAGCGTGTGCCTCACCCGACCTCTCCCAGGGGCTGACGGAGCGGTCGACGCAGCAGCGCCGCGCCCGCCTCACGGAGGAAGGGGCCGGGCGGGAGCGAGCTCACCACGGCGAGGGCGTCCGCGGTGGAGCCGAGGTCGCTCAGGAAGCGGATGACGCGGTGGGTGGGAGCCGCGGCGAAGAGGCGCGAGAGGAGCTCAGGGCCGCGCTCGGGCTCGCTCCTGAGGACGCGCAGGAAGACCGCGTCCATCCCCCGGCGCAGGGCCGAGTCAGGGGCCGCGGGGAGCGGCGCGCCGCCGGCGAGGAGCGCTCGAGAGCACGCTTCCGCCCAGGTCTGGATTCGCTGGAAGGCATAGCCGGTGCTCGGGCGAGCGCCGCCGTGGAACAGCCCGGCCTGGACCCAGGGAGCGGCGGGGGGCGGCGCGTCGAAGCCCATGGGGAGGGCGCCGTGCTCCGACCGGACCGTGGACGCGGCGGCTCCGGCGAGCCGTTGCTCTAGGGCCAGGTCGAGGTCCGCTGCGAGGTCCTCCGCTCCGAGCGCTTGAGCTCCGAAGACCGTGGTCTCCACCAGCGCCTCGTGCGTGCTGAAGGGCAGCACGTAGGTGAACTGGACGCCCCGAGGATTGGGCTCGTCGAAGTCCATCAGGGTCACCGTGCTCGGATCGAAGCGCGGCGCCTCGGCGCGCACGACCCTCCCCAGGAACGATTGCCAGAGCACGCACTTGGGGGCGGTGGCCGGTGGGCGGGTGTCGACCAGGTGGCGCGCCCTCAGGACTCCCTGGTTCGTCTCGACGACCCAGCCGTCTCGTTCCCGGGTTGGCCTTGAGGTGACGCGGACGCCGAGGTCGAGGGTCACCCGCTCGCTCCCGCCGATGCGCTCCTGGGCGTCCTCGTAATAGGGGAGGGAGGGGAGCATCTGGTAGGGCGTATCGCGGCAGTCGTAGCGCCCCGAGGCGCCTCCGCGACCCACAGACATGGTGTCCCAGGTGGCGGCGATGAGGGGCTCGAAGCGGTGGGGCGCGGTGCGCCAGAAGCACCAGGTGCGGTCGTCCTGATACTGCTCCCGGGCCTCCAGGACGTGCGTACGGGGGCTGCCTGCGCCGGCGTCAGCGAGGCGCAGCCCGAGGCCGAGGCCAGCGCAGCCGCCCCCAAGCACGAGGAGGTCGAGGTCAGGCACCGCTGTCCTCGTCGTGCTCAGCGCGGGCCGCAGCGTTCGCGCCCCCGAGGCCGTCCAGGTGCCGGTGGAGGGTCGGGTCATGCCCCGCGGGCCGGCGCCAGAAGGAGGGCCGGGGAGCATGGCCGAGGAGCGCGACGGTCGACGTGAGCAGCTTGGCGCTTGCGGGCACGAAGGCGCGCTCGTCGAGGCGCTCACCGAGGGCCAGCACGCGCCCGCCGATCGCGCGGTAGGTCTCGGCGGCCACGAGCATCGCGCTTCGAGCGCGCACGGGCAGGAAGCAGAGCCCGCGCTCCCCGCTCCGGTAGTAGCGGTCAGCCATGGACAGGAGGGCTCGACGAGCCCCCGCGAGCCCGCGTCGCTGCTCATCGGTTGGGGCGAGGATCTCGTCGGGCCGGAGGTCGCCCACGAGGGCCGCGGGGACGTAGCGACGGCCCATCCCGGCGTCCTCGTGGATGTCGCGGGCGATGTTGGTGAGCTGCATCCCGATCCCCAGGTCGATGGCGTGGGGGAGCGCCGCGGCGTGCGGGCGGTCCAGGGCGAAGCACATCATCACGCCCACCGTGCCAGCCACACGGTAGCAGTAGCGGATCAGGGACCGCTCATCTTCGAGGAGGACCTCCCCGAGGTCGGAGCGGACCCCGTCGATGAGCGCCGTGGCTGCCTCGACGCCCGGGCCGCTCCCGCCGAGGATCTCGAGGACCGCCGTGACCATGGGGTCCGACGAGGCGCCCTGCTCCAGGTCCGCCTGGATCCTGCCGAGCGCTGCAGCGGCCACCGCGGGGTCCGGCGTCTCGTCCGCGACGTCGTCCAGGTACCGGCAGAAGGCGTAGAGCCGGGTCGAGCGTTCGGCGTGGCGGCTCCCGAGGAAGCGGCGGGCCCAGGCGAAGGTCTTGCCGTTCTCCCGGAGCACGCGGTCTGCCTCGTCGAGGGTGCCCGCCTGCTGGATCATCCGACCGGTTCGGCCTGCACGAGCTTGTCCACGACCTTGGCGGAGCACAGGACGCCGGGCATGCCCGCGCCCGGGTGCGTGCCCGCCCCGACCAGGTACAGGTTGCGGATGCCCTCTGCGCGGTTGTGGAAGCGGAACCACGCGGACTGGCGGAAGAGCGGTGCCACGGAGAAACCCGCGCCGTGCACGCTCAGGTAGTCGGTCTTGAAGTCCTCGGGCGTCATGTAGAAGTCCGCGGTGATCGTCTCCTGCAGCCCCGGGAGGATGGTCTCGTCCAGCGAGCGGACGATGCGGTCCCGGAGCTTTGGCCCTTCGACGGACCAGTCGATGTCGCCCTGGAGGTTTGGAACAGGGCACAGCACATAAAAGCTGTCGCAGCCGTCCGGCGCGAAGCTCGGGTCCGTCGCCGTGGGGCGGTGCACGTAGAGGGAGAAGTCGTCGGCGAGCACCTTCTTGTTGAAGATGTCGTTGAGGAGTTCCTTGTAGCGCTTGCCGAACCAGACGGTGTGGTGGGCCACATCCGGGTACTGCTTGGTGGTCCCGAAGTAGAGGACGAAGAGGCCCATGGAGTAGTGCGCGGAGGCGAGCTTGGCTCGCGACGCGAGGCTGCGGTCGGGGCGCGGGATCATCTCGCTGTGGAGGAAGGCCGCGTCTGCGTTCGAGACCGTGATCTCCGCGCGACGCTCCTCGCCCCCCTCGAGCACGACGCCCTGGGCGGTGCCCTTCTCGATCAGGACCCGCTCGACGGTCTTGCCCATCTCTATCTTGATCCCGTGCCGGCGCATGAGGTCCTCGAGGGCCTGCACGATCGCGCCTGTCCCGCCCATAGCAAAGTGGATGCCCCACTCTCGCTCCACGTGGTGGATGAGGCTGTAGATGCTCGTGGTGTCGAAGGGGTTCCCGCCGACCAGCAGGGGCTGGATCGAGAAGGCCCACTGGAGCTTGGGGTGGGAGAGGTACTTGGAGACGAACTGCCAGACCGTCAGGTGGCTCTTGAGCTCCATGAGCTTGGGCACCTGCTTGACCATGGTCCCAAAGCGATGGAAGGGCTCATCTGAGAGCTCGGTGAAGCCCACGTCGAAGATCCGCTTTGAGTGCTCCAGGAGTCGCTCGTAACCCTCGACGTCCTTCGGTTCGATGCGCGCGATCTCGGCCTTGGTGTCCTCGATCGACCCGCCATAGTCGAAGTGGGTCCCGTCCGGGTACTGGAAGCGATACCAGGGGGTGAGGGGCACCAACTCAACGTGATCGGAGAACGTCTCGTCGAACAGCTCAAAGAGCTCCTCAAAGAGGAAGGGAGCGGTGACCACGGTCGGGCCGGCGTCGTGACGAAAGCCGTCACGCTCGAAGGTCCGGGCGCGTCCGCCGAGCCTGTCGCCACGCTCGAGGAGCGTGACCTCGTGCCCCTGTGCGCGCAGGCGCAGCGCCGCTGCGATCCCGCCCAGGCCGCCGCCGCAAACGATGGCGCTCATGAGAGATCAGAGACGCGCTGCGAAGCGCTTGGCCAGGTCCTGGAGCGGCACGCCCGCGCCGAGGGGGAGGTCCTTTGCGAGAGCGATGGACTCATGGAGCAACTCGAGGGCGCGCTCCCGTGCCAGGTCGATCCCGCCCGATCCCGAGCGCTCGTTGGCGAGCGACACGTAGTTGAGGCGGCCCTTGCCGCCCGCGGCGGCCAGGTCACTCTCGAGGTCCTCGAGGTCATCGGCGATCTGGTAACCGACCGCGAGAGCATGGGCGGCTCGGCGAGCCTGCTCGACCGCTGTGTCCCAGCCCGCGTAGAGCAGCGCCAGCTCGATCGGGAGCGCGAAGAGCACCCCGGACTTCTCCGCGGCGACCTGCTCGTATTCGCGCAGGGTGGTGCTGGTGTGGTTGGCAACCGCGAGGTCCGCGGTCTGGCCATGGATCAAGAGAGCCGTCCGGCGGTGCGTGTGGGCTACGAGAGGTCCGACACGAGCTTGGTCGGCGAGCGTTGAGAGCGCGCCATAGGCTGCGGAGAGCAGCAGCGCACCGGTGCAGAGGGCGACGTCGGCGCCAAAGCGAACCCAGACGGCGGGGGTCCCGCGGCGCTCCGTGTCGCGGTCCTGCAGGTCGTCAAAGACCAGGGAGGAGTTGTGGAGTAGCTCCACAGTGGCCGCGAGGGCCAGGTTGTCGGCATCCGGGATTCCCAGCGCCGAGCCAGCTTGGAGGGCGAGCTCCGCGCGGGCCCGCTTACCACCTGACTCCAGGTGGTAGCGCGCCGCGCGCTGAGCCGCCGAGCCCGCTCCCCGGGCGGCGCCGCTTGACGACTCCACGAAGCTCACCAGTGCGTGATCGATGGGTCCGAGGTTCGCTGTCGCGGTCTCGGTCACTTCGTCTCTTCGCTGTGTGGTGGTCATCCTTGTGGGGTCGTCGTTATGCGGTGCCGTTCCGGTTCGATCAGGCGCGTCTTGCGATCAGGCGTTGCCCTTGTCGGTCTCCGACACGGCCACGGTCCAGATGATGACGCCGAAGGCGATCTTGTTCACAACATCGGCGATGTTGTAGACGATGTTAAGCATGTCGTCGGAGCTGCCCGGCTCGGCGCCGGTGAGGTATCCGAGGAAGTAGCCAAGGGGGTAGATGGCCCAGCCGATGGTGACGATGTTACGCATCAGCTTGAAGGCCGATTGCACCGATGCAGGCGCGCTCTCGGCGCTGATCTTGCTGGCCTCGCCGGCGAAGATCTCCTTGAGGATGTACAGCCAGCCGAGCATGCCGACGATGAAGCCGGGCCACGCGCCGATCACCCCGGCCTCGCCGAGGTAGCCGCCGATGAGCATGACGAGCGTGCCGATCATGAGGCGCCAGAAGACGCCGCCGGGTACCTTCGTGATGGCGGCCAGGATGAGATAGAACTCAACCATCAGCAGCGGCACGGTGATGAGCCAGTCGATGTAGCGGTACACCGTCGGTGTGCTGCCGGTCTCAACCCACACGTCGCGCATGTAGAAGTAGTGGACCGACGCGACGAGCGTGACCAGTCCGGAGACGGTCAGCGAAGTCTTCCACTTGCCCGAGACCCGCTGGATCTCCAGGAAGAAGAAGGCAGTAGCGGCCACGAGGGCCATCGAGATCACCCAGAAGGAGATCCCGACGAAGTCATCAGACTTCAGGACCAGGGCTTCCGGAGCCAGTGCAGCGATGGGGCTGCTGAGTATTGAGAGGGTGGTGACGAGCATGATGAGAAAAGCTCCGTGCAATCCACCGCCGAGGGATGACTCGTCGGTGGGCGAATTGGTTTGTCCAATGCCCGAGGGTTGCGCCGACCGTTTTGTCGGAGTCGCCCTCGTCTTGCCAGTCGTTTCGAGGGTGGCGGCGGAGTGGATGCCGTTTTGTTTCCATGTGCTGCTCGCTGAGAAGCGCTTTCGGGCTTCCTAAGCCTGCCGAATGGGAGACCGGGGTTGGCGAGTCGGGCAGGGAGCGCCCCCCCGCATGGCCTCACTCGAATCTCGTTGCCCGGAACGTCAAGGGGCGGGGTCCGGGAAGCGGCGAGGCCGACGAAGCGACGGCGCGAAGAACGTCACGGCGTCTAGAAAATTTTGGCGTCGTGCAAGCGACGGGAACCGTCCGGGTCAACCGCCCGCCGTTCGCTCCCCGACGAGGTCACGCGCGGGGAGGTTCAGGCCCTGTCCGTGAGGCCCCTCTCCCAGCCCGCGCTTGGTGTTCCGAGGCGAGCGAGGGCCTGGAGCCCAGGAGATTGGTTCCACCCAGGGGCTGATCGTTTCGTTCTCGCTAGGCTGCGCAGCGCGTCCGCGTGCCGACAGGGCACTCGCGGGCCTCACCTGGCACCGCTCCTTCTCGGCTCGCACCGATCGCGGAGAAAAACGCCCGCGTTAAACACGCCGGGTCACAGGCGCTGCCGCTCCCTCAACTTGCCGCCTCTTTCCCTCCACCAAAATGCTCTCACGCCACGACATCCTCGACTCGCTCCTGCGGGAGATTCAGATTACGCGTCACCTGTTCGGGAAGGTTCCCGAAGGCGCCATGGACTTCCGACCTTCGGAGGGGCAGCGTTCCACGCTCGAGCTGCTGCGCTACCAGAGCTTCTGTGGGCTCGGCGGCACCTACGCGATGATCGACGGTGGGTGGGATCGATACGGTGCGCTCTCCAGCGCGTCGGAGTCACTCGAGCCCGATGGCGTCCTCTCGGCGCTTGATGCCCAGGCAGCGGGTCTGGAAGAGGTGTATGGCGCGATGACCGACGAGGCCTTCAGTACACAGGAAGCCACGTCCCCTCGCGGAGAGACCATGACCCTTGGCAAGGCGCTCCTGGAGCACCCCGTGAAGTGGATGACCGCCTACAAGCTGCAGCTGTTCCTCTATTGCAAGCTCGCCGGTAACGAAGAGATCTGGACGCCCAACTGCTGGGGCGGCGTCGACATGGAGCGGCCCAAGGGTTGAGCACACCGTGCTCGCCCGGGTGCAGCTCCGTGATCCAGGACCCAGGACCCAGGACCCAGGGCGGCGGTCGGCTGACCTGGGCCTCCTTGGGCCCCGGGGCGGTTGGCGACGCCGGCCCGCTCGACCTCGCGCTCCGATCGATGCCGGGCAGGGGAGCGCCGGTCGGCGGCTGAAGCGGAGAGCGGATACGCTTCTTCACTGAGACTTCCGCCGCCCTGCGGCCTCCCGATTCCTGACTCTCTGACCCATGACCCGTTCTCGACCTGTTGGACGCGCTGCTCGGCTCGTCCTGGCTGCTGCGTTCGGCTGCCTCACTGTTGCTGGGGCGCAAGCCCAAGAGGTGTCCGG
>CALLKX010000072.1 GCA_938083085.1 uncultured bacterium
GCGAGGGGGCGGTCCTCGTGGGTGAACTCGCGCTGCCAGGGCTCCTGGCCGCCGCTCCATGAGCCGCCGTACGCGTTGTCGCCCACGAGGTTCACGTACTGGCCGTGGCGGAAGCCCATGTCCTTGCCGCCGGCGAGGATCAGGGGATAGTTCCGCGACAGGTGGAAGGCGCTGGAGGCGGAGCCGAAGAGCAGCAAGGAGTGATCCAGCATGCTGCCGTCGCCGCCGGGCTCGGGGATGTCCTTGAGCTTCGAGACGAAGCGGCCGAACTCCTCGTTGAGGAAGCGGCAGTAGGTGCTGAACTTCTCCCAGCCGCCGGGGTTCTTCGTGTCGTGGGAGAGCTGGTGGCTCAGGGGCAGGTCCACCGCGCGCGAGAGAATGTCGCTGCGACCGACGCCGTTCTCGCGGCCGATCTGGTAGCTCGCGGTGCGCGTGGAGTCCGTGCGGAAGGCGAGGACCATGAGCTCGTACATGGTCTGGAGGTAGAGCCGCGGCTCCTCGAGGGTCACGTCGAGGTTGAGGTGGTCCGCCTTGACCTTGGGCAACGGAATCTGGGCCCAGCGCTTGGCCTTCTCGACGCGCAGCTCGGTCTCACGGACCGACTCGAGGTACTCGTCCAGGGACTCGCGGTCCGCGGCGGAGAGGGAGCCCCGCAGGGCGCGGGCGTCCTCCATGAGTTCGTCCAGCGCGCTCTGGCTCCTGGCCAGGCGCCGCGCGGCCTCACCGTCCTTCTTGAGGAAGAGCGTGTCGAAGATGCGCTTCGGCCGGTGCTCCGCGGGGATCGCGCGCCCGGTCCGTGTGAAGGAGAGGGTGTGGGCGCCGCGGGGCGTGCCCGTGCCGCCGTCGGTGGAGAGGACCATCGACCCATGCCGCGTCTGATCGCCAGCGTGGGCCGCGAAGACCTGGTCCAGAGAGATGCCGTTGCGGTAGTCGCCCTTGGCCCCCGTGTCGACGCCAGTGAGGAACTGGTCCGCGTTGGAGTGGCCGTGCACGTCGCGGACCGCGGGGTGCGAGAGCCCGGAGAAGACCGTGAACTCCTCGCGCATGGACGCCAGCGGCTCGAAGCACTTCGTGAAGCGATAGTCCTTGCCGCTCCCGTGGGGAAACCACGACCAGTCCTCATAGGCGGGGTCCTCAGCCAGGGGCATGGGGACGCCGTCGGGGAAGTACACGCACGCGAGCCGCCGGCGCTTGGCCTTCGCGCCGGTCGCCGGCCACGCAGCCGCCATGGACTCGAGCCAGGGCAGCGCCAGCGCCACGGCGGAGCCGCGCAAGAACCGGCGGCGGTCCACGGTGGCGAGGTCGGTGTGCTCGGGGCGGTTCATGGGGAAGGCGCGCGCTCAGCGGCTCTGGAAGAGGTCGCTGGTGACGATCTGCTTGATCATGGTAGCCAGCCCGTCCCCGGCCTCCCGGGTTTCGGCGGTGATCCGGTCGACGCCCGCGCGGTCACTGAAGCTCAGGGGCCTGCCGAGGCCGAACGTGACCAGTTTCTGGACGAGGGCGCGGACGAACTGGTCCTGGCGGTTCAGGAGCAGGAAGCCCTTCAATCCGTCGAGACCGTCCAGCTCCTGCTGGTTGAAGAGGACGCTGCGAGCGTCGACGGGCCGGCCGCCGGCCTCGGTCCGCCACTGGCCGATGGCGTCGAACTGTTCGAACGCGATACCCCAGGGGTCGATCTTCGCGTGGCACGACATGCACGCGGGGTCGTTGCGGTGGTCTTCGATGCGCTCCTTGAGCGTCATCTTCGCGATCTCGGGGTCGGCGAGGTCGATCTCGGGGACGGCGGGGGGCGGCGGCGGCGGCGGGTCGTCGAGGAGGTTCTCGAGCATCCAAATCCCGCGCTTGAGGGGGTGAGAGTCCTTGCCGTCCGAGTTCATGGCGAGCGGGCCCGCCTGGGCGAGCAGGCCACCGCGGCGGCCCCCAGGGTCCAGCTCCACGCGCCGAAAGTGGTTCCCCGCCACGTCCCCAAGGCCGTAGTGGTTCGCGAGGCGCTCATTGACCATCGCGAAGTCCGAGTGGATGAACTCCAGGGCGCTCCCGTCCGTGCGGAGCAGCTCACTGAAGAACTCCACGGGCTCGCGCACCATGGCCTCCTGCAGCCGGTCGTCGAAGGAGGGGTACGCCTTCCGGTTGACCTCCAGGTTGTCCATCAAGGCGAGGTTCAGCCACTGCCCCACGAAGCGGTCCGAGAAGCGGTCTGCTCGCGGATCAGCGAGCATTCGATCCACCTCCGCCTCCAGCACACCGGGCTGCCGAAGCTCGCCCGAGCGAGCCCGCTCGAGCAGCGCCTCGTCCGGGACGCTGCACCACAGGAAGAGCGAGAGCCGCATGGCGAGCTCCAGCTCCGAGATCGGCGCGCTGGGATCCCCCTCCACCTCTTCCACGACCACGTACAGGAAGTTGGGAGACGTCAGGACCACCGCGAGCACCTCCCGCACGGCCTCCTCGAGGGAGTCGGTGTCGCGGCGGAGCTCGCGGAACAGCTTCACCTTCCGCGAGACCTCGCGCTGGGTGGGCGGTCGCCGCCACGCTCTCGCCATGAAGCGCTCGATCACCTCGCGGGCGTAGGCCCGCTCCGCCTGCCCCTTGGGCCGTTCATGGAAGATCCGCGCGTGGGACGCCGGCGGCCACTGGTCAAAGGCCGGGCCCTCGACCTCCACGTGGTGGATGTGCAGGGTCCGCCCGGAGAGCGACCCGTTCACGAGCTTGATGAACTCCGAGGGGCTCGGGAGCTGCCCCATGGTGTTCACACCGCGCGCCAGGTTGCGCGGGTAGACGTCGCGCAGGGCGATGTCCCAGGTGTAGGTCTCGGGAGCGCCCGGGGGCGCGTCGACCAGGGCCTCCTGATCCGTGGCGGGGAAGACCGCGTTGGAGTCATTGCTGGCCTGCCACCCGAACATGAGGCGCAGGCTCACCGGGCGCCTGTCCTCGTCCGAGGCCCGGGACGCGCGCACCCGCACGCGGAGGATGCCGTCATCCGGCACCCGGTCCCCGAGCTCCACGGTCATGCCATGCCACGCCGGAAGGACCGCGATGCTCTCCGCCTCCGCGGCCGGCGCCGGAGCCCCCTCCGAGGGTGCCCAGGCGAACTGCGCCCCGTTGTAGTTCCAGCGCATCCTCGCAAAGCGCGCGCCCGTGGGATCCTGGAAGTGAGCCCCCCCAGGACGCTGAGCGAAGCGCTTGCGCAGCTTCTCAAGCTCCTCCTCCACCTTGGCGGGGTCCGCCTCGTGCTTCTTACGGGCGCCCTCGAGCTGGCCGTCCTGGTGCTTCCACTCGCGGTCCGCCGCCGCGTCCATCGGGATGCTCCACGACACCAGCGGGGGCTGGTCTCCGAGGGGGGCGGCGGCGCTCAGCGCCTCCCTGCTCGACTCCAGGTAAGTCGGGAGCTGGGAGGGCGAGAGGTGCAGGACCTCGGAGCTATTCTCGAAGCCGTCCTCGGAGATGGGGTCGGGCGGCAGGTCGTCACCGAAGTGATGCGGCAGACCGAGGAGGTCCTGCAGCGCGTGGTCATACTCGTACCGCGCCAGCCGCCGGAAGGTGGAGTGCTCCCCCTGGGCGCGGAGCGCGATCGACGCGGTCTGGACCTCGGTCGAGAGCCACTCCACCACCCGACCGCGGTCCGCCGCTGCCAGGCCGGGCCCGTCGGCGGGCGGCATCTCCCCGTTGCTCACGACGGAGAGGACGTCGAGCCACCAGTCCACGTCGTCGCCCTGGACGAGATCCGGATCGAGCTCGTCGAGCCGGAAGCCGCCCTTCTCCTTGTCAGGACCATGGCAGCCCAGGCAAGCCGACTCCAAGAGCGGCTCGATCTCGCGTCGGTACGACTCGAGGTCCGTGGCCAGCTCCGCCGGGGTCTCCAGTCCGGGGGCACCGCCCCTGTACTGCGACCGGTGGGCGCCCTCGACGCGGAGCGAATCGAAGTCCGGGCGGTCCGCTCCACCACCCGCCAGCCGCGCGGCCCCGGACCCTGCTTCGGCTCCAGCCTCAAGAACGCCACCACCACCGCCGGCTTGCGCCAACTCCACCTCCCCCGCAAGCAGAAGCGCCCCGAGCGTTGCGACCGGCAGGAGCGCCAGATGGATGGGGAGTGTCCGTCGCGTGTCCAAGGTGGATTGATGGATAGTCGATGAGCCGCACGGGACCCGGAGCGGCGGAATCCGCTATCGGCCCCGCAGCGCGGAGAGCCCGCATCGCTAGGAGCGCGCAGCGGGGAGAGACGATACCACGGACCCACAGCAGCCCCGCCAGAACGACTCCACGCCGCCCTGCCCACCCTCAACAGGATCCCTGCCCGATCCCACCGCTGGGTATCCCAGCAAGACCACAACGAGACAGTCGAGCCCGCTGGGCCCCCTGACGGCCTCAAGACGTCCAAATCGCCGCCTCCGTTTGAGGCCACGGGGCATCGCGGGAGCCTCCCAGGTCGCCGCCACCCACCGGCGACCGCCACGGAACAAGTCGAGGCATAAGATGGAACAAGTCGCTCACCCGCGACACTCCGTCACACTGAGCCACTAATCGACGGCTCGCGCTCCCAACCATTCCACCGACCTGCCCCCTTCCCTAAACATGAATCGCTCACTCCTTTTCACCGCAGCCACCGGCGTCGCTCTCGGCTCCATCGCCTCAGCCCAGGTGACCAACGACGACTGCGCGACCGCAGCCGCGGCCCCCCTCGGCGCCACGGCGTTCGACACCACCTTGGCCATTGACGAAGGCGTCATCCCGTTCAACTGCGCGGCGAACGGCGGGCCCGACATCTGGTACACGTACACCGCCGCGTCGACCAACAACGTCGCCATCGACCTCTGCGGCTCGAGCTACGACACCGGCCTGACCCTCTACAGCGGCACCTGCGCGGCCCCGATCGAGATCATCTGCAACGACGACTTCTGCGGGCTCCAGAGCGGCGCCACCCTCAGCGGCGTCAGCGTCGGCGATCAGTTCCTCATTCGAATCGCGGGCTTCAACGGCGCGACTGGCTTCGGAACGCTCAACGTCGCCGAGGTCACCCCGCCCCCGGGGACGAGCAACGACACGTGCGCCACGGCGGTCACGCTCACCGCCGGCAACGCAGTGGCCTATGACACCACCACCGCGATCGACGAAGGCCTGTTTCCCTTCTCCTGCGCGGGAACCACGGCCCCGGACGTCTGGTACAGCTACACCGCGGCGAACGGCAACTCGCTGACCTTCGAGACCTGCGGCTCCAGCTACGACACGGCCATCGAGGTCTTCGATGGCAACTGCAGCGCCCTCAACTTCATCGAGTGCAACGATGATAGCTGCGGCCTCCAGAGCTCGATCACGGTCGCGACCCCCGTCTCCGGCTCGACCTACTACATGCGCGTCGGCGGTTGGAATGGCTCCACCGGCTTCGGCACGGTGCTGGTCACCGAGGGTCAGCCCCCCGCTCCCCCGAGCCCGGTGACCATCGTGGACAACCTCCCCGGTACCTGGATCGACATCTCGACCACCGGCGCCCCCCTGAGCCTCGGCGATGACGGCGAGGTTGATATCCCCACCACCATCGGCAACACCGTGCTCGCCGCCGGCATCGCCCGCGTGGGCAGCAACGGCGCCGTGCGCTTCGACGGCACCGCGCTGGACCTCGGGTATGCGAACCAAACCATCCCCTCACTCGCCGCCTTCAACAGTGAGCGGACGCTGATGCCCTTCTGGGACGACGTCGACACCGACGGCGGCCTCGAGGGTGAGATCTACTACCAGGAGACGGGCGGCGTGCTCGTGATCCAGTGGGAGGCCGTCGAGTTCTACCCCGGCGGCAGCGGTGGCATCGACACGGCCACCTTCCAGATCCAGGTGCCCTCGGGCACGGGTCCCATCGTCGCGCAGTACCTCTACGAGAGCGTCGACTCCTTCCGCGCCGACGGTGGCGCGAGCGCCACGATCGGCTTCCAGAGCGGTGACGTCGGCGGATACGACGACAACGAGTGGAGCTTCGACCTCCCCGGCGCGGTCATCAACGGCACCGTCCTCACGGTGCTCGCCTCCCCGGGCCAGATTGGCACGAACTACTGCACCGCCAACGCCAACTCCACCGGCGCTGCGGCGTCGATGGCCGCGTCGGGCTCCACGGTCCTGGCCTCCAATGACCTCGTCCTCGAGGCTGGCGGTCTGCCCAACAACTCGTTCGGCTTCTTCCTCGCCTCCCAGACCCAGGGCTTCGTGGCGAACCCGGGCGGCAGCCAGGGCAACCTCTGCCTCGGTGGCGCCATCGGACGCTACGTCGGTCCCGGCCAGATCCAGAACGCCGGCACCACTGGCATGATCGCGATCGCGATGGACAACACCCAGGTTCCCCAGCCGACCGGCTTCGTGACCGTTGGCTCGGGTGACTCCTGGAACTTCCAGGCCTGGTACCGAGACGCGGTGGGCGGCTCGGCCACGTCGAACTTCACCGACGGCATCGAGATCACCTTCTGATAGCGACTGCGGCCTCGGCCGCAGCCCGCGAGATCTCTGGTGCCCCGCCCCGCTTCGTCGGGGCGGGGCACCTTCTTATGGAGAGCCTCCAGGGCTTGAAGGCCCCCACTGACCCCACTCTCGTTCCCCTGGCGGCCCCATGTCTCGCTCCGCGCCTCGATGGCGGCCCCCCGGCGTTCGCCTCCCCCCCAAAGACGCCCACCTCTGCGAAACTGAAGCGCCGCCGCGTGACCGCTCGTGGACTCGGCGGTAGGCCCGATAGCAGTCACTCACAGGAGACCACCAAGACCCAGGGATTCCCCATGAGCCTCACGACTCTGAACTTGGCCGGGCCCCTCGCCATCGTCCTCGTGGGCTCCGCATGGGCTGGGGAGATCATCGTCGACGCCAGCGGGGGTGGCGACACGGTGGACATCACAACCGCGCTCGCGCTCGCCCAAGACGGGGACCTCGTCCTGGTTCGACCAGGCACCTACACCGAGGACCTACTCCTCGACGGCCTCTCGGTGTCGATCGTCGCGCAGCACAAGGGGACCGCCCTCGTGGAGGGCCGGATCGTGATCCGCTCTCTCTCGTCCACGCAACCCGTCCTTCTCCACGGGCTCAGGTTCGAGGGCGTCACCGACCCCCTCCTCGATGCCCAGCGCTCGACACTCGAGGCCGAGGGCCTCGCGGGCGAGCTCACCGTTGCACACTGCGTCTTCATCGGCGCACCCGCCGCGGACTCGACCCAGGCCTTTGATCCCGTGGGCGGAACAGGAGCCCACCTCGACGGCGTCCTCCGCTTCTCAGCACGGGGTTCGGTGTTCCAGGGCGGTGACGGCGTGGATGAGCTGAGCTGCACGGACGGCGACGGCGGCGACGGGCTCCAGCTCGAGTCCTCGAGGGGCGCCCTGTGGGGCTGCCGGCTCGAGGGTGGCGCTGGGATGAGCTGTAGCTTCGACTTCGGCGACGGCCCTGGCGAGGGCGGCGCAGGCCTGCACGCCGAGGGCTCCGACCTCTTTCTCTCCGGGTGCACCTCGACAGGAGGCGCCGGCGGCATCAACGGCGACTCCCTCCCGCTTCCTGGCGGAGACGGCGGCCACGGTGCCAACACAGACGCGCTCGCCCGGCTCTTCATCGTGGACACCGCCTCCACAGGCGGCGCGGGCGGCAGCTCCTTTGCTGGACCGAACGGCGCCGACGGGCAGCCCTATGTGGGGGCCGGTCTCGTCCGACCGCTGACGGGAGCCTCCGAGGGCCATGACACTCCGATCTTCGTTCGGGCTCAAAGCCTCCATCCGATCGAGGTCCGCGGGGAGCCCGGCGCACTGGCCCGGCTTTCCCTGGTCGACCAGGCTCCGTTCTTCTTCGACGCCGCGCGAGCCGCAGGGGGGGCGCTCGGGGCGAGCCCGATGCCGACCCAGCAGATCACGCTCGGACCAATTCCAGCGTCCGGCGTCCTGAACACGAGCATCGGGATCCCCGCGCTCCCGCCCACCGCCACCACCCTGGAGCTGACCTTCCTTGTGGTGACCCGACAGGGCCCCATGGGCTCTGCCTTTGGCGCCCCTCTGAGGGTCGTCGCGATTCAGTGCTCGAACCTCACGCCGGACTGCGACGGCAACGGGCGCAGCGACCTCTGCGACCTCCTCGAAGGCGCCGACGACTGCGACGGGAACGGCATCCCCGACGCCTGCCAGGCGGACTGCAACGGGAACGGCATCGCGGACCCCTGTGACATCGCGAGCGGCACCAGCGCCGACCTCAACGGCGACGGGATCCCGGACGAGTGCCAGCCCCAGAACGCCACGTGGCACGTGGATGCCGCCGCTCCCCCGGGGGGCAACGGCTCGGCCGCCGCCCCCTTCCAGAACCTCGCCGCGGCCTTCGCCATCGCCCTCTCCGGAGACGAGGTCCTGGTGGAGGATGGGGTCTACCGAGGGCCTGATAACAAGAACCTCGACCTCGGTCCCCGGGACCTCACGGTCCGCAGCGTCAACGGTCCCGGCGCCTGCACCATCGACCTCGAGCAAAGCGGCAGGGCCTTCTACGCCTACCTCCCGCCGGCCTCGGTCCGCCCGACCATCCAGGGCCTCACGATCCAGGATGGGCACCCCTCGACCGCCGGCCCATCCAACGGGGACGGCGGCGCGATCTTCGCGCGGCAGTGCGCCATCACCGTGATCGACTGCGTCTTCGAGGGCAACGAGGCCCAGAGCGGCGGCGCCATCAAGGCCTCCGCCCCGGCCCTCTCCCCCGCCGGTCCGCGGATCATCGACTGCGTCTTCGAGGGCAACGCCGCCGGCAGCTCGAGCGCCCTCGCCCTCAACCTGGGGGCCGCGGAGGTCGACGGGTGTACGTTCATCAGCAACGTCGCCGCCGGAGCCGGAGCGGTCACCCTCGGCGGCTCGGTCGGCGCCCCGGCGGTGGTCAGCCGGTGCACCTTCCTCGAGAATACCGCCCTGTACGGCGGTGCCCTCTACGCCGCCGGGGGGCCCGGCAGCTCGCCGGAGGTGAACTTCGTCGACCAGTGCGTGTTCGCCGGGAACTTCGCCTGGGACTCGGGCGGCGCCATCGCCGGCTCGGGGCTCGCGACCACGCGCATCTCCAACTCCACCTTCGTGCTCAACGACGCGCTGCAGGTCGGCGGGGGGATCTCCCTGGACTTCGGGATGAGCGCCGTCGTGGTCAACTCGGTCTTCTGGCTGAACTCGAGCGGCGCCGGCTTCGACCAGATCACCGCCAACTCGCCGGGTTCGACCCTCGAGGTCCACTGGACGAACCTCCAGGGTGGCGCCATCAACCTGGTCCTCTCGGGCGGGAGCACCCTGCTCGCGGCCTCGAACCTCATCGACGCCGACCCCCTGTTCCTCGACCCGGCCGGGCCGGACGGGAACCCGCTGGCGTTCCTCGACAACGACTACCGGCTGGCCCCGGGGTCCCCCTGCATCGACGCCGCCGCCGTACCGCTCCTGCCACCGGACCGCGCCGACCTGGACGGGGACGGGGACCGGACCGAGGAGGTCCCCCTCGACCTCGCGGGCGGGACCCGGCGCGTGGACGACCCGCTGGTTCCCGACACCGGGGCGGGGTCTGCGCCCGTGGTGGACCACGGCGCCTTCGAGCGGCAGTAGCGAGGGGATAGAACCCGGGGAGCGGGGCGCACGGATCGTGGCAGGATGGGGCCGACCCCAGCCCCCCCCAGCCATGATCGCCTCCCTCCTGCTCCACGCGTCGCTCCTCACCTCCGTCCCGACACCGGCCCTCCTCCCCCAGGAGGCCCAGGATCTCTGGAGCGAGAGGCGCTGGAATCAGGGCTACGCCGTTCCAGGCACACCTGCAGTGCTGCCGGAGCGAGCTCGCGCCGAGGCGGTGAACCGCATGCTCGAGGACCGACTCGAGAACCTGCTCCCGCGGCTGATGCGCGAGTCGGGGATCGACATGTGGGTCGTGATCAACCGCGAGTACGCCGAGGACCCGGTCTACCTGACGCTCGTCCCCGCGCCCGTGTTCGCCGCACGCCGAACGACCATGCTGGTGTTCCACGACCGCGGGGTGAATGAGGGCATCGAGCGGCTGACGGTGAGCCGCTACGGCCTCGGTGACCTGTACGAGACCGCCTGGGACGGCGGCTCCCTCGACCAGCAGTGGGCGCGGCTCGCGGAGGTGATCGCCGAGCGTGACCCGCAGAAGATCGGGGTCAACACGTCCGAGCACTGGGCCGTGGGCGACGGCCTCAGCTCGGGCCTGCGGGCACGGCTTGAGGTGGCGCTGCCCGAGACGCTGCGGGCACGCATGGTCCCCGCCGAGCCCCTCTGTATCCGCTGGCTGGAGACCCGCACCGCGATGGAGATGGAGGTCTACCCGCAGCTCATGCTGCTGGCCCGCGGCGCCATCCGCGACGCCTTCTCCAGCGACGTGATCACCCCCGGCGTCACCACCACCGACGACGTGGCCTGGTTCCTCCGCCAGCGCTTCACCGACCTCGGCCTCCCGGTCTGGTTCATGCCCTACTGCAACGTGCAGCGCGAGGGCCTCGTGCCCCCGGATGGCTCCAGCTTCTACGGCGTGGAGCACCAGGTCATCCGGCGCGGGGACGTGCTCCACACCGACGTGGGCATCCATTACCTGCGGCTCTGCACCGACACCCAGGAGATGGCCTACGTCCTGAAGATCGGCGAGGAGGGCGTGCCCGACGCCCTCAAGGAGGCCATGGCGGTGGGCAACCGCTGGCAGGACCTCCTGACGGGATCGTTCACCCAGGGCCGGACGGGCAACGACGTGCTCGCCGAGACCCGGCGGCTCGCCGAGGCCGAGGGGATCACCTGCTCGGTCTACACCCACCCCGTGGGCTTCCACGGCCACGCCGCCGGTCCCACCATCGGCATGTGGGACAACCAGGGCCCCACCCCCATCAAGGGCGACTGGCGCCTGCGCGCGGGCACCTGCTACGCCATCGAGGGCAACGTCACCGTGCCGTGCGCCGCCTGGGGCGGCCAGCCC
>CALLKX010000073.1 GCA_938083085.1 uncultured bacterium
CACTGAAGGCATCGGCTGCGACAAGATCTGCCAAGGCGGTCACACGCCTGACTACAGCTGGGCTGACACTCCCGTCTACATGGGGCCCATCCACCCGCGTGACAAGAAGCCCGTTGGCGTCCGCATGGCGCGCGCCGCCGCCACTCTCGTCACCCTTCAGGGGCGAGCCCTCACGACTCAGGAGGCCAGCAGGGTCGGCGTCAGGGTCTCCCTGGCCGAGACGCCGAAGAGGCCCTCATGCACGTCCACGGTCACGGTCTGCCCCGGCCGGATGTCGTCCCGGAGGATCGCCTCGGCCAGCAGGTTCTGCACGTTGCGCTGGAGGGCACGCTTCAGGGGGCGAGCCCCGAACTCGGGGTCGTAGCCCTCCTCGGCCAGGGCCTCCAGGGCACCCTCGGTGAGGACGAGCCCGATGTCGCGGTCGGCGAGCTGGCGCGAGAGTCGCTCCACCTGCACGTCCACGATGCTGCGGATTTGGTCCCGCTCCAGGGCCTTGAAGGTCAGGACCTCGTCCAGGCGGTTGATGAACTCCGGCCTGAAGTAGTCCTTCACCGCGTCCTCTCCCCGCAGGTTGCTCGTCATCAGGACCAGCGTCTGAGTGAAGTCCACGGTGCGTCCCTGGCCGTCCGTGAGGCGGCCGTCATCGAGGACCTGCAGCAGCACGTTGAAGACGTCCGGGTGGGCCTTCTCCACCTCGTCAAGCAGGATCACGCTGTGGGGCTTGCGGCGCACGGCCTCGGTGAGGACGCCGCCCTCGTCGTGACCCACATAGCCGGGAGGCGCGCCGATCATGCGGCTCACGGAGTGCTTCTCCATGAACTCGCTCATGTCCACGCGGATCATGTTGCGCTCGTCGTCGAAGAGGAACTCTGCGACGGCCTTGGCGGTCTCGGTCTTGCCAACCCCAGTGGGGCCGAGCATGAGGAAGGCGCCCAGCGGGCGCGTCTCCTCCACGAGCCCGGCGCGGGCGCGGCGCACCGCCTGGCTGATCGCCGCGAGGGCGTCGTCCTGGCCGACCACGCGCTGGCGCAGACCGTCCTCCATCTGGAGCAGCTTTTGCCGCTCCGTCTCGAGCAGCTTGTCGGCGGGAATGCCCGTCCAGCGGGCGACGACCCTGGCGATCATCTCGTCGTCCACGGCCTCGGGGAGCATGGCGCCCTCAGCCTGGACCCGGTCGAGCTCCTCCGAGGAGGCCTCGATGTCGGCCTCGGTCTCAGGGATCTCGCCGAAGCGCAGCTGGCCCACGCGCTCGAAGTCGCCGGCGCGCTCCTCGCGCTCGGCCTCTGCCCGTAGCTCCTCCAGGAGGGCCTTGCCCGCGCGGATGGAGCGAATCAGGTCCTTCTCCGTGGTCCAGCGGGTCCGCAGGGCGCTGGCGCGCTCCTCCAGGTCCGCGAGCTCCTCGCTGATGGCGGCGATGCGAGCGGCGTTGCGCTCAGCATCCTCGCCAGCGACCGCGGTCCGCTCGATCTCAAGCTGCCGTTGGCGGCGTTCGATCTCGTCGAGCTCCTGGGGCAGGGAGTCGATGGCCGTCCGTAGCTGCGCCGCGGCCTCGTCGACACAGTCGATGGCCTTGTCTGGCATGAAGCGGTCGGTGATGTGGCGGTCCGCCAGGCGTGACGCCGCCACGAGCGCGCTGTCGAGGATCCGCACGCCGTGGTGCACCTCGTAGCGCTCCTTGAGGCCGCGCAAGATCGCGACGGTGTCGTCCACGGAGGGCTCGTCGACCGTCACGGGCATGAAGCGGCGCTCGAGGGCGGCGTCCTTCTCGATGTACTTGCGGTACTCGTCGAGGGTCGTCGCGCCCACGCACTTCAGCTCGCCGCGTGCGAGCGCGGGCTTGAGCATGTTCGCGGCGTCCACGGCGCCCTCCGAGCCCCCTGCGCCTACGAGGGTGTGGAGCTCGTCGATGAAGAGGACGATCTCGCCCTCCGCCTCCTTGATCTCTTCGAGGACGGCCTTGAGGCGCTCCTCGAACTCGCCGCGGTACTTCGCCCCAGCGAGCAGCGCGCCCAGGTCGAGGGACATGACGCGCTTGTTCTTCAGCCCGTCAGGCACGTCACCGACCGCGATTCGGTTGGCGAGCCCCTCTGCGATGGCGGTCTTGCCCACCCCGGGCTCGCCGATGAGCACGGGGTTGTTCTTGCGCCGCCGAGACAGGACCTGGATGACGCGACGGATCTCGCCGTCCCGACCGATGACGGGGTCCAGCTTCTGAGCCTTCGCGTCGGCCGTCAGATCGCGGGCGTACTTCTCGAGGGCCTCGAACGTCGCCTCGGGATCGGCGGAGGTGACCTTGCGGTCGCCCCGCACGTCTTCCAGGGCCGCCTCGATGCGATCGGGCCCCGCGTCACGGCTGCTGAACAGCGCGGCGACCTCTGGGGATCCCTTGGAGGCCAGTGCGAGCAGCAGGTGCTCGGTGGAGACGTACTCATCGCCTCGCTTACCCGCGGCGGCGTTGGCCGCGGCGATCACCTCTGCGAGGGCGCGCGAGCCAGAGACCTGGCCACCGCTGGTGCGCGGGAGCCGTTGCAGCAGCTCGTCGAGTTCACGCTGGAGCGTGCGCGGGTCGACGCCGAGGCGGCCGAGGACTGCGGAGGTCACGCCCTCGGGTTCCACGAGGAGCGCGGACGCCAGGTGGGCGGGCGTCAGCTCCGGGTGACCCGACTGGACGGCGAGTTCCTGTGCGGCGGCCAGGGCCGCCTGGGAGCGATGGGTGTATTGCGGTTGCATGATTGGAGTACCTCTTCTCGGCCCTCCAGAACGGGGGCCGGACTCTCCAAGGGGCAACGGCCATGCCAGGGGTCAAAAAGGCCCCCAGGCACACCTAGCAGGGCGATCGCTGCGGATGAACCGCAGTCGAATGCCAAGCGGGCAGCGTGGAGTGCCATTATGGCGCGCCAGACTGCCAGGCGAGGCGTCAGGAGGGGACCAGCAGCCTCGCCAGGGTCAGAGACCGCTCGAGAGCGGTGCGCTGGCGGGTGTCGAGGCGCAGGAGCGGAGCCCGCACGTCGTTTCGGATCGCCTCGAGCGCCGCGAGGGCGCCCTTGATGGGAATGGGGTTCGTCGTGACGCGCAGGGCGTCGATCAGCGGGGCCAGCTTGCGCTCCAGCGCGTCCGCCTCGGGGTCGTCATCGCGAGCGGCCTCGATGAACCTCGCCACCTCTCCAGGCACGAGGTTGCCGACGACCGTGATCGCGCCCTGGGCCCCGTTGCGAATCATCGGGCCGATCATGCGGTCGTCCCCGGCGAGCAGGGGGATGGGCAGCTCGCCCGCGAGCGTCCGGGCCCGCGTGGGGCGCCCGACGGCCTCGCAGTGGGCGACGACCTCAGGGATCCGCTCGACGATTTCCTTCAGGGCCTGAGGCCCCAGGTCGGATCCCGTCCGCTCTGGCTCGTTCACCGTGATCAGCGGGAGCTCGCTGGGCAGGGCGTCGAGGATGTGTTGCAGGTGCGCGGTGATGCCTTTGACGTCGGGCAAGGCGAAGGGCGGCGCGCTGACGAGGAGGGCATCGGCGCCCGCCAAGGCAGCGTTCCTGGCGACCTTCGCTGCTCGCTCGGAGCTGATCTCCGTGACGCCGAAGAGGACGCGCAGTCGATAGTCAGAGTTGTCCTCGGCGCAGGCGACGGCGCGCGCCACGAGCTGGCCGACCTCGTCCACCTCCAGGGACCAGCCCTCGCCGGTCGCTCCGCCCACCACGATGGCGGTCGTGCGCTGGCGCGCCTGGTGCTGGACCAGCCGGTCCACCGCTTGGAGGTCGAGGACCCCGTCACGGAAGGGCGTGGGAAGCGCGGTGATCGCGCCCTTCAGGAATGCGAGGTCGCCATCGGTCACGAGCGCGCTCCTTCGATGAGGTGCAGCATGTCCTTGACGCAGCGATCCACGCCGTCGAAGAGCGAGCGAGCGACCATGGCGAAGCCAATGTTCAGCTCCTCCACTCCCTCAATGGCGGCCACAGGGGCGGTATTCTCGAAGTCGAGCCCGTGACCAGCGTTGACCCGCAGGCCCACGGATCGGGCGTGCCGCGAGGCCTCCGCAAGCCGAGCAAGCTCGGCCTCTCGGACGGGGCCGCGGGCGTTGGCATAGGCGCCGGTGTGCAGCTCGACGAACGGCGCGCCGAGAGCGGCGGCGGCGTCCAGTTGCCCGGGGTCGGGGTCAATGAAGATCGACACGGCGCCGCCGGCCTCTGTGAGGCGAGGCACGGCATCCCTCAGCCGGGGCGTCTCTCGGATGACGTCAAGGCCGCCCTCGGTGGAGATCTCCAGGCGGTTCTCAGGGACCAGGCAGAAGGCCTCTGACCGGCTCCCCTCGGCGATGGTGAGCATGGACTCGTCGAGGCTGCACTCGAGGTTGAGCAGGGTCGTGACGGCCTCCCGAA
The DNA here is from genome assembly GCA_938083085.1 of uncultured bacterium. Lineage (GTDB taxonomy): Bacteria > Planctomycetota > UBA1135 > UBA1135 > Saltatorellus. Next base: position 4,377 of record CALLKX010000073.1, read on the forward strand.
GCCGGTGGATGTCGGCGTCTTGCATGTGCCGACGGTCCTTTCGCAGGTGGCAGGTGATGCCGTGGGCGCCGGCAGCCTCGCAGCGCAGCGCCCATTCGACCGGGTCGGGGAACGCCTCCCGACGGGCCTGCCGGACGGTGGCTACGTGGTCGATGTTGACGTGGAGGCGGGGGGTGGGGGCCGGAACGAGGTTGCTCACCCAGGAATCCTAGGTGCCGAGAGGGGCGGCTCCAACGGGGTGCCTGTACTCTTCCGCTCGTGCGCATCATCACCGGACATTTCAAGGGGAGGCGGCTTGCTACGCCCCCGGGCGAAGACACCCGGCCCATGCTCGGGCGGGTAAAGGAGAACCTCTTCAACATTCTCGGGGGCGAAATCGAGGATGCGGAGGTGCTCGACCTGTTCAGCGGGTCGGGGGGCCTCGGCCTCGAGGCGCTCTCCCGGGGGGCTCGAAGGGTCCGCTTTGTGGAGCAGGAAAGCTCCGCTCGGCGCATCCTGCGCAAGAACTGTGCGGCCTGCGGCGTCTCCGACGACCAGGTCGAGCATGCGCCGGGCGACGCGTTGATCGGGGACGCCTGGCGGCGCCCGGACGGGAGCCGGTGGGCAGATGTGGCCCTGCTGGATCCGCCCTATCCGATCTGGCGGGCTCCAGGGGACCGGGCAACCATGCTGGCCGTGGTCCGTGCGGTGCTGTCCGAGGCCGTCGTACCGGGGGGGGTGATGATGCTCCACACGCACCCCCGGGACCTGCGGCCCGAGGACCTCGGGCTGTCGGACGACGACAAGCCGCGTGTCTACGGCAACTCGGCGCTCTGGTTCCTGCGCGCGCCGGACGCCTGAGCAGGCCGCCCCGATCAGGGGCCGGACGTGCCCGAGGCCGTGGGCTCGTCCGCGGAGACCGGACGCCAGATCAGCGTCTCCAGGGCGAGGGCCTCCTCATCGGATTCGTAGAGGAGCGACTCGTCGAAGTGCAGCCGAGCCGACTCGCCGAAGGTGAGGCTGCGGGCGATCAGGCTCCCGAAGAGCTCGAAGTCGGCTGGCACGCTGATCGACGCCTCTGGCGCATAGATGGCCCCGTGGAGCACGGTGTTGGCATTCAGGCTCACCGTGGCGGGGTCGGCGCTGCTGTCAGTGTCCCCGCCGATGAAGAGCTGGAATTCCCGTGCGGACTCGCTCGTTGTTCGAACCGTCGAGTCGGCGCTGATGTCCCAGTCGCCGCCCGTGTAGATCTCGACGGGTCCGTTCGAGCTGTCGATGATCAGCGAACTCCCGCCGCCGAGGGTGAAGTCCGACATGACGACCTGCGCGGGCCCCTCGATAGTGAGCGTCGCGCCGCTCTGCGCGGAGACCTCGTCGAAGCCGATGAGGCCAGGGCCGATCGTGGAGTCCACCGTCGCGTTCAGTGGGCCGCTCGAAGCCACCGCGGGCGGCTCGATGGGGGGGAACGCCATGTCCTCGTCGAGGGACCCACGGTCTCCGGTGATGACCACGTTGGCGCCGTTCTCGAGGATCGAACCTCCCTCTCCGGTGACCGCGTCACCGTTGATGACCGTGTTCGCGCCCAGCGTCACGTTGCCGTTGGACCCAACGCCCCCGTTGCCCCGCATTGACTGGTTGGCGAAGGCGCCGAGCGTCGGGTCGTAGCTGTTCGTCGCGGCGCCCGCGCCGAGGAGCAGGCCGTCCATCGCGAAGGCCGCGTATTGGAAGAACCCGGCCGGCGCCGTGGTGAAGACACACTCTTGACGCTTCCGTTCGCCTTCGCAGGCGCCCGTCGAGATCACCTGGAAGCGCCACGCGTCCAGCCGGGTGACCTCGGCCCAGTAGCGCGAGTTGGCGAGGGTCCGGGGGATCTGCTCGCTCCCGACGGTGATCGTGTCGCCCTCCTCGGGTTCGATCAGCCGCGAGCGGAGGAGGATGAAGGCCTCATCAATCCCGGACTCGGCCGCGAAGTAGGCCCGCTGTGCGGCGCCGTCGGAGCGGCGACTGTCAGAGATCGACATGTCGACCCGGAGCATCGAGCTCCCCAGCCCTGCGAGGACCATCACGAAGATGATGACGGTCACGAGCACCGAGCCGGATCGGCTCGCGTTGCTTGTGGTCGTCGGCGATTCTCTATTCACGCGGTGTTCGAGCTTCATCAGTTGCGCAGGAGGATCGAGCTCCGGAGGGTTCTCTGGATGGTCTCTTCGCGCCCGGGCGGGCGCTGCTCGAGGGTCACGGTGACCTCGAGCGCGGCGCCCATGCGCTCGATGGCGAAGCCGGACTCGTCCGCCAAGCCGTCGCCGTTGTCGTCGACGCCGTTGAAGACCTCGCCCTCTGCGTACTCCGCGAGGCCTCGGGCGAGGATGCGCCGTCGTTCAGTGGGGAGCCCAACGTCCTCGATCAGCACGAGGATCCCCTCGTCGATGAGCCCATCTCCATCATCGTCGGCGCCGTTGTTGGCCTCCGCCGGATCGAGCTCGAAGCGCAGGGTCCGCGGCGCGGTCGTGATCGTGGTCTCGCCTTCCCAGCCCACGGCGCGCACATAGGTGAGCTCTGTCACTCGCTGGCCGGACTGGATCTCGGGCGAGAGCGAGCCCGTGAGGGCGAGGGAGAGCTCGCGCTGGATGACGTCGCTGGTGAGCCCGGTTCGAAGCTCCATGGCGCTGACGGTGGTGCCGCGGCTGAAGGCGTTCTTGCTCCCGGAGGCCAGGAGGCCGACGGAGGACAGCAGCAGCGCGAGGATCGTCAGCGCGATCAGGATCTCGAGCAGGGTGAAGCCCCCACGATCCCCGCAGGTGGCGGTGGTCTGGGTGGACTTCATCGCGGTGAGATGAGCGTGACGATCTCGTGCTGGATGGGGCGCCCCTTGTGCTGCCACTCGATCCGGACAACGACGGGGAGCAGCAGGCCGTAGGCGTCTGCCACCTCCTCGGAGACCCCCGCGCCGATGAGCGCCGGGGCGACGGAGAAGTCAGAGGACATGAACTCGGGGTGGAGGGCGCCGGTGATCGGGTCGATGGGGAAGATCACGCTGCCCACGCGGCTGTCGGGGTCATCGGCTCGCGGGGAGAGCCCGTCGACCTCAAAGCCCGAGAGCAGAAAGCCCGCGAGGGGCTGGCCGGCAGGGTCGTCCGTAGGGTCGTCGTTGTGGAGCGCGAAGACGTTCTCGCGGGGCTCGAACGCTGCGAGGCGGGTGAGGGCCCGCTGTGCCGCCTCACGCGCGACGGCTCCCTCTCGGTTGGCCCCGTTGAGGTCAGCGGCCGCAGCGAACAGCTGGAGGAAGCCGAGGGCCCCGATCATCAGGATCGAGGCTGCGATCACCATCTCGATGAGCGCGAAGCCAGCGCTGGGTCGGTCGCGGCGGAGGGGCGGCTCCTGAAGGTGGAGCATCGCGACGGGGTGGGGAGACGAATGACTCATGGTGGGTCGGGGAGGGGACGCCCCGTATGCCCCCGTCATCGACCGATTCGAGACACCGCTTCGATGGTCCGCTTGCGATTCCTTAGCGTGTCACATTCGTAGACAGCGGCACGCCTCCCCCGACGCGTGCCCCGCCGACTCCCCCGACTGACTTCCTGGACCGGCTCGCCCCGCTGGCTCTCGACTGGCCCCTCACCTCCCCCGTTGGGGAGCGTCCCAACATGATCCACCTGCTCTGCCTCGGCCTCCTCGCCCTCCCTCTCCAGGACAGAGTTGATCCGGAGGGATCGCCGGAGGGGCGAGATGATTACCTCGGGCGGCGAATCGCGAGGACCATGCACTGGGCGGGCGCGCCGTGGCTCCTGCGGGAGACCCGTGAGGACGAGGAGAACGGCGCGGCGCTGCGCGAGTGGCTGGCGGCGGCCCCCGGCGATGCGGTCTGCGATCTTGGGTGTGGCAACGGCTACCACACCCTGCCGCTCGCCCGGGACGTAGGGTCCGAGGGCCGGGTCTTCGCCGTCGACCTGCAGCCGGAGATGCTGATGCTCTTGCGGGAGCGTGCAGAGGGTGAGGGGCTGGAGAATCTTGAGTACGTGGAGGCGACCGTGGATGACCCGCGGCTCCCCGAGGGGTCCTGCGATCTCGTGCTGATGGTGGACGTCTACCACGAGCTCTCCCACCCGGTGCGGGTGCTAGACCACATCCGGCGCGCGCTCCGACCCGGCGGCGAGGTGGTGCTCGTGGAGTTCCGCTCCGAGGATCGCTCGGTGCCGATCAAGCTCAGGCACAAGATGACGAAGGCACAGGTCATGCGTGAGATGGCGGCGGGAGGCTTTGAGCTGGCTCGTGAGACGGACGACCTCCCCTGGCAGCACGTGATGTCCTTCCGGGTGGCGCCGCCGGACCCCAGGCTCGAGCCGCGAGTGCTGGCGCTCGGCTTCGCGGACGCCCTGTCGCGCTTGGACCCGAGGGTCGTCGAGCCCTTTCTCGCGGCCTCGGTTGGTGAGGGGAGCGAAGGGCGCCGCTCAGCGAAGAAGGTCGCGGTCGAGCTCGCGGGCACCATGCGAGGTGCGGGCCCGCCCTTCCCTCAGGCCGCGCGCGTGGAGCTCTCGGGTGGCCCGGACGGCGCGGTCCGCGCTCGATTCCAGGGGCCGCCAGGTTCAACGCAGCCGCTCGCCAGGGACGAGTGCCTGCTGGTGGCCGACCGCGGCGGCGTGTGGTCGGTGGAGGCCTGGCGCCCGGCGGCGCCCTTCCTGCGGCCCCACGGTTCCCGGCGGCCCTTCGTGGCCATGCACACGGGGACAGGGCCGGGCTCGCCGGCCGAGCAGGCCCGCCTGACCCTCGAGCTTGGCTTTGATGGGATCGCCTGGGGGACCGACCGGGTGGGAGAGGTCCGCGCCGCCGCAGAGGCGGTGGGCGGCGATCTGTGGAGCGCTTATCACGTGCTCGACCTGGCGGATCCTGAGGGCACCGGCGTCGGCCAGCTGCGCGCCGCCATGGAGGGCATGGCCGGCGGCCCCGGGATGATCTGGCTCGCGCTGCGGTCGAGCTTCCCCCGGGACTTCGAGTGGCCAACCAAGGGCGAGGAGCGCGGCGTCGCGCTCGGGATTCTCGCGGAGCTCAAGGAGCTGGCCGAGACCACCGGCGTGGAGGTGGCGCTTTATCCGCACGCGGGCTTTTGGCTGGAGACGGACCGGGCGGCCCTGTCGCTCGCCGAGGAGCTCGACAGCCCGCGGGTGGGGGTGTGCTTCAACCTCTGTCACTTCCTGAAGGTCCAGGAGGGAGCCGACCCCGCCGCTACCCTGCGTTCGGCGGCGGCGCGCCTCTTCGCCGTGACAGTGAACGGGGCCGACGTGGACGGGGAGAACTGGGCCAAGCTGATCCAGCCCTTGGGCTCGGGCGACCACGACCTCGGTGGCCTGCTCAAGGTGCTCGATGAGGTGGGGTTCGAGGGCCCCGTGGGGCTCCAGGCCTACGGGGTCGGGCTGCCCGCGTCGGTGCACTTGCGGGCCTCCATGGGGGCCTGGCGGGCCGCCCATGGGCGCTGAATCATGGGGCTCAAGGAGCGGGGGGTTCCTGTCGATGTCAGCGCTGCGGGGCCGCGCCGGCTGCGCAAGAAACCGCGCCCATGCTCGTCCTCCTCTCCGCTCCCCTCGCCGCGGCCATGCTGCTTCAGGCGCCAGCGCCCGTGAGCCTGTCCGCCGTGGTGCCGCCCGCTGCCGGTACGCCCGCGGTCGATCCGGCATCGCAGGGTCCGGCGGCGACGGTGCTCGCGCGGGCGGACGCGCCCACGGCCTCCGTGCTCGACCTTAGCCAGCGGCCGGAGCTTCGGCTCGGCGAGGCTCAGCGAGTCGTGGCCCAGGTCTGCCGGGAGACCGACGACTGGAGCGCCTTCTTGACGCGCTTTGACCCGGCGGCGTTCCGCGCCTTCGAGTTCTGGGCCGATGAGCAGTTCCTCTGGATCAAGGAGGAGTTCGACGCGCCCCAGGCACGACTCTTCGCGCGCCGTGGGTCATTGGCGGCCGCGGCTCTCGCTGCCGCGAACTCCAACGACCGGCTGGAGCTTGAGGTCGTCGTCCGCGAGATGCACGCGGGCCGAGCGTGGATCGAGGTGACCCAGGCCCGGTGGACCGAGGAGCAGACGCCCGCGGGGACCTTGCTCCACGCGATCCGTGCGCTGGAGCTGATGGAGCGGGATGGCTGGGTCCTCGCTAGCAGTCAGTTCGACCGGGCCCTGGCGCCGAACCTCCCGCCTCTGGTGCGCGCCGAGCTCACACGCCTGAAGGCGGAGTGTGCGGCCGAGATTGATGCGCTGGCCAGTCGGTGAGAGCCCGCCGGTGAGAGCCCGCCGGTGAGACCC
>CALLKX010000074.1 GCA_938083085.1 uncultured bacterium
TCGTGAACACCCCCGAGGAGGCCGACCGCCTCAAGGAGCTCGGCTACCGCTGAGCCGTGCCGCCGACGGGCGCTGGACTACGGATCCACCTGATCCGCCCGCCCGAGTTCCGGCCTCGCCCCGATGCAGCCGTCACCGGGCTTGCTCTGCGAAAGCACGCCGCCACCTGCCCCACCGGTAGAGGTGCTTGACCGGGACCACGACGACTCCGACGAGTGCCACCAAGGCCCCCATGGCCAGCCCGGGAATCAGGAAGGCCATGATCACTCCGTTCCCCCAGGCCCCGGAGTGGAGCGAGAAAGTCATAAGGAGCGTCAGCGTTGCGAAGACAACCGCGAAGGTCAGGAGGAGTCGATCCAAGGGGCTTGGCTTCGGTCGTTCGGCCCTGCCTGTGACGTCGGAGCCGCCACGCTCCTCGTCAGCGGCAAGCCTCACGCTCGGTGCCTTCCCGGATCCAGGAGGCTCCCCGGCAGCCATGTGCTTGGCCGAGCCCACGGCGCGGGCTTCCTTGGTGAGGACGATCGCGGCAGGGATCCCGAAGAGGACCCAGGCGCTGGTGACCGAGCGATGGAAGAGCTCAACGCTCCCCACCTCCCTCAACACGAGCATCGCAACTACGTTTAGAAAGAAGAGGATCAGTGTGATGGGTAGCAGCCTCATGGCGCGGTCTCCGGTGGGGCGTCAGGTTGCTTAGCTACGATCGGTCTCCGCCTCTCTCTTGTGAGACGCATGGCAGTGAGCCGCTCGATTAGCGCAGGTTGACCATCCGGCTCCCCGCCACGAGGAGCCGGGTCAAGGCGGTCCTATCCGGCGCGTTGGGCCGCCCATCGAGAGGAGTCCGCTGACTCCGCACGGACGTCTCCCGAGGCCACTGAAGCCTGCGCCGTCCCGGAGGAAGCGGCGCCATCACAAGCGACCACTGGAAGGCGCATGAGCAGCACCAAGAAGAGTGAGCTCCTGGACACGTTGACCCTGGGAACGAGCTGTCGCCCATGGCGGGTGCGTGGGTCGAGCGACCCGTCCAATCCACAGCACAGCGGTGCACCAAGGGGCCAAGTCCCCCTAGAGCCGGGCGTGGGCGGGGGTCCCCGACGGCTCACCGGCGATCGACCGCCAGCCCGCCTCTCGACCCTCCCCGCTTCGGGGCGCGGACCCAACGGCAGCCGTGGGTTCCCCAGGGGTCCAGCTCCCCCGGCGAGGCACCGGGCCGATGGCAAAGCCCGCCCTTTGGAGCTCCCCTTGTATCCTCGCTGTCGACATGGGGCTCCTGAACGATGACGAGATCACCCGCGACCTCTGCGTAGGCGGCGGCGGGCAAGGGACGCTGCCGGGCGCCAGGAGCTGAGGCATGGATTCGCTTGTGGTACGCGGACTCACGCGCACGCCCTGGTGGCGCGACCTGGACCTTGAGCTCGAAGGGGGCGAGGTCGCGGTGCTGCGCGGCCCCTCGGGGAGCGGGAAGACGCTCCTGCTGAGGGCGCTGGCCGACCTGGACCCGGTCGACGCCGGCGAGGTCTCCCTGGACGGCCGCTCACGGGAGGCCACTCCGCCCCCGGTGTGGCGGCGGGCGGTGCGCTACGCCCAGCAAGGCGCCCCGTGCCTCCCCGGAACGGTGGAGGAGAACGTCGCTGCGGTCGCCGCTTTGCTGAACGTCCCCCCCACTCCAGTCCCCGCCCTCGATCCGCGCGCGGACGCGAGCCGGCTCTCGGGCGGCGAGGCCCAGCGCCTCGCGCTCCACAGAGCGCTGCTCGGGGCTCCGCGAGTCCTGCTGCTGGACGAGGTCACCGCCGCCCTCGATCGACCCGCGGCGGCCGAGGCCGAGTCGCGGGTGCAGGCGTTCGCGCGGGAGGGCGGCTCGGTCCTCTGGGTGAGCCACGACGCGGCCCTCGCGGAGCGGCTCGGCGCCCGGGAGATGAGCCTGTGATCGCCATCGTCCAGCTGACCTTGACCGACCTCGGCCTCGCGGCGCTACTGGTCCTCGCGAACGCGGCGGTGGACCTCATTTTGCGCCTTGGCCTCGGGCGGCGCCTGCTCCTTGCCGCCGTCCGCGCTGCCGTGCAGCTCGCGCTCCTCGGCTGGGTGCTGGGACTGGTGTTCGAGACCGAGGGGCCCGGCGCGGTCCTGCTCGTGACCCTGGTCATGGCGACCGTGGCGGGCGTTGAGGCCGTGCGCCGCGGGAGCCGCCGGGTCCCGGGGGTGTTCGCCGCGAGCATCGGGGTCATGCTCGTGAGCTCCTTCGCCGTGACCTCCTACGGGCTGCTGGTCGTGCTCGACATCCCGGGGCCCTGGTACACGCCCCAGTACGCGGTCCCCCTGCTGGGCATGGTGCTCGGCAACGCTCTGAACGGCATCAGCCTCGGCCTCGACGCCGCCCTCGAGGGCTTCGACGAGGACCGCGCGCGCGTCGAGCTGCTCCTGGCCCACGGAGCCACCCGCCGACAGGCCGCCGCGCCGGTGCTGCGGCGCGCCGCTCGACGCGGGATGATCCCGATCCTCAACGCGATGATCGCGGTGGGCGTGATCAGCGTGCCCGGCATGATGACCGGGCAGCTGCTCGCGGGAGAGGACCCGGGAACCGCGGCCCGCTACCAGCTGTTCATCCTGTTCGCGATCGCCGGCGCCGTCGCCCTGGGGACGGTCGGCGTGATCCTCGCCGCAGAGCGCCTCGTCTTCGACGAGCGCGATCGACTGCGGGTCGACAGGATCCGGCGCGTCGATTCCTGAGCCGCCGGCAGGGCCCGCGCGCCGAACGCTCCCGGCTCGGCTTATGACCGTCTCCGCGCCCTCGGACGCGGAACGAGGCGTCGTGGAGGGGTCCTCGCGATCCGCGAAAAGGACCTCGAGCCAACCGTGGAGGGGCATAATCGAACGCGGCCGAGGCGGGCTGTACGCGCGCAGGCTACGGTGAATCGCGGAGGAGCCCGCCCGCCACGCGGGGGGTCCCCTACCCGTTCGTTCGAGGCGAACAATCCACATCAAGCTCCATGGCAGTCTCGACTCCTGACCAGTGGTGGCCAGCCACCCCTCTCCGCGCAGCCATCCTGGCTCTGCCCACGGTCTTCTCCGGCTGCGCGACCACGAGCCCGCCGCCCGCGACCTGGTCCCAGCTGCCGGAAGGCACCGCTGCAGCCGAGGAGGCGGGGGAGCTCGAGCACCGTCGCCACATCCTGAACGGCTTCGCTGGGGTCGCTCAGGAGGACGCGGAGATGGAGGGGTATGCGCTGGGCATTGATTACGAGTACCGCTTCAGTGAGCTCTTTGGAGTCGGTGCCTTCACCGAGGTCATCGCCGGCGAAGGCCGGGCCGTCATCATCGGCGCGGACCTGGTCTGGCACGCTGCGGAGCCGCTCGCCCTGTTCGTCGGCTACGGCGAGGAACGAAAGGACAACGATTGGGAGGGCGTCATGCGCTTGGGGGGCCTCTACGAGTTCCCCGTCGGCGACGGCTGGACGCTGTCACCCACGGTCGCCTACGACTTCTCGCTAAAGCACCCGGACGAGGACGTCCTGGTCTTCGGGCTGAGCCTGGGCTACGCGTGGTGAGGTGAGCGCTGCGAGTGGACGGCGTCCCGTGCATCGGCGCCTCCCCGCCTCGTCGTACCGCAGGAGCTTTGGTCTACTGGGCGAGTGAAGATTCAACTGCTGCTCCTCCTCGCCACGCTCAGCTTCTTTGTGGACGACACTCCACAGGCCACCGCAGAACGACCCGCGAGGATCACCCACAGCTTCCTGGCTTGCGCGGGACAGACACGCATCATCGGGGAAGACGGAGAGGTCCTCTGGCGGTACGAGCACGGCTCGCAGGACGGGTATGTCCTGCCCAGCGGCAATATCTTGCTCGCGGTCAAGCGGTGCGGGCCTTTCCCCGCGGGCGCGGTGGTCGAGGTCACCCGCGAGGGTGATGAGACCGTCATCTACAGGGGCGAGCAGTACGAGATCCACACCGCGAGCCCGCTGGAGAACGGGCGGATCCTCGTCGCCGAGGGCGGGCCCAAGCCGCGGCTCATGGAGATGGACCGGGCTGGGAAGATCCACGTCGAGTTTCCGCTCCAGTGCCAGAGCACCAACCACCACATGGGCACGCGCATGGCTCGCAAGCTCGACGACGGCACGTACCTCGCTCCGCACCTGCTTGACTTCGCCGTCAAGCAGTACGACGCGACGGGGAAGGTCCTGGCGACTTTCGACACGACGGTGCCGGGCGATCCGCAGCGCGAGATCCACAGCTGGCCGTTCACCGCGATCCGATTGCCGGACGGGTCCACGCACGTCAACCTGACCAACGGCAACCGGGCTGTCCGCTTCGACGCCGCGGGGAAGATCATCTGGCAGCTCACCAACACCGATCTGCCCGGCGCATGGCTCGCTGACCCGTGCGGTGCACAGGTCCTGCCCAACGGCAATGTGGTGATTGCTAACTATGGCCAGCGCGACGCGAAACTACCCAAGCTCATCGAGGTCACGCCGGACAAGAACGTCGTGTGGACTCACCACGACGACATCCCCCACAGCGCCCACCACTTCCAGATCCTCACCACCAACGGTAAGGCGATCGAAGGCCGCGCGATGAAGTGAGGGGCATCGGCTTCGCGCAGCGTTGGCGCGCACCAACGCGTCGCCGACTTGAGAGAGGGTCACCTGGTGCACCCCGCCGAGCGCGCTCCGCGCGACTCCGCCGCCACCCCCGGCGCTCCGAGGTGTCCGCGTGAACCCTCCTCTGGATCCACACCGGGCGCCCCCCTGAACTCGGTATCGCCCTCAGGAGCGGAGGATGCCGCGGACGACCTCGCCGTGAACGTCGGTCAACCGGCGCTCGAGACCGTTGTGGTAGTAGGTCAGGCGCTTGTGATCGAGGCCCATGAGGTGGAGGATCGTCGCGTGCAGATCGTGGACGCTGACCGGGTTCTCCTCAGCCTTCCAGCCAAACTCATCGGTCGTGCCGTAGCTGAATGGAGCCTTGACCCCCGCGCCAGCGAGCACCGCCGTGAAGCCGCTCGGGTTGTGGTCACGACCCTGCGTCCCCGCCTGGAAGGTCGGCATGCGGCCGAACTCCGTGCAGAGGACCACCAGAGTCTCCTCGAGCAGGCCGCGCTGCTTGAGGTCGCGTATCAAGGCCGCGGCTGGCTGGTCGAGGATCGGTCCGTGGATGTCGTAGTCCGTCTTGAGCTGCCGGTGCCCGTCCCAGTTGCCCTTTCCTTCCCCCATTGCGTACGCGCCATTGAAGAGCTGGACGAAGCGAACCCCGCGCTCGATGAGCCGCCGCGCGAGCAAGCAGTTGCGGGCGAAGCCGGCCTTGGTGGCGTTCGCGTCATCCGTCCCGTACATCTCACGGGTCTGCTTGGATTCCGAGGACAGGTCCGTGACCTCCGGGACCGAGAGCTGCATGCGGGCCGCCATCTCGTAGCTGGCGATCCTCGCGGCGAGCTCTGAGTCGCCCGCATAGCGCCTCATGTGCGTCTCGTTGAGCTCCTTCAGGTACGCCCGCGTGGCGCGATCTTTCTCGGCGCTGACGCCGCCGGGGCGCGCGATGTTGCGGACCGGGGTGGCGGCGTTGAAGGGGGTCCCCTGGAAGGCGGCCGGCAGGAACCCAGGCCCCCAGTTGTTGATGGAACTCTGCGGGACGCCGCGGGGATCGGGGATCGCCACGAAGGCCGGGAGGTCCTCACACTCGCTGCCGAGCCCGTAGGTCGCCCACGCTCCCATGCTCGGGAAGCCCTCGAGGATGAAGCCCGTGGACATGCAGTTCTCACCCGGGCCGTGGGTGGCGGTCTTGGTGTGGAGCGAGTGGATGTAGCAGAGGTCATCCGAGAGCTCACCGATGTGGGGCAGCAGGTCGCTGGTCATCTTCCCGCACTCCCCCCGCGGCCGGAAGGGATACAGCGGCTGATGCACGTTGCCGTTGGCGCCCTGGAAGGTCACCAGGTCGTCGCCGCCGGGCAGCGGCGTGTCGTGGCGCTTGATGAGCTCGGGCTTGTAGTCGAACGAGTCGAGGTGGCTCAGCGCGCCGCTGCAGAAGATCACCACGACGTTCCGTGCTCGCGGCGCAAAGTGAGGCCGGCGTGCGGCGTGCGGAGCGCTCGGGTTGATGTCGATCTGGTCCCCCTTGAGGAGGCCATCCGCCTTCAAGAGATCGGCCATGGCCATCACGCCGAGACCTGAGCCCATGTGCCCGAGGAGGTCGCGCCTGCTGAGGCCCCTCATGGCAAGAAGACCAGCTCGTTCGAGTTAAGGAGCGCGCGACAGAACGCCCGCAGGCCCTGGTCCTCGATGAAGGCCGAGGCCGCGCGGGCCTCCGCCTCATCGGGTGAGCGACCATAGGCACCCCTGTAGGCGCGCCGCACGGGATCACCGCCATCTCGCTCGAGGAGCGCTGCCATCCGCTCGGACTGATCCATCACGAAGGCCCCATTGAAGAGGTTCAGCGCCTGGATTGCGGTGGTGGAGGACCCGCGCTTGGAACAGACCTGCCCGGCGTCTGGCAGGTCGAAGGAGCCAAACAGGGGCGCGCGCTCCATCCGCACCTTGTGCATGTAGATCATCCGGCGCCACTCGCTCGGACCAAGCGACTCCTTCGGGGTGTAGACGCGGACGTAGTTGGTGTTGGGCTCAAAGGTGCTGAAGCCAGGGCCCCCCATCTTGAGGTCCAGGCTCCCGCTGAGCTGCAGGATGCAGTCGCGGATCACCTCGGCCTCGAGGCGTCTGGGCGGAAAGCGCCAGAGGAGGCGGGCGTCTGCGTCGCGCTGGAGGCCGGTGGTCTTGGGTGTGCTCGCCTGGCGATACGTGTTCGTGTTGAGGATCACGCGATGGAGCGCCTTGACAGACCACCCGCTGCCCACGAGCTCGCCGGCGAGCCAGTCGAGGAGTTCGGGGTGGGAGGGCTCGCCACCGTTGGCCCCGAAGTCGCCCGGCGTGGAGACGATCCCCGCGCCGAAGTGGTGGTGCCAGATCCGGTTGGCCATCACCCGCGCGGTCAGGGGGTTGGCGGGGTCAGCGATGGCGCGGGCGAGCGCCACGCGGCGCTCCGCTTCCGGCGCATCAACGTCGAGGTTGAGCGCACCGAGCTCGGCGAGCGTATCCGGGGCGACCACCTCTCGCTTTGACAGCACATCCCCGCGGTACAGGCGGTGGATCGGCCCCGGCTGCTCCAGCTTGCCAACGTAGGCCATGGCCGGCGGCGGGGACTGCAGCGCACGCCGACGAGCCTCCGCGTCGACGATGCGCGCGCTCAGCTCAAGTGCGGCGGAGGAGGGGCCGTCGACGCCACCCTCTGTCCCGATAGGGAGCCGGTCCTGTGACCCCGAGACGACCGTCCATTGCTCGGGGGTCTCACGGACCTCGATGGTGTAATTGGTGGCGGTGCGGTCCGCAAACTCACCGCGCCGGTCCCGGGCCCAGACCACACGATCAATGACCGCGGGCTCACGGAGGTCGAGCTGGATCCACCCGGCACCATCCTCATCCGAGATCCAGCTCCGCGGGTTACCCAGCTGGCCGTCGTTGATGTGTTCGAGCTTGTGCCTCGGGTTGCCTTGGTAATCGCCGGACGAGGAGGGCGTGGCGCTCAGCGCAACGTTGGTCTCGCCAGACCAGATCTCGAGCTCGTCGATGCAGGGCTCGGCGCCGTTGGTGGCGTGGATGCGCATCCGTACCGCGTGGGCCAATACCCCCTCGAAGCGTTCCTCATTGAGGGCGGAGCGGACCGCTGGACGAAGGCGTGGGAGCTCCCCCCGAAGACCCTCGATCTCGGCCTCGGCCTCAGCCTGCCTGGAAGCCCTGAGCGCCTCCGCTCCCCGATCGAGGTCTCGCTCGCCGTGGCGGACGCCGGCGAACACCGCGGTCATGGCGTAGAAGTCACGCTGCGAAACGGGGTCGAACTTGTGGTTGTGGCAGCGCGCGCAGCCGAGCGTCAGGCCGAGGAACGCGGTGCCGGTCGTGTTGACCATGGCGGTGAGCTCATCTTGCCGCTGCAAGGCCGTATAGGAGGGCTCCTTGCTCTTGACCTCATCCCAGGGTCCCGCGACGAGGAAGCCGGTGGCCGCGTCCCTTCCCACCGTGTCCCCCGCGAGCTGCTCGAAGATGAAGCGGTCGTAGGGCAGATCCTCGTTGAAGGCGCCGATGACGTAGTCGCGGTAGTGGTACGCGTTGGCCCGCGGCGTGTTCATCTCGAAGCCGTTCGTCTCGGCGAACTGAGCGATGTCGAGCCAGTGCTGCGCCCACCGTTCGCCGTACCGAGGGCTTGCCAGAGCCCCATCCACCAGACGCTCCCACGCGCCCCTGCGCTCGTCCTGCACAAACGCGTCGACCTCGTCAGGCGTCGGCAAGAGGCCATGAAGGTCCAGATAGAGGCGCCGGATTAGCGAGACACGATCTGCTTCGGCGGAGGGCTGCAGCCCCTCCTCTCGCAGCCTGGAGAGGACGAAGGCGTCCACGGCTGAAGAGGCCCAGGGGTCCCCTATCACAGGCGGGGTGGTGTCCTTGGTCGCTTGAAAGGACCAGTGGCCTGTCCCTTCGCCCAGCGTGGAGCCGTCGTCCTCCCAGGCCGCCCCCTCATCGATCCAACGCTTGATCAAGGCAACCTCGCCCGCCGTCAGTGGCTCCCCGCTGGGAGGCATGACGTCGAACTCATCCTCGGGGTCAATCCGGCGAAAGACCTCACTACGCAAGCTCTGCCCCGGGACGAAGCCGGGTTCACCCGAGTCTCCGCCCGCGAAGGCTGCCGCTCGCAGGTCGAGGCGCAGCCCCTGATTCTGCTTCTCCGGGCCGTGGCACTCGATGCAGCGCGCGGCGAGGATGGGAGCGACGTCACGCTCGAAGTCGACGTCCCCAAGCGCTCCCTGACTGGACGCCGCGCTCGCCACCGCGAGGAGCGCGGCGTGAACGCTGAGGGCGAGAGGGTGGCTCCACATGGGAGAGACCGTACCCCGCCGCTGCGACTGCAGCACCCCCCCCTAGCTAAGCAGAAGGCCGCGAGGACCCAGCAACGAGGGCCGCCGGAGGCCTCGCCGCATCCACGGGGACCCCGAGTGGGCCCCAAGCCGACTTCAACATGGAGGAATGGGACGGTTTCGCCGCAGACCGCAGAGAGCACCGGTCAGCCCATGACGGGCCCGAATGGAGCGAGCCACGGTCTGGCACGAAACAAGCCGAGCGGCCCTGCCCCATCCCATCGCCATCCGGGATTAGCGACACGAAGAAGCGCGCCTCACCGTGAGGTGAGACGCGCTGAGAGAACCCGGCGATAACCTACTTTCGCGCAAAAGCACTATCATCGGCGGTGGCTGCTTGACGACCGTGTTCGGAATGGGAACGGGTATGGCCAGACACCTATAGTC
>CALLKX010000075.1 GCA_938083085.1 uncultured bacterium
CCGAACGCGAGGCACAGGGCGAGCACCACCTCCCGGAGCCCCAGGATCATCATCATGTCGAGGCCACGGAGGGCGTCGATGGAGAGGATCCTCCGGGGCGCGGTCGAGTCTTGGGGAGCGTCGGTCATCGCGGGCTTCTCAGCGAGAGGCGTTGGTGCCCGCGGACGAGCGGTATTCCCTTTCGGGGAAGGACGGATCCTGGAGCTGGACAAACCAGTCTGCGGCGCGGGCCGCAGCGAGGGGCGGTGACACGTCGAAGAGCCAGTACTCCTCCACGTCCCCGGCGCCGATGTAGCCGAGCATGGTGCCCTGGCTGAGGTGCTGGGCGATGGCGACGCTGGCGATGGCCTTGAGGTTCAGGCGGTCCCGGTGGCCGAAGGGCTCGTTGCGGTCGATGGTGAAGGGGGCCGGCGTCGTCCGGATCGCCGTCAGGTCCTCACCCTCTGCCTGGGCGTCGACGAGGGCAGGCGGCACCCCGAGGTCCTCGGCGTCCGCTGCCTTGACCTGACAGCAAAGGGCCACCGGCCGCTCGGCCTCCGGCATGCGCGCGACGGCCTCGAGGGCCAGCAGGCTCGCGGCTTGGTGGTGCCCGTGGGTGGTGGCGGTGGGCGCGAGCGTCACGACAAAATCGTAGCGCTCGCCGGCGAGTCGCCGGTCCAAGCTCGCGCGGACGGCGGCCAGATCCCAGACCCCGGCGCCCTCGGCGAGGACCTCCATGCGGTCCTGGGTGTAGCGATGGTCCGTCTGCTGGAGGCGCACGAGCATGCGGGCCCCGAGGAGCTCCAGAGAGCGCCGCTGCTCCTCGCGCCGGATGGCGGGCAACTCTCGTCGCCCGACCGCCTCTTCGGTGAGCGGGACGCCGTGCAGGGCCTCGGCGAAGCTCGCGTACTTGAAGCCTCCCTGTCCGTCCGTGATGGTGAGGACGTCGCACGCGCCGCCCAGGCGGGCGCCCGTCAGGTACAGGGCGCCGGTGGCGACGAGCTCGTCGTCCGGGTGGGCGACGACGACCAGGACCTTCGGGGCCTCCCTTGAGAGCGCCGCGAAGCCCCCGCGGTCCAGGCGAATCTCCTCTTCGGAGCCCGACGTCGGCCCCGATGAGGGGCCAGCAGAAGCGCACGAGGCACCGACCACCAGCGCCAGCGCCGCGAGGCCGCGGGCCAGGTGGAGGGCAGTGAGAAGAGGGTGGGAGAGAGTCACGGGCAGAGGGGGAGAGCACAGAAGGTACCTTGGGTGACATCTCCATGCTCTTCTCCAGCGCCCTCTGCCTCCTCACCTCGCCCGCGCTGCTCGCCGTGGCTCCCCAGGACACCGTCGACCTCGCCCCCCTGGCGCCGGTCCCGGTCCAGCGCCACCTCGACTGGCACGACCGGCGCTTCTATGCGTTCATCCACTTCGGGCCCAACACCTTCACGGCAGTGGAGTGGGGCGGCGGGCAGGAGGACCCCGAGGTCTTTCAGCCCGGGGAGATGGACGCGCGTCAGTGGGTTCGGGCCTTCAAGGCCGCGGGCATGAGCGGTGTTGTGATCACCGCCAAGCACCACGATGGGTTTTGCCTGTGGCCCTCGGCGGTCACCGAGCACGACGTGGCCGCGTCGAGCTGGCGGGATGGCGAGGGCGATGTGCTCGCGGACCTTTCTGCGGCCTGCGCGGCGGAGGGGCTGTGGCTCGGGGTGTATTTGTCGCCGTGGGATCGGCACGAGGCCTGCTACGGCACGGGCGTCCCCTACGACGATCACTTCGTCACCCAGCTCAACGAGGTGCTCACCGGGTACGGGCCCATCAAGGAGGTGTGGTTCGACGGCGCCTGCGGGGAGGGACCCAACGGCAAGCGCCAGGTCTACGATTGGCCGCGCTATATCCAGGCGGTGCGCGAGCACCAGCCGGGCGCGGTGATCTTCTCGGACGCCGGGCCGGACGTGCGCTGGTGCGGGAACGAACGCGCCATCGGGGGCGAGACCAACTGGGCCACCCTGCGGCGGGATGAGATCTCGGTGGGGACCTCGAAGACCGCGGAGCTCAACCGCGGCCACGCGGACGGGACCCACTGGGTGCCAGCCGAGTGCAACACCTCGATCCGGCCGGGCTGGTTCTGGAAGGCGGGGCTCGACGACGGGGTGAAGAGCCTGGACGTGCTCATGGAGACTTACCGCGCGTCCGTGGGGCGCGGCGGGAACTTCCTCCTGAACATCCCCCCCGACGACCGAGGGCTCATCACGGACACCGACGTGGCGCGGCTTGCCGCCCTGGGTGAGGTGCTCGACGCGACCTACGGGCGCTGCGCGTTAGCCGCCCTCGCCGAGGGGGGCGGGGTCGTGGCACGGGCCTCGAACGTGCGCGGCGGCGAGGCCCGCTTCGCTGCCAGCCAGGTCCTCGACCCTGGCCGTGACACCTTCTGGGCGGTGGACGATGACCATGACCCGGAGGGCCCCGTGCGCGCCTGGGCCGAGTGGGATCTCGCCTCCCCTGCGACGTTCGACGAGGTCTGGCTGGGGGAGCCCATCCAGCTAGGTCAGCGGGTCGAGCGCTTCCGGGTCCTGTGCCGCGGTCCGAAGGGGAGGTGGAAGCCCATCGGCGAGGGCACCACCATCGGCCCCGCCCGAGGGCTCACGGTGGAAGAGCAGACCACCACCGGGCTCCGGGTGGAGATCCTCGGGAGCCAGGCGGCGCCGGCGCTCTCGCGGGTGTCCCTCTACCTCTCGCCGCCCCGGGTCGCCATCGAGCCCGCCGGCGCGGTGGCCGTGTCGCCGGTGGAGGTCTCGCTCTCCACCCGGCCCGGGGCGGTCACTCGCTACACCCTCGACGGCTCCGAGCCGACGGTGGACTCCCCGGTGGCGGAGGGGCCCGTGCGGGTCGACCGCTCGCTGACCCTGCGGGCACGGGCCTTCGACGGGCGCGGCGCGAGCCCGTTCCCCGCCGAGGCGAGCTACCGCGTCCTCGGTCCGAACGACTGGAAGGCCGCCACCCAGTTCCTCGTCCCGCCTGCCCAGGGGTTGCGCGCGAAGCTCTACGAGGGAGGCTGGCAGACTCTGGATCAGATGGAGGGTCGGGCGCCCGTGGAGACCCGTGACGCCGTGACCTTCGACATCGGCCTCGCCACGCGCTCCGAGCAGTGCGCCATCGCTTTCGAGGGCTTCGTGAACATCCCGGAGGATGGCCTGTTCACGTTCGCGACGCGATCCGATGACGGCAGCCGTCTGTTCATCGACGGAGAGCTTGTGGTGGAGAACGACGGGCTGCACGGCATGGACCGCCGCGCGGGCAAGATCGCTCTGCGAGCGGGGTACCACGCTCTGAGAGTGGAGTGGTTCAACTCCCGCGGCGGCGCGGGCCTCGAGGTCCGCTGGGCGGGGCCCGGGATCGGCGCCGAGGTCGCGATCCCTGACGACGCTCTCTTCCGCTAGACCCGGGTCCCGAGCCGCCGCCTGTCTTCCACCGAACCCTGACGCCCTGCCCCATGCTCCTCGCTCTCCCGCTCCTCCTCCTCACGTCCCAGGCGGGGGCTCCTGCGCCAGACGTCACGGACCCCATGACCCTGCGGGTGGTGGCCTTCGGAGACTCCTTCACCTCCCAGCGCCGAGACGCCAAGAAGCCCTGGCCTGCGCGGCTGGACGCGCTCCTCGAGGCTCGCTACCCGGACCTGCGCATCGAGGTCGAGAACGCAGGCCGCCCCGGAGATACCTCGTCGTCGGCGCTGCGCCGCCTGGGAAGGGACGTGCTCAGCCGGGACGCTGACGTTGTGGTGATCCAGTTTGGTGTCAACGACTCGGTGGTGGACATCCCGCGGGGAGAGGACTTTCCGGCCATCGCTCCCGGGGCGTATCGCTCGAACCTCATCGACATGATCACCACCGTGCGCGGCGCGGACTCCGACGTGGTCTTGCTTCAGCCCTCGGCCACCATGTGGACCGACGCCCTTCGAGCGAGCCACGGGAGCTATCCCTACGGCGTCGAGGACCCCTGGGGCTTCGATCGCATGGTCGAGTCCTATGCGGAGGTGGCGCGGCGTACGGCAGGCAGCCAGCGGGTGCCCCTGGTGGCGGTGCACGACGCGGACCGCGCGCGCGGGCCCGTGGCCACCTCGGCCTGGCGCACGGACGGCTGGCACCCCACGGATGAGGCGAGCGCCTTCCAGGCGCAGGCCGTGTTCGACGCGCTGGTGGCGCGGATCGAGAGCGGCGACGCGAAGGCGCGCCGCCTCTCCGAGCACGCTGCGCCCTCCCGCGGATGGACCGTGCCCGAGCTGGACCTCGCCGGCGACGAGGATCGTCTGGTGATGGTGGACCGCGACCCGGGCCAGTACCTCGGCCACCCGACCACGTACCTGCTGGACGACGGCCGCACGATGCTCTGCGTGTACCCCAAGGGGCACGGGAAGGGCGGCATCTGCATGAAGCGGTCGGAGGACGGCGGGCTCACCTGGAGTGAGCGCCTCCCGCTCCCCGAGTCGTTCAAGACGTCCAGGGAGGTCCCGGTGGTCGAGCGCATCACGTCCCAGGACGGCGAGACCTCCAACCTGATCCTGTGGTCGGGGCTCTTCCCCGCGCGGCGGGCGCTCTCGTCCGACGACGGTCGCACCTGGTCCGAGCTCGAGCCCGTGGGCGGCGACGCGCCCTGGGGCGGCATCGTGGTCATGGGGGATCACCAGCGCATGGCCGACGGGCGCACCTGCGCGTGGTTCCACGACGACGGCCGCTTCTTCGGTACGGGGGGCAAGTGGTCGGGCTTCACCGTCTACCAGACCGAGTCCATCGACGCCGGCGTCACCTGGTCGGCGCCGCGGGCCATCAGCCGCTGGCCCCACGGGCACCTCTGCGAGCCCGGCGTGATCCGCCGCGGGGACCGGACGGTCCTGCTCCTCCGGGAGAACAGCCGTCAGCGCAACAGCCAGTTCATCGAGTCCACCGACGACGGCCGCACCTGGTCTGCGCCGCGGCCCCTCTCCGGC
>CALLKX010000076.1 GCA_938083085.1 uncultured bacterium
AGGCTCGCCGCGTGATGGTCGGCGTCCATCAGGGCCTGTCGGATGAGGGCGATGGCCCCCATCTCGGAGTTCGGATATGCGAGGCTCCCCTCGCTGCCCCAGCTGGCCCGGCGGAACGCGAGCGTCTGGTAGGCGCCATCCACGATCACCTCCGGGGTCGCGGCGGCAACGTCTCCCTCGCCAGCGCCAAGGGCCACCACGGCGGAGGAGCCGCCGAGCACCCCGTCGGCCGGCGCGATGGCCGCTGCGGTGAAGCCAGCGCCACGCAGGGACTCGAGCTCCGAGTCCGAGAGGCGCTCGCCGTCCAGCGCCGAGCGCTGGGGCACGACCTTTTCGGACTGCCAGTACCCGCCCAGCCCAGTGGCATCGGGGAGCGGCGCATCCACTCCGGCGTACATCTCCACGAAGCCGGCGTGCACGGTCAGGCCCGAACAGTCCCAGACCCTCGCGCCGGCGGGTGCGTCGCCGCCCGCCTCGATCGAGACGATCACGCCATCGCGCACGACGATGGTCGCGTCCTCCACCAGCGCGCCCGGCGAGGGGATCAGGCGCGCGTGGGTGAGCGCGTGCCAGCGGGGGTCGATCTTGCGGGGGCCCCGGAGGGGCTCGTCCTGCGCGAAGAGCGGTGAGAACGCGGGCGTCGCGGCGATGAGGGCCGCGACGATGGAGAGTCGGATCATGGGTTGCGCCTGGCAGGTAGCTGCCTGCCCCGGGAACCGCCGGGGCGAGTTCCCGACTATAGCCCGCCCGTGCCGACCGACCTCCGCCGTCGGGAGACTCCCCTGAGGTGAGACACTTCCTTGACGATTGCGAGTCACCGCCCGGCCCGGCGGGCGGCTGATCCAACCGCGGACTGTCTCAACACTGGTCGCGGCCGACCCACCTCGGGGGCGGCCCCATGCTGACGCGGGCGCGCGCGAGCCTCCCCGGGTGACGCAGGGGACCCGGGCGGCCCGGCCAGCGGCCCGGTCAGCGGCCCGGTCAGCGGCCCTGCCGCTGCCGACCGCGTCGCTGCCGACCGCGACGATCCCGGTTGCGCGCGGCGGGCGTGTCGGGCGGCGTCTCGAAGGCGGGCGGCGCCAGGAGCTCCGTGGGGAGGCCCTCCCGCGCCTCGGCGAGGCGCGCGGCGTCCTCGTCCATGCCTGCCCAGGCCAGCCGGGCCGAGACAAAGTTCGAGATGGTCACGGCCGAGGCGTTCATCCCATCGAGGGCGTTCGCCGCCCGGGGCCAGCGCTGGAATGAAGCGAGCAGGAGGTCCGTCGCCTCGGTCAGCTTGTTCTGCTCGAGCTTCACCGCGGCCTGACCGGCCAGGGACATGGCGCAGTAGTGGGCGGCGGTGGACTCCACGCTGGGGTCGCGCTTGATGGCCTCACCGAAGTGAGCGATGGCCTGGTCATAAGACGCGAGCGCCGCCTCGTTCTGTGATCGGCGGCGACGGAATTCGCCGGCCACCATGCCTGCATAGCCCGCGTACCAGGCCAGCGACGCGCTGGCGCCGGGGCGCCCACTCATGGCCGCGTAGGTCGCCTCCATGCCCTTGACGCCGCTCTTCATGAGCAGGCGGTCCCGGAGGCGCGCGTGGAGATCCCAGCTCCCCTCATGGGCGGTGACCCCGCGCGTGAGCACCTCGAAGGCTCGGCCGCGCGCGCCCATGCGGACGAGGAAGTCGTGGTGCTTGGCCACCTGCTGCTCCGTGCCAAGGGGGTGCTGCGCCAGGAGGTCGAAGGCCGCGTTGATCTCGCTCATCCACTCCTTCGGCCAAGCCTCGTCCGCGCGCGCGGCGGCGAAGATCTGAGCCATGCGAAGGTCGGCGGCGAGGGACAGCGTCCCCATCCCGATCCAACCGGCGGCCGTATCGCTACCGGCGGCGTCGGGAGAGCTGAGCATGGCCTCGAGAGCCCTGAGGATCGCCGGGGTGCTCTGCTCGACGTCCCCGAGCTGGTTTGCCGCGAGCCCCGTCACGGCGTCCACGCGCCAGCTCATGATGCCCAGCTCCCGCGCGGCTGCAGCCGCCTCAAGCGCGTCCTCGCAGCGCATCCGCTGGAGGCGCTGGCTCGCGCCCCTGCCGGCCGCCACCCCGACGCCGGAACCGGGGTCCACGGCGAGCCGGAGGGTTGCCTCGGCGCGCTCGAGCTCGGCGAGCCCGCGCTCCTCGGGGGTCGCGACGGCCCGGGCCGCGGCGCGCTCCATGCGCGTCTCGAGTTCGTAGCGCTCCACGGCCACGTCATCCCGTCGCCGGGTAGCCAGGGAGCGCGCGAGGGCCTGGAACTCCTCGCCCCCCGCGGACTCATCGAGGCCGCGCAGGGTCACGCTGAGGGACCGCGCCCGTGGGAACTGCTCGCCCATCGCCTCCAGGGCACCGATGAGCATCTGGCGCTCGGCGTCCGGCATCGGCACCGCGAGGGCCTCCGCGATCAGGTCGATGGCAGCCTCGGAGCGCTGCTCGGCCAGGACGCCGCGCGCGCGAGAGGCCACCTCGACGTCGAGGCCGAAGAGCGCGAGGCGCAGCACCTCGAGGGGAGCGCCTAGCCCAAGCTGCGACGTGAGGTCGAGGACCTTCAGGCGCTCCTGCCGCTTGGCCTGGCGGAAGCGCTGCTCCACCAGCATGCGGTCGCGCACCGAGCGGCTCGCGAGAAGCTGCTCCTCGGACTTGTCGTTGTTCGGCGGGAGCGAGGTGTCTTCACGGTCCTCGATGCCCTCACGCCAGGACTCGATCACCGAGGTCACGTCGAGGGCGTAGAACACGTCGTAGTACTCCGAACCGTCGAGCTCGACGCCGATATGGCGAGGCGCCACGCGTGTCTCGTCCAAGTAGCGGTCGTAGACGATCGGCTCCATGGCGATGTGCTCCCCGCACGTCACGCATCCAAAGCGCGGGCACGGGATGCGGTTGCCGTTCTCGTCGTAGTCCCGCGGGTTATGGCGGTAGACCGAGGCGATGACGTTCACGTAGGGCTCGAAGAGCTTGCCCACCTCCGGGTCGCGGTAGCGGATGCCCGCGTAGTGCTCGCTCGCGATCTCGCCGTCCATGTTGACCGCCACCATGATCGGCTTGCCGGTCTCCTCAGAGGTGGCCATGGCGTCCTCCCAGGTGCGCTGCCAGGTGATCTGCACCGGCTTCGCCCAGTCCACGGCCGTCGGCGCAGGCCACATGGCCTCCCGGCTGCCAGCGGCGGGCCCGCCGCGCTGAAGGGGCGACGGACCGGGGATCGCGCCGCCCGGCGACGGGGTGGGTTCCTGCCGCGCGGCAGGTTGACCCGCCTCCGCGGGGTCAGCCTCCTGGGTGGTGACCGAGGAGAGAACGAGCGGAGCGGCGGAGGCAGCCAGGGCGAGGATGAAGATCATGGTCTTGGACACCGGAGATCCGATGTGAGGGCTCCAATCCTAGACGCACGATGGGCTAGGGTCTCATCGCACCTTCAGGCAAGACCGCCCCGATGTCCCAACCCCTCCATCCTCACCCCACAGCGACGCGCCGCCTGCACCGGCGCCTGCACCGCACCCTGGGCCTCGCCACGGCCCTGGCAGTCGCGGTCGCTGCGCCTGTCCAGGCCCAGGAAGTCGAGCTGCGCTGGCTGCCCCCCGACGGGGACATTTACCAGGGGCAGACATTTGAGCTGACCCTCGAGGTGATGGCCACGACGCCTGAGGCGGGCGGCTTCGTCCAGCTCTTCCCTCAGCCCCTGGGGTTGCCCCTCCAGCTGGAAGGCCTCACCTCCCTGGAACAGCTCGAGCTCATGCCATGGGCGGACCGAGGGGAGTGCTCGCTGGTCCTCGACGGAGAGATCGTGCGGGCCACCGACGTGGACCCTGACCCGGCGGTGACGCAGCTCCGCTTGACCCGCCTGGCCCGCGCCCGCCGCTCGGGCGAGATCGCGCTCCCCGAGACGGCCGGACGGTACGCCGTCAGCAGCGCGTTTCGAGAGGACCTCGTGCGCGGCTCGGTGCCCGTCGACCGGGTAGAGCGAGCGGCCCTCGGGGCCCTGCTCGTGCTAGATATCCTCCCGCTCCCCGAGGCCGGTCAACCCGTCGACTTCGAGGGCGCCGTGGGGCCCATGACCGTCAAGGTGAGCGTCGAGCCCAACCGTGTGCGGGTGGGTGAGACCCTGCAGCTCGAGGTGACGCTCCTGGGCGGCAGCCTGAACGAGGGTCGGGCTGAACCACGCCTGACCGCAGTGGACGGCCTGCGCCTCATTGGAACCCTCAGCGAAGGCCTCAGGGCCGAGGGGCGGTTCGGGCGCACCTTCCGCTATGACCTCGAGGCGACCTCCACGGCACCCACCCTGACGCCCACCGTCTCCCTGGTGGCCTTCGATCCAGAGGCGGCTCCCCCGGGCTACCGGACCCTCACCGCCGGGCCCCTCCCCATCGCGATTCGCCCCGGCCCCCGAAGCGGGACGTCCGCCGGGACGGCACCCGAGGCCATCGCCGGCCAAGAGCCGCCCCCGGCGCCTCTCGAGGACGCCGATGAACCGCCGAAGAAGGGGCGGCTGATCTGGACCCCCGCGGTGCTGTTGTTCATCGTTGTGCTCGCGGCGCTCTCGGCGCGCCGAAGACGCCGCAGCGGCGGCAGAGGCCCCCAATGAGCTTGATCCAGGACGCCCAACGCTTCCCCGTCACGGCCGTGATGATCGTCGGCGCCGTCGCCGCCGTGCTGGCTGACGCCAGCGGCCGCAGCATCGAACACTTGATGCTCGTGCCCGGCCTCGCCCTCAGCGAACCCTGGCGGCTTGTGACCTGCATCCTCCCCCACGGCGGCGCCTTCCACCTCCTATTCAACGTCTACTGGATCTGGATGCTCGGGCGGGTGATCGAGTCCCGCATGGGATCCCCCGTCACCGCGGTGCTCACGGTCCTCTGTGCCATCGCGGCCAGCGGCCTCGAGGCCGCCATGATGCACAGCGCCGTGGGCCTCTCCGGCATCGTGTACGGATTCGCCTTCTACGCCTACGCCCGGGGCAAGACCGACCCGCGCTTCTACGGGGTCATCGACGCCCGCCTCATCCGCTTCTTCCTCGGCTGGTTCTTCCTCTGCATCGCGCTCACGGAGCTCGGCGTCCTAAGCGTGGCCAACGCGGCCCACTTCGGTGGCGGGCTGATGGGCTTCGCCTGCGGGATGCGGCGTCGCTGGGTGGCCCCGGTGGTCCTTGGCGCCGTCGTGGCCGCGATGGCATTCTCGTCGACCCAGCCCGTCCCGACTCACATGCTGCGGCGCGGCGCTGACCAAGACCTGCAAGACGGCAAGCTGGGCCCGGCGATCGAGGCCTACGAACGCCTGATCGAGGGAGGTGACATGCGCGCGAGCACCTGGAACAACTACGGCATCGCCCTCCAGGATTCGGACCGACTCGAGGAGGCCCTGGAGGCCTGGGGGCTGGCCATCGAGTTGGACCCACAGCGCTTCACGCCCGAGTTCCGCAAGAGGATCCAGCTCGAACTGCAGGGGCGCCCCCGCCGGTCGGAGACGCCGGGCGCTGGCGCTCCGGGACCACGAACACGGGGCGCCGACGTTCCAGACCACGGAACACGCGGCGACGGCTCCTCCGAGAGCAGCCCCCGCGGCGACCGCTGAGGGCGCCTGGCCACCGAGATGAGCCACTCTGAGCCCAACTCCATCCCCGCGACCACGGCCCCGACCGAGGCAGAGCGGCTGGCGGCCGCGGAGCGCCTCGCGGGGTCACGTTCACGCCTCTCCCGAGGCCTTTGGGCTCTACTGGGCCTCGCGTTTGTGGCCATCGGCGCCGTGGGAGTCGTGGTCCCCGGCCTGCCCACGACGCCCCTGCTGCTACTGGCCGCCGCGTGCTTCGCGCGGAGCTCACCCAGGCTCTACGCCTGGCTCCTGCGCAACCCCACCTTCGGGCCCTTGATCGAGGACTTCCGCGCGGGGCGCGGGGTCAGCCTGCGGGTGAAGACCACCGCCCTCACCATGATGGCGGGCTTCGTGGCCTTCGCCCTGCTCGTTCCGCTCCGTGACCGCCAGGTCCCGTCCGCGCTCGTCGCCGTCACGGCGCTCGTCGGCGCCGTCTACATCCTCCGCTTGCCCACGCGGCGCCCCTAGCCGCGCGGAGATCCCTCGGCCGTCACTTCTTCTTCGGCCGGAAGACCTTGATCACCGCCTCGTCCGCCTCGAGGCGCGCGGCGCCCGTGAGGTCGAGGCAATAAGGGATCGCCGGGAAGACCGCGTCGAGGCACTGGCGGATGGCGCTGGGCTTGCCCGGCAGGTTCACGATCAGGGCCTTGCCGCGGATTCCGGCTGTCTGACGCGAGAGGATGGCCGTCGGCACGTACTGCAGGCTGACCTGGCGCATCAGCTCGCCGAACCCCGGCATGGGCTTCTGCACCACCGCCTCGGTGGCCTCGGGCGTCACGTCCCGGGGCGCAGGACCGGTGCCGCCCGTGGTCACCACGAGGTCGCAGCCCTCCTCGTCGATGAGCTCCACCAGAGTGCGCTCGATCAGCGCCTGGTCATCGGAGATCACGCGCGGTACCGCCTCCCACTCGGACGTCAGGTAGTCCTCGAAGGTGGCGTGAATCGCCGGCCCCCCGAGGTCCTCGTACTCCCCTCTGCTCGCGCGGTCCGACACGGTCACAACGCCGATCTTCGCCTTGTTGCTCATGGTCACTGCCCGGGTGCTGCCGGGCGCAGTTGGTGTGGTGGTGAAATCGAGGCCGGGCCCGCTCAGCGCCCGCCGCGCGCGGGCATGGCGCCGCGCTCGGCGAGGGCGTGACCGACGTACGGAGTGAAGCGCGCGGGATCACCAGCCGCGAAGGTGGCCCCCACGGGCAGCTCCACCAGCCCGTCGGCGGCGGCCGCCGCGATCAGGTCGCCGCTCCCGTTCCAGCGCGCGGGGACGATCCCGCCGCCCTCGAACGACGCGGGTAGGAAGAGGTGACGACGCCCCTTGTGCTCGTAGGCGTCGGCCATGGGCACCTCGAAGGAGGCTGGGCGCCATCCGCCGAGGTACAGGCCGAGCGCCGGCATGAGGAACAGATGCGCGGTGGCGAGCACGCTGACCGGGTTCCCCGGCAGCCCGATGAAGAGCGCGCCGTCCGGTCGGCGCGCGACCAGCACGGGCTTGCCCGGCTGGACCTGCACCTTGTGAAAGACCGTCTCGTAGCCGAGGTCGGCGAGCGTCGCTGGCACCAGGTCGCGATCCCCCATGCTCACGCCGCCCGTGGTGACCACCACGTCCGCGTCCGCCGCCGCGGCCTCGAGGGCCGCACGCAGCTCCCCCTCCTGGTCCCGCGCGTGGCGCCGGGAGACCTCCACGCCCAGGGCCACCATGAGCGCGTCGAGCAGGGGTCCGTTGCTGTCCCGGATCCCCGCCTTCCCGGCGGCCCCGACCTCGTCGCCGGTGGTGACCACCGAGACCCTGGGGCGCTGGAAGACCTCTACCTCCACAGCGCCCGCCATGGCCGCCACCGAGAGGTGCGCGGGAGCGAGGCGAGTGCCGCGCGCCACGAGGACATCTCCCTCGCGCGCGTCCTCGCCGCGCCAGGCGATGTTCTTGCCGGAGACGGGCGGCGCGTCGAGCTGCACGCGCGCTCCGTCCTCCAGCGCGGAGGTGCGTTCGACGGGCACGACAGTGGTGCCCTCCGGTGCGGGGGCACCGGTCATGATCCGGACCGCCTGCCCGGGGGCGAGCGGGTCCCCGTGGGAGGTCCCCGCGATGACCGTCCCCACGACCTCGAAGTCGGACCGGTCGCCATCCGGCACCACCGCGTAGCCGTCCATGGTCGCCCGATCGAAGCCGGGTTGGTCGCGGTCGATCCTGACGTCGACAGCGAGCACACGGCCCTGGGCGGAGCGCAGGTCGCAGCGCTCGGTCCGCGCGGCGCGGCCGGCCACATCCAGGTCAGCGAGGAGGGCCTGGGACTCAGCGAAGGTGATCATCTGGAGCGGCGAGGAAGGCGACGGCGCCCTCCACGAGGGGCACGTCCAGGGGAGCGAGGTCGAGGGTCGGAAGCTCCTCCGCCGTCACCCAGCGGAGGTCGTCGTGGGTCCCGTCCACGAGCCGCGGCTCGTCGCCCGGGTCCACGGGGCGCGCAGCGTACGCGGTCAGCCGCAGGTCCGGCGCCTCTTCGCCCGGAGGAACTCGGTGGGAGCGACCCAAGGCCGCGCCCACCTCGACCCGGAGGTCCAGCTCCTCGACGATCTCCCGACCAAGCGCCTCCTGGCCGGTCTCACCGGGCTCGAGCTTGCCGCCGGGAAACTCCCACTTTCCCGCCAGCGACGCGGGGCGCGCCCGGCGCGCGACGAGGACCCGGTCCCGGCGCTGAATCACCGCGGCGGCGACCTCGATCATGGACCCCGAGCCCCTCATCCGTCCGCAGCGCCCGGCGCGCCACTGGAGGCCTGCGAAGGGGGGGCGACCTGCGCGCTGGCCTGCCCCATGAGAGTCGCCACCGGCCGGGTGAGCTCCGAGCCGCGCAGCAGCGTCTTGAGGACCGCCGTGATCGGGGTCGCGAGGATCATGCCGACGATGCCCCAGATGTGGCCCCAGAACACCAGGCCGAGCAGCACCACAGAGGCCCGCAGGTCGAACCGATCCCCGAGCAGCTTGTTCTCCCAGATCTGGCCCACCGCGAACTGCACCGCGCCGGGGAGCGCGACGGCGAGGCCCAGGCTGACCAGGCTCGCGTCACCCGCAAGCAGGACCGGGACAGGCAGCGCCACCGCCACCACCGAACCGATCGTCGGGATGAAGTTGAGCATGAACGTCAGCACGCCGAAGAGCACCGCCGCCGGCACCTCGAGCGCCATCAGGATCGAGCCCACTGCGATCCCCGTGACGGCGGAGGTGACCATCTTGACGGAGATGTACTGCTGCACACCGTCGCGCACTGTGCTCTGCATGGTCGGCGCAGCGGAAGGCGCGCCGCTGGAGCCGCCCCTGGATTGGCCGCTGCCCTGGCTGTCCGCTCGCGCGGGCCGGCCCTGCTCCAGAAGGAGGAACATGAGGAAGATCAGGACCGTCACGCCCTGGGAGAGCAGGGTCCCGAGGACGCTCGCGAGCTGCGGCAGCAGACCCTTGAGGGTCTCCTCGATCTTGTCCGCGTAGTCCGCGAGTCCGAGGGTCTCGATCAGCGCGCCGAGGCCCCCCTCGGTCGGCTCCGTGGAGCTGAGCTTGCCGATGGCCTCGAACTCCTTGAGCGATGACGCCACCACGCCCCCAACGATGACGAGCAGCAGCGCCCCGAGGAGCATGGTCAAACCCACGGACACCGCCCGAGAGAGGCGGGTGCGAGCGGCCAGCTGGTCCACCACGGGGGAAAGCGCGAGGGCCAAGAAGAGCGCCAGCGCGAAGGGGATCATCACGTCCCTCAGCGCCTGTAGCGTGGCGCCGACGGCGATGGAGGCCAGCACGAGCAGGCAGACGGTCTGGATCCGGCGCTCCGTGGAGGGACTCTCCGGCGGGGCAGCAGCGGGACCGGGGGTGGCGGAGACAGTCATGGCCCCTAGTTTTACGGACCGGAGCCCGCAGGATCGATGATCCCACGGGCTCCGGTGCGCAGGAACCTCCGAAGAGGCCCTGGGGGCAGCTTCAGACGAACGGCGTGATGCCGGGCTGAGCCACCGGCTTCACCGGGTTGTCACCGAAGTCATAGCTCTTGGGCGACAGGTCCTCCTTGGACTCCAGCGCCTGGTTCCAGGAGATCTCCTGACCGGTGTACGCCGACATCCGGCCCATGAGGGCGAGCAGCGTGGCGCGGCACATGTAGTCGCCGTTGTGGATCGGCTCGCCGGCACGGATCGACGCGAACAGCTCGTTGTGTTCGTTCTGGTACATGTTGTCCGGGACCCCGGGGTTCCGGTAGCGCCAGTTGGTCTCCCCCTCGATCCGGTGGGACTGGAGGTGCGCGATGCCCTTCGTCCCGTAGGCGTGATCCGAGACGTCTCGGAACGCGCCGGGGATCTGCCGGCAGGAGAAGAAGCCCTTCACGCCGTCGCCGAAGTCATAGACCGCGCTGAAGTGGTCGTAGATGTTGCCGTACTTGGGGTCGGTCCGGACGATCCGGCCGCCGTTGGCCTTGACGGACAGGGGCGGCTTATCGCCCATGGTCCAGATCATCTTGTCGAGGTTGTGGATCGCCTGCTCCGCGATGTGGTCCCCCGAGGCCCAGGTGTAGTACAGCCAGTTCCGGATCTGGGTCTCCATCTCGCTCCACTCGGGCTTCTCACCGCGGTGCCACAGGCCGCCGGTGTCGTAGGAGCACTCGATGGACTTGATGTCGCCGATGGCGCCCTCACGAATCTTCTCGATCGTGGCGCGCTTCGCGTTCTGGTAGCGATAGCAGAGGCCGCTGACCACGGCGAGGTTCTTCTCCTTGGCCTCGTCGCAGGCGGCCCACATGCGGCGCAGCCCCGGCGCGTCCGTGGCCACCGGCTTCTCCACGAACATGTGCTTGCCCGCCTTGACGGCGTACTCCACCTGCGCAGGGCGGAAGTGAGGCGTCGACGCCATCAGCACGACGTCGCAGTTGTCCGTGACCTTCTCGTGGCAGTCGAAGCCCGCGAAGGCGCGCTCGCTGGGCACATCGACGCGACCCTTGAACTCCTCCTCGGCGTTGATCTCCGCGAGCTTGGAGGAGATGCGGTCATCGAACGCATCGCCCATGGCCACGAGCTTGGTGTTCGGGTCCGCGCGCAAAGCGTCGCGCACCGCGCCGCCGCCGCGGCCTCCGCAGCCCACCAGGCCGAGGCGCAAGGTCGGCGGTTCATCGTCCTGACGGGCGCTAGCCCCTGCGATGGCGGAGGTGGCGCCGAGGGCCGTTGCGGCACCGGCGGCCCGGAGGACCTGGCGACGACTCGCGCCGGGCTTGGGATCGTCAGAGGAGAGGTCGATGGGAGAGTGGCTCATGCGTCGCGTTGTCGTTGAAGGGACTCGGTGGACCCGGGCAGGTCCGCCTTAGGCGTAACCGTCGGGACGGGCACCGCCCCATCGTGCGGGAAGCGCTCCCCGACGCAAGGCTCCTGATCTTCGCCAGCGAAGAAGAGGCCTCGCTCAAGGGCCGTCACGCCGGTCCGGAGAGGTCCGATCACGAGCCTCGCAGTGGCCAGGGCGTCGGCCTCCGCCGCGGTCGCGGCGGTCATGACCGAGGCGCGGGGCGAAGGCAGCGGGAGCGCGGACCGGGGGTCGATCACGTGCCCATAGTGCATCGCAGACCGCTCCGCGCCGGGGCCCGAGAGCCCGGCGAGGGGCTCGCCCTCGAGCGCACCCGACCGATAGACATCCCCCGACGTGGCGATCGCCGCCCGGGCCAGGAGGAAGCGCAGCCGCCGCTGTGACTTTTGACCAAAGGGCAACACTTCCACCCGCCACCCTGCGCTTCCCGGGGGTGGATCAAGGGCCCGGAGGTCTCCACCGCCATCCATCAGCGCGCTCCTGATCCCGTGCGCCTCGACCTCCGCGAGGGCCTCATCCACGGCCACGCCCTTGGCCACGCCGCCAAAGTCGAGGCGCAGTTGGGGGTCCAGGACCCTGCAGCGCTGTGTCCCGCGGGTGACGTCCCCATCGACCTGCACCAGTGCGCTCCAGCCGAGCCGGGCGGCGGCCTGATCCCAGGCGGCCTGATCCGGCCATTGCCCCTGGCGCAGGGCCCGGCGCCAGTGATGCGTGAGGACCCCGACCGTGGGGTCGAAGGCCCCCTGGGCAAGCGGGACGAGGCCGGCGGTGGCCGAGAGGACGCGACCCAGCTCCGCGGATACCTCGACCCACTCCCCGCTGCTCGTCACGGGGAGCCGGCGGGCCTCGCTGGTGGCGGCATAGTCCGTGGCCACAGCTTCGACCCGGTCCACTCGCTGGAAGGCGGCCGCGGCTGCCCGGTCTGCGAGGTCCAGATCCGGGGCCCACAGGCTCAGCCTGAACAGGGTGCCCATGGCACGGTGCTCATACACCCTGAACAGCGGGGCCGCCTCGACCTCCGCCGGGCGTGGCGCCGCGTCGCTCCCGGGCCCGAGAGCGCCCCGGCACGCCGCCCCGAGCACGGCCAGCGCCGCGAGGCAGGCGAGCGCGGCAGAAGGGCGAGTGGAAGACCCGTGGCGTCTGAGGACCATCTCCCCCAGACTACGAAGGTCCCCTCCATCCCATGAGTCTCCCCATGACGATTCGACGCGTGCGCTCTCGCATTCGCCCCACCGCAGCCGCGGCGCACCTCAGCGCCGTCGCCCACCGCATCCTGCCCCTGACCGTCCTCTGCGGCTTCCCCTGGGTGCTCCTCGGCGCCCAGCTCGCCGCTCCGGCGGCCGCCCAGTCGAAGGACCAGGAGGTCTACCCCAAGGCTCCCCCGGGCCCGCCGCCGGTCACCAAGGTGGAGGGCGCCGACGCCAAGGACCAGGCCGACATGAAGGCCTACGAGGAGGGCATCACGGGGACGGACGCCACGTTCAAGCTGATCCCCATCCCCGGGGGCGAGTTTCTCATGGGCAGCCCCGCCGATGAGGAGGGTCGCAGCGACTTCGAGGGGCCCCAGGTGAAGGTTCGCGTTTCCCCGTTCTGGATGGGGACCCATGAGGTCGCGTGGAAGGAGTACAGCCAATACATGGACTCCCTCGACATGCGCGCCCGGAACCTGGCCGAGGGGAGCAGCCGCTCCGAGCAGGACCCCTGGTCTGACGCGGTCAGCCGCCCGACGCCGCCCTACGTGCCCATGGACTTTGACATGGGGGTCGACGGCTACCCGGCCATCTCCATGACCCAGTTCGCGGCGAAGCAGTACACCAAGTGGCTCACCATGAAGACGGGCCGCTTCTATCGCCTCCCCACCGAGGCCGAGTGGGAGTACGCCTGCCGCGCTGGGACCACCGGTGCCTTCTCCTTCCCGGAGGGCGAGCTCGACGACCACGGCTGGTGGTTCGACAACTGCGACGGCCAGTACATGAAGCTCGGCACGCGCAAGCCCAACCCCTGGGGCCTCTACGACATGCACGGCAACGTGGCCGAGTGGTGCCTCGATGCGTTCTCCAAGGACGGCTACGCCGACCTCGCCCTCCAGGCCAAGGAAGGGCCGGTTGTCGACCCGATCCGCTGGCCCAAGGCGCTTTACCCGCGGGTCGCCCGCGGCGGCCACTGGGACGAGGACCCCGAGCGCCTCCGCAGCGCGTCCCGGCGTGGGTCCAACGACGACTGGAAGGTCCAGGACCCGCAGCTCCCCAAGAGCATCTGGTATCACACGGACGCCCCCTGGCTCGGGTTCCGCGTGGTCCGCCCCCTGAACCCGCCGCCCCCCGAGGAGTGGGCCCGTTACCACGACTCGGACCTCGACTCGATCACCAAGATCTACGACCGACAGCGCCGCGCCGAGCGCTGACGCCACCAGCGCCACCCGTCCGTAGAGCTCTCGCCTCCCTTATTCGCCACGATCCCATGAGCACACCCACCTCCCCCCTCGATCGACGCACCTTCATCCAGGGCGCCGGCACTCTCGCGGCGGCCTCGCTGACCGCGGCGCCCTCGCTCGCCGCTGCCCAGGAGTCCGCCGCCGGCGACGCCGAGCTGCGGGTCGCCCTGATCGGCTGCGGCGGGCGCGGGACCGGGGCTTGCCGGCAGGCCCTGAACACGGGGAACACCCGGCTCGTGGCCATGGCCGACGCCTTCCCTGATCGGATGGAGGAGTCGCTGTCCAGCATCACCGCGGCCCACCCCGAGGCCGTGGACGTCCCGAACGAGCGCAAGTTCGTCGGCTTCGACGCCTTCAAGAAGGCGATCGATGAGGACGTGGACGTCGTCATCCTGACCACCCCGCCGGGGTTCCGCCCGGAGCACTTCGACTACGCCGTCTCCAAGGGCAAGCACATCTTCATGGAGAAGCCCGTGGCCGTGGACGGTCCGGGGATTCGGATGGTGATGGAGGCCGCGGCGGTGGCCAAGGAGAAGAAGCTCTGCGTTGGGGTCGGGCTCCAGCGCCACCACAGCTTCAAGTATCAGGATACCGTCCGCGCCATCGAGGACGGCGCGATCGGGAAGCCGGTGTCCCTGAGGGTCTACTGGAACAGCGGCGGCGTCTGGGTGAAGCCCCGCAAGCCCCAGTGGAACGAGATGCAGTACCAGATGCGCAACTGGTACTACTTCAACTGGCTGTGCGGCGACCACATCGTCGAGCAGCACATCCACAACCTCGACGTCGGCAACTGGATCATGGGCAAGACGCCGATGAAGGCCGTCGGCATGGGCGGACGCCAGGTGCGCAAGGGCGCCGAGCACGGCGAGATCTATGACCACCATGCGGTGGAATACATCTACGACGATGGGACCCGCATGCACAGCCAGTGCCGCCATCAGAAGCAGGTGTGGAGCAGCGTGAGCGAACACGTCCACGGCTCGGGCGGCACGTGCAACGTCGGCGCCGGCCGCATCGAGACCTACGGCGGCGACAAGTGGCGCTTTGAGGGCAAGGACAGCGACGCCTACCAGCGTGAGCACGACGTGCTCTTCGAGGCGATCCGCACAGGACGCGAGCACAATGAGGCGATCCGCGGCGCCGAGGCGACGATGACCGCCATCCTCGGTCGCATGGCCACCTACACCGGCCGCGCCATCACCTGGGACGAAGCTCTCAACTCCACGCGGCTCTTGCGCCCCGACGGGGAGCTGACCTGGAACACCATCCCGCGCTCCCTCCCGGGGAGCGACGGGCTCTATCCGATCCCGACACCCGGGGTCTACAAGATCGACTGATCGGCGCTCGGCCGCCCGCAGCACGGCGGGCCGGCCTGGCCCCGAGCGCGCCTCGCCTTGACCCTCCTCTTTCTCGCATCGCTGCTCTGGTCGGTGTCCTTTGCGCTCATCGGCGCGATGGATATCGACCCGACGCTGCTCACGGCAGCTCGCCTTGGGCTGGCCGCGCTCGTCATCGCCCCGTTCACCCTCTCGCCCAAAGCGAAGGGAAAGCCGGGGCCGGCGCGGGCCGCCCAGTTGGCGCTGATCGGGGCGCTCCAGTACGGCCTGATGTACCTCCTCGTACATCGAGCGTACGGCTACCTCGAGGGCTACCAGGTGGCCCTGCTCACCATCACGACGCCCCTCTACGTGGTCCTCGTCGAGGGCTACGTCCATCGACATCCTCCCGCCCGCGCATGGGGCGCGGCTGCCCTCGCAGTGGCCGCGGCCTTCGTGCTACGCATGGAGTCCGCGCAGGGGCTAGCCGGTGAAGAGGACTATTGGGTTGGGGTCGGCCTCGTCCAGGCCGCGAACCTGGCCTGGGCGTCGGGCCTCGTGCTGTACCGCCGGCTCGAGTCCCCCTCCACCGCCACGCCCCGCCGGTTTGGCTGGATGCTGATCGGGGGCTTCCTCCTCGCGCTGCCCGTCGCCGTCGCCACCGTCGAGCCCTCCGAGCTGCAGCTCACGGCCCGTGAGCTGGGAGGGATCGCCTACCTCGGCCTCGTCCCCTCAGGTCTCGCATTCTTCCTTTGGAACCGGGGAGCGACCCAGGTCAGCGTGGGCACCCTCGCGGTGATGAACAACCTCAAGGTACCCCTCGCCGTCACGGTGGCCCTCATGCCGCCGTTCTCGGAGCCCGCCGCCCCGTGGCCGCTCGCGACCTCGTTCGCGCTCCTGGGCGCCGCGCTGATCCTCGGCACCCGCGGGGCCGGTCGGCGAGAGGGCGACTAGCCCAGCCGGCGACCTTTGGAGGCCGGGGCCCGACTCCGCTCCCACCTCGCCGACGTCAGTCGCGCCAGGCCGCGAGGAGTGAGAGGCTCAGCAGGAGAAGCAGCGCCGCAAGGCGGAAGCCCCCTTCAACGGCCTCCTCTGGCCGAACCAAGCGGGAGATCCCGATCGCCCCCGGCGCGGCCCATAGGGCGCGCGCCCCCTGGCGCACGATCACGGGCGTTCGTCGCGGGGTCTCGCGCTCAGGCTGGCAGGCCGGGTCGCGGGAGAGCGTCGGGGCCAGGGGGCCGCTCGGGCCATCGGAGAGACCGCTGGGCGCACGGGGCTCGGCGGTCGATGACACCACGGGGCGGGACGCGGACTTGCGCTGAAGCGCACAGAGCAAGCCCAGGGCGCAAGAGGCGACTCCCAGGGATCGCAGCAGCCGCCAAGCTCGCCGCGGCGGGGTGATCGGGAGCGAGAGAGGAGCCGCGCGGTGCTCGAGCCCCCCACGATCTTCGACGCCGACGATGAGCCCCGGGCCGGGCACCGCGCCGACCAACTCCGAGGATCCGTGAAGCTCACCTACCCGGGTGAAGAGGAGCCCCACGGCGACCAGCGCCCAGGCCACGATCACGCGGCGGCGAGCCGCCCACGTGGCGAGCATCAGCTCAGTCGAGCCACTCGAACTCAAGCGCCCGGTCCCCCGTCGCGTCGCCGCCCAGCTCAAGGACGAGGCGATAGGGAGCGTAACCGCCGTCCTCGCCGCGTTCGATCCAGCTCCGGAGCACCAGCCGCGAGCCGACCGTAGCTGAGGCCCCCTCAACTCGCTCGGCACGCTCGGCGCTGTCCAGCAAGCCATCGTTGCTCGCTGCGAATCGCCACCGATGCGACCGACCCGCGACGGGGCCGTCGAAGCCCGACGCGCGCCAACCGCCCGTGAGTGCCCGCGCCAGGAGGAGCGCCGAACGATCCGCGCGGAGCTCAAGCATGGGCGGCACGAGCCCGTCGCGCACGGCCTGGTCCGCCTCCCCGAAGGCGACCGCCAGGGCCCGCGGTGTCGTGGCGACCCGCTTGAGTCGCTGGACCGCGGCGTGGTGTTTACAGCACGCGACCCCCTTTACGCGGTCGGTCGCGAGGACGCCCACTCCGCCCGGAGCACGCATTCCCCAGCAGCCGCCGAGTGCGAGACGAGCCCTCGGCGTCGCCAGGTCTCCGGCGCCAAAGGCGCAGAGCGTCGTTCCGTCGAGCGGGGTGAGGGGCGCCCCGCGTCCCCCCTCAAGCCACTCCTCGAGCCCAAGCGGAAGCGTGGCCCCCGGCCCAAGCGAAGGATCGCCCTCCACCGCCTCGGGCGCCCTCGCATCGGGACCAGAGGGGAGGCTCATGTCCATGCTCGCCACCAGCCCTGCTCCGGGAGAAGCAGCGCCTGCCCGCTCCTCTTTCGGCGGCGACAGCGGCTCTCTCGGCGGCGACAGCGGCTCTCTCCGCGGCGACAGCGGCTCTCCCGCGCCCGCGAACTGGGTGGACGTCACGGGGGTGTCGCCCCGGTCCGCCTCCAGGCTCACGGTCTCACCCAGCGGCGCCCGCTCCCAGACGAGGCCGAGGCTCAGGCCGAGCGTCAAACCCGCGGCGAACATCACGAGCCGTCGAGGGCCGAAGGGCCCCATCCTCCGCCCCAGGGGGACGCCCCGCGGCTCCTGGATCGACCACAGGTCCATGGGCGCCGGTGAGCTCACTCCTGCGGCCCCTGCATCGGCACCGCGGCGCCGGAGCTCATCAAGCTCGCCCCTGAGCCGCTCGATCTCCACCTCCGCCGTCCGCCTGAAGGCGTCGCGATCGTCGTCGTAGCGGGCCGGCTGGGCCCCTTCTTGGCTCAGCGGAGACGGCCGCGCGCTGGCCCCGAGGGCAGACCGCCTTGGCCCGGTGAACAGGGCTCGATCTTCCAGCGAGGCTGACGCGTCCTCGGTGGCGACGACCTCAGGTGCCAGCCGCGCCACGTCCCCGGCGCGGACCAGCCGAAACTCAGTCCCCTCACGCCAGGCCATGCGAACCATGACCTCCCCGCGTTCGGCCCACGCCTGAAGGGTCCTATGGGTCACCCCCGCCCGGTCCGCCGCCTCTCCGAACGACCACCACTGCTCGGGGTCCCACCCAGGGGAGTTCGAGCGACGTCGGGCATCACCTCGCGAGCCCGCGGCAGCGCCTGTCTCTTCCTGAGCCATGGATCGTTGTGTACACGGTAGGGCTTCCCGCCGCCAGCCTTCGGGCATCCCGGATCGCCAGGAGATAGCGGGAAGCCCGCTGACAGGGCACGATTGAAGGTCCTCTCTCCCCATCTATTTAGCTGAACCATGCGACAGACCCTCATCCTCGGCGCCCTCTCTACCCTGCTCTGCTCCACCGCGGCGGCGCAGCTTCCGGTGACGTTGACGGTCGATCAGAACGCCTCGCAGTTCACTTACTCGGGCTCCACGTCCCTGGGGCCGATCATCGGCAACCCGCCGAACTTCAGCCTCAACGGGGCCTGCAACATCATCGCCACCACCGGCGGCTTCCCGATCCAGACCGTGCAGTTCGTGCCCGGCGAGAGCGTGCTCGTGACCCCGGACCTCACAGCCGAGATCCCAAACCCGGTCCCGTTCCTGCCCCCGCTCGCGACGATCGTGATCAGCAACCTGCGGCTCGAGCTCCAGTCCGATGTGGGCAGCGTGAACGGCGGGGTCTTCTCCGTGAACCTCTTCTCGACCACCGTCAGCGGGACGTCCACGATCACTCCCCTCGGGGGTGGTCCCTCGGTCGGCGACCTGACGGGGACCATGAGCACGCCCCAGCCGCTGAACGGAACGATCGCCCTCAACGGGTCGAGCCTCAGCCTCAACGCGCCGCTGGCGCTCAACTTCCAGCTGTCCGACCCCGGCTCCGGCGTCACGGCCGACTTCGACGTGCAGGGCAGCCTGGTGACCAATTACACCGCACCGGCGCCGACCAGCTACTGCTCGTCGGTCCCCAACTCCAGCGGCGCGGCTGGGATCATTCAGGCGACGGGCTCCCAGAGCATCTTCGCCAACTCGCTCACCCTCGACGCCTCGAACCTCCCGACGCTCTCCCTCGGGTACTTCCTCTTCTCGGAGACCCAGGGCTTCGCCACAGGCCTCGGCGGCGGCCAAGGCAACCTCTGCCTCGGCGGCGGGATCTTCCGCCTCTCGAACTTCATCCAGAGCTCGGGCTTCACGGGCCAGGTGAACTTCCCCCTCCCCTTCTCGGGACTGCCCACCACCGTCTCGCTCAACGCCGGTGAATCCTGGAACTTCCAGTACTGGTTCCGGGATGCGAGCGGAGGTGGCGCGACCTCGAACACCACCGACGCCGTCTCGGTGACCTTCCTCCCCTGAAGCCCAGGGGAGGTCTACACGGCGCTCCGCAGTCGAGCCCTGCCCAGGGGCGAGCCAAACACAGAGTCGAGCCCTGCCCAAGGGCGAGCCAAACACAGAGGCGAGCCCTGCCCTGAGGCGAGCCAAACACAGAGTCGAGCCAAACCCAGAGTCGAGCCTTGCCCAGGGGCGAGCCGTGCGGGGGGAGCGGCAACCCGCCCACCCCCGGACGCCTGCAGCCGGGCGCGGCTGGGGCCCGCGACTTGGCCGTGGCGTCGACTCTCCGCTCCTCCAAGCCGTCCAAGAGTACGCCCCTGAGCGCATCCGCTCCCTGACCTCCAGGCGTGGAGCGTTGAACGCATTGCACCTGCCCCTTGACTCCGGTCGCTGGAGGCGCGGGGCCTCGGCTCGCGCCCGCCCGTGGGCGCCAGCGCCACCACCCCGGGCGCGGCCGCTGCTCAGCCCCTGGTCACAGAGCGCAGGACCTGAACCCACCAGGGCCCGGTTGCGACCTGCGGCAGGGGCATGATCCAGGCAGGAGCTGCGTCCGCTTGGGGACCTGGAGACTCCGCGACGGCGCCATCCTTCAGCGACGCTCCGTCCTCCAGTTGCTCCCGCAGGCCGGCTCCGACGGCCTCCAGCGCTGCGACCGCCTGCTCCTGGCCCGACTCCAGCTCGACCATCAGCCCACGGATCTCTGCACGGAGCGCCTCCGTCTCCAGAGCACGCAAGGCGTGCTGGGCGGCTCGCTCCTCTTCCGCTGCCACGCGCTGGCGCTCAAAGGCCTGACGGTTCTCGACGGATCGAACTCTCGCGTCGTCCAGCGCGGCGCGCGCCGCTACGGCGTCGCGCTCGGCTGCGGCCAGGCGTTCGTCGAACCGCGCCCGATCCCGCGCGCTTGACT
Source organism: uncultured bacterium (assembly GCA_938083085.1). Taxonomy (GTDB): domain Bacteria; phylum Planctomycetota; class UBA1135; order UBA1135; genus Saltatorellus. The sequence goes on from CALLKX010000076.1 coordinate 19,863, forward strand.
CCACGATGATCTCGAGCTCTGCGCCACGGCGGACCGCTTGACGGTCAGCGGCCACGAGCCGGTCTTCGAGTTCGCGGAGCTGCTCGGCGCTGGCGAGGCGTGCCGCCTCTGCTTGCGCGCGGTCGACCGAGGCCTCCGCCGTCAACTGCGCGGCGCGACTCCGGGATCGCTCCAGCGCGTCCGTCCGCGCGTCGAGCCTCGCAGCGAGCGCGGCTCGCTCCTCTCCAGAGGCTGCCGCGAGAGTCCCCATGGAGACCTCGAGACGACCCAGCTCGGCGGTGAGCTGCGCGCTCTGGCTGGCCTCACGTCCGGAGGCCCGATCGTCCAGCCAACCCGGGAGCATCGCCATGACGGCGAGCGCGGAGATCGACATGAGCCCGAGCGCGGCGCCGCCGGCCCGCACCCAGGACCCCGAGCGCCCCTGGAGCTCAAGGTCCAGGACTCGCCGCTGCGCCATCAGCAGCGACGCGGTGCTGGCCTGCCGCTCTCGCTCCGCGAGGTCCAGCCGCGTTTCAAGGTCCTGGCAGAGCCCGATCAGCGCGTCCCTGCTCGCGCCCGAGCTCCGCACCGCCTCAGCGATACCGTCGGCGCCGCCCGGTCGGGACCGAGGAGCTGCCAGAGACTCCTGAGCCGTCGCCTTGGACCTCACCGAGGCCTCGACCGTGCCCGAAGCGTCCCCTGCTGAACTTGCTGCTGAACTTGCTGCTGAACCTGCTGCTGAGTCCTCCGCCGGGACGCTCGGCGGAGCAACGGTGGAAGGGCGGCGATCCGTGGGGTCGACCGCGGGCGGCTCCAACGGAGAGCCAGCGGCTCCCGGCGCTGCGGCCACGGCATGCTCGACAGGTGCACTGGCCGCCCCGGAGGCCGCCCCCGACCCTGGGGCACCGGGCCGAAGGGCCTCGGCGGGTGGACGGCGCCCAGCCGGTCCACTGGACCCGCTGGTAGCACCGGGCCACTCGGAGGCGCCCGCTCCGACGGGGGCGCCAGGGAACGCCTCCATGAGGTCCAGCCCTCGAACGCAGCGCACCTCCTTACGGCCCCGTCGTCGAGTCTCAAAGAGCAGCTCGCCGCGGTCGCAGCGCGCCTCGAGATCCTCGACGGGGACGCGCACTCGGCCGGCGGCCTCCTCGAGGGTGAAGAGGGCTCCTGGATCAAGCGCGCCAGCCACGGCAGCGCGCGCGGCCGGGCCGGCCTGGGTCGTCTCGCTCGGCATGGCCCGACGATAGGAACCCGCGAGGGCAGATCTCAACCATCACCCGTGCAACCCGCAGCGCACACGCTGAGCCGGGGCGAGATGGGCCTGGAGCCCAATGCTCTTTTCATGCCAACGTCCGAATTCTGAACCCTGCGACCCGAGCCTCTGGCAACCTCCCGCCCATGTCTGAAGGCTATTCGAGCGACCACGACTACTTCGCGAGCTACGCGGACCCCGGCGTCCACCGGCTGATGATCCAAGATCACGCCCGGACGGACAGTTACCGACGGGCGATCGAGTCCGTTGCCAAGGGCAAGCGCGTGCTCGACGTGGGCACGGGGACCGGCATCCTGTCGATGTTCGCCGCCCGTGCGGGCGCCGCCCACGTGGACGCGGTGGACTCCTCGGCCATCATCGACGTGGCGAGGGACGTCGCCGCCGACAACGGGCTCGGCGACCGCATCACCTTCCATCGCGGGCGGATGGAGGACCTTGACCTCGAAGGGGGCTACGACCTCATCATCTCAGAGTGGATGGGCTTCTTTGGCCTCGCGGAGCTGATGTTTGAGTCGGTCATCGACGCCCGCGACCGCTACATGAAGCCCGGCGGGCACATGCTCCCGCGGACGCTTCGCCTTTGTGTCGCACCGGTCGACGACAGCCATGTCCACCAGGACCTGGGGCTCGGCCTGTGGGAGCGCCCGGTCTATGGCCTGGACTACTCCCGCCTGATCGAGGCTGAGGTCCAGAGCCTCATCACCGCAGCGTGCGACCTCAAGCCCGCGTCCCTCCTCGGCACCCCCGCCGACGTGCTGGACATCGACCTTGACCACGCCTGCGCGGATGACTTCTTCTTCACGACCGCCGCGACCCTCCTGATCGAGCGCGCCGGCACCGTGCACGGCTTTGGCGGCTGGTTCGAGGTCGACCTGACTCCGGACGTGGAGCTGTCCTGCTCCCCCATGGTCCCGCCCACGCACTGGCGCCAGTCGTTCTTCCCGGTCCGCCCCTTCTCCGTGGAGCCAGGCGACCGGATCCGGCTCGCCATGAACGCGGAGCGCACCGAGGCTGGCGATCAGCGCCTGCCGCTCTACTTTGTGGACGGCGAGCTCGTTCGCGACGGCAAGGTGCTCCACCGCTTCTTCTACCGCCACCACGGCAGCTTCGAGTGACCCTCGGCGTTCGGCTGCGGCCACGCCGGCTGTGACCTGAACCGGCAGCGGCCGCTCCAGCTTCCACCCGGCCCAGCCCCGATGGACCCGATGGACCCGGCGGCTGAAGCTGCCATCGACGGCTGCCCGGGCTCTCCAGAGGCGGCTCCCGGACGCCGGCTCGAAGGCGGCCTCCGCAGCTTGCCAGCCTCACGCTGAGTGGGCGCCGGTCCCCACGGCAGTCGCTCCTGAGCGGCTCCCTGGCGGCCCGTCCGTACCGCCGCGGCGGCTCATCTGCCGCCGCCGTACCCGAGACTGCGGAGCGCGTCGGCCTGGTCGGGGTCAAAGGCCGAAGGCCTGGGGGCAGCGGCCCGGAGCCACGCCGAGTGGGCGCGCTCAAGATCCTCGAGGGCATCTCTCGCCGCGGGCGGCAGTGGAGGTCCAGCGAGGAGGTCGTGCCGTTCCTCTGGGTCGCTCCTCAGGTCGTAGAGCTGACGCACCCCGAGGTAGGGCGCCTTGATCAGCTTCCAGGGCCCGAGCCGAGCCGCCTGGGGCTTGGCCTCACCGAGCCAGGCGAGGCCCTCCGCCTGCTCCAGGCGCCCGCCCGGCTGTGTCGCCTCGGAGAACACGGCGCGCCGGGGGAGCTCGGCGCCGCCGAGGGCGCCGAGGAGGCTCCGACCGCGACCGGGATCATCGCCCGGGCCGGGGGCCAGCCCGACGGCCTCAAGGATGGTCGGCGCCACGTCGACCCCGGACACCGGCGTCGCGACCCGAGCGCCGCGGAGCACCCCGGGTCCGCGGATGATCAGCGGAACGTGGACGTCCGTCTCAGCGACCCAGAGTCCGTGATTCCAGAAGTTGCCCTGCTCCCAGAAGGTCTCGCCGTGGTCGGCGGTGATCAGCACGAGGGTCTCCTCCAGCAGGCCCCGCGCCGCCAGCCCGGCCAGGAGCCGACCGATCTCGGTGTCCATGTACTCGACCTCGGCGCCATAGAGCGCGGCCAGGCGCTCATCCGCAGGGCTCGGCCCCGCGCGGGCTGGTCCCGCCAGCGCCTCTGGAAGCCCGGCACCGATCACCGCCTGCTGGCCCAGCCCGCGCCCCAGCACGCGCTCTTGCTGCGCAGCGACCGCCGCCTCGATGTCCTCGAACCCCGCCACGTCCTCCGAACCAGGAGCGCCGTAAGGGGCGTGGGGATCGAAGTAGTGGGCAAACAGGAAGAGACGGTCGCCCTCTCCGCCGGCCAGCTGCTCGTCGACGTGCGCGAGCACCGCGTCCGTCACCGAGCCCGCCCGGCGCTGGGCCTGATCATTCCCGCCGGGTGAGGCCGGGAGGTCGAGGCGCTCATCGTAGAGGCCGAAGCCTTGATCCAGGCCCGTGGCCGAGACCAGGGCGGAGGATGCCACGAACGCCGCGCACTGGAACCCGGCATCGCCAAGGGCCTCGGCCAGGGTCCGGTTCGAGGGGTCCACCGTGAAGCCGTTCCTGACGACACCGTGCCGCAGGGGGTAGGCGCCCGTCATGAGCGACGTATGGGAGCTCAAGGTCGTCGCCGCCGCGGAACTGCACTGCTCGAAGACCACCCCCTCGGAAGAGAGAGCGTCCAGGGCAGGTGTCTCGAAACGCGCCTGACCGTACAGGCCAAGGTGATCGGCCCGGGTGGTGTCCATCGTGATCAGGAGCACGTTGCGGGGCGAGGGCGCACCGCCGCCCCCGCAGGAGGCCGCGATGCCGAGAAACACGAGGGAAGGCAGCCAGCGGGGCATTTGGAGCGTCATGTCGCAGATGTAGCCTCCTCAGGGCACGAGGTTCAGGGAATGTAGCCGCCAGGGCAGACCGGGATAGACTCAAGAGTGGGAACCTGCGGGCGTACGAACGCCTCCTTCGTTCGTGGGAGTTCCCTGAGGACGGCAAATCGTCGCGCTTGACACCCGCACCCCATCCCTTGAAGCTCGTTTCTCGTGAATCGGGCCTCAGGCCCGCCTTCTCCGGCCCCATGATTCCAGGCGCCCTCCCGGCCCTCGCTTTCCGATCCACGTCCCACGGACGCTCATGATGCTTCGCACACTCCTCGCTTCCGCCATCGCTGGCCTTGGCCTCCTGATCTCAGCGCCTGCCACCGCCCAGGCCCCGCTGACCACCGAGCTCTTCGTCTCGGGCCTCCAGAACCCGACCGACCTCACGTTCGCCCCCGGGGATCCGTCGAGGATCTTCGTCCTCGAGCAGGCCGGCCGCGTGCGTGTCGTCGAGAACGGGTCGCTGATCGCGACCCCGTTCCTGAACATCAACCCCGAGGTGGCCTCCGGCGGTGAGCGCGGCCTCCTGGGGCTCGCGTTCCACCCGGACTACCAGTCCAACGGGCGCTTCTTCGTCAGCTACACCAACAACTCCGGCAACTCACGGGTCGCCGAGTACACGGTCTCCACGAATCCGAACGTCGCCAACCCGACGCGCGTCCAGTTCATCTCCCAGGTCAACCAGGACTTCTCCAACCACAACGGTGGCTGCATCAAGTTCGGCCCTGACGGGAAGCTCTACTTCGGCCTCGGCGACGGCGGCTCCGGCAACGACCCGAACGGTCGCGCCCAGAACGGCCAGCAGCTGCTCGGCAAGATGCTGCGCTACGACGTGGACATCGCGGCGCCGTTCATCCCTGCGGACAACCCCTTCCTCAGCAACAGCTCGGTCCGCAACGAGATCTACCACCTCGGTCTGCGTAACCCCTGGCGCTTCACCTTCGACCGCGCGACCGGTGACATGTGGATCGCCGACGTGGGCCAGAACCAGCGCGAGGAGATCGACTTCATCCCCGCCGGCCAAGCTGGGCTGAACCTCGGGTGGCGCTGCAAGGAAGGGACCCGTTGCACGGGCCTCTCGGGCTGCAGCTGCACCAACACGGCGCTCCTCGATCCGATCATCGAATACAACCACGGCCAGGGATGCAGCGTGACCGGCGGGATGATCTATCGCGGCAACGCGATCCCGAGCCTCCAGGGCACGTACTTCTACGCGGACTACTGCTCGAACAGGATCTGGAGCGTCGAGTACGACGGCAGCTCCGTCCAGAACTTCACCGACCGCACGGTCGAGCTCCGCCCGACGTCCGGCTCGATCAGCTCGATCAGCTCCTTCGGCGAGGACCACGACGGCGAGGTCTACATCGTCACCCAGAGCGGCGGCCGCATCTGGAAGATCACCGAGGAGCCGCCCGCCTGCGGGTTCACGGCCTACTGCTCGTCCAACGCGGGCAGCTCCGGCGCTCCGGCGCAGATCGCCGCCACCGGCTCTGCGAGCATCACGGACAACAGCTTCGTCATCGCCGCCTCCGGCCTCCCGTCCTTCACCGTCGGGCTCTTCTTCTACGGCCCGATCCAGACGCAGGTCCCGAGCGGACTCGGCAACCTCTGCGTCATGGGCAGCGCCCAGGTGCCGGCGACTCGACTCTACCCGGCGGTACAGGCTGGCATCCTCGGCAGCGTCGCGCGGGCCGTGGACTTCACGGACCCGAACCAGTCGACGGGCCCCGGGGCGATCCTCCCCGGCATGACGATGAACTTCCAGTGCTTCTTCCGCGACAACGTCGCCGGGGCGCCGACGTTCAACTTCACCAACGCGATGTCCGTGCTCTTCTGCCCGTGATCCGCCGCTGACCGGGTTCCGCTCTCGGCCAAGAAGCAAAACACCCGCGCCTCCCCTTCAGGAGGCGCGGGTGTTCTCTTGGACCGGCGCTCGGGCACACGATCAGCCAGCGCCGAGCCAGAGCCGAGCCAGAGCCGAGCCAGAGCCGGGGGTCAGCGTGGACCGCAAGCCGCCGGGCCTGCGGCCGACCTGCGCCGCTCAGGCGCTTCGGCGCGCCTGCAGGTCGAGGTTGGCCTGAAAGATCGCTCCCATGAGGTCTCGCTTCAGGTCGGAGCGATTCTCATCGCTGTCGAGGCCCTGGACCTCGCGATAGACCGAGGGCACGCCTTCCTCCAGCGGCCCCGCACCGCGAAGACGCGCGATCTCCGCCTCGGTGGTCTCCAACGAGCGTGTGAGCTTCTCGATCCGTCGGTTGAGCTGCTGCAGGTCCCGCTCGACTCCGGCGCGGTCCCCCCCTTGCTCCAGCGTCGTGGACATGGCCTCGATCCGTGCGTTCGCCATCTCGAGGTCCCGACTCCAGCGCTCGCGCTCCTGCTGGACGGCGCGCTGAATGACCTCCTCGGCCACCTCCTGCGCCGCCGACTCCAGCGGGGTCCCCTCGGCCACGAGCACCTCGAGGCGCTGCCGATAGCCCATCCCTTCGGCCCTCGCCAGCAGCTCCTCCACGTCGCCTGCTGAGGTAGGCACCGGAACGGGCTCCTTCTCGTACAGCTCATAGAGCTCGGTCTGGACCACCTGCCCGCCTCCGCCGGCGACGGCGACGAGGAGCCCCTCCTCGGCCACGCGCTCCAGCGTGGCGACAGAGGTCGCGGCCTCGTTCTGATTGTGCGCCACCCCGATCGACGCGGTCACGCGGATCGACTTCCCCTCGACCACGAACTCCATGTCGCGCGCGCCCCTGAGGACCCGCTCACTGATGGCTCGCGCGGCGGCGGGCATCGTGTGCGGGATGAGCACCATCAGGCGATCGTCAACGACCGTCCCCAGGAGATCTCCCGCCCGCGTCTCGCCCTGCAGCAGCTCAACCAGTGCCTGAAGAATCGTCAGCCGCGCATCGAAGCCGTGCATGGTCTGGATGTCCCTGAGGCGATCCACCTCGATCAGCAGGCAAGCGACCGGGTAGCGATAGCGCTGCGCACGATCGAACTCGATCTGCATCAGCGAACGAACCTCGTCGTCTGTGAACAGCGGCGTGCCGCTGGGATTGAAGCTCAGCGTTCCGGAGTTGGCCATGGGGAGAGGTCACCCGGGCAGGGCGACACGGGAAACGTCGACCGCATCGCCACCATCCCTTGAGCCTCGTGGGGCCCTCCTCCGCCCAGTCTCCATGCGAGAGAGCTCACGCGAGGGCGGCAGACGCCCGCCCGAGAGCAGCCCTCGCGACGGGGCCCGGCGTGGGCCCACGCGCGCCCTGCTGGACACCTCCGGCCCGGTCACGGCGCTGCCCCACGCCGACGACGCGGCGTGGGGCCCGCGGCCTATCCACGCCGTGGCAGAGGACCCCCTGGCAGGCGCCCAGCCTGGCAGGAGGGCGGGGCGGCGCTAGCTCGCTCCCGTCGGGACCTGCCCCTGCCCCCTCTGCCCCCCGGACTCCGCTGGGCGTCAGCGCGGGTCGAGACTTCCGGGCGGCTCCAAGAGGGCCCTCGCGACACGCTCCGCGCCAGCGCCATCGACCAGCCCACACCCAACCTCGCTCATCCGCTGCCGCCGTGCCCCGTCCGCCATCAGGGCCCCAAGGTCCCTCGAACAGCGCTCGGGGGCCAGGTCACGGTCCCACCCAAGATCGGCGACCATTCCACGCTGCTGGAGGTCCGCGACCAGCGGCTGTTGGTTCTCGGCGAGGATCACACTGGCAACCGGCACACCAAAGGCCGCCATCTCCCAGAGGGTGCTGCCCCCGGCGCAGACCGCGAGGTCCGCCCACTCGAGCAGCGGCACCATATCCCTCACGGGGTCCAGCACTCGGCACCCACGGACCCCTGAGGCCGCAGCATCCACAGCCGCCCGGTGGGGGTTCGCTGCGCCCACGAGGACCCGCGTCTCCGGCGGCTCACTGCCGAGGGCGCTGAGCGCCTCCAGGATGGTCGTGGTCGCGTTCCCCGGGTCAGCTCCCCCCATGGTCACGAGGAGCCGCCGGACAGGCCCTCCGAAGGACCTGGCGGCTCGGCCGCGCAGGGTCTCGACGAATTCGGAGCGTAGCAGGGCATGGCTCGGACCCAGGAGGAGCCTCGGGACCTCGGGGTAGTCCTCCGCCCGGGCTTGGCTGTTCTGATTCAGGAGCAGGTCAGCCTCGTAACCGTCGAGGTGGGCGAAGTCGTCGATCACCGCGAGCTGGAAGCCGCCCCCGCCGAGCGCTCGATGGAAGTCGAGGCCAAAGCGGTAGCCGTCGAGCACCAGCCACCCCGCGCTCGACACGCCGGCGAGCGCCCGCGTCGCCGCAGCGTCTTCGGGAGAGCCGACCTCCACCGCGAGGCGCTCCACCCCCACGCCGCTCGACTGAACCCGCTCGACCAGGGACTCGGGGCACTCCGCGACCGCCAACACGACCCGGGCGCCGCGCTCCCTGAGGGCGAGCGCCAGGGCGAGGCACCGCATGACGTGGCCTGTCCCGTGAGTCGCGCTAGCGTCTGCTCGAATGAGGATGGTGTTCATCGGATACCCCTGGGCTGAAAGACCAGTGGGCCTTGTGGGTCCTGGGACCCTGTCGGTGTGGCGGTCTGATCGAGCAGGCGCACCTGCGGGTCAGGAGGCCTTGCTGCCAAAGGGGTCCTGCGAGCCGCTGGGATGGGAGTTCGAACGGATCAGGCGGCGGGGTCGTCAAGCGGCGGGGTCATCAGACAAGCGGGCCATCAGGGAACGGGGTGACGGGCGGGCGGCCCACGGCGAGTCCGCTTGCGATCACCCGCCACGGAGGGTGGACAGGAACGCGATCACATCCCGCATCTCCGCCCGCGACAGGTAAGAAGAAACGTTGGAGGGCATCGCCGACACGTCGCGGCGGCGAGCCTTGATCTCTGCGATCTCGAACTCGAGCTGCTCCTTCTTTGAGGTCTCAAGGAGCAAGACCTCCGCGTCCTCCTCGAGGATCCGCCCGGAGAAGGTCTCGCCGTCATCGGTCATGATCAGCCAGTTCTCGAAGCCCTCGGCAATTTCGGCGTTGGGCTCGACGATGGCCCGCAGGAGCTGCTCCGCGGTGAGCCGCTTGCCCACGTCATCCATGGCCGGACCCGCCTCCGATCCGCCCTCGTCGCCCACGACATGGCACTTCATGCAGCTGGTCTCCGCCTTCGAAGCGAAGATCCGTTGACCGCGCTCGGGGTCGCCGCCCTCCAAGCACATGCGCCACCGCGCGAGGGGATCCTCCGAGGCCTCCCAGCCCGCCTCCATGCTCGCCGCCGCCTCCTTGAGGGACTCGTCCTTGGCGGCGCCTGCGTACTCAAGCCACTCCACGAGGAGCGAACTCTCCGCCGCTTGGAGACGCGAGCCCTCCTCCAGGAAGGCTGCGCTGGCGGCCTTGTCCTGGAAGCCGGCCAGGACCCGAAGGGCGTCCGCCTGGCGCTCCGGCGCGCCCTGGCGAGCCTCCATGAGGACGATGGCCACGGCCTCCGCCCCGTGGAGCTCCAGCAGGGCCGCCGCGCGAAGGGGGCTGCCCGCCTCCACGGCGGAACGCGCGGTGACCGCCGCGGTCACCGAAGCGCCGGGGGCCAAGCGCAAGAGCTCCCTGTACGCGCTTCGGCGCACCTCGGGGTCAGCGACCTCGAGGGACGCGACCGCCGACAGGGAGGTCGAGGCCTCCGTGACCGGCGGCTCCAGCGCAGCGAGGAGCTGCAGCAAGGCCTCACCGAGCGCGGCGTCGGCGAGCGCGGGGCTCGCGCAGAGCCTCGCGATAGCCCCGCCCTCCACCACGGCGGCCGCCGCTCGCTGGAGATCTCCGAGGGCCGCCGCAGGCAAGGGGCGGTGGTCCATGACCACGCCGTCCCGGGTGAGGGGTTCAGTCCACGAGGCCAGTACGCTGAGAGCCTCAGCGCGCAGCGCGCGGTCTGCGTCCTCGTCCAGCGCGAAGCGAATCAGGGTCGACGCGGCCTCGGAGGTCCCGACCTCGCGACACGCGTGCAGGGACCGACGGACGGTCGTCGCGTCGCCCCCCTCCGCGAGGGAGGGCAGCGCGGCGGCGAGGGCGCCCATGGCCCCAGGGACGCGGGCGTCATGGATTCCCCGGGCGGCCTCGGCACGGACGGCGGGCACTGGGTCGGCGAGGAACGCGGCGATCCTGCGGTCGCCCTGGCGGCGGAGCACGACCGCCCCGCACTGCCGGACGAACGGGGAGGGGTGATCGACGAGGGAGACCACCGGAGCGGAGCCTCCCATCCGGTCGAGGGCGCAGATCGCGGCCGTGCGCAGCCAGGGGTCGCCCGCTCCCTCTGATTCCAGCAGCTCGACCAGCTCATCGAAGGCCGCTGCGCTCAGCTCCGCCGGGAGCCCCGGGCGGCCCACGGCCTCGGCGGCCAGGAGCCGCACCCGGGCCTCTGGGTGGTCCCTCAGGAGGCTAAGGGCCTCGCGGGGGAAGTCCACGGCGTCCCGCTCAGCGGCCACGCGCAGAGCCTGCACCACCACCTCGGGGTCCGGGTCAGCCAGGGCCACGAGCAGCGCCCGGTCCAGCGAGGCCGAGCCCAACATGGAGGAGACGCCGCCTTCCCCCATCAGGCGTCCGACGTGCCCCGCACACCAGAGAGCGTGGACTCGCTGGAGCGTCTGGGCGTCGCCGTCAGTCACCACGCCCAGCAAGGCAGCGAGGCGCTCCTCGGCCGCAGCCTGATCCTCGCCGGCGAGGATGCGGCTCGCCATCAAGAGCTGTGCCTCCTGTCGAACCCGCCGGTCACGGTGTTCGAAGAGCGCGAGGAGCGCAGGGTCGCCGAGCACATCGAGGCCGCCCTGCAGGAGAGCCGCCACCTCAGCCACGAGCCCCACCTCGGCCTCGTCCCGAGCCTCAGGCGCGATGCGGAACATGCGCCCCTTGCCGGTCTGATTCCAGCCGCTCACCCAGTCGGAGAAGTACAGGTTGCCGTCGACGCCGAAGTCCACGTCCGTGGGCAGCACGTCCCAGACGAACTGCTCGATCTCTTCGGCCCGAAAGCCTGCGCCGTCGCCGGCGTTGCGGAACGAGTAGATCCCGCTGTACCCGGGGTTCCCGCGGAAGTCGCACACGAAGAACGTGTCGTGCCAGCGGTCGCCCCAGCCGGTCCCCGGGTAGGTCGTCAGACCAGAGGGCCCGCTGGTGAAGTTCGCGATCGGCGGGAGGAGGTACAGCGCCTGCCCCTCGAAGTAGGGGTACCACAGCCGCTCCTGGTTCCACGGACCCCGCGCCGTCGGGCGCTGCACCCACTGGTACGCCTGGCGCCAGCCCGTGTCGCTGCCCTTGAGCAGGTAGGTCCAGCGCGCCTTGTCCCCGCCGTCCGAGTTGTTGTCGAGCGTGAAGAGGTTACCGCTGGCGTCGAACACCAGCTCCTGCGGGTTCCGCAGGCCGTCACAGAAGATCTCAAGCCCGGAGCCATCCAGCTCGCAGCGGAAGACCGCTCCGGTGCCATACCGCACGAGCCGCTCCCCCTCATCCGTCGTCACGTTGAAGCCGCGGTCACCGATGGAGAAGTAGAGCCGACCGTCCGGGCCGATCACCAGCCCGTGGAGGTCATGCCCGAGGAGCGCCACGCGCAGGCCGTACCCCGTGCTGTGCTTATCCAGCCGCTCGGCCACGCCGTCGCCGTCCTCGTCGAGGAGGCGCCAGAGGTCGGGGATACAGGTGAACCAGAGCTCGGTCGCTCCGTCGGTCCGACGACGCGCGAGAAGCCCCGCGCCGATCCCAGCGGCAGGATCCGCGAAGTCGTCCGCGAAGGCGGTGGACTCGTCGGCCACGCCGTCTCCGTCCGTGTCCACCAGCCGCGTGATGCGCTCCGTCTCGACGGAGTACCCGTCGCGCAGCCCGTCCTCCCCCTCGTGCTTGCGGAACATCGCGACCCGGTCCTCCACCGTCTTGATCGCGAGGTCATCCTCGAGCCAGCCCATGTGGCTGCGGATATCCGTGACACCCTTGTGGTGCCGAAAGGTCTCCGCCACATAGACGCGGCCGAACACGTCGAAGCAGAAGGCCACCGGGTTCGCCAGCATGGGCTCGGACGCAAAGATCTCCGCGCGGAACCCCTCCGGGATCTGCATGCGAGCCAGCACCTGGCGCGCCTCGTCAGAGACCTCCTGGCGCGGAGCGCAGGAAGCCGGGGAGGAGAGGGCAGGGGCGGCCGTGGAGGACGCGGCGAGGAGGAGGGCGAGGAAGGGGCTCGGCATGGAGCCAGGATATACGCTCCCGCCCCGACCTCAGCGCGGATCTCCAGCAGGAAGCCGCTCATCCGCGGCGCGCCATTCTGCCACCAGCAGGTCCACCATTCGGCCGTAGGAGGCGACCCCGTCCTGGCCCTGGCTGCGGAGGTAGGCGTCGTTGACCGCCGAGGCCGCCCGGCTCGCTGTCGGTGACCGCTCCCGATCCCAGAATCGCGCACGGTCCTCAAGGGCGGCCTGGATGCGTGGATCGAGGCCGTCGAGCCGGGCGACCAGCGCCGCCCGGTCGGCTCGACCCAGGGCGCCCAGCACATGCCCCAGCGCGAGGAGCCGCGCCGCCGCCCGTAGCTGGTGGTTCGAGGCCCGGCTCCCGACCCGCCAGGCAAGGTAGTTCGCCTCGTCCTCACGCGCCCACCCCCGAGCGTGGGCGAGCTCGTGGCAGGCCGTGAAGAGCAGATCCGGCCGGGGCAGGTGCCCGGCCACGTGCGCCTCCTGCGTGAACGGGCTGAACACGCCGCTGATCCCCGCGCTCACGATCACGCCGGAGAGCACGGGGCGGACCACGACGCCCGCGTCCGGGCCGAGCGCGGGCGTCCGCTCCCCGGCCTCGCGCCACGCATCCTGAGCCACCTGCACCGCCTCCGCGGGCTCCTTCGAGAGCCCCGCGAAGTCCAGGCCCACGAGGTCCACAAGGAGCTGCGCCTCAAGGATCTCCGCAACCTGGTCCAACTCTTCGACCGAGGCCCCCGTCGGCTCGAGGTCGAGGGACACGGCGAGGGGCAACCGCGAGTAGTTGAGCCCCCACAGCAGCAAGAACGCCAGGGCGCCGCTTCCGCTCACCGCCAGCGACAGCCGCGCCACCGCGGCCGCCCCGCCACGGATCCATGCGCGGTGAAGGGCCAAGCCACCACCCACCGCCACCGCGATCAGCCCGGCCTCGGACAGAGAGAGAAAGCGCCCACTCCGGAGCGTTGACCCGGTGAGCACCGCCCAACCACGCCCGAGCTGTCCCACCCCCGAGGCGACGAGCGGGTAGAGCCCGCGCGAGTAGAGCCCCTCCACGGCCCCCGGTGTCGCGCGCGCGACGGCGGCCAGCAGCAGCGCCGCAGACCAGGGCGCAAGCGCCACCAGCCAGCGGACGGTAGACCGTGGATAGAGCGGCGGCCGGCGCCCCTCGGAGGGATCGCCGGCCGCCTGCTGCTCCCGAGGTCCGGGGTCGCTCACTTGAGCTGCTCCCAGTACTCCTCGGGCATGTCGTGCGCGATCTTGAGGGCGCCGTTGGCGCCTCCGTACATGGGCTCCTCGATCCGGATCACGTTGCCGCCGCCGAGGGTGCGCTGCATCTCCTCACTGATGGCACGGTCCAGCCCACGGATCTGGCTCCCGCCGCCGGCCAGCAGGACGCGGCCCTTGAGCTTCTCCTGGAACTCGGGGTCGAAGGTGCTGATCAGCTTGCCGAGGCCCTCAACGATGGGCGGCACGATTCGCTGGCACGCGGTGCGGACCTGCTCCGTGATGTCGAACGACGTGGGCTTGCCCTCCACCGGGAGCTCGGCCGTGATCTTCTCGGTGTTGGCGTCGACCGTGCTGTGGCGTTCCTTGATGGCCTTGACCATCTGCTTGGTGTACTGAGCCTGGGGGTAGGCTGCCTCGATCTCCTTGCCCAGCTCCTCGTCCACGAAGTCACCGGCGGTGTTCATGGTGATCTGGTCGGACTCCTCCGGCATGGTGCCGTGCATCCGGCAGAGGTCCACGGTGCCGGCGCCGATATCGATGACGAGGACGTCTTCGAGCATGTCGAGCCCGTACGCGACGGAGAACGGCTCCGAGCAGAGCATCACGGAGTCCACCGACTCACGCGCCGCCTGCAGGATCGCGTCCTTGTTGTTGATCTGCGCCTGAGCCGGAACGCCGATCACGGCGTAGACCAGCTCGTCCTTGCGGGGCTTGGCGCGACGCACGATCTCCTTCACGAGGTCCATCGCCGCTCGCCGTGACTCCTGGTTCTCGCTGCCGTCGGCGTTGAACTTGAGGACGCCGTGCTCCAGCGGGCGGTGGAGGTTGAGCGAGAGCCGCTTCTCCCGGGCCTCGGAGCCGAAGAGGACGTCCTTCTTCAGGAGCTTCATCGCCACCGGGTCCTTGGGGTAGCCCACGAAGGATTCGATGGTCTCACGCACCCCGTTGCTGGCGGTCACCGAGGTGCGGGATGTGCCAAGGTCGATGCCCAAGTAGAGGACCCCTTGGTCCTGGCCGAGCCCGTCGGCAGCGTCCGTCTGGATGTTCGTCATGATGATTGAGTGGTGCCCCCTACCGTCGCGCGAAGAACCGGCCTGCCTGCGCGATGCCCGTAGCATGGCGTGTGGAGGCCGCGCGGAAAAGAGCCGCGGCGAGAACGTCCGGCGGAGGCCGCCTGCCCAGCCCTGATCGGCTCAGGCCCGCGAACGATTGACGCTTTCTCGAAGATCCAGGTTCGCCTGGAACAACTTCGACATGAACGCGCGCCGCTTCTCACCGGAGCGACCCTCCATCGGGGCCGGCTGGACGGCCTGGCCGTGGGGGCCTGCGGCCTGCTCGGACTCCTGTTCCAGAGCGCGAACGCCCGCCAGGGCTCGCAGCTGCTCCTCCTGCTCGGTGAGGAGCCGCGAGAGCTTCTCGACCCGACGCTGTAGGAGCTCGCTTTCGCGCTGCCCCTGCCGGATCTCGCTCGGCGAGGGCCCCGTGGACGCCGGGGCCGCAGGAGCCGCAGCGGGTCGAGGGGTTGCGGCGCGACGAGCGCTCGCGCCCCCCGAGGGCGTGGTAAGCGGGCCCGAAGCGAACCCGTTCAGAGGATCGCCGCTGACGCGACGCAGCCCGCGACCGGCGACTCCGTCGCGCCGGGCACCTGCTCGTTTCGTCGGGCCAGGAAAGACCACGCGGTGCACCACGTTGCCTTTCACGCCCAGCTTCTTGAAGCCGCTCATACGTCCTTTCATTTCTACCAGAACGGCGCCCACGAAGCTCAGGCCTCGCCGCCGTCACGCTGCCATTTCTATTTCAGGGACGGAGGGTCGTTACCGAATCGTCCTGCCGACCCGTTCACCCCCTTTAGCCCAGGATCATCCGCCGCACGCCGAGGGACCATCCGTCGGGGGTCCATGGCCAAGGGGATCCCGATCCGATCTCTTTGCCCCTGCGCTCAAATCGACCGATCCGGGGCCCTCCCGAGCCGGCCCACCAGCTCGCCCAGGCTGCTGATCCGGATCGTCCGTGGCCCCTCTCGATGCTCGCCGGCCAGGATCACGCTGGGCATACCAGCGGCCTCGGCGCCCACGCCATCCACATCGGCACGGTCCCCAACGTAGACCGTGCTTCCGGGTGCAGCGCCGAGCCGCTCGGCCCCCAGGATGAAGCCCCGGGGGTCGGGCTTGAAGCGGTTGACCTCGCGATCTGTGGCGGCAAGGGCCACGTCGAAGAGATCCCTCACCCCGAGGGCCTCCAGCTTCGACTCCGGGGCGTAGTCGGAGAAGACGCCAAGTCGCACCCCCGACGCCTTCAACTGCAGGAGAACCTCCCTGAGACCGGGCCACGCGGCGCCCGCCAGGAAGGGCAACGGGCGCTTGAACATCCACTCCTCGACCATGCTGCGGAGCTCCTCGGGCGGAACCCCGAGGCGCTCGGCGGGCACCTCGTACTGGACGTCCGCCAGCGCCCTGTCCGGGTCTGCGAAGCCGCGCAGCTCCTCGCGAGCAGACCGGAACTCCCTCAGGCAGCCCATGAGCCGAGGGAAGGCCAGGGGGTGGGCGGCTCCCCAGCGCATGAGTTCGAAGAGCATGCGCCGGCGCATGGGCGCGAGTCGGTAGAGCGTCCCATCGAGGTCGAAGAGGACCGCATCAGAGGCGGAGAACGGGCCGGTCATGGCGCGACGGGGGATTGAAGCTCGGGATGACGCCGGAACCAGACCCAGGCGTAGGCGAGGTGAACCAGGCTCCACAGGCAGGTCACGGTCAGACCGATGGCCACCCCGATGGTCGGCAGCCACCAGGCGAAGAAGGCGACCTGCGCCGTGTTCACCACGAGGCCGAGGAGCGAGAGCTTGATCGCGACCCCCATCTGATCGGTCACCAGATAGAAGACATCGTTGGCCACGGAGAAGCTGACGATGCAGAGCCCGGGGGTCAGGATCAGCACCATGGTCCACAGTGGCTCGACGAAGTCCGGCGGGAAGAGCCTGGGGAGCAGGAACGGCAGGGCGGGCAGAGTGAGGAGGAGCCCGGCGGTGATCGTCACGCCGGACAGGAGGCTCGCCCGCCAGTAGGTGCTCCGGAGCCCGGAGACGTCCTTCACACCGGCCAGCTGCGAGAGCGCGGGTAGCGCGGTTCGATTGATCCCCTGCATGACCACACGGGCCACCGAGACCATGCGCTGCGCGATCCGCAGGTAGGCCACCCAGCTGGGGTCACCCAGGCTCCCGAGGATGAGGGTCGGGAGGGTCTGCACTCCGAGCGAGTCCACGTTTCGGACCAACCCGACCTGGACCCCCTCACGGAGCGCCTCCCGGGCGGGCACGACCCTGGAGCGCGCGGCCCCGAACAGCGAGGGCAGCACAGAACCCGCCCGCCGGCTCTCGCGGACGTACGCGTCCAGCGCCAGCAGGCTGCCGCAAAGCGATGAGGCGAGCAGTCCCAAGACCGCCCCCCAGGCATCCCCGAACGCAAGGGCGCCGGAGACCACGAGCACCAGCCGGCAGAGCTCATGCCCCATGTCGACGCGCGCCAGAGCGCCCATCCGCCGCTCCCCCTGCAGGGCGGCGCAGCAGACGATGCGGGGCACGTCAAGGAGCGGGATCAGCACGAGGGCGCTGGCGAGCCGCGCGATGCGCTCCCCGTCGCCAGAGAAGGCCAGCCGAGCCCCGGGAGGGAAGACCAGCAGGCCAGCAGCGACTGCCGCCACGGCCAGCAGCAGCGAGAGCCGGAGGAAGACCCCCATCCAGCCCAGGATCATGTCCTCCGAGCCGCTCTGGATCGCAGCCGCGATCCGCTTCGTCACGACGTTGGCGAGCCCGAGATTGAGCAGGGCCCAGAGCAGCGAATAGCAGCTCACGCCGAGGTAGAAGATCGAGAGCTCGTACGCACCCAGGACGTGGGTCATCACCACCGCCCCGATGAAGTTGCTCACCGCCACCAGCAACGCCCCGACCTGCAGCGTGCTGGACTCGCGGAGGAAGCGACTGCTCAGCGCCCGCCGCACCTTGGAGGGGGCGCCGCCGCTCATGGCCTCGGCGGGCTCCCCTTGGAGGCGCTCCCGCCGGGTCCTTCCTCGCTGGGTCCATGCTCGCTGGGCCCTTCCTCGCTGGCCTCGCCCGAGGCCGTCCGGCCTTGAGGGATGAGCAGCACGTCACCGACGGTCCCAGAGAGATCGCGGTCGAGATCCACGGGCTGATAGCCGAGCGGGATGTAGGCGTCCAGAGCCTCGCGCTGCCGGCCCGCGAGCGGGTGATAATCCTCGGCCAAGAGCTCCACGTGGAGCACCGGCCTGCAGCCCGTCTCCACGAGCCACTCGCGCAGCCCGTCGAGGACGGCGTAGTCGTAGCCCTCGGTGTCCGTCTTGATGACGTCCACGTGCTTGATCCCTCGCTCGAGGAGCCAGCGAGCCCCATGTACCAGCTGGATCTCCTCCTCCTCGATCACCGTGTCGGGCCGCACGGCCGAGTTCGGGCGCCGGTCAAACATGATCTCCGTCATCAGCGAGTTGGCGCCGTAGTTGTGCGCCGCCTTGTAGATGGTCCGCACCGCGTCCTCATCTCCCACCGCAGCGTGGACGACCTCGACCCTCTCGTCCCCGGAGAACCGCTCGCGACACATGTCCGCGTAGCGGGCCACCGGCTCGAAGAGGATGCCTGTCGCCGAGGGACGCGCCTCCCTCAAGAGGCGCGTGAAGATCCCAATGTTCGCCCCGATGTCGAGGAAGACCCCACCCTCGGGGAGGTGCGGGAGGACCGCCTCCACGGACTCGCGGACGGTCTCCTCGTGGCGCGCCTCCCACTCGCTGAGCGACCGCGTCGGCACCTCCGGCGCGAAGCGCCGCCGCACCTTCCCGGCCAGCCATTGCAGCTTCTTGTACATGGATCAGCACCCCTCCGGGCGCAGGCCGCGCCTTCGCCACGCCACCGCCGCCCGCCTGCGCCCCTCGGGCAAGCCGACGGCCTGCCCGCTGGGGCCCGCGGCCAGGACGCTCGAGCCCCCGGACCCGTCAGGGGCGGGCTCGACGGGACCTCGTTGTCGGTGGGTACGCATCATCCGTGGTGGGCGCCCTCCATGGGCGCGCTCGCCGTTTTGAGACACCCGCGGGGCTCACTCGACGCGTCGGAAGTCTACCCTGCTCAGGACCCCGATTCGCCCCTGCTCTCCTCCCTCCCTCGCTCGCCTCCAAGGCCCACCTTGCCCCCCATGAAACTGTCGACGATCGCATGGTCCCTGCTTGGCCTGATCCTCCTTGCGGTCGGTGGCTCGAGAATCCTGGCCGGGCTCGGCGACCGGGAAACCCAGGTTCGACAGCAGCTGAGCGCACTCGTTGAGGCCCTTCAGAGCGACGGCCCACAGAGCCCCAAGCGCTTCTTCACTCGGGACTACATCGACGAGGACAGCGGGACGGAACGGAGGCCGCTCTGGTCGGCCCTGCGCGAGGGCGCGGCGGACCTCGTCCCCGACTTCGACCCGGCCACGGGGATTGAATTCCTGCCCAGCGCGGAGGCTGACGGCGATGACGAGGCCCGCACGATCCGCGTGCGCTGCCTCCTGAACAGGACCGCGCCCGGACAGCTGGCCGAGCCCTATTGGAACTTTGAGGCGGAGCTGGACCTCAGGCTTGAGCGAGGCTCCTGGAAGATCCACCGCTCCCGCGAGGTGAATCTCGACGAGCGCGGACGGGCCTAGGAGAGCCCGTACTCCTTGATCTTGCGGTAGAGCGTCCGCTCCCCGATCCCCATGACCTCGGCCGCCTTCTTACGGTTGCCGTCCATCAGCTCGAGGTTCGCTCGGATGAGCGCGCGCTCCACCTCATCGAGGGAGCGACCGGCGAGGTCGTAGCCTCCGGCGACCGAGACCGCTCCGCTCTCTCCACCCGTGGCGCCGGTGGCGGCGCGGATGGACTCTGGGACATCATCGACGGAGAGCATCACCCCGCCCGCGAGCAGCACCATGTTCTCCATCGCGTTGCGGAGCTCCCGGACGTTCCCGGGCCACCGGTAGCGCGCCAAGAGCGCACGCGCCTCGGGCGAGATCCCATCCACCTGGCGACCGTGAAGATCCCGGAACTCCTCGATGAAGTGGTCGATCAAGAGGGGCACGTCTCCCGAGCGCTCGCGCAGCGGCGGGAGCATGAGTTCGACCACCTGCAGTCGGTGGAAAAGGTCCTCACGGAAGTCCCCGTCCTGGACCATCTCCCGCAGGTTTCGATTGGTCGCCGCCACCAGGCGGATGTCCACGGAGCGGGGGTCGTTGCCCCCCACCTGCACGACCTCCCTCGCCTCGAGCACTCGCAGCAGCTTCGCCTGGGTCGCCAGGGGCATGTCTCCGATCTCGTCCAGGAACAGGGTGCCGCGGTCGGCGTAGGCGACCCGTCCCTCCTTGTCACTCACCGCCCCGGTGAAGGCGCCCTTCACGTGGCCGAAGAGCTCGGATTCGATGAGCCCATCGGTCAAGGCCGCGCAGTTGACGGCGACGAAGTTCTGATCGCGCCGATCGCTGTTGGTGTGGATGGCCCGGGCGATCAGCTCCTTGCCGGTCCCGCTCTCCCCGAGAACGAGGACGGTCGCGTTGGTGGGCGCCACACGGGCGAGGATCTCGAAGACCCGGGTCATCTCCTTCGAGTGCCCGCGCAGCCCGTCGAAGCCGAAGCTCTTGTCGAACTGGCGGCGGAGCTCGACGTTCTCAGAGCGGAGCGACTCGTTGTCCCGGCGCAGCCTCCCCTTCTCAATCGCCCTTGAGAGCTTCGCCCGGAGCTCCGCCAGCTTGACGGGCTTGCTGAGGTAGTCCTCGGCGCCCTCGCGCATGGCATCCACGGCTGTCTCCACCGTGGCGTGGCCCGTGATCAGCAGGACCGGGGTGTCCGGAGTCAGCCGCTTGGCCTCCTGGAGGACCTCGAGCCCGGAGCGATCGTGCATCACGAGGTCCGTCAGGACCGCGTCATAGACCGCCTCCTCGAGGGCCTTCACGCCCGCCCCGCCAGAGCTGGCGACGGTGCAGTCATACCCGTCGATCTCCAGCCCGTCCCCCAAGGCCTCGCCGTGCCCCTCGTCGTCGTCGATGATGAGGATCTTGCCCGCGCTCTCGTCAGTCATCGCTGCCTCCTGAGCCGGCCGTGTCCTGGCCAGCGGGTTGTGATTCTTCCGGTCCGGGCCGCGTGGGCCGGATCTCTTGTAAGAGCGGGAGCCAGAGCACGAAGCGGGTGCCGCGCCCCTCCTCGCTCATCACGCCGATCTCACCGTCATGCATCTCGATGATGCGCTTGACCGTGGCGAGCCCGAGCCCGGTGCCGTTCCGCTTGGTGGAGAAGTAGAGGTCGAAGCACCGCTCGAGCTGATCAGGCGACATGCCCACTCCCGAGTCCGTGATCGTGAGCTCCGCCCGCGGCCCCTCGCGGCGCAGCTCCACGATCAGCTCCCCGCCGCCCGGCATGGCCTGGCGGGCGTTGACGATCAGATTCAGCAGGGCCTGGCGAAAGGTGCCCCCATCGAGCATCACCAGCGGGAGCGAGCCAGGCAGCAGCGCGTGAAGCCGCACCCCCTCGGCCTCGAGCTCGGGCTCGGCGAACTCCAGCGCCTCCCGGACCAGAGACACGAGGTCCGCGGGGGCTCGATTGATATCGCCACCACGGACAAAGCGGAGGAAGTCTTCGAGGATGCCCTCGAGCCGAGTCACCTCGCGCTGGAGCGTCTTGATCCTCTTGGACGACCGCTTCTCCGCGGGCGACTGCCCGCCGTCTCCACCCGGCGCCGGCTGGAACTCCTCCTCGAGGAGGGTGAGGTTGATCGCCATGGTCGAGAGGGGGTTCTTGATCTCATGGGCGAGCCCCCCCGCCAGGCGGGCGAGCATCCGCCGCCGCCCGCTGACCTCTCCTCCGGGCCCCACGGGAGGCCGGCTGTCCCAATCGATCTCCTCTTCCATAGCTGGGACCGGCGGATCGTCCAAAAACGTCGCGATGCGCAGCGGCCCGGCGGCAGACTAACCGCTCACGGCGTCGCCGTGCCCTACCTTTGAGCGAGTCAGAGAACCTCTCCGTCCCCGCGGGCCAGCGCCCGGCTGCAGGCATGATCCAGCGCGTGGTTCATGCCCTGGAGGCCGGTTCGGTGGTCTCCATGCCGACCGAGACGGTGTACGGGCTCGCCGCCCGCGCGGACCGCCCGGGTGCGCTGGAGCGCCTCGCGGCGGTCAAGGGGTCCACCGAGGCTCGCCCCTATACATGGCACGTCGGCGGGCCAGATGACCTCCTGGACGGCGTCGCGCTCCAAGCCCTGGTGGAGCGGACGACACGCCGTTATTGGCCGGGCCCCCTCACTCTCGTCCTGCGAGCCATGGCTCCAGGCCTCGAACTGATCTCCGCCGACGGGTGGACAGGCGTCCGCGCGCCGGCCCACGAGGCCACCCGCGCGATCCTCAGCGCCGCCCCCTTCCCCGTGGTCATGACGAGCGCCAACCGGGCGGGCGAGACCCCCGCGACGACGGCCGAGGAGGTCGCGGCGACCTTCCAGCGCGGGGAGCTGGCGGCCATCGTCGACGGGGGGCCCTGCGCGATTGGAGAGGCTTCCACGGTGGCGCGGCTCGGCCCGGGTGGGATAGAACTGCTGAGAGAGGGAATCGTGACCATGGATGAGATCAAACGCACCGCAGGCCAAAAGCTGCTCTTCGTCTGCACAGGCAACACCTGCCGAAGCCCCATGGCGGAGGCCCTGGCTCGCGCCGCGCTGCGGGCTGCTCTGCAGGTGAAGAATGAGGACGAATTCGGCTTCCGCATCGGCTCGGCCGGGGTCTACGCCGGCCCGGGCGCGCCCGCGTCCCCCCACGCGATCGAGACCCTCGCCGAGCGCGATATCGCGCTCGGGGACCACCTGTCGACCCCGGCCCTGGAGGCCCTCGTGGCGGATCAGGACCGGGTCTACTGCATGACCGCGTCGCACCGAGCCGCGCTCCTCTCGATGCTGCCCGAGGGCGCCGCCGGCAACGTCGAGCTCCTGGATCCCGGCGGCGGAGACGTCCCGGACCCCTTCGGCGGTTCCCTCGAGGTCTACCGCCAGACCGCCGACGCCATCTCCTCCATGGTGGACGCGCGCTTGGCGGACTGGGTCGGACCGACCCCGGCCTGACCCCGGCCTGGAGGCGGCCTGGACGCGGCCTGGCCGCACACGATCGAAGGAGCACCGCTCCCCGGGCGGCCCCCCCCGATGTGCAGCTAGGTCCGGCCGGAGTGATCCGGCTCAAGTCGCGCCGACCGGGCGCTACCAGGCCAACCTTCGACGTTGCGCGCCCCCGCCCGGTCGTCCCTACATGGTCTCCCGGGCCGGGTCATGCGGGCCGGGTCATGCGGGCCGAGTCATGCGGGCCGAGTCATGCGGGCTGGGCGAACATGCTCCGACGGGCTCTATTCGACGCATCGGGGCTGCCGGCCACCCGCCGGCACGAGCGACGCGTCCAGACGATCAGGTCCTGCCCGCGATGAGCGCGGCCCGCGCTTCCTCGACATCCGAGGTACCCAGGAGGCGCTCGCGCACAGACTCCTTCGCCAGCACCCGGGCGATGTCGGCCAGGGTGCGAATGTGGAGCAACTTCTGAGCCTTGGGGATCACGAGCAGCACGACCACGCTCGTGGGCTGCCCGTCGATGGACTCGAAGTCGAGCCCCCCGTCGCGCTGCACCACGCCCATGGCACCGACAATCTCCGGGAGATTGTCGACCGCAGCGTGCGGGATCGCGACCCCGAGCTCCATCCCCGTGGACATGGAGCGCTCCCTTGCGAGCACCGCCTCACGCACCGTGTCCACCGCATCGGGAGCCAGGCGCCCTCGGTCCACGAGGTGATCCACAAGCGAATGGATCGCCTCCCACTTATCCGCGGGGTCGAAGCCGAGGACGAGATCGTCTGGCTCGAAGAGTTCGCTCGGTCCCATGCGCCGGAGGATAACGGCCCTAGGCCGGACCGGTGGACCTTTCGCGCCGGACGATCCTGGCGAGGAGTGCCGCGCCGAGCAGAACCTGGAGCTGTTGGGGCCCGGTGAGCAGCCGGTCCGCTGGCGCGATGCCTCCGGACGGCAGGAGCGCTGCGAGCGCCGAGGGGACCAGGCCCAGGGCGACCAGCGACCCCGCTGCAACCGCGAGGGCCAGGGTCATAGCGAGCGGTGCAGTCGCACGCCGTCCCTCGACATGCCCCCCCGCCTCGCCGGGGCTGAAGAAGGCCTGTCGTAGAAAGGGCAGGGCCGCGAAGATGGCCAGCGGCCCCGCCATCACCGTGAACAGCAGAGCCTCCGAGGCCGCCCCATCCGAGGACATCGCCTCCAGCCCACTGGAGCGCCCCTCGAAGAGCAGCGTGCCGGGTAGCGCCATCAGGGCGAGCATGCAGAGCAGCGCGAACCCGAAGGCGCTCGGAAAGACGTGGCCCAGACCGCGCTCCCCGAGCCCCGGCTCGCGACCCCTCGCGTGGGTGGTCAACACCAGCGAAAGCGCCGCGCCGGTCCCTGCGAGCGCCAGCCCGAAGACCGATAGCCCAAGCGCTCCCTGCGCCGAGCCGGAGGCGATGGAGGCGACGCCCATGAGGAGCCCCAGGACCCCGTAGATGGACAGCGCCAGGAAGCGCGCCGTGATCTGCCTGCCCGTCAACGCAAGGACCGGGGCCAGGAGGACCACCGCCAGCCCCACGTCGAGCAGGGCGTCCGACCCCGAGAACGTCCGCCCCAGAAGGACCAGGAGCACCAGCCCGCGGAGCAGCCCCGCGTTCACGAAGCTCCCCGCGTCGCGCCGCGCTGGTCCGGCGGCGATGGCCTGTCCCGCTCCTCCCCAGTTCGGCGGCAGCGCCAGCGGCGTCACGAGCCCAAGGAAGATGAGGGTGCTCGGAGCATCGCCCGCGAACGGCGTCCCGATCCACTCGACCAACAGGTCGCCACCCTCCTGCATTCGCCCCTGCGCGCCGAGGCCGATCAGGCTGGCGCTCGCCAGTGAGATCAAGACCGCGCCCCGCCAAGCGTGGGCCCGAGCCGTGGGCACGCCGGTCGCCGGATCCCGGCCCGCCGCGTCGCCCCCGGGGACGAGCGCTCGCTCCACCAGGCCGGCGAGGAACAAGAGGACCGCCACCCAGCCGAGGTCATCCAACTGCACCGCCATCAGGAGCAGCCCGCCGAGGACCAGGGAGAGGCCCGGGCTCACGGCGCTTTCTGACAGCGCGTAGTCTCGAGAAGAGGCGAGCGCCGCGAGGCCGACCACCACGAGGACGGAGATCGCCCCCGTGAGGGCCAGCCCGTCCAGGTCGAGCCGCGCGAACTCGAGCGCCACGCCAGCCAGGCCCAACGCCCCGACCCATCGACCACGCGCCACAGCGCAGATCAGACCCAGCCCGATGAGCGCCGCTCCGGGGGGCCAGGCGGGCAGGAAGGACAGCAGGTCAACCACGGCGCTTCCCCCCAAGTCGGCCGACGAGCAGCGCCAGCAGGAGAGTCGCAGCAGCGGCGATGGCGCCCAGCGCGGCGAAGGCGCCCGGCTGGACCCAGCCCCGTGCCTCCGGATCGCCCCCCGCGCCTGCGGCGTCCGCCGCAATGGCGGCCGCGAGGGCCACGGCAATCAGCCAGAGGCCGCCAGATCGCGCCTGATCCGACCGGCCCGGCGGCCCCACATGGGCTTCCATCGAGCCCTCCATGGGGTCCCCCGCCGAGGGGGCCGCTGGAGCGCCAGGGGCGTCCAGCGGGAGCTGGGATGAGACGACCGGGGCGGGATCTGGCTCGACCATAAGGAGAGCCTGACAATGCAGAGTCCGCCGGGCAATGACCCTGCCGGATCAAGGCGACGCCCGTAACGCCCCGCGCTCCGGGCCGCGACCCACGCATCCATCGTGCAAGAATCGTGAATCGAACCCGTCTGCGGGTCGAAACAGCGGGGTGTAGACGGGAAGATAGGCGGGCGCGCCTCGTCTCCTCTGACACGCGCGTGGGCCTCGGCCCTGAAGGCGCCGGAGGGACACCTCCTGGGCGCACTCACTCGAGCCCGAATACAGCCGTAAGCCACCACACCGCAGCACCTTGCGCGCCACACCCGTGCGCTCTGGCTACGGTCTGCGCTCCACACCTAACCGTCCGAACCTCGACTCCCGAGACGAGTTCTGCCAGATGAACCACGCTCCCCGACGCGACGCCAACGCCCTGGATCCTCGGATTTCGGAACATTCGGCCCGAAGCCGCCGCCATTTCGATGGCCCCCTGCAGGAGCCGACGGGAGCCGCTGAAGCCACCACGGCCCGGCGGTTCCTTGCGGGGATCCCCAGGGCTGCTGGCATTCTGGCTCTCACCCTCGGCGCGAGCAGCGCCGCCTTGGCCCAGGGCGAGGACGAGGAGGTCTACGTCATCCAGGAGCAGGGCGGCACCTACGTGCTGAACTTCGCTCAGAGCGATGAAGACGAGAGCATGACGCTCTACCAGTTCGTCCAGGCCTGCGAGCAGGTCACCGGGCTGAACTTCACCTGGGGCGCCGAGACGGAGGCCCTGCTGAAGAACCAGCAGGTCAATCTGCTGGGCCCCAAGACGATCAAGAAGGAGCGGTTCTACTCCTTCTTCCAGGTGATGATGATCATCTCGGACTTCGTCTGCACCGAGATCGGCGAGGACGACATCTCGGTCATCAAGATCGACTCGATGGCCACGGCGGCGCGGAACAACCTGCGCGCTGGCGCCCTCTACGTGGAGCCGGAGCGCCTCGGGGAGTACAAGGACCAACCCGCGACCCTGATCACCACCGTGGTGAGCCTGCCAAACACGGACGTGCGGCAGGTCTCCAACTCGATGCGGTCGATGATCACCGACCCCAACACGCAGCAGATGCTGCCGGCTGGCAACTCCCAGTCCATGGTCCTGGTCGGGTTCGGCAGCAACGTGGTGGCGCTGGCGAACATGCTCAAGATCATCGACGACGCCTCGCAGACCGACGTCATCCCGCCGGAGTTCGACGTCATCAAGCTCGAGTACGCCTCCGCTGAGGACATCGCCGCGACGGTCGAGGAGCTGCTCGAGGCGGCGAACCAAAACCGGTCGTCCGGGCCGCAGGCACAGGGCCCCCAGGGCGCCCTCAACCGCAACCAGGGTGAGGCCAAGATCCTCACCGAGAGCCGCACCAACTCCCTGCTCGTCATGGCCATGCCCGACGAGATGCCGCGGATCAAGGAGCTCGTGGCGCGGCTAGACGTCGACGTGGTGGAACGCGAGCGGAACTATCACATCTACGCGCTCGAGAACGTCAGCGCAGAAGACCTCGCGGAGACCCTCGACGAGTTCCTGCAGGACGCCGTCCAGCTCGAGCAGGGCGCCACCGCGGGGAACCAGCGAGGCGGAGCCCCGCGGGCAAGCAACAACGCAAGGGAGTACGTCGTCGTCGCAGACGCGGAGACCAACTCCCTGCTGATTGCGGCCAACCGCACGCGCTACGAGGAGCTCCAGTCACTGATCGAGCGCCTCGACCGCCGACAGGACCAGGTCCTCATCGAGACGGCGCTGATCGAACTCACCGGCCGGGACTTCCTGGACATCGGTGTCGAGCTCGGCTTCGCGGACGTCCCCGGTGTGGGCGAGAGCGGCGGCTTCGGCGTCACGGGCTTCGGGCTCTCGACGATTCAGGACTCCGACGGCGATGGTATCCCGGACCTGCGCGTCCCGACCGTCGGGCAAGGGGTGACCGCGGGCATCATCAACGGAGATGATTTCTCCATCCCGATGCTCGTCGCCCTGGTCGAGGAGAAGCGCAACTCGGACGTCCTCAACGTTCCAAGCGTGCTGGTAAACAACAACTCGGTTGCCACGGTCTCCACCCTGGACGAGCAGCCCACGACGACCATCACCGCCACGGGCGGCGGCGTCGGCGGACAGACTCAGGAGAACTTCAACGGCTACGAGGAGGCGGGCATCACCATGGAGATCTCCCCCTCGATCAGCGCCTCACGCTACCTGCGACTCGACGTGTACCTCGAGGTGTCGACCTTCATCGGCGCCGTCCAGGGCGCCATCCCGCCCCCGCGGGTCACGCGAACGATCGAGACCCAGATCAACGTGCCTGACGGCTCGACCATGGTCATCGGCGGCATCGTCGTGGATAACGAGAGTACCACCCGGACGCAGGTCCCCTGGATCGGTGACATCCCGATCCTTGGGCGCCTCTTTTCACGAGAGACCGGCACTCGCGATCGCACGGTCCTCTACTTCTTCGTGACGCCACATATCTTGAAGGACACCGAGTTCGCCGACCTGGCGGAGCTCTCCTACGAGAAGAAGCTGGAGGCCGCCAGGGAGATCGGCATCGACCGCCTGCGCAAGATCGACCCCACCTTCGGCATGTCCAGCGAGGCCGCTGGCTCGTCCGTCGGCCTGGAGGGCTTCGACCTCCCGCTGTACACGCCGCCCCAGCGCGGCGAGACCGCCGGCGATCAGGTGGGACTGTCCCCCCTCGACGCCGCACGCATGCTCGACGACGAGACCCCGGAGGACTGAGCGCACCCGCGCACCACCATCCCATGGTCAGCATCGGAGAATTGCTCCTGGACGCCGGACTCACCCGGGACCAGCTCGAGGAATGCCGCGGAGTCTCCGCGGTCTCGGGCGACTCCATCGATCGAGTGATCCTCGCGAAGGACTTCATGGAGGAGGGCACCCTCCTCCAGATCTACGCCAAGCACCTCGGCTACGAGTACCGCAAGAGCCTGGACGGCACCAAGGTCCCCAGCGACTTCGTGGACGGGGTCCCCGTGCACTTCGCGCGGAACTACAACCTGATCGCCTTGGAGTCGGGTGACGGAGTCCTCAAGGTCGCGACGTGCTCGCCCCTGGACCCGCATCCAATGGATGACCTGGCGGCCATGATTGGCACCGAGGTCGACGCGGTGCTTGCCCCGCGCCAGGAGATCACCACGCTGATCGCCCGGGCGTATCGGCACAAGGCCGACGGGGTGGACGAGGCCCTCGACGCGGTCTCGGAGGACGGTGACATCGGCTCGCTCGCCGCCGAGATCGACGACTCCGAGGACGTGCTCGACGTCTCGAACAAGGCGCCGATCATCAAGCTGGTGAACACCATCTTGTTTCAGGCCCTCAAGCTGCGCTCGTCGGACGTGCACTTCCAGCCGTACCCGGACCGCATGCAGGTTCGCTTCCGGATCGACGGCATCCTCTATGACATGGACGCGATCCCCAAGCGCGTGCAGGACGCGATCATCAGTCGCGTCAAGGTCATGGGCAAGATGGACATCGCCGAGCGCCGCCTGCCCCAAGACGGCCGCGCCTCACTCCGCATTGGAGATGGCGAGGTCGACGTCCGTATCAGCTCGGTGCCGACCAGCACCGGCGAGCGGATCGTCATGCGACTGCTCGACAAGACCGCCAAGCTGTACCGACTCAACGAGATCGGGCTCGAGGATCAGAACCTCGAGATGATCCGGGACTACCTGGACTACAACCACGGCATCGTGCTCGTGACGGGGCCGACGGGCTCGGGAAAGACGACCACGCTCTACGCCGCGATGGCGGAGATCGACACGACCAAGAAGAACATCCTGACGATCGAGGATCCGGTCGAGTACGCCATTGGCGGCATCAGCCAGGTTCAGGTCAACCAGAAGAAGGGGCTGACGTTCGCCTCCGGCCTGCGCTCATTCCTGCGTCAGGACCCCGACGTCATGATGGTCGGTGAGATCCGGGACCTCGAGACGGCGGAGGTCGCCATCCGCGCGGCGCTCACCGGGCACCTCGTCTTCTCCACCGTCCACACCAACGACTCCGCGAGCACCATCACTCGGATGGTGGACCAGGGCGTCGAGTCGTATCTGGTCGCCTCCTCAATCGTCCTCATCATCGCCCAACGACTGGTCCGGACCATCTGCCCCCACTGCAAGGTGGTGGAGCCCATCGACGATGAGTGGGCGGCCAAGCTCCGGAAGGTGGACATGACCCGCGAGCAGCTCGGGGGCCAGATCGCGTACGGCTCAGGCTGCGACGAGTGCTTCCACTCGGGGTATGCCGGTCGGACCGCCATCTACGAATTCCTGCCGGTCACCGAGCGGATTCGGACGATGGTCATGGAAGGGGCCGGGGCCTCCGAGATCAAGAAAGAGCAGATCGCTGAGGGGTTCCAGACCCTCCGGGCCGACGGCCGCAAGAAGATCATCCAGGGCGCCACGACGCCCGACGAGGTCCTGCGCGTCACCCAACTCGACGTCTGAGCCGAGCGCGCGAACCACCAGCCATGCCGATCTACGAGTACAAGGCCTTCACCACCGGCGGTGCGACCAAGTCGGGCGTCATCGACGCCGACACGGAGCGGGACGCCCGGACCAAGCTGCGCAAGGACAGCCTCATCGTCTCGTCCATCGCTGCCACCCGAGGCGGCAAGAAGGTCCGCGCCAAGTCAAAGGATGACAGCAAGCCGAGCCGGCTCTCCAAGTTCCTCGATTCGCGCTCATCCTCCCAGGGCCCCGGCTCACGCGAGATCGACATCGTGGCCGGAATGACCCGGCAGCTCGCGACGCTCCTGGGCTCGGGCATCGCCCTCAACGAGTCGCTGTCAGCGCTCGTTGAGCAGGCGGAGCAGAAGAAGGTCGAGACGCTCTGCCGCGAGCTGCGCGAGGACATCCAGCAGGGCGCCAACCTCGCGGATGCACTCGCGAAGCACCCGGGCTGGTTCACCCCGCTCTACGTGAACATGGTCCGCGCCGGCCAGGCGGCGGGCAACCTCGACACGGTGCTGACCCGGCTGGCGGACTACATGCAGAGCCAGCGCGCGCTGCGCCGCAAGATTGTGGGGGCGCTGACCTATCCGCTGATGATGATCGGCATCGGCATGATCGTGGTCACGATCCTCATGGCCAAGGTCGTGCCGGAGATCACGCGCATGCTCATCGAGCAGAACAAGGAGCTCCCCCCCTCGACCAGGATCCTGGTCGGCGCGAGTGAGTTCCTGAAGAGCTGGTGGTGGGCTGTCTTCCTCGTCATCGGCCTCATCTCGTTCATGTTCGAGCGCACCTACTCGAAGGGAGAGAACGGACGCCTGGTGATCGACCGCACGCTGCTGCGCATTCCTGTCGTCGGGGACCTCATGCAGCGCGCCGCCGTCTCACGCTTCACCCGGACGCTCTCGACCCTGCTGCAGAGCGGGGTCCCGGTCATCCAGTCCCTCGAGATCACCCAGAGCGTCGTGGGCAACCGGGTCGTCGCAGACGCCACCGGGCACATCCGCGAACGCGTGGTCGAGGGAACCGACATCGCGACCCCACTGCGACAGAGCGGAGCCTTCCCCTCGACCGTCGGGTACATGGTGGTCGTAGGCGAGCAGTCTGGCGAGCTAGAGCAGATGCTCGACCGTGT